>JAJEGI010000013.1 GCA_022819945.1 Candidatus Poribacteria bacterium
GGTCCCAAGGGTTCGGCTGTCCGCCGATTAAAGTGGCACGCGAGCTGGGTTTAGAACGTCGTAAGACAGTTCGGTCCCTATCTGGTACGGGCGTAGGATATTTGAGAGATGCTGCCCCTAGTATGAGAAGACCGGGGTGGACGTACCTCTAGTGCACCAGTTGTCACGCCAGTGGCACCGCTGGGTAGCTATGTACGGAGAGGAGAAACGCTGAAAGCATCTAAGCGTGAAACCTCCCTCAAGATAAGATATCCCACAACGTTAAGTTGGTAAGACTCCTTCGAGATAAGAAGGTTGATAGGCCAGATGTGTACACCGTGTGAGCGGTTCAGCTAACTGGTACTAATAAGTCGAGGGCTTGATAACTTCTTTTCTCATTCTACCGACCCCTCACACCTATGCAATTGTCAAATATTCTTATTATGACTCAGCAACGATTTACGGTAGGAGCGATCTCCGAATCGCGACTTTCGGCTAAGTTTGAGTCGTATAAAAAGATTTTCCGGTGGCTATAGCGAAGGGGACCCACCCGTACCCATCCCGAACACGGTAGTTAAGCCCTTCAGCGCTGATGATACTTCGGGGGCGACCCCGCGGGAAAGTAGGTCGCTGCCGGGAATCCTCTCAAAGGGCAGGTGAATAACCTGCCCTTTCGTTATTTCTCTAACCAACCCCTTATCCCCAAAAGTCTTTTCAAGCAAAATTAGTGATTTTTATGAATATAATTTGCTTTTTCCCTGAAAGTATCCTATAATTCACAGTTGGATATAGACTTTTTTATTTTTGATTTGAATAAAAACAAGATTTAACCTATTATAACTGAATAAGTGTGTCAATTGCCGCGCGATGCGTCGCGAGGAACGGTGCGAACGCGCCACAGGTTAACAGTTGACTGCAGTTTATTCTCAAACTCACGTTCACAAAGGGGTAGCAAGCTGCGCGATCCAGAGGATTTCGCACAGGCTACTCAAAATCATCAGTTGTGTAAAACTCTCAATGGTGCCAGTAGCCATTTCTCACACAGACCCTTTATATTAAGGAAGGATGAAATCATGAAACGCTATCTGTCTTTTTTACCAGAAATTCATCAGACATTCCGCAGAGGTTCTTTCTATTCAACCGTTCGCGCGTGTGTCCTATTGATTGTCTTCGCGCTTTTGGCAATCCAGTGCACGTCGTCCCGTCAAGAACAGTACCCTGTTCCTGAAACCGCGATGCAGGCTGAGGAGAACCAAGCGGGTTTACCTGAAAGTGCTACTGTCCGTTTGCAGGAACAGCCTTATCTTAGAAACACTTTCAAAGAACCTATACCCGCAAGCAGATCCGGGTTAGACGACTTCTTCGCAAGGACGCGTGGGACAGTTCAACATGCTGCCGTCGTCTCCGGTGGATCGTTTGATGTCCTGAAGGCATTTGTTGCCAAAGGGTGGGCCCCTATTGTAATGATCCAATTTCAAGGACGCACCCCAGAAATCTTGCCAATCTCCGACTACAACGACCAACTCAGCGAGGTCTTTCTTCAAAATCCTACCAATCTCTCCAAACGCCGCTTGACCTACAAAGAATTTGAAGCGGCTTGGCGCAAGAACTCGCAAAACAAATGTGTTTTGATCACACCGCAGAAACTCACAGAAACAGATATTCAGAAGGTGTTAGGGAGATATTTACCTGCGGAGGCGTTCCAGCAGGTTAACATCAGAAGCCGCTAACGTCACATTTTATGAATCGAACTGATATTCTGGACGCATCGTGTGTTCCTGTTGCACGGTGCGTTGCCTTTCGCGGATGTGTTGGAGACCGCGCGCTACAACGGTGCACGCTAATATCACTCGCTGAATCAAACGAAGGCGTATGGAGAAACCTATACGTCGGCAACATTGTCGAGGCAACTGGCACATAGGATATTTCAGTGAAATTGACACAACGGACGATTCACAAAAGCGATGTAAACGAAATTTAATAAGTTATCTTTAGACAGTTCATAAAAGCGATGTAAACGAAATTTAGTAAGGTATCGTTAGACGATTCACAAAAGTGATGTAAACGAAATTTAGTAAGGTATCGTTAGACGATTCATATAGATAATCAGGTGAAAACCGCAGTCTTAAGTTTCAGCATGTAGATTATATCATTTCGTACTATGCAATATTTTTCACAAAGGAAAATAGAACTTACGCGAAATTGAAATGTCCCTAACGAACCGGTTGGCAGAATTTGAAATCTTGCCAACAGATATGGAAAATTAGTTCATACCCATATATCAAAAGGAGCGAATCCATGAAACGCTATTTGGCAATTCTCACAATGATTGCTTTCGCATTGGTCGCCGGTATTACCGGATGTTCAACCGATGAAGAAAATCCCAGCACAGAAAATCCAGTCGCTAGTGGCGGAAGTGACGAAGAATCGTCAGTCCGATACGGTCTTAACGATAAATACGACAATGTCCGAAACGGTGCCCGTCTGGTTATATCCTATGATGCGGCGACCGATGCCTTTACAGGCACTGTTACAAATACGACCAATGGGATTTTAACCCAAGTTCGCGTTGAAGTTCATTTATATAACGGTACGGTTACCGTTGATGAACTCGGTCCAACACCCAACGTTGATCTTCAGCCCGGTGCATCGCACGCCATCACACTTCCGGTCGGGGGCCAATCCTTTACCGAGTGGGTAGCTCACCCCGAAGTCGGACCCAGCTCGGGTGGCGGTGGTGAAGGCGGTGAAGGCGGCAATGAACACGGCGGTGCTGGCGGCGAAGGTGGCAATGAAGGCGGGGGTGGTTAAGCTAACCACTTCAGCACTGATGCAACCGAGGCCCCTGTTAGCAGATGCCTCTAAGGGAGCAACATACTAATCATCGCTTTTCTATAGAGGCAAACGATAGTAGATTACATTTTATCTTTCATCAATTCATACAATTCATACAATTCATACAATTCATACAATTCATGCTTTTAGAAAGGAGCACACTCATGAAACGCAATTTTGGAACCTTCACCCTACTGGTTGCCGTATTGATGGCAACGGCGATTATCGGTTGCGACCGCGCAACACCACCGATGATACCTACCGAATCAGATGCATCCGATGGTATGATGCCCCCAATGCCAGGAAGCGACGAAGAATCGGCAAATCAACTCACTCTGGCTGAGACGTATGATCATACCCGAAAAGGGGCACGTCTCATTATGGCTTATGATGCAGTCACCAATACCTTTATAGGAACTGTTGAAAATACCACAAATGCGGTTTTACAGCAAGTTCGCGTCGAAATTCACCTATTCAACAGCCAGGGACCCAATCCAACGGATCCGGAACTCGGTCCAACGCCTCCAGTTGACCTTGCCCCCGGTGAAATAATACCCATTGAGCTGATGGCAGTGAACGAACCCTTTGACATGTGGGTAGCTCACCCCGAAGTCGGACCCAGTTCCGGCGGTGGTGCTGAAGGTGGCGGTGAACACGGCGGTGCTGGCGGCGAAGGCGGTGCTGAGGCAGGCGAAGGTGGTGGTGCGGCTCCCGAAGGTGCCGAAGCCGGTGGTGCTGAAGGTGGCGGTGAACACGGCGGTGCTGGCGGCGAAGGTGGTGCTGAAGGTGGCGGTAATTAAACCAGGCACTTCAGTGCTTCTGTTAGCATACTTCTCTAAGGGAGCAATACACCAATTGCTCCCTTTTTTGTAAACATATCTGCTAATCCTAACGTCTTGCTTAACACTCCCCCGTCAAATCCCCAGGCTTTAGCTTGCGGGTGTAGACAGCTCATGATATAATATAAAAAGTGAATTTGACGATTGGAGCGACAGTAAGACGGTGGCCTCTCTAAGAAAACCGCAGTTGCTACGAAGCCCTTGCCTTTAGGTAGTGGGTGGTATCACAAAATAACGTTCAAATTCCTATCTTGTAGAAAGAGGTATACTCATGAATCCGATTTACAGCATCCTTGTCGCAAGTGCCATCGTGTTGTTCGCCAGTATAAGCGGGTGTTCAAAAACGGAACAATTATCCGTTGATGACGGCGACGAGGAATCTAACGTTGAACTTACCCTTACCGATACGTACGATAAAGTTCGCAACGGAGCCCGACTGATTTTAAATTACGATACGCAAAGCAACGCCTTCAAAGGCACGGTCGAAAACACTACAGACGAAACTTTGAAACGGGTCCGCATCGAAGTTCACTTGTCAAACGGAAAAGAACTCGGCCCAACAGCACCAGGCGACCTCGCCCCCGGTGAAAAAAGAGAAATCCTACTCGCCGCAACCAGCACCAATTTTGACAAATGGACAGCCCATCCTGAAGTCGGAGAGGGCGAACACGGCAGCGATGGAGAAGGAGAACGCGGTGAACATGATGCAGAAGGTGACAGCGAACATGATGGTGAAGACGGTGAACACAACTAAACGATTTTCGATAGGCATCTGTTTGCTTGTATCGGTGTGGATTTTCGGATTCACACCGTTCACGTCCGCCGAGAAACCTCCAGAAAATATCCTCAAAAACGGCGATTTCGACCTTAACCTTGAAGGGTGGCACCATTGGACGCATGCCGATGCTGCTGCCCTTTTTCAAACGGAGGGCAAAAAGGCAGAACCCGTTGTCGGCAAAAAAGTTGCTTACGTCAAAATCAGCAAGGCTGGCGCGCTATGGCACATCCAATTCTATCAGCAACCCTTCACATTGGAGAAAGGCACGACCTATACCTACAGTTTGTGGGCGAAAAGTGAAAAACTGAGAACTGTTGTAATGCGGATTCTGCATCAAGGTGACCCATGGAATGAATATGCAAGGCAGACAATCAATCTGTCAGAAGAATGGAAAGAATTCTTCATCACCTTCAAAATGACAGCAGATGATGTCAACACACGCGCCGGCATCATCATGGGCGCAGAGAAGGTTGATGTCTGGTTCGACCACATCCGTCTCTACGAAGGCGAGTACGTCGCTGACATCGAAGGTGCTGAACCACAAGCAGTTGAACCTTCGGATAAATTAACAACAACTTGGGCATCTCTTAAAAGGTGAGGCTTTAAGTCGTTTTAGAGGTAATCAGGACAATGGCAAAACTATATAAGCAAATTTCACCGAAACTACAGCAATTCATCGAAAACCAAAAAATCTTCTTTGTCGCAACCGCAACAGCCGATAGTAGAATCAATCTATCTCCAAAAGGCATGGATTCCCTACGCGTCCTTAATCCAAACCGCGTTGCTTGGTTAAACGTGACTGGAAGTGGTAATGAAACCGCCGCACACGTTCAAGAAAACCCGCGAATGACGCTTATGTTCACCGCATTTGAGGATAACCCTTTAATCCTCCGACTCTACGGCACCGCAAAAGCCATCCACAAAGACGATCCCGAATGGCAACTACTCTTTCCGTTATTCACATCACTACCGGGAGCAAGGCAAATCTTTGATCTTACTATTGAACTTGTGCAAACCTCGTGTGGAATGGCTGTACCGCTTTACGACTACGCCGGTGAAAGGGAACAGTTGAACGCGTGGGCGACCAAGAAAGGCGAAGAGGGTGTAGAAGCCTATTGGAAAGAGACCAATCACACCAGCCTTGATGGAAAACCGACCCGTTTCGCTTGAATATTAGTCCTGAACCATATATAATATACGTTGGCGTTAAACGTATGTTGTTTTTGCCCGATGGCCCCTTAAAAAACTACAAGTACCCGAAAGCGGATCGACCTAATCAGGAACCGGTTTTTGACAACGGAAAAACCGATCAGAAACCCTATATTTAAAAATAATGAAAATATCGTTTATTGTTTTCATCGCACTCTTTACAGTATCATCAGTTGCACACGCACTTCCACCGGATCCTGAGCTCCAAAGCGCAATCCAAACGGCTCGACAATTCACCAACCTCAAACCGAGGTACACCGCAAACGAAATAACGGAATGCGCAACCGACAGTTTTGTCACCCTCGCCAAGAATTGGCACAACTTACCCGCAATATATCGGCAGGAACTCAAACCGATTTTCCTACGACCCGGGCTCCCCGGTAGTTTCTTCGGCGAGATAGAACTGCCAGAAAAATTTACCACACCGCACTTCAGACTCCATTACACACGCGTCGGACCCCATGCACCACCGCTTGAAGATTTTCATCCACGTAACGGTGTTCCTGACTATATTGATCTCTGTGCTGATGCGATGGAGCGCGCCTATCACGTTCAAATCGACCTCATGGGGTTTAAAGTCCCCTACATCGACTTTTGGGCAGCGCAGAACGGCGGCGATCATAAATACGATGTCTATCTCTTTACCTTCCCCGCACTCGGTATCACCACAGCGGATTGGTTTGAAGGACGCGTCTTATCTACTTCACTGACCGTCGCACCCTATTTCATGATTAATTCGCGTATCTACGATTACGTAGGGAAAGCCGAAGGCATCCGCTATCTTGAAACGACCTGTACACACGAATTCCTACATGGCATCCAGTTTGGCTACAACGCCTATATGCCGACATGGT
Source organism: Candidatus Poribacteria bacterium (assembly GCA_022819945.1). GTDB lineage: Bacteria > Poribacteria > WGA-4E > WGA-4E > WGA-3G > WGA-3G. The sequence continues at coordinate 6,495 of JAJEGI010000013.1, forward strand.
TCATGGAAGCCTCCGCAACTTGGATAGAAGTCATGACTTATGACGGCGGACGCGTTGACGATGGCGATACGCTTCCCGATCCCGATGAACCCAATGAAACCGATTCTTATAACTACTACATCCATCAGCTCCGCCGCTGGTTTCTCATTCCCGATATTTCGCTTGAGAGCCGTATCGGCGACCACGAGTACGGTTCCGTTATCTGGGCACTGTATATGGCAGAACGATTCGGGTACGATATTATCCGGCAGTTTTACGAAAATACTACTGATGGCAGTTATCGCGAGATGGGAAACTTCTATGATGTCTTTACGAATCACGGCACCACACTCGCCGAAGCATTCAAGACCTTCACGGTATGGAACTATTTTACGCACAACCGCGCCAATACAGCAACCGATATACCTGGCTACAAGTTCGCACATCGTTTCCCGCCGGTTGCTATTCATCCAAACGATGTCCACACCAGTTATCCAATCCGCGCCGATTTCGATTCCGAATCGATGCCTGAGCATTTCGCATCACGATATATTGTCTTCCGACCGACACGTGTTATGCCAGAGTTTGCAATCAAAATTGATGGCGCAGACCTCGCACCCATAGATATGAGTCGTCTAACGCTGAATGATCAAAGAAGAATTCAGGGAGAACTCGATCGGCATACATTTACAGGGTTGCGCGGGTGGGCTGCCAAATTTATTGTTAAAAAACAGAACGGTACCACTGAAATCAAGGAGGCATTTACCTATCAACGCGCCCAAGAAGCGCAGATGACATTCAAAGATTTTGGTGGAGATATTCGGGAAATTGCACTCATTCTGATCAACATGCATCCCGATGTTGAACAGGTCATAATCTCCGGCGGCACTTTCGGCGGGGCTGTCAGTTATACCGCTGGCGCACCACCAGCAGGGACACTCTCCAACGTACAAGTCACGCAAGGCAGTAATGGACCCATAGTGACGTGGGATATTGACAACTCAACTGATATTCGGGAAATCGCAATTGTCAGAAAACGCTATGAACTCCTAAGTGAGACAGATGCTCCGCAACCCTTTCAGAACTCTAATGAACCCCTCGCTGCCGCTGATCGCGATGGAAATGGCATCCCTGAAGATGATATAGCGATTGTCGGTCGTGTGGATCTCACGCAAACACGGTTTGAAGATTCGACTGTCTTTCAGGATGTTAATATAGATAGTATATTCTTTGATCCAAACAATATCCACTATTACTATGCCGTTGCACCTGTTAACGCTATGGGTATTATGGGCACGCCGAGTATCGCACCAGATGGCATTGTACCCGGATTCGACACGACAAACGGGGCACCTGCCTTCTTTATCCATACACAACCCCACGGCACAGGCGAGTGGCTGGTTGAAGTCCAAAGCACGCAACCCTTACAAGCCGCGCCACACCTGACCGTAGAAAGTCCTAACAGAGATAGTTATACCGTTTTTTTAACGCAAGAAACCGAAACAAAATGGAGCGGAACGCTCCGCACCAATGGATTTCCACCGACAGGTATCTATCTCTATAAAATTCGTGGACACACCCCGACTGGCGTAGTCGGCACCCGAATCTGGCAAGGACAAACCTTCAACTATATCGCCAACAGTGCGAATCGAAATGTCACAGTTGCACCTAACCCACTATATGCAGGGCAGGGCAGACATCTGACCTTCTATCCGAAGGGCTTGACCGTTGAAATCTACGATGCTTTGGGAAATTTGGTTAAAGTACTTAGTAACGCATCCGAATGGGATTGCACAAACGCACGCGGCGAAATGGTCTGCACTGGACTGTACTTCTTCCGAGCAACCGATGGAAACGGGCTCCAAAGTACCGGAAAATTCTGTGTAATAAAATGATGAATAGTCACCATTTTTCAGTCTTCAGCATGACAATGACAACTTTTGGAGAGAGAATCCACTGGCTGATAGCCATTTCTTTCATATCTCTCTTACTCTGCCTCTGCAGCTGTGGAAACGAAGGGCTAATTGACCCTCACCCTGAAATTTCACTGTCTAAGACCCCAGGAAAACTTTACGCGACTGATATTCCGACGGATACAGGCTCCGCATGGACCTATATCAACGTTGACACCGACCAAGAATTCACACTCCGAGTTGAAGGAACGCGCGATGTCAGTGGAACTACGCATCGACAGATGACTGTCAGTGAAATGAGTTCTGTTGAAGATGACCAATTCAACTGGCAGGCTGTTGACCACTTGGTCGCGAATGCCTTTTACTTACGATTAGACGGTGAATTTGTTGATGTATTCCCGTTCCCAATTTTTGCGACCTACTTTGCTAAAACGCCACAGGCATTGGTGGAATCCGCATTCGATATTTTTCTGCCGAGTTCCGCCAATACGATTACAATACAACACGAAAAACATTTTCCACCGCGCCGTCTATGGGATTTTCCGTTGGAAGTCGGAAAAAAATGGGTCGTTTTTGAAAAGACTGCCGGGATACCCGTAGAAGTTACGCGTTATGTCGCTGAGAAAGACGTACAGGTCACCGTACCCGCAGGCACTTACACAACTTTTGTTGTTCACGAAGAGGTCGTTTACGCCGATAGTCCAGAGCCGTCAAGTTTCTTAATTAGTCCACCCGCAATTTATTGGGTCGCACCATCGATTGGAATCGTTCAGTATAGATACAGTCATTACCGCGCAACCGACGCACTATCCTCACAAACCTTCGCGCTTAAAAACTTCTATTTACCTGGACCCAATACCGATTAAGCTTCTGTCTAATGAAGAGTTATCAGCCATCAACTGCCAGCCATCAGTCGTCAGTAGAAGAGATATCTGCTAAATCCAAAACCCTCTTGCTGAAAGCTGACAGCCAGCTTGCCCACCGAAACATCCCAATTACCATTATCGGTGGCGGAATACATGGCGTATCTATAGCACTTCGGCTACTCCGTGAAGCACCTACAGCCGCAAGACATCTCGCAATCCTTGATCGGCATCCGAAACCGCTCACCCAATGGCAGCGCAAAACGGAACGTCAAGGTATGACCTTTCTCCGATCTCCCACTGTTCATCACATTACTCCCGATGCACTCGGCATCGTTGAATACGCAGAACGCCATAACCGAACCAGCGAATTAGCACCCCCTTATGCCCAACCTTCGACCCAACTCTTTTGGGATTTCTGCAACGTTGTGCTTGCTGAACTAATGGAACACCAAGTCTATTATCAGTTTGAAGTCGCAAAATTACGGTGGGACAAAGGGGCTGGTTCGTTTCCGTTCCGCTTGATCTCAACGGGCAATGAAGGGTTTCGGAGTCGTTGTGTAATCCTCGCCATCGGAACTGATGATTGTGCTTACATACCACCGGAGTTCATACGATGGCAGCGTCTATATCCCGACAGGATTTTACACGCATCCGAATTTTCTGTGTCGGAAGAATTTGGAACGTCGCCAGCAAAAATTGTCGTTGTTGGGGGTGGATTGACAGCAGGAACACTCGCAAGAAGTCTCAGCGAGGAGGGACATGACGTAGCACTGATGGCTCGGAAGCCGTTGAGAACAGAGCAGTTCGATTTTCCGCCGGTGTGGTTAGGTCCCAAGGCACTCGCAGAATTTGCAAGCGAGGCGAATTTTCAGCGACGTTACGAGATAATCCAACAAAACAGCGGTCAAGGGAGTATTACGCCAGATATTATGGCAGCTTTAATGGAGGCACCAAACATTGTTCTCTACCCCGAAACTTGTATCCATAACATCGTTGAGAAAAAAAAATATCCGTCGGCACAAGGGCTACAAATTGAAACGACGCGAAACACTATTACCAACGTATCTCGCGTCATCTTAGCGACAGGATATCAATTCAACCTTCATCGCTACAGATTTTTAAAAGAATTAATTACACAACACCAAGTCCCACTCGTCCGAGGTCTACCACGCCTTGATGACGATTTACAACTCCATCCGATCCAGGACCTCTTCGGCTCCGGCACCATCGCACAACTTCAGATAGGTCCAGCTGCAGGCAACATTGCTGGCGCGAGTCTCGCTTATGAACGCCTCCGCGAAAAATTAATCTCGCATTTCTAAGACAGATTCACCACAAATCAAACGCTAAAGTTCATAGCCACCAATTTTTCCCAACGTGGCAGAAACGCTTCTGTTAAAAATCCGTCAAGTTCCCAAATATGCTGTTGCGGCTGCCTTTCAAAAAATGTCCCCATCGCTAATACCAGAATATCTTTGAAGCCATACGGGGCATCAATCTGTGAAAGATCTTCGTAGGTCTGGATAAGTGCAGTGTGGATTCGGAGGAAGTTCAGTGCTGCGAAACTAAACGCATTCAGTTTCAAGGCACCATCTTCCATTTTTTCCCAGGTCCATTCGGGTTGGTAGAAGGAAAGAAGCTGCGCCTTACAAAGTTCGACCGCAGCACTCAGAACGTGTGAGAGTTCCTTGTGTTTTGTTGCCTTGTCTGGAATATCAAGTTTCTCGCAAATTTCCTTGTGTAATTGTTGTTGCGTCGATTCAGAGGTAACCCAGTTTTGGAAAACTTCAGAGGCATGCGCAAAGCAAGTCCGCAAATCTAAGAGCGTCAAATCCAATTTGCTCGGAAACGCTTTAAGTAAGGAAGAACTCGGCAATAGATGTTCTTGTTCGGGGTATAGTTCTAAGAACTTATATTCTACCACATCCGCTAACATTTCTGCGAGAATCGGCGTAAAAGCGATGATTGCCCGTTCGTACAACTCCGCATCTATAAATTGCTGAAGTTTTTCTGAATCGAGGGCTATTGTTCCCGCCTTAGTTTTGATGAATGTGTCAGCGAAAGAAGTTTGTTCTCCGAAGACCGATGCCGTTTCTGTTAGTGATAATGGGCGTTTAAACAGCGTTAACGCGGTATACGGTTTCTCAAAATCGAGTAGACTTTCCTGCCACTGATGCCCCCAAGTATCGTGAATTAGATATTTGTCAAGTTCCGCTAAAGGAAGCACACCAACCATCCGCGTCAGTGTTGACGTAACCAATTCCAAAGACAATTCAGTATCAGCAGCAATCTCCTGCCGAAAGGTTAAATCTAAATCTTCCGCGTTAAAAGTTCCGAACACGGGAAAATGTGCAAACGGTTCAACCTCCCAGATTTTTCGGAGAAATTTTTCATAATAGGCTGTCGGACGTTGGGACGTTTTGTTTGCTTTACTTCGTTCATCCGAGGGAACACTCGATGCTTCTGCCTTTTCTTGCGGTTCAGTTGGGAGACAAAAATAGAGTGCCGAGGACGTTTTCACCAATCTTACCTCACCCGCTACAAACGGAGCACCCGGGTATAAAGACCGAAAAAGTTGTAAGATATCTGCGTCCAGTTTCGGGTTATCAGACACCAAACTAAAACGAGTCTCTAAACTCTTCATAATTTGATGCCGATAGTGAAGCGGATTTGTTCGTGTGGATAGTTGTCCGGTGAGTTTATCTACTGTTTCTGAGTCTAAGTTGAACGCGCGTTGAAGTTGGAGTTTTAAAGATTCTCGTTTGCCCGGGGTCGCTGGCGCATCAGGCGTAAAGAGTGTGAATATTTTAGAACCCGCGGTATCTAAATTTTCGATTTCTGGATGATGCACTAAAGCTGGATAGTGTTCAATGGACAGCCAGACAGCCTCAACAAAAGCAGCATCTAAAGTCGCCTCATCATCACAGTGCGTCGGCGCGTGTCGCAAGCGGGCACGCGTATCTGCCATCAAAGCGTCATGATGTGTATAGAACGTTTTAAGCGTTTCGGATAAATCGGTTTTCTGTTCCTTTTTTGCTTTAGTAATTTGCTGTGCAAGCGTTTCAAATTTCTTCAAACGTTCTAAAACAGGCTCCCAACTGCTCGGAATGTTATCGTAGTGCGATGTGTATAACGTCATAAATTTTGTCCTTGCTCTATTTTTCCTGATATTCTTTATCTTCTGTTTGGGGTGCAGCATAATCTTCTGACGGTGTTAATTCACGTATCTTGGCATCAACCTGTTTCGCAAAAGTGAGGCTTTCATCGAGTTCCGCGCGGAGACGTGTAAGTTCTGTTTCATCGCTTTCAGGGTTGAGCGTTAATACCCGCGCATAGAGATGTGAAAGTTGGACAATCGTCTGCTGAACGTCTTTAATCTGTTGTTCTCGATGTTGTTGAAGCACGCCTTTGACGGTCGTTCCCAATTGCGTACCCGTTGATTTTTGATGCATTTTAAGCGTGTCTTTCAAACACTCCACTGCTTGTGTAAAGAGTTCAGAAACTTTATCAGTAATGTCGGCTCTGACGGTAATCGGAAGTGTGCCCATCCAGCCATCACCACCTGCTTCCTCCTGAAAGGACGTGTGCAAGGCGCGAAGTTCTCCAAGCATCGTCTCTGTTCGCGCATCACCATCGGCTTCAAGTTGTTGATGTAAAGTGTTCAGCTCTGCCTCTTGCTTGTGTTGGACTTCCTGAAGAATCTCATTGTGCACCTGTTTGGCTATATCGTCTGTACCAGTGGCCCACTTGCTAATCAAGGTCCCGATCGGTACTAAAACGCTAAGAATCGCACTACCAAATAGATAGAGAATCTGGGGTTCTAAATTGAGCACCCAAGATGCAAAAGCAAGAGAGCCCCCCGCAGCGAAAGGGAAAACAACGGAAGGGTTACCAAAAAGATGGAGTAGGAATTTCTTCCGAAACAATTTCCGATCAATCAATTTTCTTTACCATATCAGTTATCAGTTTGCCTCACAGTGAGGGTTCGGTTTTTCTGCGAAAAACCGTTCAGTTTGCCTTGCAGTGAGGGTTACTTTCTTGTAGCATGGCGAACGACGCAACGACCACAGGGGGTCTCTTAACTGAAAACTGACAACTGTTAACTGACAACTATTCTCAATACGGTTTTCCGAGAAGCTCGAACGTAACGCTTTGTGCTGCGGCACCGCGCATCTGCGTAGAGGTTTTGTTGCTCGCAATTGCACGAATGCGATGGTTCGCGATACCGAAATTTCTCAAAGACGCTGCCGCTGCCTCTGCACGTTGTAAAGCAAGAACTCGATTCGCTGCTGGATCCCCTTCCTGACGCGTATGGCCTACGACTCGAAGATAGTATTGTGGAAACGATTTCAGATTTGCAGCAAGTTCTTGCAACGCACGTTTACTACCCGGAAGAATCCGAGCATTCCCGCGTCCAAATTGGATCGGTTCAACTTTCATCGCAGCGACGGGCGTAAGTGTATTCCAGTTTGTATCAGAAAGCGGATTGAGTGCCGCCTCTTCTCGAACCTGCTCCATCGGTGTTGAGCCAACGAAAATACCATCTAACTCATCATTACCACTCGCATTCAGCATACCGGGGTGGAACTTATCGTGATGGAGTGAGCGCAAAATACCTTCAAAGAATAGCTGCTCGTAATTGCCTGACACTGGATCCGCAGCGATTGAATTCGTCTGCACCAGCACCTGCACAATTTTACCGATCATCGCTTCGAGTCTCTCGGTCCCTTTTGCCTCAGTGGCGGGAATCACGCCGAAATGCGCGTAATTCTCAACCGTATTCCGCCATTCAATACCCTTCACCAACTTATCCGTCTCATTTCGGTTCAGCGGGTCGCCATACTTCTTGGCATCTGTTTGAATTAAAGAGGCTAACCCATCGGCTTGGTTATTGTAGTCATAGTTTGCACGGAGATACGCTTGGACGACATGCGTGACGAGTTCACGTTGAGAATCCAGAAATCCACGCTGCACGACTAACACATCAACAATATAACCTTTCAACTTTGAACTGTCTAACAGCAGATGCACACCGTCAATAGCGAGGGCTTTCGTCACATAAGGCTCCCAGATAACATAAGCGTATGGCTCATCTGGGTCGGCAGACTTCAGTTTCTTGTAAGCATCTTCAGCACCGTTAGTCTCAACGGCCCACGAAGATGGGAGACTCGGAAGGCTCATTTTGTTGATCATTATTCGAGCAAGCGTCTCACTCGGTGAATCCGGTGTCAGCACAATACGCGCCCGCGAATTGCTCAAACTCGGTATTTGTGGGACACCGCGTTTATAGGCAACAATCGCATCTGCTCCCTTAGATTCATCAATCACCAGAACAATTGAACCCGGAAATTCACCGATCACGCTACCTGCCTTGAGGTAGGCATCAATCGTGAAAACTGCCATCTGAACCTTACCACTCTTCAAAGCGCGTGCCCTACCGACATAATCGGCTTTATCGTCAACAAACGTCAGTTTAATCCCTTGACGATCCAAAAGGTTCTGAACGGCAGGAGAACGTAGGATCGCATACCCCGGAAATGAGTCGTGTGCTATCTTAATAGTATGCGCGTAACGTTGGGTACTCGTCTCCTTAACGAGATCACCTCGGATCCACGGTTCAACGACGAACTTATAGACGAGCCCAATTACACCGATGATAACAAGCCAACTTGCTACCATGATGATTATGCGTTTTTTCTTTCCAGCGTCCATAATGTCTATTTCCTATTTCTGAAAATCAAGAAACCGATAACCGATAGCGCAATCAAAATCACAACAAACCATAGGGTACCCTGGTTTCCAGTATTCTGTTGCGGTGGTGTTGATGTCTTGCGCGGTGGTGTCGTTCGCGGTGGTGTCGCCTCTTTCCGCTTTACAGCGATTGATGTGTTGCTCGGCGGTGTTGTCAGCCGCTGAATCAGATCAGCAGCAATTTCTGGTGAAAGCGGCGCGATGTATTCAAAAGCATCTTCGCCACCAACATCCGTCCCTGTCCCACCTGTTTCCGCAAGAATTTGCGAAACTGCCGCTATCAGTTCACCCGGGTTATCTGCCTTACGATAACTGTCCACAACCTTTGCCAACATGTGATCGGTTTTCATGTCAACGCCGATAACATCAATGCGAATCTGCCGATTCAGAATTTCAGGCGTATAGTGCTTGACTTTGTCGGCATCCGAAGCCTCGCCATCTGTAACAACTAACAACCGGTAGTTTCCGTAGTTATACTGTCTTTCCCGTTGTTCAAGGAGACGATTCGCCCCGATTCGGATATATTTCCCCAAGGGTGTATCACCGCTGGGTTGTGGTAAATGAATCGCTGCTATCAGTTTCTCAGTGTCCTTGGGGCCCAACGGGTACACCCATTCGTTATGGATGTTAGCACCACTAAACACCAGTAATCCGATCTGTGTGTCATCAGGAATATTCGCCAGCACCTCTTGTAGTGCTGCTTTCGCTGCTTCCATCTTCGATTTTGTTCGGTCTCCACTAAACTTGTCCTGCATTGAGCCAGACGCATCAAGAATTACAACGATATTATCTTTATGAATATCATCATCAGCACTGCAAATCTGGACACCAAAAATGAGCAAACTCAGGAACAGAATCAATCGCGTGCCGGCACTGGCAGTTATAATAAATTTCATAAAAAGACCCTATCCGGGAAGTAGTTGTCAGTCTTCAGCCGTTTTTGTAACTGATAACTATCAAAAATCAAAATCAGAGACCGCAACGGCTTCCGCTGAAACTTTAATCAGAGCAAATTCAACACGCCGATTTTCTGCAGCTTCAGCCGGACTCGTAGGTTTCGCAATAACAGGCTCCTTAATTCCGACACCTACTGGCACGATCTGATCTGGGTCAATACGCGCGTTTTTTCGACGAGCATAGCTGATAATTGATGCTTTCACCGCTTGCCCTCGCTGCTCGGAAAGTTTGAGTGCCGCCCGCATCACTTGGTACGGACTCTCAACGTTGCTGCCATCGTCAAACTTCTTCTGCTGAATCAAACGAATCAGGTTCGCCGTGTTTTCCAGACGAAAAGGCTTACCCTCCATAAAATATTTATAGTTACCTCGCGTACCTGTCCGTTTCAAAATACCTGTACTGAGTCCCGTTTTAACTAATATGCTTAGCGTTCGAGACGGATCGCTGTGGCCTTTGATCGCTATCGCAGCATTCCCATATTTTGAAGCCAATTCAACAACCCTATCAAATTCTTCTCGATACTTGGCATCGCTGAACGTATCTTGGTTCGCATCAAATTGGATTGTGAACGAGATGAGCGTCTTTTCGTCTAATACAGCATCTTCATTAAACGATTCAATCTCAGCACGCACAGTCTCTTTTTTAAAACGCGTCTGTTTCAATTGTGTAGGCGCCGTCACGGTCGTCGTGAGCAAATTCTTAAAGGTTGGCGAATTAAAATTTAAGTCAGACGGAATCAGCGCATATCTCTGTCTGGCAAACCCCCAGTTCACCGCCATATCTAATCCGGCTTTATTGAAGCCTTCAAAACCGGTAATGGTATTGCTCGGATCATTAAAGAAAGCAATATTTCCGGGCTGCCCAACAAACGTGCAATCCGCGATTAAGCCGTGTGCATCCTCTTCAAGCGTGGGTAACACCTCTTTACCGTATATGTTTTGCATCGTTGTCAGGAGCTGCGTGTATTTTGCGGAACCGCTCGTTTCGTAGGCTTTTTTGAGAGCCACAACCTCTTCAGCACCCTTCAGATAACCGGCAAAGAAACGTTCAACAAAAGGTTTGTAAGCGTCATAGAAATCTTTGCGGCAGGCGTAGACATCGGCAATAGAACGAGAAAGCGTCGCTGTACTCACAACAACACGCGCACCTTTGACGGTGCCCTCGGCTCCGGTCCCAGTATTCTCAGGACCGCCTGTTAATCCAATCATATCGGGCGTTATTACAAAGCAGCCTGCGATGGTCGCATCGTTTCGGAAACGTTCCGCAGGTCCATTCGCGCCCGTTAACTCATCCACCCAAACAATTTCTATCTGTGACTTTGAGAGACGGGCAGTCATCAGCATATCATAAAGCATCCCAACGTGCGGTCCACCCTTTTGAATCGCAACCTTTTTGCCGCTGAGGTCGGATATTTTCCGAATAGTGGAACGCCCGACGAAATGGTCACCTGCCGACCAGGTCAGCTGCCCAAAAACGACCGGTTTTGTCCGCGCATCTTTACCTACCGCTTCGCTTGCTTGTGCTATCATTCTAAACGTGCCACGTAAGAACGGAGATTTGCCTGTGAGATAGTCGCGTACCTGCTGCTGGAAGTTATCACCCGGCACCAATTTCAGGTTCATTCCGAGTTCTGACATAATCGTACCCGATTTTGTCGTCAATCCGCCGTTAGCATGAAAAAGTGCAGATTCGCCACCCCATGTAATATAGGGAACTACCAAAGGCGTTATTGCCGTTACCTCTCGAACGGTAACGGGACCGACTGCATCCGAAAACCGTTCTTGCGCGTTGACATGGACGGCGAGAGAGATGAACAGCGTCACAAGACAAAACAGCGTACATTTTGAAAATCGCCTATAAGTCAACCTAAAATTCCTTTTCATGATTTACCTCTCGTTTTTTAGTCATTATCTTGGTGGCAATCAGTAGTTAGCAATCAGCAATCAATTACGCTCTTATAGCGTTCAGTATTCTTGTGGAATCCACCACAAACCTTGACACCACAACACCGTAACTGACGGCTGATGGCTCCTCTTGCTAACAACTGACGGCTATTTACCTTGTGAGGGCGTACGCAACGACGTTCATTCCCTGCTCAAATGCCCAATCTCGCTGCTCATTACCGCCAGGGCTGCACGGTCTACCTTCCCACGCACAATTCAGATCACTCGGGCAAAAGTAGACCATCACGCGATCGTCATCCATAATTGCCTCATCGTGATCGGAGATACCGACAATACGTTTATCACCACCAAGGTACTCATCGTGATTGAAAAGCGTATGATAAATCGGATGGCTCAGCTCTAAACGTTCCAACTTCTTTTCGGGGAAAACTTTGCGCAGCATTTCATAAACGTGTAAACGTAAACCACCGCGTCCGCCATTAAGCCGCGCATCACAATCTTCAACATGGAGAAAGCCACCCCGTTCAAAATAGTCCCTTAGTTTGCGAATCTGTTCAGTCGAAAGCCGAATCCCACGATGACCTGTCATAAAAAGAAACGGATACTCAAATAAACCTGCGTCATCAATGTCAACGTATTGTGGGTGCTCTCGTACCTCAACATCGATCGTCGTATTTTCAGCAAGGATCTCAGTGAATTTATGATCCGATGGCCAGCGATAGTAGTTAACGATATTTGTATACCAATCGCCACCCGGATACTTCAGCCTTACAAAAACAAACTTCTCGCCTGTCGGATTCATCTCAGGGTAATGGTGTTCAATGATTCCGTATCGCGTGCCACGATGGATATCCCGTGTCGCATCGTACGGGATATATTCTTGGAACCCGAACTGCGCGTATGCAGGCAAAATTAATCCACCCGCAGCGATCGCCGAGGCAGTAAGCCCAACGGATCCCTTCAAAAAAGAACGTCTTGACAGTAAACCTGACTTCGGTTCTACGTCGGATATGGGTTTCTTTTCCATAGATTGGGGGGGACTATTGTTGTTTAACACGACTTTTCTCCTCCTATTTCTATCTGTTTTTTTTAGTTAGGCGCGTTCATCGCGCGAAAAGCGAGGTCTCAGGTTTTCGCTTCAATTTTCCTGTTCAATTTTTCGCGCCTGTTCAGTGCTTTCACAATTGTATTGGCACTTGGCATCCGCTATTTTATTACAGTTTTAACGTATCTCTTACATTATAACTTAAGGCTTAGAAAAAATCAAGATTGCATCTGAAATTGCGCGTCCCTGTTGTCTCGGCATTGGACGCACCCTACGATTGCCGCGGGCAGTCTTTACATTCCTCGCCGCTCGCGTTCTTTGCGGCTGCGGTTTATCACGAACGAGTGATTTCAAGTTATCCTTTGATTCAGGCTGCGGTCTATTACGAGCGGGTGATTTCAAGTTATCCTTTGATTCAGGCTTAGGAGCCTTTTTCTGTTTAACACTCACGACCTCGTCTCGAATGACTAACATTGATGAGTTACCACCGTCAAGATTAAGCGCGTCCGTTGCACCCCATTCCAGAAATAGTTCCGCCAGCCGCGGCAACATAACACCGCGTCGGACGCCTGCTTCTGTTGCTGTTATTGTCACAAAGAGAAGAGTCCCATCTGATTTTTTACCGACTGCCGTACGCGGATGCCAAAAACTGTGAAATGCTTGATCAAACCCCTCGCGCGCGTACGCTTGCTTAGAAGGCGCGATGCCATCCCGTAGTAATAACGGACCACCGCCGATAATGTGCGCAAAACTTGCCCATAAATTGCTATCACCAACACGTTCAGGAATTACCATCTCGCGAATATCGAGAGCGGCACCTTCCGAAAGGTGTGACAGTAGCGTCTCACGTTTCTTACCACTCGCGGAAAGAATATAACCATCTGCCGGAATCCGAGAACTCCCCCGCCTATCGTGGATACCCATTACTTCACCGTTTCGGACGATAATTTCCACGCCATCTGGCATCGTCAGGGTCACCGCATGAAAATGCGGACCGTAGAGCACCAATTCGTTTCTACCACGACTCCGGTTCATACCGTCGATTAGCAATGTACTGCCGTCGGGTAAAACGAGTTCTTGTCGCAGGGCAATCCGATCAATGTACGCTTCAATTTTTCCATTGACCGTTCGGAGTCCAATGACCGCTCTGCCTTGTTCCGGTTCACTTCTCCATTCACCGTCAATCTTCAGGGCACCGACCGACTCTCCGCGGAATGTACCCACCATCTCAAAAAAACCACCATTTATCGCCGCGAGTGCCTTATGCCGCCGCGCAAGCGACACCAGCGATTCCGTCCCTATGCCCGCACTCAACGCACGATATGGACGGATATCTGCCGCATCTGGGGATATGGCGAGAATGTTCGTCAGGACCCCGTTATCTAATATCTGCCGATGGACAATCCCCTGTTCAACTGATTTTGTCACATCGCTCCGTTCAGGGTCGGTATAGGAGCGAAAATAGTCGGTTATCTTACTAAACTGAACTTCCCGACCCACCCAAATGCCGATACAGAAGAACACCAGCAGGCTAACAATTGTCGATGTACGTGGGTAACGTTTAATGAGACAGAAACATCGCTGTCCTAAGTAAGTAATATCAAACATTTTTTACCTACCCAAAAGTCTAAACGCACGAAGTTTAACTGCAAGGTAAATTAAAAATCCACTCTAAAAAGTTTTGAAAACCGTAGCACGTAGCGAAGTGGAGTGCGGATTTAAGAAACGCACCCAAAAGTCTAAACGCACGAAGTTTAACCGCAAGGTAAATTAAGAATCCGTTTTTCCCATTCATCGCATGTCGCGTATGTCCCCCGAACTGAAGCACCGATATAATTCGTCGGATCTCGGAGTGCTTCACGCTGCGGCTCTGTCAATTTTTCCAAGAAAGGACGAAACGTCTCATCTTCCCACAGCAGCGTTGTCAGGCTTTTGCCTGTCTGATGCACCTGGCCTATTAACTGCCGAGTATGGTCATACGCGTCAGGAAACCCATAATATGCCATCAATAGATAGATCGGTTCTGCTATCGTATCCTCTGCACTCAGTTCGAGGTTGCGCCGCATATTATCCGCCTTAACATCCATCTCGTCCAGGGCGCGTCGAAGCCGATAGATCGCATAATCAAACGCCGTGAACAGTTCCGTTAAAAAACGACTTGATGCCGAATTCGTCAGGTCGCGTTGATGCTCTAAGATGCTATCCATAAAAACAGTCTGCATTCGTGGCACAAACGCCTTCCACAAACTTTTGATGTTCTCGTACGCCTCTGGATTCACTTTATGCGGCATCGTTGATGAACCGACCAACTGTGGGTTATACTTCCTACCAACCTCGGCGATCTCCGTACGATAAAGATGTCGCATATCGTCTGCGAAATTCGCAAGTACTGTATACGCCGCCGTAATCTGATATGCCAGATCCGATATGAACTCCGGTTCCACACACTGTGTTGATGTATGTGTATCCGACGGCTTTAAACCCAGCAGTGCAAGGAAATCCGCCTCAATCTGCTCTGGATGTTCATGAATCAGCGCGAGTCCATTAAACGCACCGACTGCACCTGAAAATTGACCCCGCAGATTTTGTCCGGCTTCGTGAATCTTCTCGATTCGGGTACCGAGACGGCTGATGTAAAGTGCCAAGGAATAGCCAAACGTTATCGGTTCCGCGTGTTGTCCGTGTGTCCTACCGATTTGCACCGTCTCTGCGTGTTCACGTGCCAACGTAATAAGTTGCTGCACCAACGCAATCAGATCCGGGACAATCACATTTTCAGTCAACGCTTTGAACCGCAACGCAGTCGCAGTATCCAGAATGTCTGCTGAGGTAGCGAACAGATGCACATAAGGCCGCGCTTCTGGACTAATCTTCCGCCGAATCACATTAACGAGCGAACGGATATTATGCCGAATCCGCGACTGTTCCTCATAAACCTCTTCCGCTGTTACCAGATCCACTGCCGCTTCCACCTCATCAGCAATCGCAGAAGTACACACACCGTAATTTGCCAAAGTCCGTACCAACGCCGCCTCTACCTTTGCCTGGGACGTAACGTATCCCGCTTCAGAGACATAAGGCAGCAACCGTTTCATAAAATCGGGATCGCCGCCATAATATCTGAAATCCAATGGACTGACGGCTTCGTAAAGTTCCATAAAATATCTTCTCCGTTGGAGCGGAGACAAATCCGCTCCTGCTTTTCTGTTTGCATTTTATTATACTGAGAGTTCAAGAGAATGTAAAGCATTTTGTTGCCGATAGCGTTGTAGGAACGAGTGTTTTTGCTTGGGTGTTTCTGCGGATTTCCCATGCTCGCGATTTGACTTTTCTCAATAAAACTTGACTTTTTCTTTGCGGTGTAGATAATGAGATGAAGGTCTAAACGATACGCGAATACACGGATTACATCCCGCGCGAACGGAGGCACAATTATGACAGCACAACGTTTTTTGACAACAGAGCAGGGGGTTGCCCAACTTCTAAAAGCAACGCCACCGCTCCATTTCGATGGCACAACGAAAACGGAGTGGCAAGCGTGGCGAAGGAAATTCCAGCGCACTCTCGGTGAAGACCTGGGGCCTTCGCCAGAAGCGATCCCGTTGGAAGTTGAAACCTTGGAGCAGACACAGCACGATGGCTACACACGGGAAAAGATTATCTTCAATCCGGATCCATTTTCCTCGATTCCAGCTTACGTCTTAATCCCAGAAGGGGCAAGTGGAGAAAACCCGGCACCAGCGGTTTTGTGTGCACACGGACATGGCGTCGGAAAAGATGGCGCAGTCGGTATTATAGACGACTATCAGAAACAGTACGCCGTGGAATTAGCACAGCGTGGATTTGTAACCATCGCACCCGATTGGCGATGTTTCGGTGAACGGAAGGACCGTGATGAATGGGCACGCCGACCCGGTCGTGACGGATGCAACATCGCCTATCTTGCTTTCGGGTACTTCGGCTACCAACTGCTGCAACTCAATATCTCAGACGGACAACGGTGTTTGGACTATCTCCAGTCACGTCCAGAGGTTGATGCTGAACGCTTGGGATGCATGGGCTGTTCATTCGGCGGCACTATGACAACCTATATCTCTGCTATGGACCAACGCGTCAAGGCAGCGGTGATCGTCTGCTATCTCAGCACATTGACGGACGCATTGAATGACCGCGGGCGCGGGAATACGTGCGGTTCACAATTTATGTTCGGGCTTCGGAAGGCAGGCGACATCGCTGACGTGGCTGGATTAATAGCACCACGGGCGTGTATGGTGCAGATCGGTTCTGACGATATGTGTTTTATTGAAGCGGATGCCTTAGCAGCGTTCGCGCAACTGGAGAAAATTTATGCAGCCGCAGGACACCGAGATCAGTTGGTCTTAGACCACTTTCAAGGCGAACATGAAATTAATCTTGAAACAGGGATTGCATTTTTAGAAGAACGGTTGTAGGTTAAAAGGCGGACTCGCCAGCTTGTCCAAACGGGGTTATACTTCAAAAAGACGCAGATAATCGTCCAATGTCTCAACGCGGCGGATACAGGTAAGATTGTCACCATTAACAAGATACTCCGGTGGGGTCATCTTCAGATTGTAGTTGGAGCTCATGGCGGGACAATAAGCACCCGCATCGCAAACAACAAACCCCGCACTTCCATGAAGAATTAAGAAAGATCAATTTTTTCAACGCTGCTTTCAACTCCACAAGGAAGTTGACTCAGAATCAGTTTCTCCATGTCAACTTTGTGGCTTGCATTATCAATGTCAATGCCAACAAGTCTACCCTCGGCATCGTAATCAAGCAGGATGCCTTCGGAGATTTCCTGACTTTCTACACTGGGCTGTTCAGACAAGTTGATATATAACGAGTCGGTTTCTGGATAGTAGTTGAGCCTCATGGTTTGAACCCTCGATCTGGAAAAGCGTTATGAATCGTGATTTTATCTTCGAGCGTAATAACCCTTAGATAACGACCTCCGATTTCAGGTATTGCTGCCCAAAATCGGAATCTGTTGTGTTCTTGTGGTTCAACATGAACAGCATTTTCAACAACATAGATGCACCATTCTTTTTTCAAATAAGGGCGTTTCTGCAGAACTTGCTGCTCAAAATAGTCTGTGAATTTGTACGCTGTCATTCCGTTGTTAAATTAACGCAGCCGCAGTTTATACGTCGAAAACCCGCAGATAGTCGTCTAACGTCTCAACGCGACGAATGCAAGTGAAACTATCACCCTCAACAAGATATTCCGGCGGGGTCATCTTCAGGTTATAGTTAGAGCTCATAGCGTGGCAATACGCACCCGCATCGCAAACAACAAGGCCAGCACCTTCAGGAGGGGTCGGTAATGAACGCGCTTTACCCAAGAAATCTGCGGATTCACAAACAGGACCGACGACATCATACATTTCAGGCGTGCCATTTACAGGTTCGATAAACTCGATATGTTGATAGGTATCGTAAAGACTCGGACGGATAAGCTCCGACATACTGCCATCGGTAACGATGAAATGCTTGTTCCCATTCGTTTTAACACCAATAACGCGATTGACAAAGACAGAGGTATTCCCGACAAGCGAGCGACCGGGCTCAATAATGAGTGTAATGTTTTTAGGTAATAGATCGCGGATGGAATCAATAAGATCGGACGGGGTCGGAATCTCTTCACCCGTGCGCTCATAGTCGATGCCCAGACCGCCACCGATGTTCAGGTAGCGCAACGAGAAACCTTCCGCTTCAATGGCGCGGATGAAACCAAGCATCACTTCAGTCGCATCTCGGAAGATCCGCACCTTCTTAATCGTTGACCCCAGATGGCAATGCACACCAACTAAATTTAGTAAATCATCTTTGCGAATTTCGTCTAAAAACCAATTAAGCCGTTCATTACGGATGCCGAACTTGGAATTTTTCATGCCAGTCGAGACATAAGGATGCACTTCCGGGTCCACATTCGGATTGATACGGATAAGCACATTAGCAGGCTCGTCCAGGGCTTTCGCTGTCTGTTGGATGTGTGCCAAATCAAACTCGCTGTCGATGTTAATGAGTACGCCGTGTTCAACAGCAAGGCTCAGTTCTTCAAGCGTCTTACCATTTCCGTTTAGAATCGTCCGCTTCAGATCAAATCCCGCCGCAAGCGACATCCGCAACTCGTTTCCGCTAACAAGAACCGCACCACTGCCAAGGGCACTCAGACGTTTGAGCAGGGTGAGGTTGTTATTTGCCTTAATCGCATAGCCGATGATGGAGTCGATCCCCTCAAGGGCTTTCTGATATGCGGCATAGTTCGCCTCCAACTGTGCAAGGCTGTAAAGATAAAACGGACTGTAGGGCACCTCTTCCTGAATATCTTTGACTCTCAATTTTTCGCAATAGAGATACCCATCTTTATAGTGAAAACTCATCTGTGTGTAAAAGGCTCCTTTGTGTCTCAATAATATTTCCGGTGATGATGCTTTTTTTCATTTTTCTGTCCTATTTAGAATACCACACAATACCTGTAAGGTCAAGCCTTTTACAGATACCCCCGGAGCTATTCAATTGTCCATTTTTCAATCAGATTTTCACCACCAGGCCCGGTAGGTTCGGTTTCCCAACCGAACCGGATCCTACGCGGAAACCTTAAAGACTTCAAAAACCTCTTGAATCCCGTAGTCCCGTAGGTGTTTTTGCTTGGGTGTTTCCGTTAGGTTGAACGGTGTTGAAATCAAACGTTGGTATGCTAAAATACATCAAATCCAACAGACATGCGTATACATCCAAAAACACAGTGAAACCCAACGCTCTTTCTGTGAAACGTTGGAAGCATGGCGGTAGGTCTATCGTTGGGTTTCGCTATATTCTTGATTTATCTGACGGTATAGGGTGCTGAAATGTGCTTGAGTTGTTCGTATCGTTTTTCTTAATTCCGCTCTACCCAACCTACGATGCTATGATGCGTTTTTCTTAAATTGACACCTATGGTGCGATGTTTTTGCTTGGGGTATTTGCTTGGGTATTTCTGCGGATTTCCGCTAGGAAACCGTACCTACCGGGCCTGGGGGCCAAAATTGAACTAAAAAACCGAGAACTGAATAGCTCTGCAGATACCCCCAGAGCTATTTAGTTTGCTGAAGTTGGGTTTCGCTCCTAATTATCTGAAACCGACACAGTCCTTCATTCAGGTCCGATTGGGATGTGAAGGTCCCTCTACGCAGTTCCGCTCTACCCAACCTACGAACTTAATCAACATAAATTGGTGGTGGCGGAATATCAGATGGGTCAGGATCGTCATCGTCTTGGGGAGGTTCAGGATCGTCTGACGGTTGTTGTGGCTCTTCTGGTGGAATAATGGGTTCGGGTTGCGTTTGTGTGATTGTAAATTGTTCTGTCCATTTTAGACCCCCTTTATCTGTCGCTTCAATTTCTATATCTATTTCTGAGTTTGGGAGGTTTTGTAACTTTACTAATTTTTCTCCACTAACGCCTATAAATTCGTGTCCTTTTGTAATCCTATATGTGTGAGTATCTTCTATGTCTTCATCGGAAGATAGGATTTCGGCAAATTCTGTGCCGTTTAAATCGTCTGAACTAAAAGAATTGTTTGAAAGCTCTATAGCATAAGGCGGTTCATTGACATCTACTATTTTGATTTTCAGAACTTTTTGTCCCGCAACTTCGGGTTCTTGGACGCTTATTTCCATTTCTTGATTTGGATTTAGGCGTGATTGTCTTATGAGCTCTTCAAAATTTAGCGGTTGTTTTGTAACTAAATTTTTGCCATCAACTTCAAAATAATTGCTGCCACTCCCTACAACTTGGTGTCCTTCTCCATCTTGAAAAGTTCCGACAATTGTGCCCTTTTCTCTGTTTTCTTCAATTGACAAGGTTTCTGTGTTATCAGGTGCTAAAATTGTTATATCTCCAAGTTCTCGTAAATCATTTACCAAAATTTCATAAGTTGTAAATTTTGTGTCGTCTGTGTCTAAATTCTTTTCGCCGACTTCTATGTCATACTTTGATTGTTTTTCAAAGTCAAAAGAAATTTTTGCGACAAGTTCGTTGTCTTCATTTACATATACAACTTCTTGGTCGTCTTCATTTTTTATGAAATATTGTAAATTATCTCCACTTTCGTTTGTGAATGTTCCAATGACTGCGTTTGGTTCGTTGTTTTCGTCAATTGTGTTGTTGGATAATCTTGTTTCCGGTTTCGGTGCCTCAGTTTTTATTTCTCCGACTGTTCTGTCTTCCATTTGATCCATAACTTTTGCGGGATTATTCATTTCATCGCAACCGCTTCCGAAAATTTGGGCGGCAAAAACGAATGGTAAAATGTATTGTGTCGCTTTGTCCCTTATTTTATTCAACAAGGTTTTGTTTTGATCCAACATATTTTCCAAATTTCCTTTCTCTAATGTAACCCAAGTTGCCACCTATGTAGCACAAACTTCATGAAGATTAATTTATTAATTCGGTCCTTCAGATTTTTTTCTGTCAGAATCGCGGAAGGCACAGAGAACACGGAGGACGCGGAAGGGGTTCCTGGATCATTATATGACTTTGATGAAGTTGGCGTTTGTGCCTATCTGATGCCACAAAAGTTGTGTCTATTTTCAAAACAAGCAGATAAAGTCAAAACTTTCCGTGTTCTCTGTGTTCTCTGTGCCTTCCGCGATTCTGACAAAAAAAGAACAAACTTAACGAACTGTACAATGCTGTAAGGTCAAGCTTTTTACGGAACCATCACCCTACCTAATACTCCCGCTTATGCCAATCGTCTTCCCAAAGGTTGAACGAACCTTCACGATACGGATGTTCGGCAATAAGATCCTCATTCAATTCCATACCGAGTCCAGGGCCATCAGGCAGACTGAAATAACCGTCAATAACTTCCGGGCATCCTGTCGCCGCCTCTTTAACCCACGCCTCAGAAAAATCGTTGAAATGTTCCTGAATCTTGAAGTTTGTGGTGCAAGCAGCAAAGTGCAAGGCGGTCGCCGTAGAGACAGGTCCACCGACATTATGCGGTGCTACCGTCATATAGCACATATCCCCCATCGCTGCGATTTTCTTGGTCTCCAAAAAACCACCCGTCTGCGTGATGTCTGGCTGTAGTATATCCGCTGCTTGTAGGTTAATCAACTCACGATATTCATACTTATTATGGAGCCGCTCACCCGTAGCGACAGGGAGGTTAATCTTGTCAGCCGCTTTAGCAAGCGCGGCGATATTATCCGGCGGCACAGGTTCCTCAACCCAACTCGGCTGGAATTTCTCCAATTCCGCTGCAATCTCGATCGCCGTATACGGACTAAATCGACCGTGCATCTCAACGAGGATCTCAACATCGGGACCAACAGCATCACGCACCGCTTCAACAAGTCCGACGGACTTCAACTTCTCCTCATAAGAAAGCTCATAGTAGCCTGCACCGAACGGATCAAACTTCAGTGCCCGATACCCTTTTTCAAGCACCCTTTTCGCCGCAGCGTGGAATTCTTCAGGGGCACGCTCAACGCGATACCAACCGTTAGCATACGCCTTAATCTTATCGCGACACGCACCACCGAGCAATCGGTAGACCGGTTGATTCAACGCCTTACCGATAATATCCCAGCACGCAATCTCAATAACGCTAATACCCGTCGCAACGATTTCACCCGCGCGACCGTAGTCATCCCGAAATAGCCGTTGGTAGAGATCCTCTGTATTGAACGGATCGCTACCGATGACATGCCGCTTCTTCGCACCGTCAATATAAGCGACAAGCGCATCTGTCCGGTTGTTCATCCGCACTTCGCTGACACCCGTCAAACCTTCATCGGTCTCGACTTTGACAAAGGTTAAATTCCGCCAACTCGTCCCCATGACCAAAGTCTTAACATCTGTAATTTTCATCTTTTAAATTATGGTCCTTTGCCTATCTGTCAGAACTGTGATTTATGTGATTTACTGATTTATGTGATTATGAGATTTCTATAATAATATTGAAAACGGTAAATCAGGATAATCTGGTAATCATATAAATCCTGGTTCTGACTTTCATTGGATCTTTGGATTGAATTTTTTGTTGGTAAGCCTTTTAAATTCCAAACTGTTAGATCCAAAGTTTATTAACAAACCTACTTCCAGATTATAAGCCTCCAGATAATTGATAGCCTGCGCCAGATGGACATCTTTCAATTGAATGAGGGCTTTCAATTCAACAGAAATACAGTTCTCCACTAAGAAATCGACTCTTCTGGTTCCTATCCGCTGTGTTTTGTAGTAAATAGGCATCTCCAATTCGCGCACAAAAGAAATACCCTGATCCGCCATCTCTATCTCTAAGGCCCTTTGATAGATAACCTCTTGAAACCCATTTCTTAGAGTAGAATGCACGCTCATCGCACATCTGATTATCTTTCCTGTCAATTCTGAATATTTGTATCTCTTATCTACCACGTTAACCCTTCCGTCGTGAATGATTTCAGGTCTCTGGAGTCACCATACTTATTCTCGCCATCTGTGCCTTTGAAAAAACCACAAACGATGAGTATGTAGAAAACCCCGAAAGTCGGGATCAGCCCCCAAAGCCCTTTCCAGCCGGAACGTTTTGTATCATGCAATCTTTTGACTGTCGCCACAATCATGGCATATAGCAAGCCAACGCCGCTGAGTAGCGACCACAATAAGAATATATTGAGAATTACCCCATCCGGACGGATCACAGCGTGCAGAGAAACTCCCAAAATCTGATAAAGGAGAAGAAAAACCCAAACAAGCCACCACCCTGCGCGGTTGATTCTGCCTGTCGGCGAGAAACAGATATATAGAAAATACTTCAACACTTTTTTCCTGTGTTGCCTCCTTCATTGGAGAACTTTGCGTTCTATGTGAAACCGTTGATCGTAGTCCATACAGTGGTAGGGTGAATCCTCCCCGATGATCTCTTGGTAGTGTGCTGTAGGATGCCGTCAAACATTGTAGAACTGATAATGCGGATCTAACCCGGTATCTACAAGTAAGATATTGCACGCCTTGCCCCACAACGAAACATCTCCACCGTGGTGATGCGATCAGCTGGTGATAGCGTCGATCGGAACCGGGATTCATGGGACTATCTGACTTACATCACACGAATCTCTCAATCACATAAATCAATAAATCACATAAATCACAGTTCTGACTTTTCTTATTAACTTCTCGCTTCCGCTTCAGACACACTCCGTTGTCCACTCCGTTGTGTCGGTGCCGGTTCGACTGTTGGTGCCTCTTCGCCTGCCTCCAGCATCCGCCGAATGAGCCGTTCCCGCATCACCTCTGTAACAGGTTCATGCGATTGAAGTCCAATCAGATTCCGTAACTCATAAGGATCTGCCTGAAGATCATAAAGGTATTGTTCCACATACCGATCTGAACCCGCATCTCTGCCACCACCCTTATTGGGGGCATCTACACCGTATTTCCAACGGTGTGTCCGCACCGCGCGCCCGACTTGTGCCTCACTAATTTGGACGAAAACCTCTTCTGGCCAATCGTCTGTTTCACCGCGTACCAGCGGCATAATAGACCTACCTTGCATCTCAGCAGGTACTTCCAACCCCGCTGCATCAAGGAGCGTCGGTGGTAAATCAACAAGACTCACAAGTTCTTGAAGCTGTCCACCGCCGATGAACTCGGCACCATGAAACGCTGTCGGCACACGGATAGAACTCTCGTGGCATGAGCGTTTGTATTCGCTATTACGGGTTTTAAA
The DNA here is from genome assembly GCA_022819945.1 of Candidatus Poribacteria bacterium. Classification (GTDB taxonomy): domain Bacteria; phylum Poribacteria; class WGA-4E; order WGA-4E; family WGA-3G; genus WGA-3G. The sequence continues at coordinate 30,631 of JAJEGI010000013.1, forward strand.
ATGACACCCATGGTCAGAGGTAAAAAGAATAATCGTATTATCGAGCAGCTGGAGACTCTTGAGCGCATCTAAAAGCCTACCGAGTGCTTCGTCCAACCTTTTCACCATACCGTAATAGCCGCCTAAGTGCTGGTGTGTCGAGCCACCCAGCGCGGCAAGATCCGGCGGTATCCATTTCCCCGTATACCGTTCCCGATACCCGTCCGGCGGCGGATAATCGTCCAGATGGTTTTGGTGGTGCGGTTCAATGTATGACGTAAAAAGATAAAAAGGCTCGCTTTGGTGCCGGTCAACGTAGCGTATTACCGCATCGGTGAGCGCGTCTACACGATAGCCGGGGAGATCAACGGGTTGATTGTCATTATCGTAGAGTGTCGTTTGATACGCATCAGACGTGAACTCAAGAACATTAGATGCTAACCAATAATCATACCCACCGCGATGCTCCGCTGGCACCGGTCCCGGGCCCGTACCACCGCTATAGAGGTGCCACTTACCGATGTATCCAGTAGCATAGCCTGCCTCACCGAAGTGGTGTGCAAGGGTCTTGAGGTTTGGTGATAGCGGAATACCATTTCGGAAACATCCCGTCCGCGTGGCGTATAATCCGGTTTGTAGGCACGAGCGCGCGGGCCCACAGACGGGTTGACATGTAAACGAGCGGCGGACATGTGTGCCCTGCTGTGCCATCCGATCAAAGTTCGGTGTCAAGTCGAGCGGATTGCCGTGCAAGCCGGACGTATCCCACCGCTGCTGATCGGTAAAAAAGACGATAACATTCGGTTGATTTGAATCTTGTGGCATATCTCTATTTTCCTCTCTATTCAGATTTGGCTGCTCTCATTTTATGGGATTTTCAGACAGGTGTCAAGCAGAAAATTTCGATGCGGAGAGCCGGACTATTTGGTTTTCCGTTTTTTAGCCCAATTTTAGACACCCTGATTGCCGTTGTCGCGCATCCTCATGTTGATTTGTGCCGATTTTAGCAAATTTTGGGAGGGCTGTCAGGAAGAAATGTTATAATGCCTCATACATACAATTTCATTCGAGGAGACGCTATTGCGCAGGGATATATCTATTCAACATATAACTTATAGTTAAATATCCAAAAGTAATATTAAGCCAATTCTGTAATTTTTTTTTATATTTTAACAATGATGTCCTGTTGTGGTAGACTCAAAAAACCTTGCTATTATTGACTTTTTCTCATATTAAAAAACTTGACTAAAAAAAAATATGTGTTAATATATATTATTAACTTTGTTGTGTGATATTATATTATGTTATATTAAACAGAAACAGAAAGTCCTGAATCTTACAGGAACCGAGGTTTCATATCTTCGTTTTTTCTTATGAACGCTTTGAATAATCTTATTGAACGTTGCCACGAACGGCGCGAAAAACCACTTCGGCAGCGGAAGACAGTGGTAATGCCTGCCTTGTATAATAATAAGGGATATCCTTATCAGATAACGGTCTATTGCGCACAGAGGTACCGTGTACTGCTCGCTGACTTAGAGCAGGCGAACGTCTCCTTTATGCCGATAGGACACGCACCCGATAATGATCGCGGTCCAGGAAACTTTGGCGGTAAACGGTTCTTAAGCCCTCAAAAAGCACAAGACTGGGGAATAAGACGATGGCACGCCTCTTGGGGGATTCAGGTGTATACCGGAACCCCATCTGCGCACGATAGGGCACAATGGCACGACATTGAGTTTAAATATGAAGTTATTTCTGCCGCACCTGATGCTGCCGCCCTTTGTATTGAGGCACTCGTCAACGCCATAGAAAATCCACTCTTGACACTGACAAAATCTGGCGGACTGCGCTTCTCTTGCAGAGTCCCAGATTACCTCCATCCGAATACCGAGAACGCGAAGCAATATATCTATAAACACACCCCGACCCCGGAAAATCCAAACCAACGAGAGGCTTACCTTCAAGTCTCTGCGGAAGGCGGATACAGCCCGTGGGATGCACGCTACGAGATCCTGCTTGGAAATCTCTTAGATCCACCTGTGGTTGCGAAAGAAGTCCTTTTTGCCCCTATTGATGCCCTACGTGCTGAACTTCACGAACCTATGCCTCATGAAATCGAACGAAATCAGGCTGTTGACAATGTACCACTATCTCTCGGTTCAGATAAGCTTGATCTCGCAAAAACGGCGTTCGTAAACCGCGGTTTTTCTTATGTCGGACAAGAAAACGATTTCTACCACTGGCGGCAACCTGACAGCACTGTTGGCAACGAACACGTCCTGCTCTGGGAAGCTAATGGAACTGTGTGGGTACGCGCAACCACATCTGATACTGGGTTTCCAACGGAAGCCACTCCAATTACTGAAATCTGGAACAATACCGGTATTCTACCACCGACATTTGAACCTGAGTTACTTGTGTCCGATAGGATATTCGCCGTGCGAGCAGGAAAACTTAGCCCGTTAGCAATAAAACGTCCACCCCCGGTGCTGCACAAATCGGAAAACGTGGATGAGCCGTCTGAAACACCTGAAAAGAATGCTGATCAGATACAGCGTATTTTTCATGGAACTGCACGAATCCTCGGACTTCCTACCGAGAAAAGTTTGGGAAAAAGTCGTCAAATAGAATCTTATGTTTCTGACGGCGGCACAACCTCTTTAAGCGTGCCAACCCCCAGATTGGTAGAGAAAGTAGATAGACGCTATCGAAGACGAAACATGCCGTCGCCTGTTTGTTGGAAACCTCGGACGCACCTCTGGGAACACGTGAAAGAGATACCTATTGATGTGCGTATGGAAAACCCCTTTCAACACGGAAACGTCTGTGAGGATGCCGAACGGTGCGACGCTCTCGAAAAAAAGGGTGGGAATCCAAACGAGAGTATCTGCCCGCAGTGTCCCGTCTATACCGAGTGTCAGCAACGCGGATATTTATCACAACCCACCGCGTTGCAACGCGCCAAGGCACAGATATTGGCGATCCCCCAACTATTTTTCAATCCGCAGGACGCGGAATTGACGGAAGCAATTATTGAACAAGTAGATGAGACAGAGAGGCTTTGCATTATCGGCAGACCCAAGGAATATAACTTGTTTCCCAAATGTGAACTGCCAAGAAACTTGTTTGAGGAATGGAGTGTAAACTGGAGCGGTTGTGCTTTGGGAAATTTTACCAAGGCTTTACTGCATGCAGTAGAAATTAAAGATATACCACATGCCGCCGCTGTCAAACGGATTCGGACGGTGGTCCAATCGTTTGAATGGCAAGAAGAATCGCTCATCAGACAGATGTGTCAGGTGAATGTCCGAGGCAAGGTAGTAGAGCGCAGGACGGTTGATCCCGAAACTGGAGAACTATTGGCACGCTTTACCATTGAATTTGAGACAGGTGTTTCTGCCCATATCCCGTTGGATCATAATGCCGCAGATAGACTCTCAGTAAACGGGTTGCCACTTTTTCAACTCGCTTCCTTTGCAATCAATGAAGACATGAAAATCCTAATGTCAATGGCACAAGCTACCCGTTTGGGCATCTTGAATACGGAAACTGTGGAGAGCATTCAGACATTCCCAACAGTCTGTCGAAATCCTAACTGGACGTATTGGCATCAGCTCAAGCGTTTTTTCACGCATTACACGCGCGATGCCGATGCCCCTATACGTTGGAATGAAAAAAAACTGAGGTTCTGGGTGCCGCCAGTCCTCCATCCGAGCGTCAAACGTCTTGTGTTAACATCCCCAATTCTCCCCGAGCAGTACCTACACAGGGTCTTCCCAGATGAGGAAATTCAGATAAGTCGGACCGAACCGACAGCATGGGGTGAAGGAAATCAAGTCTTCCAGATTCGCACGGGTATCTATCCCAGGCAAACAATCTTAGGATACAACGTCAGTGGGGATGTTATCGGTATCTCTAAAATAGGACAACGCTTTTTTGCGGGTATCCGAGCGGAAATTGAACGGGATCCAAACGTTAAACATGCAATTATCACCTATAAGTCAGTCGCCGCACGATTAGAGGATATCGCAGAAAAGGAAAACGTCTCTTTTGTGACCAGTTTCAAAAGTGAGAAAGGACTGAGGGACGCTTTTAAAGAGGGACAGATCATTTGGATAGTCGGTACACCAACGCTGCAACCAACCTGCGTTTGGAAGCGCGCACAGATTTTGTTTGGAAATGATGCGGAACCCCTCTCTTATGAGGAAGAAACGGAGGCTGGGCGCTATAAAGATGAACGGGTCCAGAGCGTTTATGAACAAGAAATTGTTCGCCAACTCACACAAACTGTTCTACGCACAGGATTGAGTCGATGGACTGACAGGAAGGTTGTATTAATCTCAAGTTTGGCACTACCCGGCATCACAGACAGACCCGAAACCCTCCTTTTTGACTGGGAAGATTTTGAGGTCGCTGATGGGTTAGACAAGCTTTCTGAAGTGATCGCTACGCGCGAGCACTTTGAAGCAGAGCGGGACAGCCTAACTGTTGAATCCAGCAGGGAAGAAGTGGAACGCATCCTCGGATGCTCCTCAAGGCAGGCGAATCGAGTGTTGAGAGCGTTTAGGGGGGGCGCGCCCCTACGTGTCCCCTTTCGAATACAAATCCTCACTATGCTTGCTGAGGGTGAGAAGAGAACAGCAGAACTGATTGCGTCTATTGATGGGCATCCAAAAGCCGTAAAAAATGAACTTAAGCGACTTGTAGATGCCGGTGAAATTGTGAGAGTCCGATGGGGACTGTATGCCCTGCCACGGGTATAATAGGCATTTCCGTGTGTACGGCTAATCGGCGAACGCGCATCTAATCCGCGGAAACTTTCTTGTAACCTTTCGGCAAAGGGGTCCCCGCAACGAGCGCAGATTTCAGTGGACGGACGTGTCGGCAACTGCCACGGTGCGTGAAACCCGGGCAATCGCAAGTTACATCAGCACCGACAACTTCCAGTGTATAAAACTTGCCCTTTTGCGATGAACTCTCGGCATGATAGACGCTCCGTTCAGGACCCGCAAGGACTTCCGCCAAAGTACGGATGGCTTCTTCGGAGTACGGACGCAGCTGCGCGCGCGTCGCTTCCTGGAGGTGTGAGGCGTTTTCTTCAAGGTAGACATCTCCAGCTTTCTGAAGCACATCATGGAGTTCGGATGCTTTCAGTTCGGCTGTTTCGACAGATAAAGCATTCATCATCCGTTTGAGTTCGCTGAGGACATCTAACGCCAAGGCAGCCTCGCCATCCGGCACCAAAATTGATCCTTCAACGATGGAATCCATCAACGCTGCTTTGGTTTCTAAGACCGTCTTGACAAACGAATCAACAGTGCCAGTCGCGATCATATAGGTGACATTGACAGTCCCCGTCTGACCGATACGATACGCGCGATCTTCTGCCTGCCAGTGATTAGCAGGCACCCAATCTAAGTCGTTAAAAACGATTTGGCGCGCCGCAGTGAGATTTATACCAACACCTGCTATGTGCATGTTGGCTACGAAAATTCTAATGTCGTCATCGTTTTGAAAGCGATCAACCCTGTTCTGTCTCTCATGGACAGGCACTTCACCGGAAACATAAACCGCTCGGTCCTTGAAATGCCTCTGGAAACGCTGCATCGTATTGAGGAAGGATGTGAAAATAATTACTTTTTCACCTTGTTCCAACGCATTTTCCACAAATTTAATGGTGTGACGGCATTTGACAAATGCAATCGCTCGACGTACCTGGGTTATCCTACCCATCCCAGTTCCCAAATCTGTAGTATCTATTGAATCATCTAATTCATCGCGGCGTTCTGATGATAGACCCGCGGATTCTGGTATCCCATCAATGGCTTCAGGCGTGTCAAATTTTGATATAAACTCCTGGACTAATCGATTAAAGTGCTGGATAGCGTAAGGGTGCAATTCGACATCCATCCATGTTCGCATTTTAGGCGGAAGATCTAACACCTCATCTTTTCTACGACGCAGCATAACACCGTGTAGCTGCACAGTCAATTCTTCGATGTTACTTGCACCATCTGCCACCAACCCAAAATCGCCTTGATACGCATCACAATAACGTTTGGCAAAACTGAGGAAACTCTTTCCAAGCGAATGACCCAGAATCTGCAACAGCGGAAAAAGGTCACGGGGACGACTTGTCATTGGCGTACCGGTTAACGCATGGACGACAGGGTCACGCTTAATCTCTTTAACCAGTTTTGACGCGTTTTGACTTCGCTGACTCTGATAATTTTTTAGATAATGTGCTTCGTCAAAAACAACGCCTTTCCAGTCGAACGCAAGGAGTTGATCAAGGTTTTTACCGAGAATTTCATAGTTGATAATAATCCAACCGCAATGATTTGTAGGTGGGAGCGGTGCAGGACCAACAATCGCAGGTTCGGCATCTGGGAAAACGATTTCAATTTCGCGCGCCCAGTTGCGTTTGATAGAGGCAGGACAAATCACAAGATAAGGACCTTCCGCTTCCGCTTCAACCATAGCAATAACTGACTGACGCGTCTTGCCGAGTCCCATATCATCCGCAAGAAGCGCGCGACGACGACCCAGCAGAAAGGCGATACCTTCTATTTGATGCGGATACAACCCTTCGGCGATCTCTTCAGCACGCGTGAGGCTGGATTCAGGCATGCGAGTTCCTTTTTTCTCCATCTGTTTTGTAGAGGTGCTTTCGGACACCGACACCAAATATCTCTACCTATCAACGAGCCAAAGATCCCCATCACTAACAGTCGCAAGGCGTTTCAACATAACCGCACCCGGAAAATTGGGCGACATCCCGATACCCATGGCGAAAATGTGTCCGTTGCCCGTAGCGTATTGACCAACAAGCGTGAGATCCGGGCCCTCAATAGTGGTAGGAATGCCATCGCTAAAAAGAACAACAAGCGTGGGGGCAGTTTTAGCGATTTCTGTCAATGCCGTTAGCATATCGTGGTCGGTCCCTTTGGTGTGGATTTTAGATTCGATGTCAGCGAGATACGCAGCCGATGCACTTACCGTCTCTTCTGTGACGGGAACAAAGTTTTCCTTATAAACAACTAATTCTGTACTAAACGCCACAATATTGAAACTATCGTGTGGTTCGAGAAAGGTGAGCGAATCGCGCATGAGGTCTATAATCTTCTTGAGCTTGTGTGGCGGTAGGTTCTGCATACTCGTAGACAAATCCACGCAGTAGGCAATCCGCTGTGGGCCTTCTTGGGCTTCAATGAACTTCACTAATCTGCTTTTAAAACGGGTTTCGACCTTTTCTTCTTTTACAAAAGGACGTTCGATAACCTTTTGCACGCGAGGCACCTCACCAAATTCAACAGATGTCGCGGTGGGTCCAATAGGTTCACTCAAGTCGTTATCGGTATCGAACGGCTGGAACGGCGCGGGATCCGCTGCAGAGACCACCCCACGGTTGCTGACAGGTTGATTGCTCGTGAGGATTTTCAGGCGTGGCTGACTAACATCGCGGGTCTTGTTCTGAACAATTTGGGCACGTTTCGGCGGCGTTACGCGTCTGACTTTCGGTTTCTCTTCGGTGACGAATAGGGCATTGATGCCAGAGACTTCTCGCATCGGTGCTGTACTAAACCAAAAGAAAAACCCAAGCACCCCAACACTGAGGTGCAATAGGACTGAAATAAGTAGTGACTTACTGGATTTTGATTTCATGCATAAAGTATAACATATTTGATTGGCTACGTCAAATTTTCCCTAATTTACTTCAGTCATCAATAGATTAGCGTTTCACCGCGACTGAAACGCCATCACGCAGCGGAATAATCGTCGTGAAAACATCAGGCGAACTATAGAGAAGCCGGGTTAACTCCCTAACACCGATTGTCGCGGCATGGAACCACTGCTCCCGCTCATCAAGTCCTTCTGGAGGGCTACCGGGTTCCTGCGTGACGACGCGCCCACCCCAGATCATGTTATCCGTGATAAACAACCCACCACTTCTAATTCTCGGAATCGCTTTATGAAACGCTTCTGGATACCCATCTTTGTCGATGTCGTTGTAGATGATGTCAAACTCGCCTTCGGTTTCATCAATGATTTCAAGCGCGTTACCGACCCGGTAATCAATGCGATCTGCGATACCGCCACGTGCAAGGTAACCCGCTGCGCGATCTGCATTCTCCGCTGACCCGTCGGTACAGATAATAGAGGCTTCCGGTTTTTGCAATGCCTTCGCCATCCAATATGCCGAATACCCAAAGCCTGAACCCATCTCAAAAATCCGTGTCGGATTCGTCAGCAGTACCAATTGATGCAGGACACGCCCGACGAGCGGTCCCACAATTGGAAAGCGGTTTGCACGCGCATGCGCCTCCATCTCTGTAAGCACTTCATCGCGTTCTGGTGTAATGTCAAGTAAGTAATCATCAATTGACGGGTGAAGGATATCCAAACGTTGCATAAATCGCTCCTATTTTTTTTACAGTGAATCAGGGCACTAAGCACCCTCTTCCCTTCTCCATCTTTCAAGTGGGTGTTCTCGTGGGGTGAGTGGCATAAATACCCGAGCCTCCTGACGATGCGATTCCCATGTCGTATGAATCATCTCAAGACAATCCCGACCGTCTCTGCCACTGGCGAACGGATCTCGATCCTCTTCAATCGATTCAATCAGATCGCGTAGCATAAGGCGTTGCAGTAGCAATCGTATGGATGCCTTATCCCGTGGATTTCCCTGCTCGTCAAGGTCCTCGGCGGCAAGGTGCACCGGTTCCCACGCTTCTGCAGGTGTTTTATGTTGCCCTTTGTGGATAAACATCGTTGTACCGACACTCTCTCGGATGGCAATTCTGCCTTCAGTCCCGATAATGTCAATACCGTAAGCATTATCGTTGGTCTGCGGTTGCGCAAGGAACTGCACATCCGCATGAATACCGTTCTTGAAGCGGAAGGAAGCATGCCCACGCTCACCAAGCACGAGTCCTGCATCGCGATCGTGCGGGTGAACCTCTTGGGTATGTTTGATGTCATTAACCGTTGACTCACGACCATCCATCTGCACGAGGTGTGCATGCGTCCATTCGACATCGCCACCAAAGAGACGCAACCAATCGTAGAGATGGGTACCCATTTCCATCAGTGAGTTGCCCACCTTGCGTCCGCCTTTGTCTGTCGCTTTCAACAACACAACATCGCCAATTTCGCCTTTTTCGATCAGTGAAAGTACGTGACGATTGTAAGGACTGGCGCGTTTGATGTGATTAATGGCAAACTTGACATGATGCTGGTCACAGGTTTCGACCATCTCATCGGCTTCAATCAGGTTCAGGGCAGTCGGCTTTTCACAGAAGACGTGGATGCCACGCTGTGCCGCAGCGATCGTTGGTGGGTGGTGCATCGGCGTCTGTGTCGGAACGATAACGATATCCGGTTGTTCTTCAAGCATCTTTTCATAGTCGTCGTAGATGGCATTGACACCAAATCGTTCTCCCCATGCTTTTGCGCGCTCTGGATTGATTTCCGCGCCAGCGACGAGTTCACAGTTCGTCTCTAACTGCGCCGCCTCAGCATGCGCGTTACCCATGCCACCTAAGCCGATAATTGCTACACGATAGTTGTTCATGTGTATCTCCAAGTTTGCCAAGAAAAGTGTGCTTGTTTATACCTATCATAGCAACTTCAAAGTTAGGGTGCAACAAAAAAGTTGAAGAAAGTGCTGTCAATATAGTTGAATAAAAGGAGGAATAGATTATCATGGTATCCAAGAAAATATAAGGAACGAAACAGATGACAAAAGAAACAATTCGGATTTTAGTTGATACTTCACGAGATACAGGCTGGTCAGACGGATTGATACGTATCGAGCCGGACAATATCTATCAAACCACCAACAACCGGGATTATCTCAGTAGGGGCGAGGTTACCTTGAAGAAATCCGCAGAAACACCCAAGCAAAAACCCTCAAGCAAAAACCCCCTAAAAAATTACGATGTCCTAACAATTTGTAGTAACACTACGCTAAAATACACCGATGCAGAACGCCAACTGATTCGCGAATTTGTAGAAAATGGCGGTGGACTGCTTTTAGCCACCAGCACCAGCCGATTCGAGCGAGATGTCCGTGAACCGATCTCGGAATTAGGGATCAATCAAGTCGCATCTCTTTTCGGTGCACAATTTCTTCCGTTGCCTGAAGGACAAGGCGAAATGGATACTGACGCGAATCCGTTGCGCGGCTATACAAAGAAAGACCTCCGCCTCACTGATTATGAGGTTACCGATGGATTGGGAATTGATGATCTTGGTCTCACGTCCTGTGGTATCCTCGATATCCCGGCGGACAGTCACGTTTTCCTTGAACACAGCGAGACGGCGGAACCCATTGGTGCCTGTCTCCATTTTGGATCAGGACGAATCTTGCTAATCAACACGCAGCTTTTTCAATACGAGAATCATCCGGTATCCACGCGAGTTATTAATTGGTTAGAAACCAACCGCGAAGAAACACCCCAGCAAAAACCCTCTTTAGCAACGGATACTGAGACAATCCCTGATGAAATTCCGATCGATGAACAGGTCAGAGAGGACGAGGAAATCAAGATTTTCTATACGCACTTCGTCGAGGACCGTGTGGACACCTGTATGGCGTTTGCTAAAAAACTGGCAGAGGAGATGCTCTCGAAATTCCCTGAAGGTGAGAAAATTAAATGGAAAATCGATCTAATCCCGTCGTGTGTTCATAAATACGGCGGCAATTGGGAGGATTCGGTCATAACAATTGGGGCGTGTGTCAGTCCGTCAAGACTCGCCTATTCGCTCGGTGTTGAGGCGAGTGAATTGATCGCCGACAAAACACCGTTTGGGAAGGCAACTGAGCTTATTTTTGAAGGAGAAGGATTCCCGTTTTTCTTCGGTATCTGGGCAATGAAATTGCTCGGCTTTGAACCAGAGGCGGCAGAGATGCTCGCCGAAGCCGAACACCAATATCATGAAAATGCTCAAACCGAGAAGTTGCTGGACATCGCGAAGGTTTATGAGCAACGATCACGCAAGCCGATCTGGATACTAAAGATGCTACTCGAGAAATATGGGGACGATCTGTTTGTTCGGCTCGCCGAGGTGTTGTCGGAAAAACCAAGCGACACAGAAAAGAATATACCGCGCATAACCTTTTCACAGATAGACTCACTAATTTATTACCTTAGCCGAGCGGTAGGTGAAGACCTGTTTCCGTGGTTTAAAGAGATCGGCACAACTGTCCATCCACTCCCGTTGTTACCAAATGATAGTGACGAATTCGTGGCAGAGGTCCGTGGATACCTCAACAGAATGATTCGCGACACAACCACAGACACAAGCGACAGAATCGATGCGATTAATAGTCTTTTCGAGATCGCTGACGAATCTGAGCATGCGATTTCGGCATTGGTTGCTAAATTGGACGCACCGGACAGATATGAACGACTGATTGCCGCAGCAAAACTGATTAGCGGCTGCGATGATCGAGCGGTAAAAGTGCTGGAAGCGTTGACAGTCGAAACGGAGGATGACGGACTTGTAGCGATGGCGGTACTAATGTTGGTGCGTAACGGTGGAGGCAGTGAAGTCGTAGATCGACTCGTGAAGATTGCACCGCACCAGGATCACAGATATCAACTCGAAACTGGATACCTACTTGCCAAAATAGATCATCCAGCTGCTGAAGTGTTCTCTTATGAAGAACTCACGGACGAAAATGGCACACCTCTCCTAACGATGGATGTCAGACGCAATATGGAAACGATGGATGTCAAACGCAATACGGACTTACATCTACATCCGATTATTGCAGGCTATCGCGTTGCTGTCTGCAATTTACATCTCCATACACATCACTTCCCTCACAACACGCACGCTCCCGGCACTTACGTGGGTTGGGTGCATACCACGCCAAAATATCGGCGGAAAGGGCTATCGCGCTGGGCATTCGGTGCCGCAATGTCGCATGAATTGATCCGCCGGTACTCGTGTATCTCTCTTCATACCGGTACGTACAACGATGCCCACGGAATGTACAGGAATTTTGGATTCGTTGATGGGTTATTGACGCGAGAGTTTACCAAAGCGTTGCAGCACGAACGCGCAAAAGTGGTTGAAGGCTTGGTTGTCCGTCCCTATAAATCTGCGGATGAAGTCGCGATGGCAAGCGTACTCAACGCATTTTATGCGGACCGAGTAGAACGCAGACCGAGACGTGCTGAAAGGCGCAGAACCTCAGAGACTCGGTTGATTTATCTCGCAGAAAAGAGTGGAGAGCTCCTTGGATATGTGCAAGCGCAATGCTATGAGAAGGTAAAGAGTGTCCACATCACCGAATTCTGTCTTAAACCCCAACCCTCTGAAAGTTCCACACATCCAGAAGGTTTCCTTGAGGAGGTTGGTGCTGCACTGCTCTGCGCGTTGCATAACGAATTAGTGAAGCGTGAGTATAAACGGATTCGTTACGAGCCGGAAGCAGAAGGCGACAAGGATTACGTTAGAACGCTGTTCCACAATTTTGGGTACACGTCGTCGGATGCAGGTTGGGTATGGATGTTCAAGATCGTCAATTTGCCGATGCTGCTTGGCGAACTCTCTCCACTGCTTTCCAAACGCTTGAACAAGAGCGATGCTTACAAAGACTGGCAAGGAACCATCAGCATCAAAGGTTCGGAACATCAGGCGAGCCTTGTCATCAGAGACGGCGAGATTCACGTATCAGAGGAAGTCTCAGAAGATACCGGAATCCACCTCTCTACAGAGGACGACACGATCACTCGGTTCATTTTGGGTGTCATCTCACCCTATACAGCATATTCACAGAATCAATTACATATTGCCCCGATAGTCAACGGTTCAATAATGGGTCTGTTAGGAACGCTTTTCCCAAAGCATTAGAAACCCATCATCGCCCCAACAAACGTTGTATTACTCCGCTTATGTTGAAACTGATAACGAATCCCTTGACACTCGTCAATTTTTCAAATATACTTAGCGGTGAAAGACGATTTCATTACATAGATTTAAATGCAGTATTCAATTTTCTTTTATTTACGGCAAAACTTAACAGTTGCATATTTTGCGACAGTATTGACGCTTTTTACTATGATTATGACACCATCCAATTTGCAAGCACAAGATACCGAAGAAACGCACTCCAAAAAGGTAATATTTGAAACAGATATGTCTACCGACGTAGACGACGTCGGTGCACTCGCTACACTGCACGCTTTGGCAGACAACTCCTGACCTCATTTCTCAAAAAGTCACCGAACTCGTAGTAATGGCGCTGCTTATTGACGACCCATACAATACAGTTCGCCACGATCTGATTGATCAGTCGGAATATGTTATTCACAATTGGCCCACCTCGCTTGTTATCAGCCATTATGGAGAATCTGTCCACACCGGAGCGAGACTCGCAGAGACATCTGCTGGGAATCCTGTACGGGAGGCGTATTATCGTCGATTCAACGGGCAGTATAAGGGACGTTCCAGTTGGGACCAACTTGCGGTCTTATACAGCGTACGCGGTCTCAGCAACTACTTCACTGAAATTACAGATGGCAAAGGCAGGTTGTCAAATGGATATGAGTGGGAGATGCAGCCCGGTTTTCGGTCTTATCTGGATCCGATGCTATCGGATAGTGAACTTGCTGATATTATTGAGGATTTAATGGTCAAACCACCACGGAGATAACCTAAAAAGGACACCAACCACAATGGCGGACTTTTACACAATTGAGAAGCGGGACGGACGTTGGTGGTTCATCACACCCAACGGCGCACTGTTCTGGTCCATCGGCATGAATCATATCGACTCGGCTGCGTTGCGGTATGCAGCGTCGGACGGCGTGTGGGCGCGCGAATTCGGCAATAGCCATGAACAGTGGCTACGCGCTGTCGCTGATGATCTGCGTGACTGGGGTTTTAACACGATTGGCTGGACTCAGGAAGTCGTAATTATCACTGACGGCTACCATCGTCATTCGCGTCCGTTCACTTATGAGGAATACCAATGGGCGGATATGCCTTACTGCCACCTGCTTCCTTTCACCGAGGCGCATCAGTGGCAGGTTGAGGTCCGTATGCCCGACCTGATGAGCTCCGACTTTGAGGCGTGGTGCGACTATGTCGCCCGCGATGTGTGCGTACGCTTACGCGACGATCCGAAGCTTATCGGCTACTTCTACTGTGATTGTCCACAGTGGGTGCACACCTCGCCTGCCACAAAGTGGCGCGGGGCGTTAGCCGACCCAGATCTGCTCGAATCAGAGGCGGGACGTCGCGAGCTCTCTGCCATTGCCGACCGCTATTACAGCGTCACCCATGACGCTATCCGCCGCTACGACCCGAACCACCTGATCCTGGGAGACCGATGGGAGGCAAACGCAGTGCTACCGGAAGAGGTGGTCGGTGCGGCACTGCCCTACGTTGATGTGCTCAGTTTTCAATGTTTTGGGACAGTAGAGAATATCGCCACGAAGATGCAGCACTGGGCAGACTTCGCAGACAAGCCGGTGCTGCTCGCCGACGCCGCGGGACATATACGCGCCCACGGCGATACCCGCTGGCCACCGAAGACAGACCGATTGCACGATACAGACCACTATCGCCAAGTGATGGACGCACTCTGGGATATCCCGCAATCCGTCGGATACCACCTATGTGGGGCGTACATTAAGAACAACGCACGGAAGTACGGATTTCGCGACCACGCAAACAATCAGATTAACGAGACGGTGGCGGCTATTCGCGCCGTCAACACCGAAATGCAGCGAAGACAAAACCCCTGATTTATAGAATTAGGCCCGTTTTGTAAGTGACAATCGTCTTTTACAGAATTATCAATTGAAATATAAGCATGTCTTTCTTGACCAAAGATAGATGTTTTACTATGGAGTTTGATGATGAAAAATTTTCGTAGACCCGTCTATATTGCCCTTTTCTTAATAGCAGCAACTGCTGTTTGGTATTTCGGGCATCATCGGCCCGCACAGAAAATACTTAAGGCTGAACCCGAAAAGGTGTACAAGACAACGCTTCCGCCTCAAAATGTTCCTCCGGTTAACTCTGAATCTCCTATAAATCCGGCGCAGACCTCCCAGGGAACAGAGGTAGAAGCCGGAGCTGAAAATATGCACGGCCCCTCAACGACTGCCCTTCCGGACGAACCTTTACCTTTCTCCACGCAAGAAGTCAGTGGAGAACAAAGCGGCGAAGGACCCATGCAGCAGGATACGCCTTCAGCTGAGGAGGTTGCGGCCCGTGAGGCGTTTGAGAAGGCACAATCGGCTTTCGATTTAGCACAAGAAGATGTGGAATCAGTACTAAAAGATTTTCTATCAGCACAAGAAGATTTTCAATCAGCGTTGACTCCACCTATAGACCCCGAAGCTCAAAAGTCAGCAACCGAAGCACTAAAGTCAGCAACCGAGGATCTAAAGTCAGTAACCGATGCTTTTAAAAATGCCGCGCTGCAACGGAAAACAGCACTCCAGAATCTTGCACCGTATTCTGAAGAAGCTGCCAAACTATTGGCGGAATTGGAAGCCGCTGAAGCAAGGGCGGCTGAGTCCGTAGCTGAATCTGATGAACTTCTGGATGAACTCCGCGAGGAAAGACGCAGATTAGATGAACTTCTGGAGGAGACGCGTTAAGGTCGCAATGGCAAGATACATCTTACCACCCCGAAGACCTCCTCGCTCGCAGCATGTCAGGAAAGCAATCAATTAACACTTGAGTGTCTCGTTACAACGGATACCCTTGACCAGAGCGGTCCCGCACGGATGATCTCGTTCTCAAACGACATTACCCATCGCAACTTCACCTTAGGACAGGATGGCAATCGTTTTACTGTGAGAATCCGTACGCCGCAAACCGGGGGGAATGCTACCGATGGCGAGTTCTCTTTCGGTAAAATTGAGGCGAGGAAGCCGACGCACGTTATCGTCAGTTATTTTGAAGGGAACGTTTACTGTTACATAGATGGCGAGTTGGCTCACGTTAGCAACGGAATCCAAGGCGATTTCAGCAATTGGGAGCTTTATCCCTTACTTTTCGGTGACGAAGCGAGTGGTGGCAGGAATTGGGAAGGCAAACTCAGCTATATAGCAATCTACAGCCGTTTCGTCGGTGTGGAAGAGGCAACGCATAAATTTACAGTGGTCCCTAAAAACAAATAGACACTTTTCCTTCCCGGTAGAATTTTGCAGCGGTATTTCTGCGTATTTCCCCGAGTATCCTCGCCCTTTCGTTAGCGTGTAGATAATTACGGGATTTACTAAATTGTCCAAAATTTGGTAAAAATTTCGTATTATTTTATAGTTACATATAGACGATATTACAATTTAATTTGACAAATAACAAAAAACATCCTATCATAACTGATGGCTTATCAACTGCGGTTGTCCGTTCTGCCGTTTGTGCCTTAAACACACTGACAATAATAGCATTAACGACCGCAGACGGTTTCACTGCAATACGGAATCAGTATCTATTTTGGTATATCCAAGCGAGGATTTCTCCACAATGCGAAAGACGCTAATCCGATAGTAATTTACACACGCCCGGTACATTTGTAATCAACGTTTGAAATGGAGTTTCACAATATGAATAGAAAAGGAATTATGTTTATTTTAGTGGTTGTCTTGTTTGTCTTTGTTGCACAAGGCATTGCTGATGCAGGCCAAAACAAAATCTATTGGACGGACTCTCATTTTGATAAAATACAGTGTGCGAATCTGGATGGATCCGGCGGCGTGCAAGACATTCTCACAAAAGACGATGGATTGGGTGATCCAACCGGTGCATCCTCCCATGGTCCAATTGGTATAGCATTAGATGTTGCAGGTGGGAAGATATATTGGACACACAATGAGACAGACAAAATCCAGCGTGCGAATCTGGATGGCAATAATGTAGAAGACCTTGTTACAGGACTCTATGTCCCGGGGGGTATAGCGTTAGATGTTGTTGGCGACAAGATGTACTGGGTAAACCACTTTCAAAAGAAAATCCAGTGTACAAATCTGGATGGATCCGACGACGTGCAGGACCTCGTTAAACTCAGCACCGCATTCACTAATCTAATGGATATAGCATTAGATGTTGCTGGTGGAAAGATGTATTGGACAGATTATGGCAACGATAAAATACAGTGTGCGAATCTGGATGGATCCGGCGGCGTGCAAGACATTCTCACAAAAGACGATGGATTGTATAATCCGCGCGGTATAGCGTTAGACGTTGCACGTGGAAAGATATATTGGACAGAAGTAGAGCGGGGTAAACTCCGGTGTGCCAACCTAAATGGTTCTAAGAAGGTACAAGACCTCGTCACAAGGGGTAATGGATTTGGTACTCCAATTGATGTAGCGTTAGATGTTGCACGTGGAAAGATATATTGGGCAGAGGAAAACGCTCAAGCTCCGGGTAAAATTCGGCGTGCGAAACTGAATGGTTCTAATATTGAAGATGTTGAAGACCTTGCCATCCTCCCGAGATTAAGCGCCCCGGCAAACATTGCGTTAGGTTTTGGAATTCCCGACAATTCCGATCCAGATCCATCGGTTCTATCCCCTGATCTTGTTGTTGAATCACCTTCAGCGAGCAAAACCACCCTATCCCCCGGCGAAAGTTTTACATTATCTGTTAGGATCGTAAACCGAGGCACAGCCGATTCCCCTTCAACAACGCTAAGATATTATCGGTCTGTCAATAAAGCCACCGCGACAAGACAGACACAGTTCTATAGTGCCGTGGTAGGCCCGAAGCGTCCGATATCTGGCAATGTTTTTTCCGGAACCCCGCTCAATCTGGAGGCACCGGATACCCCAGGCACCTACTATTACAGTATTTGCATAGACCCTGTTGAGAATGAGAGCAATACTGATAATAATTGCATCACGCCTATCAGAATCACCGTGAAACAGCCAGTCGTGCAGAAACCGGACTTGGTGGTTGAATCGCCGCGTGTGAGCAAAGGCACCTTATCGCCGGGTGAACGTTTTACGCTCTCTGCAAAAGTCAAAAATAGGGGCTCCGGGCAAGCCAATAGCACGACACTCCGATATTATCGTTCCAGCAATAGGGATATTTCAACAGGCGATACACGCGTCGGAACACCAGACAGCGTCAGTGCCCTCGGTCCCAACCGTACCAGTGATGAAAGTGTTGATCTCAACGCGCCTACTGCCCCCGGCACCTATTATTATGGTGCCTGTGTGGATAAAGTCGCTAATGAGAGCAATACCACTAATAACTGCTCTACGGCTGTAGAAATCACCGTGAAACAGGGACCGGACTTGGTGGTTAAATCGCCTCGGGTGAGCAAGAGCATCTTATTGCCCGGTGAACGTTTCACACTATCTGTCACCGTCGCGAATAAGGGCACGGCGGAATCCCCCGCGACAACGCTGAGGTATTACCGCCAATTCTACACACTAGGCTCTACAATCGACACACAAGTCGACACAGACACCGTGAACGGCCTCGGACTTCCAACGGGGGGCAGAAGCACTTCCGACAAGAGTATTATGTTCACCGCACCGACAACCCCCGGCACTTACTATTACCGTGCGTGTGTAGAAAGCGTGGTGAATGAGAGTGATGAGGGTAACAACTGCTCTACGGATGTACAAATCACCGTGCGGCTGTCAGCCGTTGTGTCTCCCTTGCAGCTGTCTATCTACTGGACAGAGTTCAGTTCACAGCAAATCCGGCGTGTGAGCCTAGATAGCACGAATGTTGAAGACATCATCACAACAGGATTGAGTCGTCCAACGGACATTGCCTTGGATGTATCGGGTGGTAAAATATATTGGACAAGCTATGGGGAGATAATCCGGCGTGCGAACCTGGATGGCACGAATGTTGAAGACATCGTCACAGATGTGAAAAAAGGGGGGGCAGTATTTGGACTATATGGCATTGCGTTAGATGTGTCAGATAGTAAAATGTATTGGATAAACGGTTGGACGGGTCAAATCCGGCGTGCGAACCTGGATGGCACGAATGTTGAAGACTTTGCCACAGGATTGGGTAAGCCAAAGGACATTGCGTTGGATGTATCGGGCAGAAAGATTTACTGGAGCAATCCTGACAGCCGTAAAATCCGGCGTGCGAACCTGGATGGCACGAATGTTGAAGACATCGTCACAGGATTGCATAGTCCAGGAGACATTGCGTTGGATGTATCGGGCAGAAAGATTTATTGGAGCAATCCTGACAGCCGTAAAATCCGGCGTGCGAACCTGGATGGCACGAATGTTGAAGATATCATCACAGGATTGTGGACGCTAAGAGACATTGCGTTGGATGTGTCTGGTAGCAAGATATATTGGATAATCTCTATAGACAAGAAAATCCAGCGTGCGAACCTGGATGGCACGAATGTTGAAGACATCGTCACAGGATTGCATGGTCCACAGGGCATTGCGTTGGGCATTCCATCAGGCACGCCACCGTCAAACCGAAAGCCTGACCTTGTAGTTGAACCGCCTTCGGTGAGCAAGTCCACCTTATCGCCCGGTGAAAGTTTCAGGTTGTCTGTGACCGTCGCAAATAGAGGCACGGCGGAGTCGGGTTCCACAACGCTCCGATATTACCGCTCTTCAGACCCTAAGATCTCTACAAGCGACACACAAGTCGATACAGATACCGTGAATGGACTTGGGCTGCCAACAGGCGGTAGGAGCACCTCAGACGAAAGCGTCACGCTCACCGCACCGACAACCCCTGGTATATATTACTATGGTGCGTGTGTAGACCGCGTGGGCAATGAAGGCACAACGAATAATAACTGCTCCACGGCAGTCAAAATCACTGTGGAACCACCAGCCGATGACCACGGCGATACGCTGGCGGATGCAACCCTGATCTCTGTTGGCATCGTCCGACCGGGCGTAGTAGACCGCAGCCGGCTTGTGCAAGGCGTGATAGGCACTCCTAATGACATAGACTACTTCCGCGTGGAAGTTACCGGTGCCGGTAAGTTGACAGTCTATACAACAGGCAGCCTTGATACGGTGGGTAAACTCCAAAACAGGGCTGGGAACAGAGTAGCGAACGATGACAATGCTGGCACCGGTCGTAATTTCAGAATACAACGCGTCGTGAATTCAAACACGTATTACGTCAAAGTCCAAGGGCGTGGTGGCAACACTGGCTCCTATACTTTACATGTGGAAATTGCCCTGGACGATCCCAACAGCACCGCTGACTTAATTGCGCAAGGCACCTGGGTCAGTAATAAAACCTTAGCTCCTGGTGCGAGTTTTAAATTGGGTGTCGCTGTCATGAACGTGGGAGATGCCCTATCCCCTGCGACAACGCTAAAGTATTACCGCTCATCTAATGACAAAATCTCAACAAGCGATGTGGAAGTCGGCACAGATGCCGTGAAGCGGATCTCCGCTGATGGCAAATCAGAAGAACAGATCACACTCACTGCCCCGGATACACTTGGTACCTATTTTTACGGGGCGTGTGTGGAAAGTGTCAAGAATGAAGGCACCACTAATAATAACTGCTCACCGGCTGTGAAGGTTACTGTGGAACCACCCGATGACTACGGCGATACGCGGGCAGAGGCGACACGCCTCCCTTTGAATAGCTCTCTCAATGGCGTGATAGAAACCGGGGCGGACATAGATTACTTCCGTGTAGAAGTCAGCGAACCCGGAAACTTGGCAGTTTGGACAACGGGGTCCCTTAATACGATTGGGCGACTCCAAGAGAATTCCGGCACCGTTTTGGCAAGCGATGACGATAGCGGAAGCGGCAAAAATTTCAGTATGGAACTTGCCAACCCTGTGACGGCAGGAACGTATTACATCAAGGTAGAAAGTTATCTCAGCAATACTGGAGACTATACTATTCACGCAAGTTTCGTGCAGCAACCGGACTTAGCCATTGAATCGGCTTGGGCAGAACCCTCTACCGTAGCACCTGGGGATAAGTTTAAACTCTATTCTATCCTCAAAAATCAGGGAACTGCGCAATCGGCCGCAACAATTCTCCGGTATTATCGCTCCGACGATGACACCATTGATGAGACCAGTGCGACAAGCGATACACAGATCGGAACTGGCAAACGAGACCCACTGTCTGCTGATGGCACAATCAGGGGACGTTTCACTGTCACCGCGCCGAACACGCCCGGTACCTACTATTACGGTGTCTGTGTGGATCACGTTGAGAATGAAAGCGATACCGGTAATAACTGCTCCGAGGTTGTTAGTATCACTGTATCACTTCAGACAAACGCTGTTGTCCGTGTTACGCCTGATTCTTTGACGCAGGGTGCTGGTGAACCTGTCACCTTTAAGATTGATATTACCGATGCCAAGGACGTGATTGGCTATGATTTCACGCTTGCGTTTGATCCTTCGGTCCTAGAGTATCTCTCATCGCGCAATGGTAATTACTTTGCAGGTGTTGAGGGAAAGCATATTGCTATTCCTGAGGCGAAATTGACAACAAACAGTGTAACCCTCGGAGCACTGAATATACAAGATTACGAAAGTAGCGGTGCTGGTACACTTGCATACGTAACGTTTAAGGTGCGCCAACAAGGCACGTCTACGCTGGCGTTATCCGAGGTGAAATTGACGAGAAAGGGCGGTGCCGTCGTGTACCCTCGCGTTGAACAGGGTCAAATAATCGGAACCGTTTTGCCACCACAGCAAAATATCGTGAAGTTGATATATTTTCTGCCAAGCGATCGCGTTGCTCAGGAGAAAATAGATGAAAAGATAGATACTTTAATCCGAGGGGCACAACAGTTTTTCGCAGAACAGATGGAACAGAAAAACGTCCATGTCAAAAAAACTTTCACGTTCGAAACGGATGCAGCGGGAAAGGCTGTGGTGCATCTGCTTAAAGGGACGCTTACAGACGATGAATATTATCAAGGCAGTTATCACAAAATTTCAGATGAAGTTGCAGCTAAGTTTGACACGTCAAAGAATCTCTTCCTTATTGCTGCCGATCTAAAAGGTGAAAGACTCGGTAATCCTGAAGGAGCGGTATGCGGTTTAGGTGGTAGATATAGCACTTACGATGCCGATCGATGGATAACATCAATTGATAGAGTCGGTGGTGTGGCACTCATTCCCGCGTCTGGCGATTGTTTTGAAAACCCTAACGTAACTTATCACGAGCTTGGGCACGCCTTCGGATTGGACCACGATTTTCGCAGCTACACCTACATCATGTCTTACGGAAACCGACCCCATCAACTGTCTAACTGTGCTACAGAATGGCTGGATGCAAGTCGCTTCTTTAACAGCAATCAATCCTTAGTTGACAAAGAGGTCTCAACGATAGAGAGGCTTCCTCAGCTCGCAGATCGACCCGAGGTTATTAAATTTAAAATAACAGATGCCGATGGCCTCCATCAGGTCCAATTGACTGCAGCACCAATTGATGGGGAGCCGCCACCGGGGTACCACCCAAGTGCCGAGGAAAATTGGCGTAAGGAAAAGTGGCGTAAGTTTAACCTCATCAACAAGCAATTTTTACACACTTGTAAACGATTGAACGGTGAAAGCGAAACGGTTGAATTTGACCTCTCCAAACTACGCCTATACCAAAATACCGATGAAATATGGATCCAAGTGATTGATAAATATGGTAACATCGTTGGGCGGGCTTTTGAACCTCGCCTGAATAACCACGGCGATACGGCAGCTGATGCAACCCCACTTTCTCTGCCTGGTTCAATCGTTGGAGAGATAACCACCGGTGATGGGATAGATTACTTCCGCGTGGTAGTTGATGTGCCAGGGACGTTGATCGTTTATACAACCGGCAGCTTGGATACAGAAGGTGAACTCCAAGATAGTTCAAATGCTACCTTGGTATACGATGACGATAGCGGAAACAACTACAATTTCAGAATAAAACACACCGTGAATGCTGGGACGTATTATATCAAGGTGGGCAGCTACGATGTGAATACTGGAGTCTATACCGTTCACGTAAGTTTTTCGCCGGACGATGTCCCTGCAGATGTGAATGGAGATGGTGTGGTGGACGAATCGGATTTAGTGATAGTTACTGCTAACCTCGGCACAGCTAACGCAACCCACGCACAAGGAGATGTCAACGGAGACGGTGAAGTGAATCTGTCGGATGTCATAGCCGTTTTAGAGGTACTTGAAGGCGCAGCTGCGCCCACCGCAAACTCGCGAGAGAGGTCAACATTCACGATTGAAACGCTTCAGGAATGGATCGACCGCGCCAAGCAGCTCAACATTCGTGATGCCGATTTTCAAAAAGGGATTGCTGTTCTTGAGGAACTTCTCAAAACGCTCATTGAGACGGAAAAGGTTCCGGCACAGACTGCACTCCTTGCGAACTATCCGAACCCGTTTAACCCTGAAACTTGGATACCGTATCAGTTGGCAAAACCTGCGGATGTGACATTGACGATCTATGACATCAAGGGACACGTGGTGCGTGCTTTAGATTTGGGACATCAACGGGCAGGGATTTATCGAAGTCGGAGCCGTGCGGCGTATTGGGATGGTCGCAATACACAGGGTGAACCTGTCGCCAGTGGTGTCTATTTCTACAGGCTGAAAACGCGGGATTTCTCGGCGACACGAAAGATGTTGATACGAAAATAATTATCTGAATCAAGATGGTTCCGCCCGAATTATTGCGTTCTCGTCGGAATTCGGAAGGCAAGTTGAGCCGCGCGCAGAAATAGATTCCACAATCTCCTTCGTGCCATCAACCGAATCTAAACGATAACCTCCCAAGGCAATCAGATCGGCATTGCCTTTAGGTGGATCGTCAAAGCAGCTTGGGTTAACAACAAAAAGCGGTAGATTTAGATCAAGTGCCACTTTTGCGGTGTAAAACGTTCCACTCATTTTTCCGTGAGCATCCCGCTCAGGTCCGGATTCAATGACGACAACCGCTTTGGAGAGTCCACACACCAGCTGATTTCGCGCCAGCGCATACCACAAGTGCCGCTTGGCATCTGGATCGAATTGTGAAACCGCAAGCACATCTCGATCCCAATTGAATTTCTGAAACGCGATTTTCTGACGCAGCTGCTTGATGCCGTCAGATAGAACGATTGTCGTTGTACCACCTGCTGCTAATGCCCCTAAATGCGCCTCTAAATCAACACCTTCGGCATAGCCAGAAACGATATTTATGCCGTTACCTACAAGTTCTCCAGCCAAATTTCTCGTAATGCGAATTCCTATATCCGATACATCCCGCGCCCCAACGATCGTGACGCTATCGGATCTAAGACGTTTTTGCTGCCCTTTCGTAAACAGTACCGGCGAAATTTCGAGGAGATGTGGCGGAAAATTTGGGTGTCCGGGGTGAATAATATCAATTCCCTGCTCTTTGAGTTGATCGTAAGTGGTAGTTACCTTCTCTCTATCTTCTTCGCGGATTTTTCCCTTAAGGATTTTCGCTAATTCCGGGGATTGTGCTGCGAGATCGCTTTGGTTAAGTGACAACATTTCTGGGTTTAGATTTTCTGCCGCTAATATTTTCGCAACGGAAGTCAGTGCCTTGGGACCTATGCCTCGCGTTTTAAAGAGTCGGAACCAGAAATAGTCTCTGTTAATTTTCATCTTTTCGTGCTTATTGGTATTGATCACTCCGTCCGTGTGTGGCGTTGGTGCCATTGCTCACGCTCCTTTTGCAACTATGCCACACTATCGCGCATCTCCTCCCAGTCTGCCCATATTCCAAAGCGAGGCAGGTTCGCAAAGTCTTCCGACACCGCTGTATCGTCGTTCTAAATCAGGGTTAGAAACCCCTCCCATAGGAAAAGGTGTTGTTTAGGTTCCGTTGCCTTGCAACAGTGCTGCGAGGTCTTTTGGCACTTTCACCTCATTTTTCGCCTCAAAGTCTTCAACATTTTTATAGTCCTTATGGAATAAAGCGACAATATCAGTCCCTTTGTGCTTAGCAGTCATTAGGTCTGCTTCGGCGCGCTCCCATTCTTTTAGGTGCAACCACACGACACCGCGCTTGTAATAGGCATTGGCATAATTGGGTTTCAGTTTTAGTGCCGCGGTATAGTCTCCGATGGCTTTGGTGTGCTTACTGATATAACTGTAGGCGGTGCCGCGTTTTACGTAGTCTTCGACTATTTTCGGATTGAGCCTCAAACTTGCCGTGTAAAACTTAATGGCGCGTTTAGCATCCTCGGTACTCTGAATTCGGTCATGACGAGGGCCCCCGTTCAACTCCTGGCACTGCATGATAAATCCCATCAATCCGTCAGGTCCGAGTTTATCAACAAGGACTTGATTCCCGATTTCATAAATCTCAATATCGGTCATCTCTCGGATTTCGCTTTGAGGGGCAGCGAACCTTTTGGCGCGTGCCCGTTCTTCTGCTTCTCTTGCCGGATGCCTCTCTTGAATCTGTTTTACGATGGTGTCAATGTCGGGTTCATTCGCCAACAATTTATGTCGATCAACAGAGTAGTCACCTTTACCGGGTTTGCACTGCCGAATAAACCGAGGCACCTCAGAGGCACCGAGTTTATCGGTAAGGATTTTAACCCCCATTTCATAAAGTTCGCTGTCTGTCATTTCAAATGTGTTCATTTTATAGATCCTTGTGCAACCATGCATCAGGGTTTTCGACCTGGAGGCGAAACTCGGCGTTCTCACGTTTCGCAATTCTGAGTATTCCATCATCTGTCGTTAGGAAGATATCCACAGCCGCACTTTCAGCACAAGCAAGATGCAAAGCGTCGGAAGTTTTAAATCCTAAGGTTTCTAGCTGCTTCGCTCTTGATATTTCATCCGTTCCAGCAGTAACAGTTTGATGCGTATAAGTTAATAAACGATTGACTTCGGAACGTTGCTCCAGGTTCGGGGTTTGTGCTACTTCTCTTACTAAAACATCGCTGGAAATCCAGTGCCAGTGTCCTATCCGAACTTGAATGAGGATCCGGCGAATCGCTTGCGTTTCCCAAAGAATCCGGGTTTGCGTTTAATCATCAAAAAAGCGACTCAAACAGCAATTATCAAAATAAATTCTCAAAGGTTTCAGGTCGGTTTGCACGCGTGTCTCAGGACTCCATAGGACTATAGCAAGGCAGGATCTTCTTTTGAATTATGATAATACAACACTGTGAGGATGTCAAGATAAAACATCATGTCACCAGAGACATTCAATATTTCTGCATTGGACATCAAACGGGTTGTGTGGTATACTAAACATTGAAACTTCTGACGCACACGGAGCACATTATGCCAAATATTACAGAAATGAACGCTACTGAATTCCGCGAATTGCTCCACACGCTCGTCAACGAGGAACTGTTCAAATCGCGGGAACGTCTTGCTGCACTACTTGCTAAGGATAGTCCGCAAGAGGCATGAGAAACGGAGGTGCCAGATGCATACAACCCCACAAAACATATTAGAGGCATTCAACCAACTTCCTGAGATTGAAAAGCATGCGATCGCCTCTGAAATCATAAAGCAGGTGGCTCTGCTGGATATTCCACCTTTGACAGATGAAGCACTCACGGAAATTGCTGACGCACTTTTCGTTGAACACGACAAAATGGAGGCAGAGGATGCCGAAGCAAAATCGAGGGGAAGTCTGGCTGGTTG
The DNA here is from genome assembly GCA_022819945.1 of Candidatus Poribacteria bacterium. Classification (GTDB taxonomy): domain Bacteria; phylum Poribacteria; class WGA-4E; order WGA-4E; family WGA-3G; genus WGA-3G. The sequence continues at coordinate 57,195 of JAJEGI010000013.1, forward strand.
ATCTCGGAATGGTAGCCAAAGTCAGACCTTGTCTCGTCATTAGTATCCCTGCTCGCGTCCAAGACCGCGCGCTTGTCACCGTTGTGACGCATACAACGAGTACACGTGGTTCAAGATTTGAGATTTCTATAAAAACGAGATTTCTGGATACCGGTGTTTTCGATGCACAAAGCCTGGTCACTGTCTCAGAAGCGAAGTTCTTGAGAAAATTAGGGAATCTGCAGCCTGAGCAATTATCCGTAGTCGAAGATGCGGTGCGCCAATGCCCAAAACTCTAACAAGGCGGGACACTCACACTCGGAGCATCTAAATAGGTTAGGAAGGCATCGCCGAGAGTCTCCACGTCTGTCCCAATATGTACTAACTCCTAAAGGATGCACTCCGTTTGAGGAAGTCGCCAAAGAATTTAGGATGAAATTAAATATCTATCCGATACACACGAGTGGCCGTGTCATGAAATAGCGCAGCACGTTCATCATCCGAATACTCCGATGACAACCGTTTGAAGGCGTTATACATCACATTGTAGGAGAACGAAACCTTATCAACCGGAAAGTTGCTTTCAAACATACACCGCTCCGGACCGAATTGCTCAATACAATAATTCATAAAAGGTGCGATAGATACCGCCAATTCTTCAGAACCGATCGGTTTTTCTCGCTCGTGCCAATCAAAACCGGTACGCGGCATCCCGATACCACCCAGTTTCATGTGAACATTTGGACACGCCGCCACACCAGCGATACCGCTCCGCCAATCCGCTAACACTTCATCATCTCGACCACCGTAAGGACCAACACGCAGCAAACCGCCAATATGATTAAGGATAATCGTCAAATCGGGTACGGCTCTCGCGAAATCGGCGAGTTCACGGAGTTGTGGAAAAAATAACCACGCCTCAAAAGACATCCCCATACCTGCCAGTACCCGTGCCCCCGCCCGAAAATCCTCACGTCCCAGTTGTCCCGCTGTTCTGTATGCGGAAGTACCGCCTATCTCCGGGTGCGGATCCGAGGTGACAGAGTGTCGGATACCCCGAAACCGATTCGGACTCGCTGCCTGCAAGGCTTCTAAGACCGGCTCAACGCGTTCACCCAAATTTAGGTTCGCGTGCCCGACAATCGCAGCGGCAGCACGACTCTCACCGTATAAACCGCTCGCACTCGCAGCCGCCAGGCCTTGCACAAACTCGACTTCTCCGACAGGACGCATCTCCTCCGGCCCATCAGCACGATACATCGCTCGCGCCTCAACAAATACAGTGGAACGCACGTTGTGTCCGCTATCAATATCCGCAATTAACTCGTGGAGCAGATACCGTTGGTAAGGGATGCGTTCAGTTCGGAAATCCCAAAAATGGTGATGTGGATCGCAAATTGGCAATTCAGGTTCCAGTGTCGGTTCTTCAGTTAAAGCGAGCCAGTCGTTGCCTCCAAATGGCATAGAAACACCTCAGTCTTTGTAGTTTTCAGATGGAGCGTTATATCTCTTTGTCTCCACTGTAGGCTATCAGCGGATTTTTGTCAAACACTTTTTAGCACCGCTTTCTGTAGGTACTAAACTTTGGACAGTTTCTATGTGGATCATGATATGTTTTCACCGCTTGGGGGTGTCCAACTTTTTTTAAGGGATGCACCGACAATATACGTCCTATAAAAGAAAGTTCGCGAGCGCATCTAAAGTTATTGTATCGAAAGAACCCCTTTACAACTTTACAAACTTTACGGACTTCAAACTTTCCAATATACTTCTCTTGCTCATGAAACGTTTTTGTGGCATAATATGCTACCACACAGTGAAGCGATTCTTAAAATTAACTTCGGTGAAGGGGTAACCTAAAAAATGATGAACCGGTTAGATAACAGCGATCCTCCGATTTCGTTTAAAAACTTAAAACGCAACTACAAACGTTCCTCCATTGCCTGGGTTGTATGTCTCCTACTGCTATTTCCCCTCCTTATGATTACCGGTTGTGGTCCATTGATGACGACCGATCCGCAGTCCGGTGCGCCGCTTACAGATTCCGATACAAATTCTCGCCCTGAAAAAATATGGCCCCTGAAACGGACGCTCGTCAGCAACGAAGTCAACTGTATTGCAGCCGATTCCGACAATGTATGGATTGCGACAGCGCGCGGCGTTTCGCGCTGGGAACGTCAGCAGGATCAGTGGCTACACTATACCATGGAAGATGGGTTAGCAAACGATATGGTAAACGCCGTCGCTGTTGATGGGCAATGGGTCTGGTTCGCTACCGATGAAGGGGTCAGTCGCTACGATACCCTAACAAATACCTTTGCGACCTTCCGAACAATTGATGGTTTAGCGAGCGATCAAGTCTCCTCTATCGCAGTGGATGGAAACTACGTCTGGTTCGGGACATCCGAAGGGCTAAACCGGTATGATAAAACAATTGATAGTTGGGCGGTACGCACCCGGAAAGACGGTTTAGTCAGCAAAATAATTACAACCATCGCTGTCGAACCAGAATACGTCTGGGTCGGCACCGATAGAGAAATTAACCCCGATCCACACGGATGGGATGAGGACCCAAGATTCAGCAGAGGCGGCGTGAGCCGCTACCATCGAGATACCGATTCTTGGAACAATTACACAAAATCGGATGGATTGATAGACAGCGAGATCGCTACCATCGCAGTGGACGACAACAGCGTCTGGTTTGGCACACAAAACAAGGGCGTCAGTCAATACAATCAAGTTGACCAGACCTTCATCAAAACCTATACGAAAACCGATCTCCTGAAAAGTAATATGATTACCTCTATCCGTTCAGATGGATTCCAAGTCTGGTTCGGGACTGCTAATGCAGGAGTCCATCGGTTCATTAAGCCCGTCAATACCTGGGTGCATTACACCAAAGCAGATGGATTGTCAAGCAATCATGTCAGCTGGATTACCACGCACGGGAATGACGTCTGGTTTGCAAGTAAAGAGGATGGGGTCAGTCGTTTTGATAAAGTAACCGGCGAATGGACAATTTACAAACAAGCCGATTTTCTCGCCGACAACGATGTCCGCGATATAACACGCGATGCCAATGGAAACCTTTGGGTAGCAACAGTGGCAGGGATTTCGGTCTACACCCCGCAAACGCGCAGTTGGGAAATCATCTCTAAAGAAGACGGGCTACCGACACCTTATATCACTTCAATACTCATTAGCCATCAGTCATCAGTTACCAGTGGTCAGTTAAGAGATGTACCTATTGAACCAGAGGCCCCTACGGATAACCGACAACTGAAAACCGATAACTATTCCGTCTGGATTGGGAGTGATCGCGGGCTTGGCACACGGATGTATGGAGGCAATGAATGGACTTTTCGTACGCCACGCAATAGTGGTCAGTTAAGAGATGTACCTATTGAACCAGAGGCCCCTACGGATAACCGACAACTGAAAACCGATAACTATTCCTACGGTGAAGCCTTTGTCACAACAATCGATGCTGACGCGGCACAATCCAAGTCTGTGATCTGGATCGGCACCAGCTTGGGACCCGCCATGTATGACCCAACATCCCAAGAATGGACGCAGCTCACACTCCCGGATGCTCCCAAAAATCCGCTGATAGTATCTGTCCTGGCGCATCAGGAAAGCGTCTGGTTCGGCGGCGCGGAAGGTATTTGGCGATATTCAATCGCCGATAAGAAGATGCACCCTACTGCCGATGGTCTTCCCAATCTCAATGTTAATGTCTTGTTATCCACAGGTGAAACAGGAAACGAAGAAACGCTATGGGCGGGAACAGGTAAAGGCATCGCGAAATATGACAGCACCCGCCAGCGGTGGGTACCGTTGGCCCCCAGTAATATTGAGAAGTATGATCAATTACCCTCCCCCAATGTGACAGCACTCGCCTTTCGAGATGGCATCCTCTGGATCGGCACACCCCACGGTTTGGGAAGTTATACAATCGCTTCCGATACTTGGAATTCTCTCTCAAATATACCCTATAACATCCGCGACATCTTGTGTGGTGAAGATGAAACCCTCTGGCTGGCGACAGATATAGGCGTTGTTGAATATCATCACCATAAAAAAAGCCAAACCGTAGTCCGTAATGTAATGGAGGACGGGTCTACGGAGAAGCACTTGAAAGTATCAACCCACCTCACCGAACCGCAAGGAAATACAAAAAATGTAATGGAGGACGGTTCTACGGAGCAGCACTTGAAAACCCCAAGTCAACTCACCGAACCGCAAGGAAATATAAAAGTCGAACCGCAAGGAAATATAAAAATACATCAATCCCGTCCAGTGCGGGAACCGTTCCTTGAAACCCGGGTCTCACACATCAAATTTGATGGCGATTATATCTGGTTCAATAACTGGCGAGCTTCCCCGAACGGCAGTATTGTACGATTTCACCGTCCCACACAGACGTGGCGGCGGTTCACGCGCTTAGATATCCTCCAGTCCACCCAAAAAAGATCCATGACATTTGTCCGGTGGACCTATGTAGATACAGATGCAGTCTGGTTCACCACAGACTACGGCATCCTCCGCTACGATAAAATGGCGGATACCTGGCGACATTTTACAACAGAAGACGGACTCTCTACAGACGATGTAAATAAAATTGCTGTCAGCGAGCAGAGCGTCTGGGTCATTCCGATGATAGGCCTCGAGCTAAACCATTATAGTAAAGCAACTGGAACATGGGACATCGTTGAAGAAGAAGGACACCGTGAAATTGAGACCATAAAATCACTCGGCGTTGATGGACCGAACGTCTGGTTCGCCTCTGGACGCGGGCTGACGCGTTACAATGAGATCACCAATGAATGGAAAAATTTCGGACCAAGAGATGGACTCGCGGGTAGAGGCGCCGAATGGATTACTGTAGATGACGATTTCATCTGGGTCGCACGCTCCGAGTGGGACAGAGGCAGCAACCGGCCCTTGTCACGATACGATAAAAAAACAAAAAAATGGACGACCTTTTCAACGAATGACGTGCTCGCTGCAAAAACCATTAGGCGCATTATTGCAGCTGAGAACGACGTCTGGATACTCTACAGACCCTGGGACGACGCAGGCGTCACCCGATACGACCGACGTACAAAGGAGTGGACAACCATCCGATCCGGGCGCGGAACGCTTGAACTCGCAGCCGATGACGATTATCTCTGGTTAGCCGCACCTAACGAAGGGCTACGACGATTTCACTTCGCCTCCGGCACTTGGGAAACTTTTAAAGATATCAAAGGACTGCTCCATAACCATGTCGGCGAATATGGACTCGCAGTCGATGAAGACTATGTTTGGGTCGGCACCTTGCGCGGGCTCTCTCGGTATGATAAGCGGAAAGAATCCTGGACACCTTTAACCGCGCTACCAACCCTTATTGGACGCACCGTCCGGACAGTAGATACAGATGAACGTTTCGTCTGGGTCGGGACCGACAAAGGGATGTCCCGCTACGATAAGGTCTTAGGGAACTGGAAGAATTACCGGCAGGAGGGCGGCTCCGAAAATATAGAAACCCACGGCGGCCATTGGCACCAACATGGACGCAAAAAGAAAGGCTCCCTCTCCGACAACGTAGTCAGCTCTATCGTAACAGATGAACAATATGTCTGGGTCGGCACACGCGACGGCGCAAATCGTTTTGATAAGATCGCCCTACAGTGGGATCAGTACAAAACACATCACGGGCTGCCCGCAAATAATGTGACTTCTGTCAGCAGCGACGGCGATAGCATCTGGGTCGGCACGAATTCCGGGATCGGAAAGTATCCGCGCACTGCCGATGACCTCAACGCTTGGATTACCTATACATCCGGGACAGAGATCCAGCCTTCCGCTGTGTCTAAAGAATTCGCTGAATCCCTGGTTACCGACCAAATTTGGTGCATCACGGCAAGTAAAAAACACGTCTGGGTCGGCACACGCCGAGGGGTCAGCAGATACGACATCAGTCGAGACATCTGGAAAACAATCACCGTCGAAGATGGACTTGCCAGCGATGAAGTCAGTTGTATCGCTATTGATGGCGACAACGTCTGGTTCGGTAGCGACCTCGGCGTAACGCTCTATAATCAAAAAACTGAGGTCTGGGCTGCCTATACCACTGACGATGGGCTTGCCAGCAACAAGGTTACCACTATCGGGGTTGATGGCGCAGAGGTATGGATCGGCACCTACAACGCAGGCGTCAGCCGCTTTGATCAGTTAACAAATAGTTGGACAACTTACACCCGAGACGACGGGCTCGCACATAACGGGATCCTCTCTATGTCTATTGATAGGAACTACGTCTGGGTCGGCACATATCGTGGATTGAGTCGTTTCGATAAACGCACAGGCATCTGGACAGTCTTCACAGAGGTCTACGGACCGGAAGATATTTTGAGGTGAAGATAGTTATCAGAGAAGGAGTCATCAGTTTTCAGTTATCGGTTTTCAGTTAAGAAGTATGCTGTGGTAGGTACACCAAAATCAACTGCCACAAGATATTAACTGTTAACTGTTAACTGTTAACTGGAAACTATTTTATGGCAATAAATACAGGTACCCACAAGTACCTAATCCCCGGCTTTCTCCTCTTACTGTTAAACTGCTCACTGGTGTTCCATGCGGATGCAGAGGACGTATACAGCCTATTTGGAAAATTATTCCTTTCCGGACGCGTCGAATACGATTTCACAAACAGACGAAACTTCCTCGCTGATACAGAGGAAGAACGCGTCAGGCAGGACAACTTTGATTTTGACCGTATCTTTCGGCGCGGCTTCCACAGTGTTATGGTAATCGAGGAAACCGCAGGCAGCGTCAAAAATATCCTAAGCCTCGGCGAAGTCCCAACAACCTTCACAAAATTCACATTCGATCAGATTGACCTCAGCGGCGTCCGGTGGGAGGTACGCTCCAACCGCACCGACTGGACGATCCTTATGGTACCGGGGTTGCTTAACCGATTAAACGGGCAAGAGGGACAGATAGAAGGTTCAGGCATCGGCTTACGCGAGGTCACAAAATTCGGGAACTCACAACTCGGACTTTCTTGGTACTTCCGAGAGGTACCTGTATGGGCAGTGGACATGGAAACTAATTTTACCAACTACGGGGTCAAAGCAGAGGTGGCGATCACACCCAAGAACGCCTTGGAAAAAAACTTGCGGGCACGGTTCGATGCAACAACAACCGTTTTCAAAGCCTTCCAGACTGTTGGCGATACCATTTTTCAGGCAGAAGCGTATCGCGTCGGTCCCCAATTCGATGCCTCACGCTCTGTTGGCGATAACGACGACCAAGACCGATACTCCGATAACACGTTTCTTGACCCGCCATCCTTGATTATTCCTGGCGACCTCGATAAAAATAATAACGGTATCTTCGACTATGAGGATGATATTCTCCTTTTTGACGTCGATGAGGATTTCCTTGACGAAAGCGACCGAAACAACAACGGCATCCGTGATGAAGAGGAAAACGACTTGGACCCGAATTACGAATTTGACGTCGGACTCCAAGGCATCCGGCTTTTCATGAACCGTAAAATAAGTCAGCAGAGAAGCGTCGTTGATCTCGACCTGGGGTTTCAAGCAGAGGAAAATCTCAGACTCAGAAATACACCCACCTCAACAAAAGCATTCGCTAACCTCGTTTACCAGAGACAACTCGCACAAGCTTCTTCGCTCGTTTTTGAAAACGAACTCAAACTCGTAAAAGACCGGATTCCTGACGAGACGTGGTATTATGCCGGATTTTTGGGAAACCAAGAGGAACGCCTCTATCGATCGCAACCCGACATCCAGGAAATGGAAGAAGACGGGCACCTGCAATTCTTCTATGTTGATGGCGGCGTTGAAGTCGAAAAACGACGCAAAGACCCACTGCTGATGCAAAACGATCTCATTAATACCGCCAAAATTACGTATGAATACTTAGGTATTGAGCGGATGGTCACCACGGCGCGTGCCAAAATTCAGTACGATTACGATTTCGACAGAGATAACGAACACTACGAAGTCGGTATCTTCAAATCGTTGTACCGGCTGCGTCCCTCCAAATCCTTGGAAATTAGTCCAATGTTCAAATATACCATCCGAAACGGGTTCCGAATGGCTGAAGACCGCATCGAGTACCTCCCAGTAACCGCAGAAATCGACGGTGAGGAAATCTCACGCGAGCTACGACTGCGCGAAATTGAACACACGCATGTACGCGATATGACACCCGCACTTATCCTCAAAGTCGTCTATCAGTTCACGAAAACCATCAAACTCACCGGCGGCGGGCAAATCCTCCTATTCAACGATATGCTTAAAGACGATAACGATTTCGTCCGCCAGGCCTTGCTCGCGGAAATGGAGAAAAGTTTTACCGCTTATGAGAAACAGATGTTTCTACATATCGGCGCCCGATACATAGACCAACGCGCAATCGGCGACGTTAACGACCAAAACTACATGGAAATCTTTGTCCGCGTCTTCGGAAAATTCTAAAAAATAGTGAAAATGTACACATTCCATCGTAGCATTGTCATTTTTATACGCGTTTCCGTTTAAAGCGAGACTTAATATTTCTAAAAAAAGGTAAATTGAACTGCTTTGCAGTTCTGGTGTTATCTATTCCAACCTCAACAAATTCGGCTGTAATATCTGAAGATGTTTGATCGGGCAATTTTGAAGTGGGCTTTGGAATAATCTCCCCATCTTCTTGTAGACACTCGATATGAAATTTCATGGCTTCAGCGATTTCCTTTCTTGTTTCCTCAAGCGTATCACCTACTGCTACACATACAGGAAGATCTGGGACATACGCACTATAATTCATATCGCCTTGTTCAAAAATTACAAGATAACGCATGAGTTAAAGTTTCCTTATTTCAAAGCTGCTTGTTTAAGAATAGAGTTCAATGTACGCGGGTGAATATCTTTACCCATTTTTCCTGGAACTGTTACTTTGCCGGATTGAGTTGGGTGCCTAAAATGTCTGTGACTGCCTTTTGTTCGGTGAAGATACCAACCATCATCTGTAAGTAATTTGATGACTTCTCTAACCTTCATTGTTAATGTACGAATTTAACGTCTCCCGCACGACGAGGATCTTAGAGTCCGCTTGAGATATTAAAGCATAAAAATTACCAAAAGTCAACAAATGTATAAATGAAATCAATAAGCTGCTTACTGCATCTTTTTCCAAAATTTCGTAAATTATGTTTTTTAGCAAATTAACTTGACAAACGCTTTTTTCCGGTGTATAATACTATTACTACGTATTTAGTTTTAGTATTTACGAATCGTAATTCGCAACATGCGTATTAACATTTTGACTTGTAGATCCAATTCACCTCTACCTTAATATATAGGGACCAAACCAATGAAACCCCAGAGATTACACCCTTTAGAACTTGAAGTCATGAAAGTGGTATGGAAATTAACAAGTGCCACCGTCAACGATGTCCTCAATAACATTGACCGCAAGCTCGCCTATACCACCATCGCTACGACTATGAAAAGCCTCGAAAAGAAGGGCTTTTTGGCGCATGAAGTTGAAGGTCGGACGTTCGTTTACCAGCCTTTGGTCAAAGAGACAGAGATTACGCACACGATGCTCAACGATTTGCTGGAACGCCTTTTTGACAACTCTGCCGAGAAACTCGTGAACACACTCCTCGAAGTGCGACAAACCACCGTAGATGAACACAACCGCTTACAAGCATTGATTAACAACTACCAACCTGAAGGAGAAAAAACTGATGAGTAAGCAAATCCTACTTTCATTGCTCAACTGCTCATGGCAGTGGCTGCTCCTAAGCGGCTTGATCTGGTTTGCAACAAACACCTTGTTTCGCAAAAGGCATCGCGCCAACACGACCGTTCATCTATTATGGTTGTTATCTTTACTCAGTCTACCGATCCTGTTCGGTTTGAACCAGTTTGTGCCGGCTCTCTCCATCGGCGGAAACCCAGTGCCAGAATTAGCACAGACGCAGCCAATAAACGTCCCGGGTTCAGCTGCACTGACGACACATTTACCAGAAATTTCAGTCAGCACTACACAATCCAAAAACCAACTGCTTGCTGGTAATAAGTTTTTCTTCAATTGGGAAACCAAGACGGATCTGTTACTGTACATCTGGACAATCGGTGCGCTCGTTATGTTGGTCCGTTTCATGTTTGGCGTGTACCGAATCTATCAACGCCGACGCAGTGCCGTGGCAGCTGATGCTTCATATCAGGCAATTTGCCAACGATTGGCACGACAACTCGACATAAAGCGTCCGGTCACCGTCTGCTTCTCGGATCGCGTCGCATCACCGATCTCATTCGGTTGGTTATCACCGCACATCCTGATCCCCCGAAAACTAAGTTTAGAGCACTTTGAGTTGGTCGCTGCGCACGAATTAGCACACGTACAACGGCTCGATTGGGTAACAAACCTCTTTTCGCATTTGGTCGGGGTTATCTTCTTTTTCCATCCGATTTACCATTTCCTTAACCGCGAACTCGTCCACCTACGCGAACGCATCTGTGACGATTGGGTTATCCAATTAACAGGATCAAGAAAGAACTACGCGCAGTGTCTATTGGATCTCGTACGCCACAGGGATAGAGCCATTCCACTCGCTTTGTCCCTCAATCAGCCATCACGGTTGGAATCTCGGATTGACGCTATCCTGAAAAGCAATCGAAGGTTAGACGTACAACTGAAACCCCGCTTGCGGTTAATGATAGCGACCTTACTCCTAACCTGTCTACCCATATTGGCAATGGCACAGTTGGTACCGCTGAAAACTTTCCAAGTCTCTCTGTTCGTGCAGACACCTGAGAAATCAGAAAAAGCGGTCGATAAGACTCAGAAAAAGCAGGACAGGCAAAAAGCGAAAACTGAGAAAATGGGTAAGAAAGCATACGAAGACAAGTCATACATCAAAGTGGAAGACCCAACCGCGTTTGAGCAGTCCGAAGAAAACAGAATATTCTCTGGACCGCAACCCGGCGAAAAACTCCCGTCGTTGACAGTAACCGGCATTCGTGGTAGAATTGACGGAACAACATTTGACATGACCGCTAAGGCTGATGGAAAGCCGCTCGTGTTGTTCTTGCAAGATACCAATGGAGTCGGCGTAAAAGGGCTTGTCAACGTGTCTAAGTTGCTTCTTAAAATTGATGTTTTCCAGAGAAAGCATAGCAAGGCAACCAGTGCTGAAAAGGTTAATCAAGGGCTTCAGATAGGTGTTGTGTTCCTCGCAGATAATCTGGATACCTTACCGGATTGGGCGCATGACATGTTAAACGAAGAGATGCCAAACGAGATATTAACAGGAATCTCTCCCGATGGGCGTGAGGGCCCCGGAAGTTATGGACTGAACCGCAACGTGGCACAGACGGTTATTGTCGCTAAAGATGGGAAAGTCCTACACAACTTTGCTTTCACACAACCGATGCTCTATGCCGATCCACATTTCCTCGGTGCCGTCGCAGACGCAACCGGAGCAGATGCCTCTGCGCTGGAGAAATGGTTAAACGAAGCACCTGCTGACGATCAACGGATGCAGCGGGACAAAGAGGAAATGGAGGGTAAAAGCGATCACAAGGAAGAGTTTGCCGAACAGATCAAGATGGTTCAGGAAGGATTGCAGCGCATAATTGAAAATGTCTCCGCAGTAGAACGGGAAAGCCAAAAGAGTGGGCTTGATGAGTTGGAAGCATTGGTCAAACAGCTCAACGCGGACCTGGAAAAATTGCGGCGCATGAAAGAGAGCGTCTTCGCAGCAAAGACGGAAAATAAAAAGGATAAGCTTGATGAGTTGGAAGCCTTGGTCGAGCAGCTCAACGCGGATCTGAAAATGTTGCGGCGCCTAACTGAACGTGGCTCCGCAGCAGCGCGGAAGAACGAAAACCGATACCGCAGAGAGAACGTTGAAGTGAAAAACCCCGCTGAGTTCAAAAAGGTACAGGGGGCAACACGCTTCTCCGGTCCACAACCCGGTGAAAAACTGCCACCATTAATGGCTAAGGGCATCAACGGTGAAACTAAGGGCAAAATGTCCGATGTCATCGCTAAGGCAGACGGACAAGTACTCGTTCTCTTCCTACAGGATGAAAGCGGGCTCGGGTTGCGCGGATTGCTTGGCATTTCCCGCTTACTCGCGCAAATCGCCGAGAAATCTGAACAGCCAATGCTTATGAGTGCCGTGTTTTTAGGGGACACGCCAGATACCGTGGAGAATCAAGCCAGTAAGTTGGTCCCACATATCCCAAGTCAGGTCTTACTCGGTGTTTCTCAGGACGGGCGAGAAGGTCCAGGCAGCTACGGGTTAAATCGGAACGTCGCGCAGACGGTGATCATCGCCAAAGATGGAAAAGTCCTACACAACTTCGCTTTCACGCAACCGATGCTCCGTCCCGATCCATACCTTCTTGGGGCTGTCGGAGAGGCAATTGGCGTAAAACCTGCCACGCTTGAAGAATGGTTAAATGTAAGCGATCTTACAATCGTCATTAAAAATCCCATCGAGGGTGAAGCGGCTGGCAAAATACTCTTAAACGGAAACATTGTCCAGCTTGACGAATTGAGTACTCGCCTCCGCAATTTGCCCGAAAAACAAAAAGCTATGCTTACGATCCAATCAGGACGAGAAGTATTACATGAGCAGATCGTCAAGGTCATGGATATCGCAAAAGAGGCAGGTATTGATAAAATTGAATTCGCAGTGGGCCCGGCTGAAGAAGGCGAAACGATGGAGCCCGACAAAGCACAGGAACACCGTAGCAACGCTTCCGATTAGGAGACATCATGAACGTGGTAAAACGATGCGATGGTATGAGCCGCCGCGATTTTCTACGCGTCGGCGGATTGACAGCACTTGGACTCGGATTAGGCGACTTTTTCCACCTACAACGCGCCTTTGCCGTAGGGGCGAGGTCACCTCGCCCCACAGCAAAAGCAAAATCCTGCATCCTGATATGGCTCGACGGCGGGCCCAGCCATCTGGAAACCTTCGATCCAAAGCCTGACGCACCACAAGAGGTTCGCGGACCCCTCAAAACCATTCCCACGAATCTCACAGGCGTACACATCAGTGAATGCATGGAGCGAACGGCAGCCATCATGGATAAAATTGCCATTATTCGCTCAATGACTTCACCGCTCGGTGAGCACAACCTCGGTACGCAGTACCTTATGACAGGCTACAAACCCACGCCTGCGTTAGCGTATCCAACCTTTGGCGCAACGGTTGCCCATATCAGATCCCAAAGTAGTAAAAACGCTTCAGAAGATGCGCTAACCGCTTTACCGCCAAACATCGCAGTCCCGAACTTCACAGGTCAAGTGTCCGGAAACGGATATTTACCGAGCGCGACCCGTCCATTTTCTGTTGCAGGGAACGCTAATAAAGGGAACAAGAATGAGAAGGGCGGCTTTAAAGTCCGCGATCTCGATTTTTATCAAGGTATTGATATGGATCGTCTCTCGCAACGCAGACAATTTGTCAACGCACTCAACGCATTCAGCAGTGCCAAGGATGCTGGCGTGCCAACAATTTCGGATCCAGAATTGGAACGCGCTTACAATCTGATAACATCGCCTGAAGCCAAGAGCGCATTCAGCTTTTCTGATGAACCCCAAGAGGTTCTGAATCGGTACGGAACAGGTGGCGTGAACGAAATTGGACTCAGCTGTCTACTCGCACGGAGATTGGTCGAACGCGGGGTTCCGTTCGTGACTGTCAACCATACCGGTTGGGATACACATCAAGATATATTCCAGTTAAAAGAGCGGTACCCGACAGATCGGAATGCGCATCTTCCGTCCCTTGATCGCGCATTGCACGCGCTGATTCAGGACCTTACCGATCGTCGTATGTTGGATGAAACACTCGTAGTGGTCATGGGTGAGTTCGGACGTACCCCGAAAATTAACTCACAGGGCGGACGCGATCACTGGCCCAACGTGTTCAGTGTGATGTTGGCGGGGGGCGGCGTGCAAGGCGGCCAGATCGTCGGCAGTAGCGATGCGCTCGGCGAATTTCCGAAGGAACGTCCTGTAACGCCATCGGATCTATCAGCCACACTCTACACACTCCTCGGCATTGACCCCAGTTTGGAACTACACACCAGCGACGGTCGTCCAGTCCGCGTTGCCCCTGACGGTGCCAATGTCGTTTCCGAATTAATCGCTTAACGTGAGTTTGATAATTAAAAATCTGAGGAATATTAAATAATAAATTCAGACGATGCTGGGGACGCGAATTACACGCTAAACGGAACTCTTTATAACCGTAGGGGCTGGGTTTCCCCGCCCTATGATCGATAAAGTTTACCGTTGATGGTTGACCGTAGGGGCTGGGTTTCCCAGCCCTCCGAGCGATAAAATAAATTAGACAAGGACAAAAAAATGAAACCAATCCAATTAACGCGCATAATCCCAACACTATTAGCCGTATCAATTATGTGGGCACCCATCCACCAAAACACCGCCATAGCAAACGACGAACCATCTGACTTCGCAATACCCCATCGCGTCGATTTTGAAAACGATTTGATACCCATCTTCACAAAATTCGGGTGTAATGCCGGGGCATGCCACGGCGCAGCCGCCGGCAGAGGCGACTTTAACCTCTCACTCTTCGGCGGTAACCCGCAAGCCGACTATAAAGCCATTGTCCGACAATTCGCCGGACGACGTATCAACTTCATGCGACCCGAAGAAAGCCTGATCCTCCTAAAACCGACAGCGCAAACCCAACACGGCGGCGGACAGGTCCTGAACGAAAATGGAGAAGGCGCGCAATTACTCCTCAACTGGATCCAACAAGGCGCCCGCTATGAAACGCTACGCCATTTGCAGCATATCGAAATAGCCCCACAAAAACATATCATCTCGAACCTGGAGAATCCCATCCCGCTCCACGCAACCGCCCATTTTTCAGATGGAACCACAGAAAATGTAACCCGATGGACAGTCTTCACACCCGAAGACACCTCAGCCGTTGACATCGACACAGCCACCGCCGTCGCCAAAGTCCGTCGCCGCGGTCGGCATATTATCCTTGCCCGTTATCTCACAGAAGTCGTACCCATCGAATTCATCACCCCTTTGAACGAGGTTCCAATAAGTGATGAAACGCATACACCTTCAGAATCGGCGGAGACAAGCATTGACGGCGAAATTCGCAAATTGCTCTCAACACTGCAACTACCTCTGTCTCCAGCTGCCGATGATGCCACCTTCTTGCGTCGAGTGACACTTGATCTTACCGGACGGCTCCCTACCCCAGCGGCAGTAACCGCATTTCTCGCAGATCCGGACACAAATAAACGAGAAACGTTGATAGACGCACTGCTCGACTCCGATGAATTTAACGAATACTGGACACTGCAGCTGGCGAAGCTGCTCCGAATCCATGCCGAAGGCGGAAACACGCAAGGCGCGTTCGCTTATCACCAGTGGCTCGCACAGCAGATTCAAGAGGGTGTCGGATATAATCAGATCGCACGATCGGTTATCCTCGCAACAGGCGACTCCCATCAAGTCGGTCCAGCAAATTTTTATCGCACCGTCGGGAGCGCAGGGGAACAAGCCGAATTCATGAGTGAACTCTTTATGGGCGCCCGACTCCGATGCGCAAATTGCCATAACCACCCACTCGACAAATGGACGCAGGACGATTATCACGGATTGGCAGCGATCTTCGCCAAAATAGAAGCCAACGGACAAATGATCAAAGTCAAACCCTCTGGCACGGTTATCCATCCCGCAACACGTGAAGCGGCGATCCCCCGAATTCCCGGCGATCGGTCCCTATCCACTGATGTCACCGACGGTCGAACCGAACTTGCTGACTGGCTAACGGACGCAGACAACCCATATTTCGCCAAAGCCATCGTCAATCGGTTATGGAAAGCACTCATGGGACGCGGGTTAGTCGAACCCGTCGACGATTTCCGAGCCACGAATCCAGCAACGCACCCCGAATTGCTAACAGAATTGGCACACGATTTTGTGGCACACGGCTACGACCTACGACGGACACTCAAGCGTATCGCACGCAGTGACGCTTACGCACGCAGCGCAAAGACGATACCCCAAAACGCAACCGATGATCGCTTCTATTCCCACGCACTCAAAAAACCCCTCGCACCAGAGGTCTTGGCGGACGCAATCTCAGACGTCCTCGGCGTACCTGACACCTACGGCAACGAACCCGAAGGCACCCGTGCCGTCTCTCTCTTTGATCCCAACACTGAGTCCGACGCATTGGATATTCTCGGGAGATGCGCACGTGAATCCTCTTGTGAGAGTCCCACGCAAACAACCGACGGACTTCAACGGAAACTCCATCTGTTCAACGGCGACCTCCTCAACGCTCGCATCGGCGCACCCGAGAGTCGGCTCGATAAATTAATCGCCACCGGAAAATCGCCCATGCAGATTGTTAACGCCTTCTACCTCGCAGCCCTAAACCGGCACCCAACGGAGACCGAGCAACAGTTTTGGGCACAGCACATTGATAGCAACGCAACCGCCAACACCCAACGCGCAACCCTCGAAGATATAGTCTGGAGCCTACTAACCTGCAACGAATTCACGACAAACCATTAGGTCATAAACTACTGGATACGATTCAATGCTTATCTTTATCTTCATATTCATCGTAATCTTCGCGCCACCTACCATCGCAGCAGACCCCCAAACCGAAATCAATTTCGAGACACAAATCCTACCAATCCTCCAAAACCGCTGCTTCACTTGCCACAGCGCACCGAAACCGAAGGGCGACCTCCAACTCGACAGCCTGAACGGCATCGAGACGAGCCAACACGGAGAAATTATTATCCCTGGCGAACCCGAAAATTCGCGGCTCTACCAACGCATCACCTTACCCGAAGGCGAAACCGGCATCATGCCACCCCCAGACACCAGCGAACCCTTGACAACACAAGAAATCGATCTTATCCGAAAATGGATGACACAAGGCGCAGACTACGGCAACTGGAAAGGCAATCAACGCCAACATAAACCCTTAAGTACCGATACCAGTGCCCACCAACCCACCGTCATGCCACCGATCACCGCACTCACATTTTCGCCCGACGGAAAATCCGTCGTCGCCTGTTCGCAGGCAGGCTTACATATTTACGACCCGCAAACGCTCAAGCGACAACGGACGATTCCCGTCCAAGCCCGGAACATTCACGCACTCGCATTTTCGCCCGACGGAAATCGGTTAGCTGTCGGCGGCGGAAACCCCGCAACCACAGGCACCATAGAGATTTTTTCCTGGCCCAACGGAAAATCGCTCCGGACCCTTAGCGAGCATCGCGATTCCGTCACGGCTATCGCTTGGCAGAATCCGGCTTCACTCGCATCCGCCAGCTTAGACCGAGACATTATGCTTTGGGACCTACGCACCGGAACCCCCACGCAACGCCTGAAAGGCCATTCACGCGGTGTATCCGCCCTCTGTTTCTTGGAGGATAAGCAAACGCTCGTAACCACCGGCGTAGATCAGAATGTTCGCGTCTGGAACCTGACAACCGGCGAACTCATCCGAAGCTTGAACAACCACACGCTACCCGCACACGACCTCGCACTCCGTCCCAAGCAGACAGGGCTCCCTCTGGTCGCCTCCGCAAGCGATGACCGCACCGTCCGACTCTGGCAGCCAACCATCGGACGCATGGTTAAATTCGCACGACTCAAAGCAGCACCCCTCAAGGTCGCATGGCTAAACAACGGCACAACGATTGTCACCGCCTGTGCTGATGGCACGATCCGGCTTATCGATCCAGATTCAGTGGAAGTTACGCAGGAGATTCCCGCACTAAACGGTTGGGCTTACGCACTTGCCCTCCACCCAACCGATGCCAGCATCATTGTCGGCGGCCCCAACGCACAAATCAAACGCGTCATTACCAAACCGTCCCCCCCAAGCCAGTAGGTGCAGTCTCTAACCGCACCGGGCTTCTTCAAAAAACACAAAAAAATTTGACTTAATCATAAAATGTATCGTATAATGTTTAACGTGAGGAAGATGTTATTCTCCTCCATAGAAAACAAAAACACCCGCGAACACGTGCCTGCATTGCGTTTCAAGGCCTAGGGAACCTTGAAAATAGGAATGCAACCAGCACGTGTTTCGGGTTAAAGACCCACCTTTCACACCTATCCCCCACTGCTTGTTTCTCATCGACAAAAACCGTCTCATCCCCAGGCCCCGCAGGTTCGGTTTGCAACCGAACCGGACACTCCGCGTAAACCTTGAAAACATCAAAAACCTTAACTGGTTACTGGCCACTGGCTACTGGCCACTATTAATAAAATCAAAATAAATCAAAATAAAATTTGACTTAATACAAAAACTTGTGTATAATATTAATATATTGGTGTAAAATATATTAATTGTAAGCAAAACCGCTTATACATTATCTCATTTGATTACATCAATACCCCCACCAGCACTGTATCGACCCATCCAGTCGATAATAAAATGCAACGCAGGTGAGGAGCACAGTAAAAACAACAAATTCGGCTTCAGCAAAACCGCTTTTCGGCGGTAGAAGCATGAAAAAACGGTTTTTATTGCGAAAAAATTGTAATAAATCAAAAAATAATGAAAAAAAATTTGACTTAATCCTAAATTTTGTTGTATAATATAAAATACTAAGATAAATTCGTAACTATTATTGAAAATTAAACGTAATTGTCTTAGTATATGGATTCGAGGCTTAATTCGGGGTGTATTGCTTAAGTGGCAGCTCGGATGAAAAGGGTTAGCGATCATCAAAAACGCTAATCTTTATCAACAGACGGAATTTCGCATATCAAAACATGTCAGCGTAAAGCAGATCTTGACGGCTTGCCAGATGTCATTTGACAGAAAAAGCAACCGCGAAATTGCCAACGAGCCCGGCTTCACCGAAACCACTTGTATCGAACTGGCGTAAACTGGAGATCTGGCAAGAATTCGAGGCGGAACTCATTGATGCCTACAAGCAACAAGCACTAAGCCTCGAGCGCGCATCACCCGCACGACGGGGATCGCACACAACGCACCCGAATCAAAAAGGTTAGTTTATTTTGTAAGAATGGGTTTATTTCCCTGAATCCATTCGACTGTTGAATGGAAGTCTTTGAAGTGTCCAGTAACCAGTTAAGAGGTTTTCGGAGAATCAGGACACTCTTTAACTGGCAACTCGTAACTGGAAACTGGCAACTTGAAAAAGACTTAACACTATTTTTTCTATTACATTTGGAGGAAAATTACACATGTCAATTCGCAAAATGACATTTTCCTTAGCAAGTTTAATTTTAATTTTCGCACTCGCGGCGATACCCGCCATGGCTCACGATACTGCTCCTGAGGTTGATGGCATTCAACATGGCGATCCCGCTAGTACCCCAACCACTATAGGTACTCACACCCACGCAGATGCCCCAACGGTGGAATCTATTGAGTTGGTGGGTATTATGGTTGGTACTGCTTCTACCGTTGACGGTATGCAAGTGAAGCTTGTGGATGATGCAGATGGTGCTACTCCTGCTCTTGCAGATGGGGCGACGGCGGCTGGTCAGTTCGTCGTGAAGATCACGTTTAGCGAAGACGTATATAATGGTACATCAATTGCCATTCCCACTGTTCCCGCAACCGCAGCAGCGGATGACCTTGTAACCGCAGAGTTAACTCTTACCGCAGCAGCAGAAGCAGCTAGTGCTGTGGACTTGATAACTACTGCTGTTAATCCCATTACTGTGGCAGCTCTTCAGCATCAGGTAACTGGTCAAACCGTACCTACTATTGCTGCAGCTATTGATGCTGACACAGCAGATCATAGCGTTTTCTGGGTAACATTCGAGGTACCATCCGAACGCTTTGGTGGTGAGGACGCTGATGCCTCTGATCTCCCGATAGATATCTGGATAAGCGTGAATGCAGATGCAGTGTATACAGCAACTGGACTTGATTCCCAAGGCCAAACTGTCTACGGTACAGGTAACACCGCGTCGATGAGAGAGAAGTTCACAATCGTATCTGAGTTTGAAACTCCGATACCTACCGTGATGATTGAAGCTGCCGCTGGTGCTACGGTTGATGCTCCGTTTACGGCTACTTTGACATTCTCGGATCCAGTCACAGTGCCAACAGTTGAAGTTACGGGTGGTGTCGCTGGCACACCTGCACCGGCAACTGCTGGTGACACTATGTCTATGGTTTGGACTGTAGAAATCACACCTGTTCTCAATGCTACAGAGGTAACAGTAGATGTCCCTGACACAACAGGAACAGGTACTGCAGCATCAGTAACGGCTACCACTGATTCGACTGATCCGACAGTAGTGATTGCAATGGGCGCGAGCGGGCAAAGTGGTCGCACACTGCCAATAACGATTACTATTGCTGATGACGTAGCACTCGCAGCGGGCGCAGCTATTGATGAAGCAACCGAAGTCACGGTCGCAGGTGGTACGCTTGGTACGCTCACTAGAGCCGGAGATGTCTACTCTGGTGATGTTACAATTAACTACGATACGACTTCAGTAACAGTCACAGTTGCGGCAGGCGCAGTAGCGGATACATCTGATAATATGAGTGCTGCAGCAGCTATGACTTTCAGCGGGTTAACACCGACTGCCACGCCAACAGCAGCGATGCTCAAGGCGGGTGAATACATCGTTATTGTCCGTGATAAAATGAATCCGCCACCTTTCGGTAATCTCACACCCAAATTGGCGAGTTGGTCAGAGGTATCAGATGAAGAAAAGATGCCAGACCTCGAAAGATTGTTTGACATTGGTGGTACGGTCAATGTGAAAGTTACCGGTGCGACACCTCTGCAAGTCGTCTTCAGCGAAGTGATGTGGGCTGTTGACCAAGGGAACGTTGACGATAGAGCTGCATACCTCGGTGAACAGTGGATTGAACTCCACAACCGCACCTCCGGTGCCAACGCGAAAGACTTTGCCCTTTCTGCGATAAAGATTAGTAGTAAAGAAGGTCGCCCGGCACTTGCCGAAGAAACGGACCGTATCAGTAACGTCGTTGGTGCTGGTGATGACTGGGTGCTCGGTAAAGGTCAGAACGGGAACAGTGGTGCTGCGGATGGCAGTGGTAGGGTAGAGTTCATCTCTATGTACCGGGACAATAAAGATAAACCCGGACAGCAATATGAAGCGGGACATCAATCCGCTAGTTGGACGAAATCGTCGGAGCTCTATGCGACGAACCATAGAGGCACACCGGGTCAAATAGAACGTGCTGGTGTTCCCATCATCAAAACAACCAACGCCAATCGCGGTCCGGTCATCTTTAACGAGATCGCGAACCACACCAATCCAGATTACGAGTGGATTGAAATTAAAAACGTCTCTGGCGGTAATGTGAACCTCAAGAACTATGAAGTCACAATCACCACCGCTGTCGGTACGGATAATGATCTCATTGATTTCACAGGCGCGGATCGGAACGTTCCTGCGGGCGGTATTCTGCTCGTTGTTAAGAAAGATCCGACAGGCGATCCGAACCATCCGTTAGCTGCGGGTTGGAATTTCGGTGCCAGAAATACGTGGACCCCTGCGAAACCCGGTGAAGCGAACTGGGTGCGGGGCGTGAACGAGAATTCGGCACGCTATATGGTCGCGTCAACCTTCAACGCGATGCCAGACGATGGCAACTTCGTGTTGATCCTGCGAGATGAGCATGGAAGGAACGGTTCTACCGATCATGACAACATCCGAGACGTGGCAGGTTATCACAGCAACCTGAAAGTTGATGACGGCACTCGATTCACGAACCTCTGGCCGCTGAGCAACTTCCCAGCACCTAACTGGACGAACAACAAGTTGGCAGCGGGAACCGTTCAACGTCGTCAGCACGCGGGTATTGATGGTACGAAGTCGACAGACAAGAACCAGAACGATAAGACGGCTTTCCGTGATGATGATAACGGTTGGTCGGGGATCGGCTATAAACGCAGTGCCGCTGCGAATGCCCAGAACGGTGGCACACCGGGACATCCGTTTAGCGCACATGCCAGGCACAACAGATTCGATGAGACCACACGTAGCTCGGTGATCGTTAGTGAAGTCATGCCCGCCCAGGGCCCTCGAGACCTGCCAGAGTGGATTGAGCTCCTCAATACATCGGCTACGGAGAGTGTCAGTGTCGAGAAATGGCGAATCACTATCACCAACCACGACAAGGACAGTGCTGATGGTGCGGACGGTTCATTCGCTGGTGATCTGTCTATCTCCTTCACGCTCGGTGCTCATGTCATTCCACCGAACCAGCCGTATCTGATTGTGGCACGCCACGGTCGCGACAAGACCAAACTTCCTGATGAACGTATCCATTCGGTCGGTCGGAGAGCGGGTCAGTTGCTCCTGAATCCTTACGGGTTCCAGATAAAGGTTGAAGCGTGGGAAAAGGATAACGTCTATCACGCTGTTGAGACGGTTGGTAATCTCGGTGCAGCACCGACCAATAATCGGCGTCCCGATGCTCAGTCCTTCCAGGCAGTGGCTTGGGATCTGCCAGCGACTGTAAACGCTGATAACGTCCGTGTCTCTCTCGTTCGTGTGCCAGATACAGGTGCAGCGAAAGGCGTTGTTGACGGAATGAAACAGGGTGCTTGGAAACTCTTCGATATGAGTAATCAGATCGGTAAGACGCTTGATGATACCTATTACGGGCATTCCAGTGATCTTGGCTCACCCGGTCATTCTGTCGGTGGTGTCCTCCCCGTATCGCTTTCGAAGTTCCGTCCGGAACGGTTGAAAGATACCGGTGAAATCGTTGTCCGTTGGATCACCGAATCTGAGCTGAACAACGCAGGGTTCAACATCCTCCGTAGCGAAACCCGAGACGGTGAGTTCACGAAAGTTCATTTTGTCGCAGGTCAAGGCACCACTTCTGAGCGGACGCTCTACGAGTGGAAAGACAAGACTGCGAAACCCAATGTCGTCTACTACTACCAGATTCAAGACGTCTCTCTCGACGGTGAAGTCTCCGTCTTGGCGACGACGCACCTTCGGGGTAACGTCTCCGCTGCTGGTAAACTCACAACGACATGGGGTGAATTAAAAGCGTTGCAATAAGCAACAACTCGGTTATTCAGGGAGAAGTCTATAACCGAACTAACCTAACC
>JAJEGI010000021.1 GCA_022819945.1 Candidatus Poribacteria bacterium
GACAGCAAGTCCACCGAGGAAGTCGAGGTATTTTTTGCCATCGGCATCCCAGAGGTAAGGTCCCTCGCCTTTAACGAATGCGAGACTTCTGTCACCGTAAGTATTAATGATATATTCCGTTGCCATTTCTTTAATTTCAGCGGTTGTCATCTTTCTATCTATGGCCTCCTGTTCTGCTCTCCATTTCATTACGAGCAGGTTTCTGGTTAATTCGTGATACTTCTTGGGATTTGTGCGTTTCTGTACCTTCTAAAATTACCAATTCGTATAGGCACCGTCATCGCGTTGATAGCCGTGCGGCGGTCCATATTCTTGGTTTGAGACATCGGTCAGGGCATCCTCGTTGAATTCGATGCCGAGTCCTGGGCCTTCAGGCGGTAAGAGATAGCCTGATTCCCACGGTATCTGCACTGGAAAAACATCGGTCAGTGAGGACATCGGTGCGCGTGGGAGTTCCTGCACACCGAGGAGTGCCGATGACAGAGAGAGATGCAGACACGCCGCAGCGGATACAGGACCTAATGGATTGTGCGGTGCTAAGTAGATGTAATGCGTTTCGCACCATCCCGCGATTTTACGTGCTTCTGTTAAACCGCCAGCAATGCAGAGATCGACGCGGCAGTAGTCCATGAGCTCTTCTTCAATGACCTCGCGGAATGTCCATTTGCTATCGAATTGTTCACCGACAGCAATTGGCACCGAGGTCTGCTGCCGGAGCCGTCTGAGACTGGCGGGATTTTCTGCTCGAAGGGGGTCCTCGATAAAAAATGGATTGTACTGTGCGACCTTGTTACAAAAATCGAGGCTATCCGCTGGATCGAGGCGGGTATGTACGTCAATGAGTATTTCGAGATCGTCGCCGAATGCGTGGCGGACGGCTTCCACCTGCTTAAGGCAGTTTCGGATCGCGCGTCTGGGTTCAAACCTTTCTGTCTCAGAGTTGTCAACCACGCTCCATCGGACGAACTTCCAACCGGCTTCGTAGGTTTGCCGACAGCTCTCGATGAGGGCATCAATCGTGCCGCCACCGTTATGCGGGTAGCAGACGACTTTATCTCTGGTGCGTCCGCCTAAGAGTTCATAGACAGGGACATTCAGTGCTTTTCCTTTGATGTCCCAGAGTGCGATATCTACGGCACTCACTGCGGCGGATTGGACGACACCGCCTGGGAAGAAGCCGCCACGGAACATTACTTGCCATAGATGCTCAATCCGGAACGGGTCTGCGCCGATAAGGAACGGTTCAAATGAGCGAACGACTTCGGCTAAGGCGAGCGAGCGGCGGCGTAATCCGCCCTCTCCAACACCGTAGATACCGGCATCGGTTTCGACTTTCACAAAAAAGTAACCATCCGCTGAGGCAAAAGATTTGACATTCGTAATTTTCATTTTTTTAATAATTTAGGTTCTCGCTCCCTTTTGGCGAAGCTTGCAACGCCGGGGTCCCATAGCGATTAGCGTATGGGCAGACTTGCTGTTAAAAGCTCCCTTTTGATCAACAACTCGTGCCTTTTTCTATTGTATTCAGAGTCGAGTTGTTGGTCAAAAAAACGGGTTTCCGATGAATTTGAACTGCATCGGTGTTGATTGGGTTCCTATGTTTCTACACTGCATCCAATGTTGGCGTGTTGTCCTGACAGTGGACGGGACGGAAGAGCGTCTGACGTTTAAACGGCATCTTTTCGAGGTGCTTCGGATGAGGGTCCCACTTATGCCACTTGTTGCCAACGGTATTGTAGCATTGGAAGATCGCAATCCGATCGACTTCTTCATCCGTCCACTTCGCACCGGTATGTGTAATCGCTTCTGTGAAAACCAGCATGGAGCCAGCGGGACAGGTATAATCCTCCCACAGCGGTGAATTGCGATCTGCTGTTGACTTCGGAGCAGGAAACGCGCCTTTATGGCTACCTGTGAGGAACATTGTTCCACCACCGCCTTCGTGAACTGGATTCAGCTCCCAAACGACGCGCGTCAACCCGCTGTGTGCTTTGTCGTGGTGCAAATGATAGGTGTGCGAATTGCCCGGGAAGTTGAGCATCCCGCGTCCGCCGTGCGGTTGGAAGTTATCGTGTCCGTTTGCTCGGATAGTTAGGAATGTGCTTTCCAACCGGAATCCGTAGCAATTCTCATTGGCATAGCCGGAAGTCAGAAATTCGTTCATGAATCCGAGCACAACCGGATGATCTGTTAGTGATTCAAGGGGGCCGCCAATAGAGGAGCGATGATGTTCAGGGATTGACTCAGGATCCTGTTTGAGTTGGTAACAGAACTCCCGCATCTCTTTAACCTCAGTTTCACTGAGTACGCCTGGGAACAGGAGCCACCCGCGGGTATCAAAGAGAAAACGTTGTTCTTCCGTAAGTGGAATCGGCGGTAGATTGTCAGCATTCATCGTAGGGTTCGGCATGGTTTTTTCCTTAGAAGTTGTCAGTGGAATAGTTGTCAGTACTCGGTTGTCAGTAACCATTTGTGGCGGTTACAAATGGTGCCACTGCCACAATAAACCTCTTTAACTGAAACTGAAAACTAACAACTACTTATACAAACGCTCGTCCTCAAGCGAACTGCAGGCGGGGTTTTAAACCCCGCCTGCAGTGGGGCTGCGTAAGTCCTAATTATACAAACGTTCATCTTCCAGTGATAGCCATGTGCCGTAGTCGCGTGGCATCTCTTTGATTTCGCCTAAACCCGCTTCGGCACGCCAGCGTAGTAACGGATGTTCTCGGTTTTTCTGCGGCAATTCGACGCGTGTGCCGTAGACAGCAGACTCGAAGATTGCCATCAAGATCTCAATAACGTGGCGACCTTCTTCGCCGTTAGATTCGTGTTCTCGGTTTTCGTCGAGTGCGTTCACATATTCTTCAACGAAGCAGTAATCATCAGCATCTGCGCCTTTATTTCGATCAAAATGCTCTGGATAGATAGAAGGGAGTGCTTCCCACTGGTCGTGCGTGCCATCGGGGACAAAATGTGGTGTAGGCAGCCACCACGAACCTTTTAATTCCGACCAGATGAGTCTACCTTCAGTGCCGTAGAGTTCCATCATGTAAGCATCGGTATCGACCTTTGGAAATCGGTGTTGGATGAGGGTGCCGGTGACATTTCCGTCGAACTGGAGGGTTGATGTGGTGTATTCGCCTGCGACTGTGCCCATCCCTGCTGGTGAGTGGAGTACGTCGTCGTGTGTGATGGCGCGCCCACCTGTTGTCGCTTGTGTCACGACGCTTCGGCAGTGTCCACCGAAACGGAGCATGTTGTTGACAACATGTGTTCCGATGTTCATTAACCCGTAACCTGCATAATACCCTTTCCCGCTGGCGTAGATGTAACGGAGGTCACCGATTTTTCCTGCGTCTAAGGCTTTGGCGATTGCATGCATCGAAGGACTTGTGCGCCGTTGATGATGTACGGCGACGCGAGCGTTTTTTTCTTTCGCTTTCGCCAGCACCTCATCCGCTTGAACGAGATCGATGCAGAGCGGTTTCTCTACCTCGATATTCACGCCGTGTTCGAGGACACGCATACAGAGCGGATAGTGCGCCTCTGTCGCTGTCGGGATGGCGACAATATCGGGTGTTGTCTGCTGGATCATCTCGTCTAAGTCGGTGAAATGTGTTGAGACGTTCACGATCTTGCCGAGCGTCTCTAACCGTTCTTGAACGAGGTCACAGAGTGCGACAATTTCGGTGCGTGGATGTGCGTGATATGCTTTTGCTGCCGAGGTGCCACGACTCCGACATCCTAATATGGCAACGCGATAGGTTTTCATGATTTATGCCTTTTTGTTTAATCAGAAAACTTTCAAGTTTCGTTTTGGTTTACAATATCAATTTGTTTAATCTTAACCTATCTCGGATCTGCTGTCAAGTTTTTTGATAGTTTTATCTCCTTGCGAAATCTAGCGAAATGCTGCGAAAATTTCAATAGGTTGTTTCAATGCATAACATATATTAAGTATTATCACGTGTGAAAAATGCAACACAAAAAACCTACGATTGAATGACCCTGGAGTTTACCCCTTTAAAATGTTACACCAGTGTAATATTCGGGGTATAGGGGTCATCAGCAGAGAACCCCCTCACTGTAAGGGTTCGGAGACGTTTTTTTGTGAAATTTTCCCGCGGTAAAAAAAAATAATTTTGATGGAAAGTGTAACATTCTGCTGATGGCAACAAATTATTTTGCTGGCGTATTGCGTTTTTCGTAGATTAGCGTGGCATTCTCCTCCTTTGAAAAAAGATGTCCCCGTTCCTACCGCCCTCCTGACTACTATTCGTGCAGCATCTGCGCGAAGGTTTCAATATTTTGCACCCTCGCAGCGGCAAGATGTAACTGCTTGAGTTTTTGCAAATCGTCTATACTGCGAAGTTCAGGCGTTAAGGCATTCACTGCTTCTGCCTGGAATTGATCTTCCAGCAAAGCCAGAGTGTTTTCGATGGTAGTCTCTCTAGCGGCTCTTTCCATTTGGCGTTGGTAAAACTTAGATTCTTGCATAAGTTCCTCCGGTATGAGTCGTTCGTACAACTCGGAGTTATGGACTATACAGCCGAAGAGAGAAGTAGCGTACAGTAAATCCGCTTGGGTCTCCTGATCGACCGGTACAGCCATTGTTATGTTAACACATTCTTGAACCCAACGTTCAAGGTCCATCCTTGCAGGCGGTTGCATCAACGGTGTAAACGGAAGCAGACCGGGTGCTTGCCTTTCTAAAACCGATTGCCCTTCTATTTCAATGAGCCGAATCACTTTATAGCGATTGGTGTGTTCGTAATCACCCCAACTATAGGTGTACCCGCCTGGGTCGTTCCTGCCCGCGTTCGGGTGAAAGTAGATGACATTTGAGTAGACTGGCATCTGGTGTTCACCGACGAGGTATCCCTGATATTGGGCGTTTCCGCAGGGAACCTCGCCAGTGAGCGTGGAATTGGAGCGGCTATTCTGCTAATGTGATGACGCCGCAGCCGATGCGTGCGCCAGCAGCACCTGAGGGTTGTGAGGTAAAATCGTCTGCGCCGGCATGAACGATGATGCCTTTGCCGACAACGTCTATGTCAGATCCGGTGCCTATTTCCCAGAGGTCCGTTGTCAATTCAATACTGCCCGTGCCGTCTTCGCCAACGGTAATATTGCCGATGTCTCCGAGATGGAATTCACCTTCACCCCATTTTCCGTGTGCGACACCTGTGGGATTCCAGTGACCGCCCGCGGATGTACCGTCAGGTGCGCTGCAATCGCCGTTTTCGTGGATATGAACGGCGTGGATGCCCGGAGATGCGTTCTGAATCTCAATAGTGAGCGTGATTTGGTCGCCGTTTTGTGTAAAGACTGCCATTCCAGTTACGCTACTGTCGCTCGCTGGACCGATTGTGGCAATCGCTTGTTTTGCTGATGGTGTTGAAGGAACACCTACCTGATTCTGCATTCTTTCGCAACTTGTCAGAGCGAGAGAAATACTGATCAATAATAGAAGAGCGGCTTTTATGCCGAATATAGGTAAGTTCTTTTTCATTATTGGATTCTCCATTGTTTATGAGTTAGACTTGTTGACTCCCTGCATTTGAAAATTCAAAGTTTGGAAAAGGAAGCCATTCTATAGAACGTTAGTTTTGGGTTTTAAGTTTCCCCCATGTCGTTGTCAGGAGAAACGGCTGAGGCGAGACCGGCAAAGCAAACGCCGGATCGAACCAATCGGCGCGGAAGTTATCACCTCGGCGTGTGAGCTGTTCTGGGTCACCGCCGTCTAAACTGGCTTTGAAGATCTGTCTGGAGCCACGACCTTGATGATTGTAAGCGGTGTAAATGAGTTCATTCCCGTGCGGTGACCAAGTAGGGTTAGATACGCCAGTGTCTTCTCCCGACTCAATAATTCTCCTGAGTCCGCTACCATCTCGGTTCACAACATGGATATCTATGGTATGCAGTCTCCTATTACGATCGAAAAAACCGTTCTTTTGCCTACCGTTCCAAGTAAAGGCTATCTGAGTACTATCGAGTGCCCAGGCAGGGCGATACATCAACATACTCCCTGGAAGAAGTTCCTCTTTTAGATGCGTTTGTAGATTGATGATCTCGATTCTGACACCCGGAAATTGGAGATTGCCGTTGTCAGCCCAAACAAACTCGCCTGCCATAAAGGCTATCTCGGAACCGTTGGGAGACCACGCGGGCCATAAACCTTCCGTGAGTTTTTCCTCATTTTTTCCGTCAATTGAGGCGGTGTAGATAGAGAATGTGTGAAATCGGTGATAAGCGAGTGCTTTTCCATCAGGTGACCAAGTTGGAAACTCTCTACCTATTAATTTTTTGAAGACCTGACGTACATTCGTTCCATCTGCATCCATAAGATAGAGATCCGTTATTCCGCCTCGATCCGATTGGAAAAGAATCTGTTTACCTGTTGGCGACCAGACAGGTGCGACATCTTGGGCACGGTGCTGGGTTAAGTTTTTCTGGTCAGATCCATCTGGGTTCATGATATAAATCTCAAAATTGCCATCACGCCCTGATCTAAATACGATTTTGGCAGTTTCCGGGGCTTTTGCGAGAACAATGGAGAGGGGCGCAAAAAAGATAAGGAATGTGCTAAGCGTGTAATATAAGAGTTTTATCATGCTTCCTCCAAGGTTGGAAACGCGTCTACGGTGCCTCTTCCTCAATATGGATGCGTTGGTTAGGTTTGACGTTCTTACGGGTGCTGATGGTGCCGCTGGGCCATATCACTTCGATTTTTTCGATAATCGTATCATCGTTTATGCCGAAGATGGCGGTGAGTTCGCTTTGTGAGCAGTAACTGGAGCCGCTTTTGATGGTTCGGGTCTGTGTTCCTGAAGCAGAGATTATTCGGATTTGTGCGCCGATGCCGTCTCGGTTGCTTGCTTGTCCAACGAGTTGGATCTTAATCCATGCATTGTGGCTGCCTCCGTCATTTCGGAAGAGGTGTGCGGGTCCGTTGGAGGTGGTGACGAGCAGGTCCCAGTCGCCGTCGTTGTCGATGTCGCCATAAGCTGCGCCTCTGCCGACCATCGGTTTTGATAAATCAGCACCGACTTTAGGGAGGGCATCGGTGAATTTGCCGTGTGAGTCGTTATGAAACAGGTGTGGCGGTTGGGCATAAGTGACCTGACTCTGGATGGCGTTGATGTCGGTTTCGACGTGCCCGTTGGCAGTGAAGATGTCGAGGTTTCCGTCGAGATCGAAGTCGAAGAAAAAGCATGCGAAAGTAAGGGTCAATAGCGTTGCATTTCCGATGTGTGCGGCGGGTGCGTCGTCGATGAAGAAGTCGCCGTCGTTATGGTAGAGGTTGAGCATCTCGTTAGAGAAGTTACCAATGATGAGACTTTCCTTGCCGGTCTGATCGTAGTCGGCAGCATCAACACCCATTGCGCCGGTTGCAACACCTTTTTCGTCATGAGAAACCCCCACTTCCAATGCGGTTTCGATGAAGGTGCCGTCGCCATTATTCTGATAGAGTTTATTGGGTTGTGTGTCGTTCGCTTCAAAGATGTCCGGCAAGCCATCAGCGTTGTAATCAAAGATACAAACACCGAGTGATTTACTCGTATCGTCCTCAACCCGTGCGATACGTGAGACATCGGCAAATGTGCCGTCGCCTCGGTTTCTGAAGAGTTTACTGGATTGTCCTGTATAAGATTCAGGCGTACAATAGGATTTATTTTTACCGTCGAGAGTACAGAACAGATCGTTTTCGATGCTCCATTCGACGTAGTTCGCGACGTAGAGATCGAGGTGTCCATCATTGTTGTAATCGAACCACGCGCAACTGGTACCGAATCCGGGGTTGTGGATACCAGATGCTTCTGTGATATCTATAAAGGTGCCGTTGCCTCGGTTTTGGAAGAGTCTGTCGGTTTCAAGGCAGCTGATATAGATGTCTGAATCACCGTCATTGTCGTAATCGGCGACAGCAGTGCCCATACCGTAGAGTGGGACGGCGAGTCCTGCGTTTTCGGTGACATCGCTGAAAGTGCCATCCTTGTTGTTACGGTAGAGTGCCATCGTTTGTCGTTTTCCGGTTGGCTTGCCTGCCCAATCTTTTCCGTTGACGAGGAGGATGTCTTGCCATCCGTCGTTGTCGTAGTCGATGAAGGCACATCCTGACCCCATCGTTTCGGGAAGATATTTTTCTCCGAAGGCACCCGTATTATGGATGAAGTCGATGCCTGCTGTCTGTGTGATGTCGGTGAATTGCGGTAGAGGTTGTGCAGCAGCGTTAAAAACAAAGAGCAGGCAGCAGGATATTATATTGGCTATCAGCGTGCGGTAGTTGAGTATCTTGCTGAAGCCTGAATTCTGAAATCCGATAGATATTTCTACTGATGGCTGATTGCCGATGGCTGATTGCCGTTTTATACGGATATCCACCGATCCTCCTCCCATGAGGTTTGGATGGCAGCCTGCACGTCGGCGACTGCGGCAGCCTCTTGGAAACTTGGGTTGCCCTGTTTGCCTGTATGGATGGCTTGCAGGAACTGATGTGCCTCGATTGTCTTCAGATCGTCGTAGCCTAATCCGACACCGGGACCGGGGTTGAAATCGCTGTGGAACGGATGGTTCGGACCGCTCAAGATGCGGGTGTATCCGTCAGGAGAGCCGTCCTCAGCCGGTAGGTAAACCTCAAGTTCGTTCATCTGCTCGAAGTTCCAGCGCAGTGCGCCGTCTGTACCGTTCACTTCAAACGCCATCTCGCATTTGGGGCCGTTAATAACTCGGCATGCTTCGAGTGTGCCTCTGGCACCGTTTTCAAACTGGACGAGAGCCCCGACGTAGTCTTCGTTGGTAACGGGTTCTGTTTTGCCGTCTGCTCCAAGCGTAAAGTGCGTGCCGGTGCCTGCTGTCGCTACCGGACGTTTTGGGATAAATGTCTCTTGTTGCGAAATGATGCTGTCAATACCGCCGACGATAAAGTGTGCCATGTCGATGACGTGAGAAAGCAGATCACCGAGTGTTCCCAATCCGGCGATTTCTTTCTGAAACCGCCACGAAAGCACGGCTTGCGGATGGCTTGCGTAGCCAGCGAAAAATCTGCCACGATAGTGGGTGAGTCTACCGAGTTTTCCCTCTGAAATCAGTTGATGTGCGTATTGGACGACGGGTGCCCATCTGTAGTTATAGCCCACACAGGTCAGGACATCTGCACGTTGTGCGGCGGCATGGATGGCTTTTGTTTCTGCAGGGTTCCGTCCGACCGGTTTCTCGCAGAAGATGTGCTTCCCCGCGGCTGCTGCTGCCTCGACGATCTCAAGGTGCATACTGTTGGGTGCGGCGATATTGACGACTTGGACATCCTCGTTTGCTATTACATCTCGGAAATCGGTAGTTGTGCGTTCAAATCCGAAACGCGTTTTTGCCTCGATTGTGCGTTCGACGACATCATCTGCACAGATGATAAGTTCAGGTTGAAGTGGGTTGTCGTAAAACCGGTCTTTGATCTGGCGATAAGCACGAGCGTGCGTCATGCCCATCCATCCCATACCGATAATGCCGATGCCTATTGTATTTTTTCCCATTCTTTTGATATATTGTGATGAGTTGCTGGGTTCGTTCCGTTCAACCCAGCCTAAAGTTCTATTGAGGTCTGAGGGTGGATCCTTTTTTCAGATGTCCCCAAGTCGTTGTGAGTTTGGTTTGTGGTTCAACGGGACGCGGTTTTCCGGGGCCTCCGTCGCGGATATTTTCGCCTGTGATTTCGACATCATCAAAGTGTGCACGGCCATCTGCGACGACGAGACCGGCTTGCCCTCCTTTTAAGAGATCCTCATCAAGCGCGATAAATACTGCGTCGTCAATTTTAAATTCGAGTGTGCCATCTTCGTAGATAGTGGCGGTCAGATCATACCAGGTATCAATTTCCGCTTCAAATGGGTAGGTGATGATGTTCCAATCGTTTTGAGCTGCCTTTATAATTCGGACGGTGCCAAAGATATAATCGAGAAAAAAGAGGTAGCGGCTATCCTCTTCGCCTCTATCGTGGAGTGTCAGTCCGATGGTTGGTGGTTCGTTCTTATCTTCCACCAACTTTGCGCGACAGGAGAGGGAGTAGTGTTTCCAAGTAAGTTCACCTGTTAGCCAGAGACTCATAAAGCCCGGTAAAAAGATTTCGCCGACGGCTTCACCATCGTCGATCCACCACTTTTCGACCTTCCGGTCGATGTTAAAGATTTTCCATTCGCGGGTGTCTTTGTCTTCAAAATCGTCGCGCCATGTGCCTGCAAGGCTGGGTTGCCATGCCCAGATTGAAAGGCAGGCAAGCGTGATAACTGCGATGATTGGCATTAATTTTTTCATTCTTCTTCTCCTTCGGTTATGATACATTGTCCATTTGAGTCTGCGTAGGGGCAGGAGCAGCAATGATTCGTGTTTTTATTATAATTGCCCTGCTGCAGTGCCGAGATTTTTTCCAGCCACCGTTCGGTAGTTTCCTGTAATTCTGCTACCCTGAAATGCTTCTGTATGTATTGATCCTGTTCAATAAAAAATAAGTTAATCGTTACTCTCGGTTGTTCAGGGTAGCGTCGATGCAGAAGCAGACCGTAAAGTTCCATTTCTGGATGATACACATCTGAATCCTGAGCATCGTCGGTTTTGTAATTGATGACCTGCCAGTGTCCAGTTTTATCTTTAAAGAGTCTATCGAATCTGCCGTCAATAATATGTCCTTCAATATCGGCATGGACTTGCTGGTTCGTCCGAGTTTCGGATGCTGAGAGCGCGGTTTCTCCGAGTTGGGAGTTGATAAAATTATTAGCGGATGTATGAAGTACCGTTGTTAAGTTGCTCGTTGCTTCGGAATAATTCTCAGCAGTTTGGTTAATAATCGTGTCAAGATTGTCCGTGTCTGATTGCTGTCTTATTCGTGTGAGGGTATAGCGAATCGCGTTGTCCAATTCGTCTGCGTCAGGATCTACTTCCTCTTGCCCGTTCGTTGGGATTCGTAGCACATTTTCCAACTGGTAGCGCAATGGGCAGCGGGCATAGTTCGCAAGTTCTGTGACGGAGAAAGAGGCATGGATCCCGTTTGAATTGGGAAACTGTTTCGGACGTTCTGGGAATTCTATTGGTGTTGTTTCATCAGAAATTTTATCCACGGATTCGGGGTCTGCAAGTGCTCGAGAAATCGGAATTTGGAGATGGAATCCTTCGAGGCTTGTGTTACCATCCTTAAATACCTTTTGTTCAACATCCAAGCTCAGTGAATGGTCTTCTTCGCTGATACCGAGGTATGTGTGGAGCCATTCAAGAATTTGTTGAGGCTTACCATTATCTGGGGATGTACTTGATAAAATGAGCCGATCACGGGCACGTGTTGCCCCAACATAAAACAGCCTTTTCTTTTCCGCATCCTCTTTTTCGTCCGCCCGATTTTTCATGTAAGAAACGATCTCTGGTGCAGTTTTCTTATAATCATTATCCGGATTAAGCGGACTGAAACCGATACCGAATACGTCATCAATGAAAGGTTCACTGTTTGGTCTTCCGCTTCGATTGAGACATGGGAGTATCACAATGGGAAATTGAAGCCCCTTGGCAGCATGGATTGTCATGATTTGAATTGCACCTCTGCTTGCCTCAATCGGAGCCTGTCCTTCCCGACGTTCTTCCGTAATTAGGATATCCAGAAATTCGATAAAATCTGCAAGGGTTCGCGTGTTTTCATTGCCGTCAAAATTTCTGGCGTGTTCTAAGAGTTTTTGGTAGTTTGCCCAGCGCTGTTGTCCTTGTTTCCCAGTTTTCAGAGTTCCAATCATACCAGTTTCATTAACGATCGTGCTGATAAGTTGGTTTACAGACATGCGGTGTGCGATCTGGATGTGTTTTTTTAGGATTGCTATTGCTCGGTTGAGGTTATCCGTACATGCTGGATGTTTCTGTGCTTTCTGCCAAAAACTATCTCCCAGTTGCAGCGAAATTTCGTAGAGTTCAGAGTCAGAAATACCGAAAGCTGGACCGCGAAGGACCCCGACAAGAGATGTATGATGCTCTGTTGGTGCGTTGAGAAAATTGAGATAGTTCCAAAAATCGTAGATTTCTTGGCGTTGATAGAAACCGATTCCGCCAGTAGTAAGATAAGGTATGCCTGTTTCAAGTAGGGCATGTTCAATATCAGGGAGGTGTGTTCTATATTGGATAAGTATAGCGATATCGCCGTACTCAATCGGGCGCGCTACTTCGTTGCCATTATCACCGCGCAGCCACACCGTTTCTTTGTTTAGTTTCATGTTTTTGATGTGGTGTGCGATGAGGGTGTACTCGTTTACATTTTCGTCCCCCTGTTTTCCGAGAAGAATCTTGACAGTTCCATCTACAGTCGTGTGGCGAGTTTGGATAAGAGCTTCATACGGCACTTCAAATTCATTTTCATTTCCATCGCCCATCAAGTGATCAAAAAAGTAATTGACGAATCCGATCGGATCGCGTAAAGAACGAAAATTCTCTTCGAGGGAGACCTTGAAGCCGCCGTTTTCAATGATTTTTTCTTCTGTCTTTTCAAATACGCGGACATCCGAACCGCGAAACCCGTAGACGCTCTGCTTCGGGTCGCCGACGATAAATAGATTTGCGTTTTTCATTTTGCTTGTCAGCAGCATCACCAACTCGTACTGTAGTTCATTTGTATCCTGATATTCGTCTACCATGTAATACTTGTGTCGGGATACCAATTTCTGTCGGATACCTTCGTTGTTGCGGAGCAAATCGCGGGTTTTCAACTGTAGATCGTTGAAATCAAGTGCGCCTTGGGAGAATTTGGCAATTTCATAGTCGTTGAGAATTCGTTTGTAGAGTGTAAGTAGATCGCGGATTGTACTGAGCAGGAAATCATCATCCGCTCCGAGAGAAGGAGTATCTTTAATCTTCTTCGCAGCTGATACCAAAAAATTAATCTCGGTCTCAATATGTGTTGTTTCAACTTTGAGTCCCATAAAATCTCTTTTCGCAATGGTATTTGTTCCAGTGACGATTAAATTGGCAATTTCTTTAAGCAAGTTCAACACTTCAATCGAGTTTAGGTTTTGCCCAGATAGTGTTTCTAATTGTTGAGTTAAATCCCTAACCGCATCACTATTTTTAGCACTCGCAACTACCAAAACGGCATTTAAGCATCGGATGAATTCAACAACATCAAGTACCGACATCAATGTTATGAAGACACTTTTTTGCCATGACTGACGTATCTCGGATTCGCTTTGACGGTCATAAATTTCTCGCGTGAGCTGCGCTATGATGTCACGTTTGTCCACCATAGTGGAAAAGAGTTCTTCCAGTTTTTGACGGTTTATATAGCATTGTAACACACGGCGGAGTTTGGGGTAATGTCTGTCTTCTTGGTTTATAGCAATATCCTTAAGTGTTTTCTTAAGGGTTTCTTGTAGTAAGAGTTTCTGATCAATACTTGATAGCGTGTTAAAGTTAGCGGGGACACCGGCTTGGAAAGGGAATTCCCGCAGAATACTTGAACAGAACGCGTGGATGGTTGAGATGTGTGCTGAGTTCATCTCATCGCGAAAACGTTGAAGTGAATTACTGTGTTCTACGTTGGCGTTTTCTACTTTCTCAGACATCTCTTCAATAATTCGCTCCTTCATTTCAGCGGCGGCTTTATCTGTGAAGGTGATCGCGACAATTTCCCGCGGCGTGACATTGCCCTCACGCAGAATTTTGAGGTAACGTTCAACCAACACAGTGGTTTTTCCGGATCCGGCACCGGCAGTTACACAGACATGTTTATTTATGTTGAGAGCTTCTTGCTGACTTGGTGTTAATCTCATTTTTCGTTGGTTTCTTGCAGTAATTTTGTTTACGGCACGTTGGAACGTGCCTACTACTTTTAATCTGGGAGTGGGATGATCGCCTTCGCTGCTATTGCGACTTGCACGGTGTCTCCTGGTTTTTTTGTTTCGATACCGGGATTGTAATGGACGGCTTTGAGCGGAATATCTGCAGTTACTAACTGGTATTCTTCTATCCTGCCTAAGTAGTTGACCGCGGTAATCTTCGCCGTTATCGTGTTTTCGGCGTGGTTGCTGTCGTTAACGATGAGTGCTTCGGGACGAATTGAGCACTGCACGGGTGTTCCCTCGCTTAAGGCGTGATACACAGTTTCGGAGTGAAGCGTTCCGATAGCGGTTTCGATTGCTGCACTGCCGTTCGATGTGTGTTGGACTTTACCTGAGATGAAATTGGTTTCGCCGACGAAGCTTGCCACAAAAGCGTTCTTTGGGAACTGATACACCTCGCGTGGGGTGCCGACTTGGATGACAATACCGTCCTGCATGATTGCCATCCGATCCGCCATAGAGAGTGCATCAACTTGGTCATGTGTGACGTAGAACATTGTGATATTTGTTCTGTCGTGGATCTGTTTTATTTCGTCGCGCATCTGTTGCCGGAGCGCAGCATCGAGGTTGCTAATCGGTTCGTCAAGGAGTAGGACGCTCGGTTCAATAACAAGGGCGCGTGCGAGTGCGATGCGCTGTTGTTGTCCACCGGAAAGTGTATTGACGGCGCGATCGCGATAGTCTACCATCTGTACCATCTCAAGGGCGCGTGTGATCTTTTCAGACCGTTCCGATCTGTCAAATTTACGGAGTGTGAGTCCGTATTCGATGTTTTCGGCGACGGACATGTGGGGCCAGAGGGCATAGTTTTGGAATACCATCCCTGTATTGCGTTGGTGTGGGGGGACATCGTTCACGACGGTATCGTCGAACCGTAATTCGCCGGCATCGGGTTTATAGAATCCTGCGACGATGCGCAAAAAGGTCGATTTGCCGCATCCGGATGGACCGAGGAGGAAGAAGAATTCGCCTTTTTCAATATTCAGGCTCACGTCGTTAACGGCGAGCGTCGTATCGAATGCTTTTGTGACATGTGTTAGTTGAACTGCAACTGCCATATTTTTAAATATTGGGTTTCTGCCCCGTTTGTTCCGTTGTCAAAAACGGGTTTCTTATGTGTTTCAACAATATTGGGGTTAATTGCATGTTTTCTTATTTTTGCTCTTTTGTCTACGGTATGTCTTGAACGCATCGGAATCCGATGGTACTGCCAGATGAGAGATGATACCACCGATCAGCGACGCGGAGGTCTTCAGGACTCCCGCCCCATCCACCACCGCGCAAGATCCGAAAGTTTTCGTTATCTGGCGCGATTTCTCTACCGAAGCGTGGATTGTTTTCTGGACTTATGCTATAAAATTCGCCGTTGTATTCGTCGAAACACCATTCCCATGCATTCCCTGCCATGTCGTATAAGTTATAGCCATTGGGCGGAAAGCTGCCGACGGGTGCCGTCCATTTCCATTGATCTGTTTCGCCAGTGCCGCCGAAATTCGCGTCTGTATGTGTAATTATATCACCATTCGGGTATAATTTTCCAGTCAGATTTCCGCGTGCTGCGTATTCCCATTCTGCTTCGGTGGGTAACCGCTTGTTTGCCCATGCGGCATAGGCAGCAGCATCGCGCCAGTTCACGCGGACGACGGGGGCATCCGGGGCATTGAATCGCGGGTTATGCGATAGTGGTGGCTGCGGGTAACCTGTACTTTTAACAAATTTTTGGTAGCGTGCGTTCGTTACTTCATACTGGTCCATGTAAAATGCGTTGAGAGTAACGGTATGCACGGGTTGTTCGTCGCTATCGCCAGTCGTGGACCCCATCTGAAATGTACCTGCCGGCATTAAGACCATTGTGGCACCGTCGATCTCAGAAACGATTTCAGCGGTGTGTTCGGTGAAGGATGAACCTTCATCGTTCTGCACGCAGGCGGATAGACTCACACAGGTGATGCAAATGAGAAGCGTGTCGGCAATCCTCATAGCGATTTGGATATTTGTGTAGCGGCTTCGACGATCCACGCCAGCTCTCTTTCATAAACCGTGCGGAGATCCAACCAGAACTGTTGATCCTTGATTCTGCCGATGACAGGCGTTGTGGTACTTCGGAACTGTGTAGCAAGCGTTTCAGCAGAGATCTCCGAAGGTTCAAGGACAAGTGCGATACTGGGTAACGTCTCGACAGGCAGCGCGCCGCTCCCGATTTGCCCGTAGGTTTCCGAAACTTGAATGTTAACCTTTTCGCCGAAGAGGTCTTGGAGTTGTGCCTTGAGTTCTTTGGCGACGGTTTGGAGTGTCTCTATAGGGCGGGTGTAACGATTGAGCATCGGAAATTGTTCAGCGATTGTGGTGCTTTCAATGAGATAGCGTTGCAGTGTTGCTGACAGGCCGGCAATGATGAGTTTATCGACTCGGAGTGCGCGCATCATCGGGTTTTTACGCATCTTTTCGATCCATTCCGCTTTACCGACGATGATCCCTGCCTGCGGGCCACCGAGCAGTTTGTCGCCGCTGAAAGTAACAATATCAACACCGCTGGCGATACGTTCTCCGACAAGCGGTTCGTGTGGCAGCCCATATTGCGTCATATCAATGAGTGCCCCGCTGCCGAGGTCTTCCATCGTAGGGATACCGCGTTGTGCACCGAGTTCTGTCAATTCTTCCATCGTTGGTGTTGAAGTGAAACCGAGAATTTTATAGTTGCTCGGATGCACCTTGAGGAGCAATCCTGTGTTCTCATTGATAGCCTCGGCGTAATCTCGGAGATGGGTTCGGTTTGTGGTCCCAACCTCACGGAGTATCGCACCACTTGCCTCCATTACGTCGGGGATACGGAATGCCCCACCGATTTCGATGAGTTCGCCGCGTGAGACGATGACTTCTTTACCGCGTGCCATCGTCTGCAGTGCGAGTAGGACGGCGGCGGCGTTGTTATTGACGACCGTGGACGCTTCGCAGCCTGTCAGCTGCTGCAGGAGCGGTTCGGTGATCCTATCGCGATGTCCTCGTTTGCCTGTTTCAATGTCGTATTCGAGGTTAACGTAGTTTTGCGCGGCTTGCTGGATGGCTTCGCAAGCAGCGTTGCTTAGCAGGGATCTGCCTAAGTTGGTATGTGTGACTGTGCCTGTCGCGTTGACGACGGGACGCATGCGTGGTGCTGTTTTGGCTACAATTTTTTGGCGTGTCCGTTCGGCGTATTCTGTGTGTTCTGGCAGTTGTGTGTAGTTTCCGCTGAGGATCTCGTTTCGGATATCAGCAACGGCGGCGCGGAGTGCTTCTGTGATGAGCGGCCGCGCGTAGGTGGCTTGCAAGTCAAGCATTTCCTGTGTGTTCAGGAGTTTTTCGATGGCGGGCAATTGCCGGAGGAGGGTTTGTGTAGCAATAGTTGTCAAGATAGTTACCGAAAAATAGCGTTGATTTTCCAAGTGAAGGCTGTTTTCTTATAAAATAGCATATTATATGCGAGTTGTCAAGTTGAAAACGCTTGTTAGGGGGATCTCCGAAATCTGTGGTGGAACGGTTTCCTAACCCGATTTCTTCATCTGCTGCTGGAAAGAAAGGACACATGTCAAACTTAACAACCAACCAAAACCCAAGCAAAAGACACAAGGTAAAAACTATTAATCCCAAACACCCCCTAAGCGTCAATTTTTGATGTTCCATATTCGGCGGTATTATCATTGCTTTGTTCCTTTAAATAAATTGAGGATTGCTGATGCTTACGGGTTGGATGGGGGTTTATAACTGTTGGTGTGTTCGTGAATCCGTTGGCGTTCGCGATTGACGTTTGGGTCGGCGCGGCGTGGGATGCCCGTGATTGCATCGACGGATTCGTCGGCTTTGAAACGTAGATAGAGTTTCTGCGATTTCGCGGCGAGCGATGGGTTTTTAAGGGCGCGGTAACAACGCATCATGTTGTAGTGTGCGTCCAAGTCTTCTGGATCAACGGTGAGCGTCTTCTTGAATTCGGTTAGCGCGTTTTCGTATTCGCGTTTTAGGAAGTGCATACGTCCGAGCCGGTTTCGGACACGGGTATCGCGCGGAAACTGCGCAGCGGCGCGCTGGAGATGCTCAATCGCTGTGTCGTAGTTGCCGTGTGCTTCTTGAATAAGAGCATAAAAGTAGTGGACTTTCGCTCGGTGCGGGTTTTCGGGTGGTAGGGTCTCCTGGATTTCAAATGCTTTCTCAAGCATCGCTTCGGCACCCTGCATATCGCCTTCTTCAATTTTGACTCTCGCTACATTCACCCACCCATCAAGGTATCCGGGTTCGAGTTCGGTTACCTTCAGGAACGCGGTCTCAGCGGCTTTCAGATCGCCTTGTAGGAGAAGCCCGATACCATAGTCGTTCCAGCGTTCGCGTGCGTTCTCTATGACTTTAGTGGACGGAAACCCAGGGTCTGTGTCTACTACTTTTAAGGTTGCTTTGGTGGATGCCATCGTGATAATCGGTAGATTTGGGATTGCTTTGATCTTTCCTGCGACATCTGAGGTATCGCCTGTCCAGACCCACTTGCCGTCATCGTAGCCTTTATCCACTTGGAAGTCGGTATCTTCTGGGTCGCGCACGCCGGCATACGCCCATTGTGTGTGCCACCAGTTAAACTTACGATAGTTAAGCTTCGCCTCGATTGTGAGGGTGTCCCCACAATCGGGCGGGATTTCGAGTCGGTAGCGGACGGTATCAGCGGCACCCGGCGGAATTGTGTTTGAATACAAAACGGTTCGTAGTGCCCAAGCGTTCCGTTTGTTAATGAGGTTTCCGTGTGCGTCCAGCATGTAGGCGCGGTAAAAATGCGCGCTCGGATCAACAGGTCCGTTTCCATCGGGTGCAGCGATCCTGCCGTTCCAAAAAACAGTTTTGCCGGTTTCATCGGTGGCTTTCACCTCCACCCAGATGTCGAATGCGTCAATCGTGCCTGCTGGGAACCGGTGTCCGACACCCCGCGTGCGTACCACCACATCGATCCGTGTGTTGTTATTTTGTGTGACTTCAACGCCGTCGCTTGGGATCGGTGCACCGTCTGCGAATAGATCCAACGTTACGACTTCATCTTGCAAAAAATCTGTTACGGCTTTGAGTTGATCTGGGTGTTGGTTGACGAAGGGGAGTGCCGTATTCGCAGCGGGGAAACGGTGATCGTGAACCTTGCCGTTTATATTTGCGGCATCTGTAGAATCGACGAGTGGCATGTGACAATCGACACATTTCTTTGCCTTTTCGGGATAGTAGAAAGACAGCGCGCCTTGATGCGAGACTCCGCTTTTCTGCCACTGGTCATAGTCGTTGAAGCCGCGTACCCAACGGAAATTGTTGACCGGTTCATCGAGGTGCACTTTATGACAGGTTGAACAGAATTCAGCGGTGTTTTGACGATGGAACGGCTTGAGGAAACTCTTTTTGTGCGGCTCTGGGTCGAGTCGGATGAGATAGTTGTGCAGATTCCGAATAAGTGGGTTATCGCTGGCAGCGATGTCGTGGAGTGGCGGGTATTTAATCACGTATCCGCTATTGCCCATGGTATCTTTAACGCGTTCGATAGAGTGGCACGCCGTGCAGGCGAGGCCGGCTTGTGCAGCAGGCGTATGGAGGTTCTCGCGAATCGGTTTGTCCATCACGCCGTTGAGGAGGATTGCTGGGTCGTGGCAGCCGCCGCACCATTTGGAGGGTTGGATGCCGTTGACTTCCTGCATATAGATGATTGACTTGCGATACCACTGGTTATTGAAAGATGAGAAATGATGGGCGGATTCGTTCCACTGTCGATAGATGTCTGGGTGACACCCTTTTGCTGCACAGGTTTCTGATGTAAGAAAAAAATCGGTTGGGATGAGCGCGCCTGTCTCTGTTTCGACGGATGCGGGGAAGAAGTGACCGGTTGTACCGCCGCCTTCTTCGTACATGCTTGTGGGTGGCAGTGCGGGATTTTTGACGAGATAGCTTTCATTCGGAAGGTAGTGTTGCGCGAGTTTCGCACCAATGGGGAAAATAACGACAATAGCCAATACGCCTACTGTGATTTTCCGCAACAGTGGTGTAAGAAGTTCAGCACTTCTCAGTAGGTAAATGCAGAACAGGAGGCAACCTGTGCTTACACTGACGATGTGTGTGATGAGAAGCCAGCGATAAGGGGTTGTCGCACCGACAATCATCAGATAGATACCGCTGATGATACCAACAACTATTCCGATACCGCCCAATTGTCCGAGCGTTGAGGTGCTTTGCTTCTGAGTATGGGTTTGCAAGCGATACCCTAAATGTTTATAGACATAGACGCAGAACGGGGGTATCAGGACGATGCCGAGTCCAACGTGGAGCAGAACGTTAGAAATGTAAAAGAGCGTCGGTTCGCCGAAGCTGAACAGGTACGCGCTGTTGAGCAGTAGAATGAGAAAGGCAGCTAAAGAAAATTTTCGCATTTTTAAACTATTAGTGAATTGGACGATTAACAATAGATATTCGATCGGCGTGCTTGCAAAGCGCACCTACCAGGGGATGTCTACACCTTTTTATATTATATCACATTTTTCTATGAACTGCTATGTATTATGTATCAGGATTCGCGCATTTTTTCATGAACTCCTATTACATAATACGCACTGCTGGTGGGGTTCAAACGAGGGTTCCAACTGGTTACTAGAAAGGGTCAGCGCAGAGTTTGTGTAAGTCCTAACGTATAACTGGCGAGGTTGGGGAACCTCGCCGACGAGAGAGTTTAGGTCAATCTTGTTGCATCACTTATCGATTTTTGATGAGTCTTATGCCTTCCAGGTGTATTTCATTGTACCATTGGTGGAATTCTTCTTTGGATAATTTTTTATCCAACGCTTCTACCTGAATCATTGCGTCTTCAGGCATATCAATGGTGAATATTTCACGAGGCATCTGGCGATTTACAGTGAAGTTTTGTGTCTCTACGATGGCTCGGCTGACGAGATGTTCTGTGCCCTCCGAATCAATCCAGAGCGTCTCTACGATCCCGTTTTTAACAAGCCATGCGTCCTCACCGTGTAGTTCATAGGAGACCCGAATACGCCTGACAGATGGAGTCCCTTTTTTGATGTGTCCATCTGCGGAATCTGTTTCACGAAGAAATCGGCTCTCATACTTCAGGAGACGCATTCCGAGTTCAGGCGATACCCAAATTCTTTCAAAGTTATCGTCTTGTTGATGATCTGGCAGAGGTTCGGCATCCATTTTGGCTTCGAGGACATAACACGGGAAACCGTTGAAAGATTCGGATTTTAGGATACGGAAGTTCCGTTCTTTCAGATAGGTTGGTAGATCTTTTCCATCAACGATGTGGAGCCACCGCCTCGGATCCACCCAACTTCTTGAACCGTCTAAATCGGTATCTGTTTGGTTGTTGCGTTGCGAGAAATGGTAGTCCGGTTTTCCTGTTTCAGGGTATGTTATCTCTAAGGTTCCGCTTGGTGTCGAGATGATCGTTGCTTTTGACGTTTGTATGTTGTTGGCAATGCTGTCTTTAAATTCTATGCGGGTGTGCCTCGGATCAAATGTGAGACGCGCCTTCCACGTGCTATAGGTCTCAGGTATTCCGGGTTGTCTGAAGACGTACAGGCATTCGCCTTCACCGGATTGAACGGCGAAGTCATAGTTCCGCATGCCGAGCAGGATCATATTGAAATCGCTTTCTGCTTCTACGGCGTTCTTTGGTAAAACCGGCAATTCTCCTTGCGCGAAAGCCGTGGTCAGGCACGCGAAGAAGACGAAACTGAAAATCACAAAGCGCATTGGATCCGTATGTAAAAGAGACACTGTTTTTCTCCTAAGCACCGTTCGTCCGATTTA
The DNA here is from genome assembly GCA_022819945.1 of Candidatus Poribacteria bacterium. GTDB lineage: Bacteria > Poribacteria > WGA-4E > WGA-4E > WGA-3G > WGA-3G. The sequence continues at coordinate 21,666 of JAJEGI010000021.1, forward strand.
TGGTTCTGAGCTATGGGTTTATCTTCAGTTATCAGTCTGTTGCCCGTAGCGTTTGAGGAACTCTGCCTTGGACAATTTCTTATTTTCTCGATTCACTGTAATCATGGCATCGTCCGGAATATCAACAGTGAATGTGTCTGGTGGTAGGTTGTGATTGATTTTGAAATTCTTTATCTCCAATTTTTGTCCAGAAATTATAGGATCCTCTGGCTTAAAGTCGACCCAAGCGTATTCACTAAAGACTGACTTAGGGAACCATATCTCTTCGTATTGCTGATAAGAGATTGTCGTGCGGAAGATGGTGAGTGCTTCCATCGGAATATCGCTGTCCAGGGCGTCTACTGGGGTCAGGTGTCGGCTTTCGTGTTTTAGGTATTGGAACCCTCGATCGGGTGCGATCCAAATTTTTTTAGGTCTATCCACGTCTTTTTCTTCCAAAACATAACAGAGAGTATCGTTGAAAACCTCGCGTCCTATGATCTGGAAGTTCTCTCTTCTCAGATAGGTTGCTAAATCGTTGCTGTAGAAGGTGAGCCACCGTCTTGGATCCACACCATGAAGCTCAGGATTGATGCCTTGAGATTCTTCTGTGTTATTAAAGAAGTAGTCAGTTTTTCTGTGTTTGTGAGGCAGAATTTCCCAGGATCCGCTCGGCGTAAGGATAGTTGTTTTTCCGGGTGGATCGAAACGTGCCTTCTCTGTATGGAAACGTGTTTTCTCCGTATTGAAGGCGATGGTGCCAGCAACAGTACGGGTGTCAGTATCGACGAATGGGGGAACCCCAAATGTCCAAACGACTTCTCCTTCACCGGATTTGAGCAGGGCATGATGATGTTTGATGGCTGCTAACAGTTCTTTGAGATCGAGTGCGTCTTCTGCCGCGTCTTGTGACGGTGTTTCCTGTGCAAATGCTAACGTAAATAACTGTGCTTCAGATTTATGGGTGTCTGGATTTTCAATATCAACGGAAATGTTTGTGCTATTATGCTTGCGAGGGATAATCGTCCGTTGAATCGGATTTCGCAGCACCGGTTTTGCATCAATATCAAGGACAATCCGTGCATCAACGATTTCAATCGTGGGTTCAGCCTGTGCCTCGAAACTGTAGGGTTGCTGAAAATGGTCGAGGTATCGATTGCCTGTACCGAATGCCAACACAGCCAAAACAGCAGCCGTGCCGATGGCTGCCCACGGGGCCAACGGTTTCGCAACCGAAGGGGGTGTCGGATTCATGTTGGTAACTTGCCGTCCGATGTTCTCCATTAGGTTAGCAGGTAATTGAACGCTACCGAGAACCTCTTGGATCAAGCGTTCTTCTCTTTCCTGTAGACGCTTTCGCGCTCGGCGCAGGCGACTGTTAATAGTGTTCGCTGACACACCTAAAAATCTGCCAATTTCTTTGATGGGCATTTCGCCGAGATAGTGGAGGGTTACGACTGTGCGTTCGCTCTCCGGCAGTCGTGCCAGTAGTTTTTTAACAGTCTCATGACGTTGCTCGGTGGCTTCTGTCTCGCGCTTCTCCGATACATAGTGTTTGTAAGAGACGTTCTCTATCTCTACCAGGGATGCGTTCTCCAACGATTGCGTCGAAAGTTTCTTCTTTTGGTGCCACCGCTTGCAGAGATTGTTCGCGATGACATAAAGCCATCCTGCGAACTGATTCGGATTCCTCAGCGTTGAAAGTTTTTTGTATGCCTGAAGGAAGGTGTCTTGTGTAATTTCTTCAGCGATGTGGAAGTCTCCGATTTTCCGCCACACGAGTGCGTGGACACCTTTTTGGTGCTTTTCGACCAAAAGGGTAAATGCCGCTTCGTCGCCTGACAAGATTTGTTGAATCAGTTGAACATCATCTTTTTCCATCAGGATTCTCCATTGTTACATCTCTTTTTATACTTATTTCTGCCCTTTTTAGTGTTCAATTATTAAAGATACAATTTAGGGAGAGAAATTGTGCATAATTTTTAGAAAAAGCGAAAAAAATCTGAATTTTTGTCTAAAAACTGGTAAATCCTCTGACAATTAAAGGTGAAAGTGAAGAATTCAGCGGAGATAGATGGATTTGTTATCCTGCGGTGTAACCGCCATCAATCGGTAAGGCGATGCCTGTGACGAATGCGGATTCGTCGGAGGCGAGGTATAATGCGCCGTAGGCGATCTCTTCAGGCTGCGCGAGTCGGCGCATCGGGTGCTTGTCCGCAAGTACCTGATATTCCTCTGGTGTTTTGATGACACCGGCAACTAAGGGGGTCTCAACGAAACCGGGGCAGATACAGTTGACTCGGATTTTGTCCTCTGCGTAGTCGAGAGCCATGCCGCGGGTGAGGTTCGTTACACCGCCTTTGGAGGCGACGTACGCCGCCCGAACATCTGCACCGACGAGACCATAGATAGAGGACAGGTTGATAATAGAACCGCAGCCGTTTTTTTGCATGGCAGGGATCGCTGCCTTAGCGCAGAGATAGACCCCAGTGAGGTTAACGTCTAAACAGCGATGCCAATCTGCTTCCGGCAAGTCCCCGACTGGTAGTCGCATTGCGATGCCGGCACTGCTCAACAGAATATCCAATTTACCGTATTTGCTGACGGTTTCGTGTACCATCCGTTCGGTGTGATCCGAGAGTGTCACATCGGTTTGGACGTAGGTTGCTTCGTTGCCTGCGTCTCGGATTTCGGAGACAGTTTGGTTCGCACCACTTTCATCAATGTCCGCGACGACGACCTTCGCGCCGTGTTCAGCGAACAGGAGTGCTGTGGCTTTTCCGATGCCGGAGGCGGCACCTGTTGTAATGGCTACTTTGTCTTTAAGTCGCATTTTTTTATTTTTGAAAAATTGGACTTACAAGTCAATCGAATCTTCGTCGAGACTGACCTATTCTAATGACTGTCTTATATCATTAATTCGGAAACATCCGCGTTTTTACAGTGATCTAAGCAGAGACCGGTTTTCGACAACGGAGAAAACCGAGCAGAAACCCAATATTTTAAAGACCCTTTTCTGTCCATTCTGCGGGATTTACTTCTGGTTCGCCAATTCGGTTTCTAAGCACACCGATATTTTCGATTTCGAGTTCAACGACATCACCGGGTTGAATCCAGCGGTCGAGTTCCCATCCACACCCATTTCCAACAGTGCCGGACCCTAAAAATTCTCCGGGATGTAGCGTCTCTGATTGTGAGACAAATGAAATCATCTCAGCGAAGGAGTAATACATATCCGAAGTATTTCCGTCTGCCCAGACTTCGCCGTTGATTCTGGCAACCATTCGGAGGTTGTAGGGATCACCGATTTCGTCTGGCGTGACGAGACAGGGTCCCATGATATTGCTGTTATCAAAATCTTTACCTTTGGCGGGACCGAGCGACAATGTCATGTGCCGGAACTGGATGTCGCGTGCGCTGATGTCGTTGTAAATGGTATAACCGGCGATGTACTCGGGTGCTTCTTCTATGGAGATGTTTTTGCCGGTTTTGCCGATGTAGATGCCCCACTCCAGTTCAAAGTCGAGTTTCTCTGTGTAGTTGGGCCACGTAACAACGGCTTCGTGTCCGGCGATAGAGGATGGACTCGTGCTGCCGCGGTAATAGTTAGGCAGTTTGAACCACTCCGGGGAGATCTCCTTACCCGTGATACGTGAGGCAGCATCCATGTGGGTCTTGAATACGCCGAAATCCCGCAGGCTTGCCGGACGTGGAAACGGCGCGAGCAGCTGCACATCGGGGAGCGGGAAGATACTGTCAGCAGTCTGGTCGATATGTTTTTGTGCGTCAGCGATGCAATTCTGTTCAAAGAATTCGTACATGTCCGAGGCGACTGCCGTGAGGTCAACAATTTGGTCGCCAGTGATCCATGCGCCGAGTTTTGGTGTTGTGTCTGTCGATTGGGTTTGAAAGGTAACGAGTTTCATAGGTGTTCTCTTTAAGGTGGTAGCGGCTCCTTATGCAAGTGATTGGGTAGTGTTGATTATACAATAGATACGTTTAGAAATCAATGCTTTTTATTTAAAATTTTCTTGCGTGTGCGATGGAGATGTGGCATAATTACGTTGGACGTTTACCTACCTTCGCGATGTGCCCTTATGGGAAATACTTCAAACAGAAAGGGATGATCATGGTTACCCGTCAAGAGATTCAATCAGTCTGTGATGACATCGTGCGCGAGTTCGCGCCGCTCCAGGTTATTCTCTTTGGTTCTTATGCGTATGGTACGCCCACGGAGTCCTCCGATGTTGATTTGCTGGTCGTCCTGCCGGTGCCGAAATCGGAGACCCGCCAGCGCGAGATAGAAATTCGGGAGCGTCTGGCGCGTCCTTTCCATCTGCATGTGCTTGTGCATTCGCCTGAAGACTTGGCGTATCGTCTTGTGTATAACGATTGGTTTCTCCACGAGATCACTGAAAAAGGCGAAGTGCTTTATGAAACTGCTAATTTTTTCTTGAAACCTGTAAAGAAGGAAAAACACGCGATGAATCCATTGACAGCGGAATGGGTGCAGAAAGCTGAAGGCGATTATACTGTAGCGCAGCAAGTGCTTCAGGGACAGCATCCAGTAAATGATGCGATCTGTTTCCATGCCCAGCAATGTATTGAAAAGTATCTAAAGGCGTGGCTTCAAGAGGCGAACATCCCGTTTCCGAGGACGCACGATTTAAAAGAGTTGTTGAACCTGATTATCCCGGCTCTTCCTGCTTGGGATGCTTGGCGGGATGACTTTTCAAAGTTGTCGGAACACGCCGTTGATCCGCGTTATCCTGGCAAATTCGCGACCGCAGACGAAGCAGCACATGCGATGCGTATCTGTGATGAGGTTCGGAGATCCATTCGCGAACAACTCAAGCTACCCCTTGAACCCTCGTAATCCTGCCAGTTATGATGGAAGCAGCGCTGGTACGGAACGCGCGCCCTATGCCGTTAGAGACAGGAACAGTTCCTCCAAAGACATTTCAGTCGTATGCATTTCAAGCAATTGCCATCCGCGTCCGACGATGGTTTCTGCTACCGCTGCCCGAATATCGGTTATGGATGTGTAATGGAGACAGAATGTTGCGGTGTTATCTGTACCGGAGTCGGTCTGTTCGACTTGCGTTACGTCGGGGATATCCGTGAGTACATTCAATATGTCATCGGCTGCGGCACCTGCTACCTCAAGAGCGAGGGTTGAGGATGGCACTGGCTCGTTTTCTGTGTCGGTGGCAGGCGTATCGCTTTGATTCGATATAGCGCGCCCGTCTTTTAGTTGCACATCTCCCGTGATTTGACCCCTACTGATGATAATCAGGCGTTCACACGTCATGCTGGCTTCAGGTAAGATATGCGTACTGAACAGGATCGTCCGCTCTTTGCCGAGTGTCTTGATTAATTCTCGGATTTCGACGATCTGACGTGGATCCAGTCCAGAGGTGGGTTCGTCGAGGATTAGAACGTCTGGTTCATGGATAAGTGCCTGTGCCAAACCGACGCGTTGCCGGAAACCGCGGGAGAGTTGTCCAATGATCTGGTGTCTACGCTCGGTGAGTCCGCACGCTTCAATAGCGTTATCCAACTGTCCTTTGATACTGCCGCGCGGTACACTACGGATCTTTGCCATATACTTCAGGTATTTCGTCACCGTCATTTCTGGGTAGAGTGGCACGTTTTCGGGTAGGTATCCGATGCGTTTGCGAACCTCTCTCGATTCTTTGAAAACGTCATGCCCGGCGACAGTGATACGTCCGCTACTCGCGGGCATGAAGCAGGTGATGATTCGCATGGTTGTGGTTTTTCCAGCACCGTTAGGTCCGAGGAATCCGACGATTTGCCCCTTGTCTACTTGGAAAGAGATGTCTTTGAGTGCTTGGAAGGGACCGTAGTTTTTTGTGATATTTTGGACTTCAATCATTTTAATAGTTGTCAGTTATCGGTTATCAGTTATCAGTTAAAGAGATAGTTGATAACGGCAAGGTCTTCTGATAAACTCCCAACTGATTGTCTCCTTTTCAAGGTTGCCCTATTGTTCCTAACAAAATGGGACTTACGCAGCCCCCCTTGCAGGCGGGGTTTGAAACCCCGCCTGCAGCACTGCCTTTTCAAGATTGCCCTGTTGCCACTAACAAGATTAGGGGGTCCGTGGGATGCTGAAATTTAAGTCGCGATCTCTGCCGAGTAGGTAAGGGTTGTTATCGGGTTGAACTGCCTCAGATTCGGCGAGTGCCTCCGGTAGATCGACTGTTTCGCAACGGACATCAACTCTATCGGGGTAGACCAAGACCTGCCGCCACGTCATCGGATAACAGATAATACCTGCGGAGATGATGCACAACATGCCTTGTTCCCTGAAGACACGGTTGAGATGCAAATGTCCACAAAAGAATGCCAGAATCTGTCTATCAAAAGGTGAAGTGATTTCAAGCACTTCCGCGGAGTTAGCGACCCTTGAACCGACTCCCTGAAATTCGACGCTTGGAAAAGGGAGTTGGTGTGAGAAGATGAAGACCTCTTCGTCGTAATCTCGCGCCCTTTTCAATTCACGTTCTGCCCATGCCAATTGATTGGTACTGATGTATCCATGCGTTAGATCTTTCGGTACTTCTTGTGAATCGAGGAGGATAAATCGAATGTTTTCGTGAACGAAGCTGAGAGACCCCATGTCGTTGATACCGAAGCGTGCTAAGTAGGCATCTTTGGAACCGGTCTCTGGGTGCAGATCGTGGTTGCCGGGGATATAATAGCACGGGGCGTTTATCCGCTTTCCGAGTTGTTCTGCGTTGTCAAGTGCGGCTTCGTATCCTTCTGCAGACATGTCAAAACTGTTCCCACCACACACGATATCGCCGCCGTGAATTACAAATGCGGGTTCAAAGGCGTTAAGTTGTTCAACTAACTTTTCATAGAGCGCGAGACTGTTTTTTTGCTGCTGCAGTCCACCGGCAAAGTTTCTCGGAGCATTTGGATAGAGGTGTGTATCCGTGATAAAGGCAAATTTAAAAAGGATCATTGCATATCTCGCTTTTGAACAGAGTTGGAGGGCGTAGCTGCATTTCAGTGACACACACGTTTGGTTAAGATTGCGATATAAGTTGGTGTGTTGGTTGAATCGATATAGGATTCGACCTTCCACGGTGTGCTGTCAAGGATGTCTACCATTTCCTCTTTTGAAACAAATAGGTAGTCGAACCACGGCGTAGCGTATTGTTTGTACCGCACCCGCAGTTTTAGTTGGCCGCTCATCCTCCCTCTATCTCGGTTGAATTGATGATAGGCTAAGTGCCCGGGTTCCATTGTTTGATAGGGATCCATTGTTTCAGCGATAATTTTTGCGGTATCTGTTGTCATGGCAGTGAAACGTCTCAATAGCCACTTTGCTCTTTTATAATTTCCAACGAGTCCGAAGTTGTGTCCCATCATCAGAATCGTATCAAACGTCCCGATTTTAGAGTTTAATTGTGTGATAGACGTGACGATAGTATTTTTAAGTCCACGCTGTTGACAGGTTTGGATGGCTAATGGCGAGTTGTCCGTGCCTAAGACATCAAACCCTTGTTCTTGGAGATAGAGTGCGTGCCGTCCTGCCCCACAACCGATATCCAAGATCCGTCCTGTGGTGTATGCTATAGCGCATTTTTGGTGATCAGCCCAATCTTCGTATTCGGCGAAATAGTTGCGAGTCCCCTGACGATTTGTATCAATAAGCCCGTCTTCTCTCTCCACAATTTCAATGTTTTCCTGACCGTTATGATAATCTGAAATCAGGTGTCCATAGGCATCTTGGTTGTCAGTTAGCACTTTACTTTTCCTTGGTATAACCGGTTGTTCCGTTCGGGTTGACCCATTCGGTTTCCCAGTGTGTTTCGATGCCTTCGCGCCATGTTTGTGCTGCGTTTGTCAGTTCAGTGGTAAGTTCGGGGTGCGCGTCTTTCAAATTTTCCGTTTCACCCATATCGGTTTCGAGATCCGCGAGATGTATATCGTCTTCTGGCGGTGCCCCTTCTACGAGTTGACCGTTGAGCACCAGTTTCCAGTTGCCACGACGTACAGCGGTCTGTTTGCCCATCTCCCAGTAGATGTCGCGATGCGGTATAAGTTCACCGTTTGCTACCGTGGGTAGGATGTCGAGTCCATCGAGTTCATACTCAGACAGATCTCCACCTGCTGCGGCGAGAAAGGTGGGGAAAACATCCATCGCTGCGCCGACTTCATTGATTACTTGTCCTGCAGGGATTCGCTGGGGCCAGTTCATAATGCCGGGTGAACGGATACCACCTTCGTAGAGACTGAATTTATGCCCTTTCAGTTTACCAGCCGTGCCGCCGTAGTAGGGGTCTTGTGTGCCGTCCAACCAGTTTCGGGTTTCACGCGAGGGACCGTTGTCGCTCTGGAAGTAGGAGAACGTATTTTCCGCGAGTCCGAGTCTTTCTAATTCGGCAAAAATTTCGCCGACGCTATCATCAACGGCACTGAGCATCGCTGCCATAATCTGCCTATCCCACGGCAAGTTCGGGAACCGATCCACGTATTTTTGCGGTGCGTGCATCGGATAGTGTGGCGCGTTGTAAGGGACGTATAGGAAGAAAGGTTTGCCGAGTTCAACGGATTTTCGGATGTATTTGATGGCGTATTCGGTAATGAGTTCGGTGAAGTATTCGCCGTTTCGGTAAATCTCTTCGCCGTTTTCCCAGAGATCGTGTGTTTGGTCGATGCCGGGTTGTCCTAAAGCCCAGTAGAAGATGTGTGAAAAGAAGTCGATGCATCCAGCCATGAACCCGAACCAATCGTCGAACCCGTGATGTTCAGGACGTGAACCTTCGGCGAGTCCGAGATGCCATTTCCCGGACATTGCGGTGTAATAGCCGTGTTCTTTAAGTGCTGTTGCGAGTGTAGGTACAGAAGGTGGTAATCCTGTGGCGGTGCGATGTCCTGCTAAAATGGAGCGGACACCGGCGTGACATGGGTATCGTCCTGTCAGGAGTGCTGCACGTGAAGGGGAGCAGACAGGTGAATTTGAGTACCAGTCCGTGAAGCGGGCACCTTCGGCTGCCATTCTGTCAAGATGCGGCGTTTTGAAATCGGTCGCGCCCATACAAGACAGGTCGCCGTAGCCTTGGTCGTCTGTTAGGAAAACAATAAAATTCGGTTGCATGCTTTTACTTCTCCATCGTGTTATTTTTCCCAGAAGCTCCGGTCTAAGCTCCGGTATTGTATGGCTTCAGAGACGTGAACGGCTTCTATATTCGGGTTTCGGTCTAAGTCTGCGATGGTGCGTGCTACCTTCAGAATCCGATCGTAAGCACGTGCGCTTAATCCGAGTTGGTTGATAGCGACCCGGAGCAGGTCTTGTGCCTGATCGTCAACTTTGCAATACTCCCGAATCTGTTTTGACTCCATGGTTGCGTTGGCGTGTATTGTCGTGTCTGCGAAACGTTGCTGTTGGACCTGACGTGCTGCCTCGACACGTTCTTGGACCTGTGCTGACGGTTCACCGGTTATTTCGGCAGAGAGTTCGGCGTATTTCACTGCTGGCACTTCGACTTGGATGTCAATTCTATCTAATAAAGGGCCGGAGATACGGGAGACATAGTTCTGAATTTGGTTAGGCGTGCATTTACAATCTCGGTTTGGGTCGCTGAAAAATCCGCAAGGGCAAGGATTCATCGCTGCAACGAGCATAAAATTTGCGGGATACGTGAGTGATGCTGCTGCGCGGGAGATGGTTACCCGTCGGTCTTCAAGGGGTTGCCGCATGACTTCAAGAACATTCCGGCGGAATTCGGGGAGTTCGTCTAAAAAGAGGACACCGTTGTGTGCGAGGCTGACTTCACCCGGACGCGGCACGTTGCCACCACCGATTAAACCCGCGTCTGAAATGGTATGGTGTGGTGAACGATAGGGGCGCGTTACGACGAGCGGTGTATCGCTCGGTAGGATACCGATGATACTTTGGATCTTTGTCGTTTCTAAGGACTCGTCCATTGAGAGTCTTGGCAGGATTGATGGGATTCGCTTCGCGATCATTGTCTTACCTGAACCGGGCGGTCCAATCATAATCAGGTTATGTCCACCTGCGGCAGCCACCTCAATAGCACGTTTGACGTGCTCCTGCCCTTTTACATCAAGTAGGTCAATGTGTGTTTCTGAATGCTCGGTATGTGTGTCGGCGTTGCGTGTATGTGGTTCTGGTGCTATCTCTTTTTCCGAATTGAGGAATGCGGCAGCCTCCGATAAACTCGCGACCGGATAGACGTTCACACCCTCTACGATTGCTGCTTCTTTAGCATTTTCGGCAGGTAAGATGAGATCTTTTATTCCGTTCTCTTTCGCAGCGATGGCTATTGGAAGCCCACCTTGTATGCCTCGAATGTTTCCATCAAGGGCAAGTTCGCCCAAAATCATGGCGTTTTCGAGCCTCGTAGGATCTACTTGATTAGTAGCAGCCATAACGCCGATTGCAATCGGAAGGTCAAATGCCGAGCCTGCTTTTCGGATGTCCGCAGGTGCAAGATTTGCTGTGATTCGGGTCTGTGGGAAATAGAAACCGGAGTTCTTGATGGCTGCGGTAACCCGATCTCTGCTTTCTTTGATTGCGCTGTCCGGTAAACCGACAGTACTGAAGGCGGGGAGTCCTCCGGCGACATCGACTTCAACTTTTACGATATAGGCATCAATTCCGAGCAATGCGCTGCTTAGGACTGTTGCGAGCATACAGATGTTCCTTCCGATTTATTTAAAAAGCATTCAGTTCTCAGTTATGGGTTATCAGTTGTCAGCAGCCAGCACCTGCTATGATTTCACAACTGAATCGTTCTGGCTAACTGGTATCTCCTGTGAGTTTGTGTAATATTTGTAACTGTCTCTGATTTGCTATGACTAATAGGGCATCACCGGCTTGGGTTCTCTTATCTTCAGGCGGATTATAGAGGAATGTCCCATCATTATCCCGGATTGCGACGACAACCAATCCCGTATGTTCTTGGATATTAGCGGTTTTGAGAGAAATCCCGTCCAATGTGGAATTTCGCTGGATAATGGATTCAGCAAAATGGGTTTCGTGCTGATTTTGCGTGATATTTTCCAGAAACTCTACGAGGTGTGGGTAGAGTATGCTTGACGCGAGACGAATACCACCAATGTGATCTGGCAGTACGACTTCATCTGCGCCGGCAGTAACGAGTTTCCCGGGCGAATTATCTTCAACGGCTTTGGAGGCTATTTGTAGGTGTGGATTTAATTTTCTCGCGGAGATTACGACAAACAGGTTGTCTTGATCGCGGCTGAGACAAGTGACAAGTCCGCGTGCGCGCGTGATACCTCCGCGCGTGAGCAGTTCGTCATCAGTCGCGTCGCCGTGAAGGTACGGAAAGTCTCGTGTGTCAGAGAGGTGGATAAGCCGTTCTTCATCGAATTCAATACCGACAAAATCGACATCTGCCTTCAACATTTCGTCGAGTACATGGACACCGGTATCGCCGAGTCCGCAAATGATATAGTGGTTGGATAATTTATCGACAGTTCGGACCATTTTTTGTTGTCGGAAAAAACTTTGTAATTGCCCTTCGATCAGAAAGGCGGTAGCGACAGTGACGCTATAGGTGAACACTCCGATGCCCCCGACGAGAAGGAGTATCGTGAAAATGCGTCCGTTGTCGCTCATTTCGAGATCGTCATGCCCTGCGGTTGTCAAGGTAATGACAGTCATATAGACTGCGTCCAGAAGATGCCACCCGCCATCTTTTTCAAGTACCAAGTAACCGACTGTTCCGGTCACGAGCAAACTGATAAGCATTGCGAGAGCAATTATAATCTTGCGTTGGTAATTCATTCTCCTATTCACGGTGGTGCGCTTAGAGAATACCAAGACACCTGCTGGAAATTGTTATAGTTATTCCTATTTTAATGCCGTTTTTTAGCAAGCCGTTTAACGGCTGGATTTGGATCATGTCGTGCAATGTCAAAAAGGTCTTGATGTTCAATTCTATCAAGTGTCGGCAAAAGTCTTGCGACTTCCATGCGTACACAGGCAGCGGGATCTTTAAGCCCGCGTTCAAACCAACGCTCTGTATCATCTGGGGCATGTTTCGCAAGTGCTGCGAGCGCGCCAGCACGGATACGTCTGTTTGTCGATTCGGCGTACGGCAAAATCGGAGCCGTATATCCGTCATCACAACGGCACATAATTCGCAAAGCGTTGCATACGACATCTACCGATTCGTCTTCAAGATGTAGCACGCACCAATCAAAAAGTTCTTCCGTTCCAACTTTTTCAAGGAATTGGAGTCCTCGCATCCGCCGTTTAGGATTTCCCTCAGAAATATCTGCGATCGCTTTAGCGTGTCGTATATCCACTTTCGAGGCCTGGTGCGGTGCTGCTTGTGTATCGGTGTGCAGCACACGGACTGCAATCGTATCATTCTGAAGATGTTGGATAGGGAGTCCTTCAGGGCTGAACGGGATTTTGTCAAAGAATGCGGGTAGCCATTGCCTGCCTTTTTCAAAAAATTCTTGCCGACTGATCCGATTTCCTGTGCCTGATTTCATCCGGTTATTCATCCAGTGTGCCAACTTCACGATGCCCCAGTGGTTTCGGCTCACGCCGTTGTGCGCGTAAAGCCCGAGTTGGTGATTAACCCATTGGGAGAGTGCGACTGGGCACGCTAACAACTCAAAAACGTTAGACTGTAGGAGTTGAACAGACAACCGTGTGTGAATCGCGACGACACCGCCCCGTGCGTGAATTTTACCGTTACCGAGGGACGTACGCAGTTTTTCAATCTCCAACTCGGTTTTCAGGACAATAGGTTTCCTATGTTTTCGGCGTGCCTTTTGTTCGGCGCGGTTTTTCGCATAGTTCCAATTTGTTGTGAACCAGACCGCGCCGCCGCGTGGGCGGAACCCATTTTCAATAATGCCTCTTGCACTACTTAGCGTCGTGCCGTGATAGAATTCCATAAATGGTTCTCCTCGAAAGTTTAACGGAGTTAACCCCATTTGTGGCAGATAATTCACGAAAATCGGCGGTATTCAGATTTATGATACGCGGTTGCCGTGTTTCAGTCCTTATTGTGCCTCCGACTCGGAACCATTCTCGGTGTCATCCGTAGATGCCTCTGCTGCAGTTTCGCCAGTTGGGGCCTCTTCTTCAGTTGTAGTTTCTTCAACTGCTGTTTCCGCTTCTGCTGCTTGCTGCGTATTGATAACACGGACGTAGCTCATTCTAAGTTCGTAGAGCGTATTCGCAAGAAAATTGGCTTCGGGGGCGGTGAGGTTCCCTTTGGTTTTCTCCTCAAGCATCTCAATAGTATCAATAATATGTTTCACAAGCGGGAGGTTTATAACGACCTCCTCTGTTTCAGGGTTAGGGATCCCCTCTAAATAGAGCCGTCCGGTTTCTACAAGGTTCGCAAGGTAGCTAATAAAATCGACAGCCGGAAGTTGCTGTGTTTCTTCTTGAGCGGTGGTTTCTTCCATATATTGCGTACTCCTGATTCTAATTCGCCCAATGTATAATTATAATAGCGTATGTTGTCAAAAAGTTTCTGCTATTCATCATCAAAAATGATGATTTGTGCGAGTAAACTGCCTGCTTGATTATTATTTTGCGGATTTTCGTTCATAGCGAGAAAGATAACACCGTCAGCAGGTGCCGGGTTGTCGTAGCGCGAACCGACAGCGAAAACGGTATTCCCGATCTTCGCGATGAGTGCGCCGATATTAGTACCCGGGAGTAGATAGTCGCTGGAGCCTGGGGTCTTCGGGACACCATCAGCCCCGCACCATCCGGTCCGGTTTTGTAAATCTGGTGACCAAGCCCCTTCTCCATCAATAACGAGACGTTGTCCTTTTTTCACACGCACGTAGCTTTCCTGCCAAACAGGACTCGGGCGCGCCGTACGAATAACAGTTAATGCCATATATGCCTCCATTTTAGTAGTTATAAGTTGTTGGTTATAAGTTATAAGTCTGGCTTGTGCTTTATCAACGGTTTCTTGTGGATACCGCGACCGCAATTTAGTAATGGCAGTTACAAGGATGCGTTGATAATATCCGAAGGTGACTTATAACTTATAACTTATAGTTATTCCTTGCTTCGGATGGTAATGTTCGTAATTACGTCATCTACAACAATGCTGTCAACGACATCCATTCCACTGATGACGTTCCCGAAGATGGTGTATTCACTATCAAGGATTGTGCTGTCTCGGCAGATAAAGAATTCGGAGGCGTACGAAACGCTGGTGCCTTCTTCTTTTGCCATAGCGACAACGCCTCTCGACATCTCTTTCGCGCCATTCTCAATAGGGAGTGTATCTCCAGCGGCAAGTTTTGAACCTGCCTGGATGAGAAGTTCTTCTGCGCGATTAAATTTTTCACCTTTGTAGTACATCACCTGCGCGTTTTTGATGAAATTCTTAGAAGTTTCAGGTGCTTCGGTTGCGAGAAATTCAAATTCAATGGTACCTTTTGCCGTTTCAATAACGGCTACTGCGGTTGCGGGGTCAATCTGTGGTTTTGCTGAGGTTAAAGTTGTACCTGTACCGGTGCGGCGTGCGCGTGGGGCAGGGGCTTGCTTCTCCTCTTGTGCGCAGCTCAGCACGAAAGTGGCAAACAGCGTTGCCAAGACTAAAAGTGCTGCGGATGCGAACTGTCGGTGCTGCTTATTCTGGTGTTGCCTTAACATATTTTGACTTCGCCTCCAATCGGATTTTTGTCATGACATCGCCTACCTGTAAGCGATCGACGACATCCATACCTTGAATGACACCCCCGAAGGTGGTGTAACTGCCGTCAAGGGTGGGTTGGGGTTTGAAGCAAATGTAGAATTGGCTCCCGGATGAGTTCGGTGCCGGTGTCCGCGCCATCGCCACTGTACCTCTAAGGTGTGGACGCTGATTCGGATTCGTGTATTCGTCAGTAATTGTCCAACCAGGACCGCCTGTTCCATCGCCATTTGGACACCCGCCCTGAACAACGAATTCGTCAACTCTGCGATGAAATGTTAAGCCGTCGTAAAACTTCTGGTTGATCAATTTGATGAAATTATCTACTGCCACTGGGGCAGCGTCGGGATAGAACTCAATTACGACTATACCTTTATCGGTTGTGACGACTGCGACTTGCTCTTCAGGCGTTAGGTTTTGACTAAAGGGCAGCGCGCAGCCGATAGTTAGGGTTAACAATAGAAGAAGAAACGTTGGACTTTTGTATAGCAGGTTTTGGTAACCTGTGAGTTGTGGAAAAAGATAACGAGTCGTTCTCATCAATTTTCCTTTGCTGTGTCGGTTAGTCAGTTTTGAGGCGTGCCCAGACGGTTGCTAATTTGTCTTGTGCATCAACGTGCAGTGTGACAGGTGACTCCATATCCTTGAGCAGCTCCTCTTTGGTTAGGGCGTAGTTATACACTTTGATTTCATCGAGGGCACCCGTGAGGAACCGTTGGCTTGCGCCGCGTGCGCCGATGTAGAGCGACTCGTCGTTCGGGGTTAGTTTGCCCTTACACGGCATCTCTGCTTCGAGTTCGCCATCGATGTAGAGTAGAATGTCCTCACCGTCCCACGTTCCCGCGAGAAAATGCCATTCACCGTCCTGAATACTGGGACCGATGTTGTCATCGTTACACGGTTCGGGTAGGTCAAAAAATTGAAGGATAGTGCCGCCGTTGTACAATGCTGCGAGATTATACAGACCGGAGACCCAAGCCGCTCCTTTTTCAACACCGCTCTGGATCGCCTCTCCACCTTTGACGAGTGCCCAGAATTCGATGGTGATGCCATCAACAATATCGAGGCTCGGGCTGTCATCAATTTCGCCAGCGGTTTGTCCGTTGAACTCCATCGCCTGTCCGAAAACGCCTCCAATCAGTTTTGGATTGCCTTTATTAAAGGTTGCATCGTTACCGAATTCGGACAAGTCTTTCACGACTTTTCCTTCTAATTCGTCAAAAGAGAGGTGCAGGACCAGATCCTGGGCACCACAAATCGTTGTAAAACTTATCAAAGCGAGGAAGAGTGCCCCAAAGATAATCTTCTGTTTCAAAATCTTGCTCCGTAAAATAGATATTTGCGTGATCTCTAAGCAATTGTGTTTGTGAGGTTCTTGTGCAGAATATCGCGGTTTACCGGTTTGAAAACTGATAACAACCCACAACTATCCAAGGTTAAATCCATACGCTTTAAGGGTAAAAAGGACAAGAACCTGCTACAAGTTATAAATAATATAGCAGAAGTGGTGAAAAAAGTCAAAGGAAATGTTTTTGATGGGGTGTGTAAATATTTTGTCAAAAGTTTGGATTGGAAGGGTAGAAGGCGGGAAGGATGGAAGGCTATACAGATTGTCAGCATCAAAATTTCAGGATTATCGTGTTGTTAGACAGGCGAAGTCCCCTCGCTCCTATTCACAGTGTCTCGTTTGGTTTAATGACGAGATTCGTCAACTGACAGAAAAGCAGTGTTCGGTTATTTTTTCTGATGTTTATTTCTCCATTTTTCCAAGTGATAGATGTTCGCCTCGTACCTATCTAACTCGGCTTTTGCTTCTGCTACCCGCTTTTTTAGGAGCGAGGTATCAAAAGAATTTCTCTCCCGCTGTAGATTCCTCTCCTCATGATATTTAAGTTGCCTTAGCCCGCGCTCGTAAATCCGTTTGAGGGTATCTCGGCTTTTCCGCATAAGTGTGAGTTTCTCTAGGATGTCTGGAATGTTCGTGTGTTTCATTATTGACTTCCGTTATAGCGATTCCGCGAGTCGTATCACTCACGCATCAGTTTACCAAGTTCTCGCGGTGAAATATTCGGCTGATCCATCTTTGTCGCTATTAACGAAAAAATAGGATTAAAATTGCTAAAGTGTAAAAAGATTCAAAGTAAAGTTTCTGTAAAACATTGCAACCTCCTTTTAGTCAGCGAAAATTCCATTGAATTCTCGAATTTGTTTTAAGGCTTCATTCTTAGTAATCCGACCTGCTTCTTGGTCAGCCCAGATGCGAGCTGTCACCTCGGGACGATGCTTTTGCTTGATATTTGATATCGCGACAATCCGAATTCCTGCCTCAAAGTTGCGATAATGTTCAGGGTTCTCTGTGGCTTTCAGGCGTTCATATTCCGCCTGTTCTTCTTCGGTGAGCGGACGGTAATTCAGATCAATTTTTTTGCTGTGACCGCCATCAAACACCAGCTCGGGATCCCACCCGTCGGGTCTTTCCGTTGCGTCGGGATCGTGGATATAAGCAGGTGTCTCGGGTTGACTGACTTGTGTTTTTGGTGTTTCGGCGTGCGGTTCGACGTGCCATGTACCATCCGCATGGAAGTGTCCACCTTGTGAGGTATCCCCAACGGGAACTTCGGTTTCCACTGGGGGCTTCTCCGCAGTCGGCTGCTCTATGGGATCAACAGGTTTGTAAATCTTGATCGGGGCCTTGGGTGATTGGGTCTGTATCATATAAACACAAACGACTGCTATCGCCACTACAAATACTGATAGCGGGAGCCAGTTTTTTCGTAAAAACATTGTCATCCTCCTATAGGTTTTAACATCCGTTGTGGGATGTCCTCTGTGGATTTCCCACTCGCGTTTATCTCATGTCCTCAAATGGACAGACGCTCGGTTGGCACGGAATGGGAGTTTCTGGTTGACATACTTTGGGACTACAATGACAAGATTCCTGTGGCGCGTCTCTGGCGTGCAACACCACAGTGATCATCGCCACCAAGAGTAGTATTGCGAGCGGTATCGCTTGCATCAGTCGTTTTGGCACAGTTTTGTAATCCTTTCTTGTAATGTAAACAACAATAAGCGTACCAAATTGTAGGTTCACTTATCTTCCAGATTTCAATGACGTGTTCCTCCTGACAACGGTCACGTATGTAACTTTGCACCTGCTCTTCAGTAGTCGATAGAACCGCATCTGCGGTAGCGGCATTCCGGATGATGCTCTGTTTCTTGGCATCTATAAGGAATGCTTTACACTTACTACGCGCGACCTGCTTCATCCACTGTTCTACGGACCCTATATCATCTGATCGACGGCGGATGCGCCGTACAATTGCAAAAACGGTTTCTTGATAGATATCCTTTTCCGCCTCCACGTTGTGGATCTCATAATAGATGATAGTCTTCGGGAGCCGCTCATATCTCTTTATCAGAGTTTCCAGTGCGTTATCATCTCCATTGTGAATACGCGTCAGCAATATTTCATCTGAAAGGTTCGTGAAGTTTTCTGTCACCATTCATAAAGCAAGACCTCGAGAAAAACAGAAAAGGTCACGGTGATGCCAAAAATTTACTTTTTTTACAAAAATTGTGGAAATTCCTTATGATACTTGACAAAAAATGTCGTAAATGGTCGGGGTTAGAAACCCCTCCTACAAGTATTACAGTGGACTTGCATGGGTGGGTCTGTTCTTATAGGAAAGGATATGTATCAATGGCATTCAATGGGTGTTCAATGGAGGGTTAAGTCTAAACCGTTCGCCAATGATCGTAAAAAAAGACCGAATTTTTGAGGGGAATCGTGCATACTCAGAAAAAATTGAAGTCAAAAGACTCTGGCTGCGATGCTGGTGTGTGAATATCTTGTGGAAGGTGGTTTCCTCACGATCAAAAATTACTGACATCATAGAGTGTTTTTGCTTGGGGTGTTTTGCTTGGGTATTTCTGCGGATTTCTTCAAAGTTCCCCTCGCTTTATTCAACAAATCCTGTCCATCAGTATTGGCATTTATTATCGTAAGGGCAAAACTTTACACACCCATATTTTTTATATTTTCAGGTGACAAATTCAGCAAGAATGGGTATAATGAGGGCGGCAGATGTGAAGATGAGAGGATAGTCTATAAGACAATGTCCGAGTAGGAAAGGAAAGTTATGCAGGAAATGGCGATTAAAGGACAGACACATACGAATTCGCTCGGTATGCAATTTGTTAGAATTGAACCGGGGACTTTTATGATGGGGTCAGAGAACGCGTCGCTATCAGATGAATTGACGGAAGGCAAGGCGCATCTCCGCGATGGTGATTGGGATGAACAACCCGTGCATGAGGTAAGGCTTAGCACACCGTTTTATATCGGTATTTTTCAGGTTACCAACGCCCAGTATGCAGCGTTTGACCCGACACATCGTGAGTTGCCGAGCCTTCAGAACGTCGGTTTTTCAAAAGATGATGATGAAGCAGTCGTGTTTGTCGATTGGCACGATGCGACGCGCTTTTGCGAATGGCTCTCCGAAAAAGAGGGTTTGCCATACCGACTGCCGACCGAAGCGGAATGGGAATACGTGTGTCGGGCCGGGACAACGACGCATTTTCATACGGGTGATACACTGCCACCAGAATTTCATAAGAATGTTGGCGAAAGTTGGTATCCTGATGCAGGAAGAGGTCGTGGGACGGAAGAAATTGTCCCTTTACATGTCGGGCAAACACCGCCTAACGCGTGGGGTGTCTACGATATGCACGGGAACGTTGAAGAGTGGTGTCAGGATTGGTACGGCCCCTACGAACCGCATCCACAAGAGGATCCCGTCGGTAGAGAAGCGGGGTTGTATCGGGTTACGCGGGGTGGTAGCCATTCGACATTGCTGTGTTATCTGCGTTCTGCGAATCGGATGGGGGCGGTACCGGAAGATAAACACTGGTACATCGGGTTTCGGGTCGTTTGTGGTGAGATGCCGCAGACATTGCCTACACCTGTGCCGAAGGTGGCGTTGTGGGGACGGGATGTCAAACAAGCACCTGAAAGTTCGCCTGCGCCTGAGGCACCCTATTTCGCTGAACCGTTGACGTTCGTTAAGATTCCAGCGGGTTCAAACGGACCGCTTTTTTCGGCACATAACCACGTGCCAGCGATTACCGAATGCCCGAATGGCGATATGTTCGCGGCGTGGTATTCGTGTGTTACGGAACGCGGGCGTGAGTTGACGGTTGCCGCGAGCCGGTTGCGGTTTGGTGAGATGGAATGGGAACCTGCGGAACCTTTCTGGGGACCGCCGGATCGGAACAATCACGCAACGTCTCTCTGGCGGAATGAGAACGGACGGATTTATCATTTCAATGGACTTTCGGCTGCGGCGACATGGGGTCCTTTGGCGTTGGTGATGCGTTATTCTGATGATAACGGCGCGACGTGGTCGAAACCGCGGTTTATTTCACCTGAGCATCGTCTCCGACACATGCCGATCGCTTCCGTTTTTCGTAGACAGGACGGTTCTATACTTCTCGCTTGCGATGCGGTGAGCGGTGGCAACGGCGGCACAGCGATATGGCTCAGCGATGATGATGGCGAGACGTGGTATGATCCGGGTGCAGGGCAGCCTATCCCCGAATTTGCTGCTGGCAGACAGGGGGGTTGGATCGCTGGTATCCACGCTGCTGTGGTTGAACTCACGGATGGCAGGTTGATGGCGTATGGTCGTGGTGATACGATTGATGGGCAGATGCCGAAGAGTGTCTCTGAAGATGGTGGCAAGACGTGGCATTACAGCGCAAGTCGATTTCCAGTGGTTGCGGGTGGACAGCGGTGCGTGCTGCTACGGCTCCAAGAGGGCCCAATTTTCCTCGCCTCCTTCACAGGTGATCGGAGGGAGCTGACCCCGATGCCGATTGTTGATGCTTCTGGGAATGAGCGTCTTGTTACAGGACTCTTTGGCGCATTGTCTTATGATGACGGCGAAACGTGGGAGTATACGCGTCTGATTACAGATGATGGCGAGGACCGGGAGATCGAAACGATGGACGGACGACTCTTTACCATGGGATTGAACAGTGCTGAGCCGGGTGGATACCTCGCTGTCTGCCAAGGGCAGAATGGGATGATCCATTTGATTAGCAGCCGTCTACACTATCGATTTAATCTTGCTTGGTTGAGAGAAATTCCGCCATCAAAAGTTTAGAAAAATGGCGAGGATACAATCCTCGCCAGCGGTGGTAGGGTGTTTGTTCCCTGATGAACTGTAAACTTATTTTCGGATTTTACTATAAACCCCCTAAATTCCCCTTATCAGGGGGACTTTAAGAGAGAGTGCGGAAGTCATAAATTATCCTAAATGAACCGCAAGGAACTTTTAAAAAATGAAACTCCCTTTTTTGCATCAAGAGGTGGAAGTCAGCACGGATTTACGGGACAGTAATGACATTCTTGACGACCCTGATGCTCTGAAAGAACGGATAGCAACGGATGGGTATCTCCTAATTCGTGGGTTACACGACAAAGCGGCTGTGCTCACAGCCCGTCGTCAGATTCTGGAAAAACTTGCAGCAAAAGGCATGCTCGCCCCAGATACAGCATTAATGGATGGAATCTTCAACTCGGCGTATCCCGAACCGACATCAACGGGTTCAATGGGGAATAAAACGTTGACGCAGCTGCCGGCATTCAAGGCAGTCGTTGAAGGGACACCGGTGATGGACTTTTTCAAGCACTTCCTTGGCGGTGAGGCACGGACGTTTGATTTCAAATGGCTTCGCACGGCGGGACCGGGTTCAGGCTCCCCGATTCATTATGACATCGTTTTTATGGGGAGAGGCACGCAAGACCTTTACTCTTGTTGGACTCCCTTCGGTGATGTATCGCTTGATATGGGCCCTATTGTCTTCTGTCTCGGTTCTAACCGATTTGATAAGGTTCGCGCCACTTACGGACAATCAGATGTCGATCGGGATATGATTGAAGGGCATTTTAGCGATGATCCGCTTGAAATTGTTGAAAAATTTGGCGGACACTGGGCGACAACTACGTTTTCGGCGGGGGACGTTATTCTTTTTAGTATGTTCCTGATGCATGCCTCCTTGGTTAACACGTCCGATAAAATTCGGATAACGGCGGATACACGCTATCAACTTGCCTCGGAACCGATGGATGAGAGATGGGTCGGTGAGCAACCGAAAGGGCATTACGCGTGGAAGCAGCAAGATGCCGAGATTGAGTCGTTGGAGGTATCTCGGCAGAAATGGGGGGTCTAACGTTTTTAAGAAACACCCGCTAAATCCCCTTATCAGGGGACTTTAAAAAGTAGTACGTAAGTGCTATAAAATTAAGAAATATGAACAGCGATTTGAGCACACATGACACCGGCACAGCATCACAGGCCAGGAAACCGAAATTATTTGTACCGTTCATTCTCATTTTGTTATGTGCTGTTGCCGTTGGATTTGGAATAAAATATTACAAGGATAGACCCAAACCGACGACTGAGGTGGCATGGGAGGTCTATTTTAGTGGTGTTTCAACAGCACCGATTGATGAGAGTCATCCGTATTCGCTTGAAAAACGGCTTGTCGCCAGACTTGCGGATGCTGCAATGCGGGTTGATGCAGCACTTTATCATTTGGATTCTACGCCGATAGCCGACGCTTTAATCGAAGCGCATGACCGCGGTGTGCAAGTACGAGTCGTAACTGAGACCGATAATGTTGATGAAAAGGAAATTGAACGGTTGCAAGCAGCGGGCATCCTTGTGGCTGATGACGATGAACATGATGGGTTGATGCATCACAAATTTATTGTGATTGATGAGCGGTACGTCTGGACAGGCTCCTATAATACAACCTATAACGGGGCGTATAGAAACAACAATAACGTTATATTCATTGATTCGGTACCGTTGGCGTATAACTTTACACAAGAGTTCCGGGAACTGTTCCTTGACGCGCGGGGTAAAAAGTCTGATGGTGCGTTTATCGCGTATCCGAAGATAACATTGGCGGATGGGATGCAGGTTTCTACCTATTTCTCGCCGGCGAGCGACACTATTTCGCCACTTCTGGAAGAGATCAATTCTGCGGAAAAGTCTATTCATTTTATGGCGTTTTCGTTTACACATGATACACTCGGCAATGCGATGCAGGACAAATTCGCGTCAGGTATTGATGTTCGGGGTGTATTTGAAGCGCGACAGGTAGACCAACATTCCGAATTTGAAAAATTAGAGGCAGCGGGTTTGCGTGTTATTAAGGATGGAAATAGCGGGACTATGCACCACAAGGTGATTGTTATTGATGCGGAGACGGTGATTACGGGGTCCTACAATTTCTCAAAGAACGCCGAGAAACGCAACGACGAGAATCTGTTGATTATCAAGGGGAATCGTGAGATTGCGGCGGCATACCTCGCAGAGTTTGAAAAGATAACGCGTTAGGCGTGTTACTCTTTCTCACCTAATATTACGGTACAATGTTGTTCGATGCCGTTTCTACCGATTTTGATTTGTACCTTCGTGGCGGGTCGCTCCGTCACAACGCATCTCAACAGGTCATCATAGGAGCGTACAGGCACTTTATTAAATTCGAGGATAAAATCTCTCGGTAAGAGTCCACCTTTGTGTGCAGGACTACCTTCAGCCACACTCTTAACGAAGACACCCACCTCGCTGACATCAACTTCGACGCCGAGCCAGCCGCGTGCGACCTTTCCGTGTTCAATGATTTCTTCGGCAATAGTATGAACCATCTCCATGGGTATTGCAAAGGTAATTTCCTGATTATGAATTTCTTGTGATGGATCTTGAAGCAGAAATTGTGTAATGTCAGGAGCGACCCCTCTCTGAAGCAACGCGTCAGCCATTGAATTGGTGGTATTGGGTGGCTCTGATAACACAGCAAGTATCATTCCGACAATCTCTCCTGACGTATTGACGACTGCACCGCCACTGTTGCCGGGGGTAACCGCTGCGTTGATTTTAATCAGTTCCCCACACATTTGATTTGGTAAGGTATCCCAACCCCCTACGATACCGAAAGAGACGATCGGACTATGTCCGTAAGAACCGCCTATCGTTACAACCCAAGAGCCGGTATTGATTTTTGAGGAGTCGCCCCACTTCACAGAGACTGTGGGTTTAAACTCTTTTGCCGAGAGTACCATACTCTGGGACCGGGCGAGTTGTGGCGGTGCTGCCCTTTTAACCTTCGCTGCGTCTATGGTTATAAGATGTGTCTCCGCGACTCGAAGGACGGCGATGTCCGTGAATGTATCGGTGCCGATAAGTTCAGCTAGGGACACTGTTCCGTCGTTAAAGATGATTTCAATTTTACTTGGCGCGTCCATTTCAAACGTCGTTGTTACGATGTGTCCAGCGGTGTCGATAACGATGCCAGAGCCGATGTTTTGTCGGGTTAATACCAATTTTTCAGGGTCGGGTGAGAGCGGTACCGATATCGTCTGCGTCGCTACAACTTTCACAACGGCAGGACGCGCCTCAGTGACGACCTTCTGGAATTCCTTTTCGAGCAGCTGCAGCACGTTTTCATTTGCGAGGCTTGGGGTGATCGCATAAAAAAGTAGACTGAGCACTCCGATTATGAATTGTTGGCGTTTTGATTCTATTACGTACATGTGTTGTTTCCTTAAAATGCCTATCTTCAGGAAGCGTTTCTTTAAAGTCCGCCGCTGGTGGAGGTAGTAGTATAACTCACTTGCTTTAGCATATAACGCTGTTGCATCGGTTGCGTTGGTGTTGAGATAACGTTGCTCGGCGCGAACTGCCTGCTATTTCTTGCGAAACGTGGGAGTTCTATCCGAAGTGCCTCAGGTGATGTTGTTATCTGTTCCCCTTGAGATATAGTTGCTACTGATGCTGGGCGGAAGTCTTGATTAAATAGAGGATTATTTTGATAGAAAAAGATCCCGGCTGCAGCGAGAATTAATGCCATGATACCGCTATACGCCCAACTGGGACGACGGAATACATCTAACACCCTGCCCCAACCTGTTGCCACACTTTCCTCTTTAACGCTACTGGGTTCGCGTTGTTCTGTAGCGAGGCGTTGTTGTAACGTTGACATAAAATACGGCGAAGGTTCTATCTGCGGCAATTGTTGTACCGCCTTAACAGACTCTTGGAATCGGGTATATTCATGTTGACACGCTTCACATGCTGCGAGGTGTTCTTCAAAACCTTGCAATGCCTGATAGTCAAGTGTGTCTTCAAGATGGGCAGAGAAGTGTTCCTCAGCCTGTAAACAATTCATTGGGTGCTCCTAAGACATAACATCAAATAAAAGGTTTTAACTTTTCTTTAAGCATGAGTCGGGCGCGGTTGATACGAGATTTCGTTGTACCGCTCCGAAGTTCCAATACCTCACTGATTTCATCGTAACTCAGTCCCTGTAGATCACGAAGCACAAGCGGGAGTCGATACTGTTCTGGTAATTCCGAGATTGCGGTTTGGATAGCGTTCCGTAATTCTTTGCGTTCGAGTGCGACTTCTGGCTCAAAAGCCGGATTTGCGGGCGCACTTGCAATCAGATCGATCTGTTCTGCGTCTCCATCACTATCGCTGCCGCTGTTCACCACGTTATCAACTTTGTACCGGTCACGTCGCCCACGGTTTCGTAGTTCATTTTTGCAGAGATTTGAGGCGATGTGATACATCCACGTCTTAAAATGTGCACCTTCCGATTTATAGCGGTTTGCTGCTTTAAAGATACGGATGAACGTCTCCTGTGCCAGGTCCTCGGCACTATCCCTATCATTAATAAACCGAGCGATGAAATTGACGAGCGGCTGCTGATGTCGGCGTACAAGAAGCGTAAACGCGTTTTCATCGCCTTTTTGGTAGCGTTCCATTAGTTCATCGTCTAAGTCAGGCATCGGGTCCCTCCGAAGGTGCTTGTCTATAATATACACCAAACAGGGGATTCGGTTGCAAATTTTTTTGAGGTATATTAAAAAAGTTGGAAATTAGGTATATTTAACGTGGGTTGACCTAAGCATTATCGTACTGGTGTTTAGAAAGTCTGTGTCAAACGAATCATAGATAAACGTCCGATTTCAGGGGAACCGATAAATTGCTGATGCTTACGATTGAGGAGATTTTGGACCGTCAGCGAGAGGCGTGGTCTGGGACCGATCGGCAGCTCGTAACCGGCGTTTAAATCAATTGTGTAATAGGATTCAAGTTCACCGACGTAAACGCCTGATCTCACAGGGAAACCTGCCACAAAACGTGTTCGGAGCCCTACCCCGAATCCGAGATTGGCGTTAATGTATTGAACGCTTGCCCCGAATTTATTCTTCGGTGCGTTGAGTGCAATATCGCCGAGTCCTTCAACGTTTTCAAAGAGATCTTTACTGATATACGAATAATTCGCACCGACGCTCAAGCCTGGATTGAGGTAATAGGTAAGACTCAGATCCAACCCGTTGAGCGAAATGTCACCATAGTTCCGATAGGTGAGCATAATCGCATTCGGATCTGCTGCCTGTTCGGGTGTCACCGTGCCGAAGGGTATGAAAGCAGCACCGTTGTTATTAGTGCCTATTACTAACAATTTTACCAATTCATCAACAGGCGAACCGTCGCTATTGCCGCCTCGGGTAGGCGCGTCAAACGCAAGAAGTGCTTGCTTAAGTTCTGCGTTTGCTGGATCTTCTAACGCCGGCGTAATCTGTTCAGTCAAGGATGCACCTAACGTTACTGGATCCAAAAAGACATTTGGGGTTTCGACAACCAATGGACCGACGAAATCGTTGATTCTGGAGTGATAAACATCGGCGGAAAACGCCAGTTTATTCATGACAATCCCTTTATATCCGATTTCATACGTCTGTGTAATCGTCGGCTTAAGCGGGTTAACATCGTTTACACCTTCAACTTCAACAAAGTTAAATGTCTGTGGATCAAACGAGCGTAAAACATTTTTCACACCGGTCACCTGTTTTGGAATGAGGTTATCAACGCCATCAGTGAGGGCTGCGATTTCGGGTTCTTGGATCCCTTCTGCTGCTAAACTGGTTTTAAAAATTGGGAGTGCTTTGCTCAGGGCAGCACTTCTGCCGAGGTTCCACATAACGTTGGTAAAAACTGGATCATCAAGTGGAATGTAATTCTCTGCTGGCGAATCCACTAATGGTGAGAAAGGAGATCGGAATTCCGGGCGACCATCTGTACCTCTTTTAAAGGTGAATCCTGTTTCGGAGCGGACCCCCTGCGCGCGTATGTCGATATTCGGACTGAAACCTAATGAGGATTGAAAGTTCCCTAACTGAAACGGATCTTCGGTTGTCAAAATATCAAGAAATAGGTCAGGGGTTCTTGGTGTATTGAAGGCACGATTATAAGTTACTCTCAGATTATGGTCATCGTTGGGTTGGAAGGCAAGTGCGACCCGCGGAGAAAGCACCATATTCTCAAGTTGGTTGTGGTTGTCAACCCGTCCGGCAGCGATGAACTTTAACTGCGGAAGGATTTTGGTCTCTGATTGCAAGTAAACACCCATCTCGTTGATATTGTCGTCCTCTTCATTCATGCCATTAATTGTCCCTTCCGTATCGGGACGGGTCAACAACACATCGAGTCCATACGTAAAACGTTGCCAATTGCCAAAACTATAGCCGTGCTGAATCTGTCCGACGTACAGATCGGAATTATCGATGGTTGGATCACCCGTCCGCACGACATAAGAATCTCCAGCACCGCTCCGATTCCAAAAGGCTTGTGCGAAGATATCTTTGTAAATGAACCGCCCTTGGAGGTAGCCGTACGTCCAGTTTTGTGCCTGACCGGCACCAAGCCCGGTGAGTTCAATGCCGGTGGCTTGCGTGAAACCGCTGGCAATGATAGCGGTCGTGTCGTCGTTTGGACTATAATCGACCCGAAATTCGCCGCTGGCTTTGTAAGTGTCAAATATCAGTCCGCCTTTGCCGTCAAGGTCCTCTGTTGCACGTCCCTCTTCCCAATCGTTTCCTTGAAAATAATTGCCCGAAAGTTTATAGCCGATCATCTCGTTGACAACGCCTGCGTGTCGGAGTGATCCCATAAGTATACTCCGTTCACCGCCGCCAATGCTAATGGTTGTTCCTTGAGATGTAAAAGGTGAGCGAGTGATGATGTGCATGACACCGTTGGCACTGTTTGGACCGTAGAGTGCCGCGCCAGGCCCCGAGACGACTTCAATCTGTTCAATATCTTCGTTTATCGTCGGGATGAAGGTGTAACTATTGACCCGCAGCGAAGGGACGCTCGCTATCCGATTATCCACAAGTGAGAGCAGCGAACCCGAAAAAACGTTGTTGAAGCCGCGAACGACAACGTAGGATGTTCCAAGTCCAGCGGTTACAACATCTACCGCACGCACCGATTTTAAATGTTCAGTAACGCTTGGTGTAACTCGATCTTTTATTTCTGAATCCGCGACAAGGGCAACCGAGGCGGGTGCCTCAAGCACTTTTTCCCGGCGGCGCGATGCCGTAACAGAAACTTGCTCAAGTTGAATAATCTCTGAAGATAGGGCGATTTCTATAGATTTCGTTTCATCAGCGGTAAGCGTGACATCCGTCAGCACTTTATCGGCATAGCCAGTTGAGGAGGTGGTAACCGTGTAGATGCCTGCAGCTAAATCCGTACTCACAAATGTTCCGCTTGCATCGCTAACGCCTGTAAAAGCATCACCCGTCTCAGGTGTGACGACAATAGAAACACCGTTCAGTTTGTTGCCTGTTTGGGCATCTGTCACTGTGATGTTCAAAGTCGCAGCTTCCACCGACACTACAGCAAGCCCTAAAATAATGTATAAGAGTAATGACACCATACTTAGGGGGCGCAATGATTTCATGGTATTATCTCCGTTATTTAAGATATATTTTTGGTTTGCACCTCAATAGACAGTATAACAAAATCAAACAATTAGGTTAAAAATCTACGTCTATAATCCTTCAGTATAGCATATCCGAGAAAGGGATACAAGCCGCGCTTAAAATCAGGATCCATCAATTATTTTTTGCAAAAAAATCTCAATCTCCGAAGGGGTTGGGAGCGAAGGAATTACGCCAATTTTTTGGGTTGCCAGTGCGCCTGCAGCGTTTGCATATCGCATGATAGGATCCAGCTGATCTCTTTCAAGCGCGGTAAGGTCCATATACTGTCTTAATTGTGTAAGCATGGCAGCGACAAAGGCATCTCCTGCCCCGAGTGTATCCACTACATCAACCCCAAAACCGTCAACAAAACCGTCAACAAAACCGTTTGTGTAATAACATCCGCGCTCCCCTAATGTAACAACGATCAACTTCACACCGAGTTCAAGGATATGTTTAATGCCTTGTTCCAAATCGACATCATCTGTAATAAATTCCCACTCCTCATCTGAAATTTTGACGACATCGGCGTAGGGCATCGCTTTCCATATCCAATATTTAGCATCGTCAGGGTCGTCCCAGAGCATCACCCGTACGTTTGGATCGTAAGAGAGGCGGGCGCGACCGGCTTTTGCAGCCTGAATTGCGGCGAGGGTCGCTTCTCGGGTCGGTGAGTGGCTAAGACTGACAGAACCGTAATGGAACAGTTCCGCAGACTGAATATAGTGAGTGCCAATTTCATCGGGAGAGAGTTGGATATCGGCACCCGGATGGCGGTAGAAGGTAATGTCCTTCATGCCGTCAGAACGCGTAGCGACAAAGGCTAAGGTCGTCCGAGAGATCTCATCTGCGATGAGATAAGTTGTGTCTACGGCGTTCTGTTGGAGCGTTTCTCGTAGGAAATCGCCGAACGCATCCGCGCCGACTTTGCCGATGAACCCGGCATCCACACCGAGTTTGGCTAAGCCGACGGCAACATTGGCGGGTGCACCGCCGGGTGCTTTGACGAATCCGGGTGCTTCGGCGAGTGTTACATCAGGTATTGTGGAAACAAAATCAATAAGGAGTTCACCAATACATAAGGCTTCTGGCATAAAGATTTATTCCTTTAAAATGTCGTGCGTAAGTCTTGTGCTTGTCCCGTTTCTGCGGATCGGTAGCCTGCATCGAAAATCTCTATAACATGCCGTGCATGCTCTGCGGTGACAATCGTGGGTTTATCCTCGCGTATCCAATCGACGAGTTGCATAATATCCTCATAGACGTGTGCTTCTTGGATATTCCGATGCGGTCCCACGACGTGCGGTAACTCCCTTTTGGGTGCGTCAATCGGTTCACCGTTAAGGGTGCTGCCTTCAATCGCTCCGCTGGTTCCATGAATCGCCAACCCGCCTTTAATTCCGTGTCCTGCTGCGGCACCGTAGATAAAACCGAAGAAAGCATCGCCGAAGTCGAGCAGGATAAAGGTGTTATCGTCCATATCGCAGGGGAGCATCTCGCCGCGGAATTCGCGTTCCTTGACCCGTACACCCGAAAACGCTGTCACACGCTTCGCGGGTCCGAGAATACCCGTCATTGTGTGCAGACCGTAGACGGTCATATCGTAGAGCGGACCGCCGCCGGGTTTGCGGAAATACCATGCAGGATTGATATTAGAGAGCAGGTCGTCGCCGTGTCTCACGGATTCGTTTTCGTGGTATCGCCCGAAAGCAGAGCCGGTAGCTGCCCAGGTCAACGTTCCGATAGCACCTTCATTGATAAGTCTGCGAATTTCTTGGTGGATTGGACGGAGCATCTGCCCAGGGGAAGCGACTAACTTCACGCCTTTACGTGTTGCTGATTCAATCAAGTCGTCGGCTTCATCGACGGTGGTTGTCATCGTCTTGTTGAAATGTGCGTGCAGCCCGTGTTCAATTGCGAGTTTGCCCTGCTCGTAATGCAAGCCGATGGGTGAGGCAATCGTAACGGCATCTACATGTTCATCCGCTAAGAGTGCTTCGTAGGTTTCATACGCGTATGGGACATTGAACTTTTCGGAGGCAGCTTGTGCTCTGCCGGGAACCGGGTCACAGACAGCGGTTACCTGCAATCTATCTTGAACATCGTCTTGTGTGAGATGCGGAAGGATGCCACGTACAGAGATACTCCCTACACCGATAACACCGATCCTAACTCTGTCGTTCGTTGCCATAATCTTCCTCCAATTTTATGTGGTTTTCAGTTTGCCTCACAGTGAGAGTTGTCGGTTACGCTGATGTAGCGATTGCGTTTTGTGGTTCTGATACAGGGAACCCTTAACAGAGAACCGAAGACTGACACCCCGTACTACTCTCGCCATGATGTTTCGTGTTGCCATCCGACAGCATTTTTGAGTTTGTCGCAATTGATAAACGATTGATGTCCCTGAAGTGTTCTCACTTTCGGGAGGAATTCAGGTTTAAAACGTTCAATCAGTTCTTGCGAAGGTTCCAAGGCGGACGTATCGTCAGCGTTGAGAAAATAGACATCGTGCGGCGGCAGCGTGTCGGCTTTTTCCATAATCAGGCGGTGTGCGCTGGCGACATCCTCACTACCCACCCAACACCAGAGCCAAGGTGTCCAAGCGGTTGTCGGTTTGGCATTCTCTGCCATCTGTTTTCGCCGTTCCTCTGGACTGATACCTGCGGGCCGTGTAATGTATGTGCGGATACCGTAGGCACGGGTATAACTTGCCAAAAGGTCTTCCCCGCACCGTTTAGAGAAGCTGTAGGAATCTTCAGGGTAACACGGGTGTTCTTCATCTATCGGTAGATAGTCTATCGGAATGTGGGTTTTGCTGATTCGGAAGCCGTGCCCTAATGCACAATTACTGCCGGACATCACGACTGTTTGGACATCTGCCTCAATTGCGGCTTGCATGAGATAGTAGGTGCCGAGCATGTTCGTTTTGAAGGTAGCATCAAAACGGATGCCTCTTTCTTCAGCATTTGCCCGTAAATCTGGGTGATCTACGGGTCCCGGTTGTGCGCCGAGGTGTTGGATCGCGTCCACGCTTTCAACGGCGCGCTGACAGTCCTCAAAGTTGTTCAGATCGCCTTGAATAAAGGGTAAGTGCGAGAATTCATCTGGTGGCGTTCTGCGCGACATCAGCACCAGTGAGTGTTCCGATGCCAATTCTCGGATGACATACGCGCCGAGTCTACCACTCGCGCCGGTTATTAATACTTTCATGAAAAAATCCTTTCGTTTGTTATCTCGATCACGGATGATATAGATTTACGGAGGCGCGCACATTTCGGCGAAAACAGTCAGCGGAAATCGCCTTCACTAAATCTTATTCTGGTGTGAGGTCCCACAACAACACTGTACCATCTCTACTTCCGCTGGCGAGTGTTTGACCATCCGGGCTGAACGATATACTTTTAACATCTTTCGTATGTCCTCTGAAGGTACGTAGGATCCTACCGGTGCGAACATCCCATAAACGGATAGGAGTGTCCACATATCCGCTGGCGAGTGTTTGGCCATCTGGAGAAAACGCCACACTATTAACATCCTTGGTCTGCCCTATGAGTATGCGGAGGGTACGACCAGTGCCGATATCCCATAAACGAATGGTGGTGTCCGTACTCCCGCTGGCAAGTATTTCACCATCTGGACTAAACGATACGCTACGGATGCGCCCCGTATGCCCTGTGAGCGTTCTGAGAAGATCGGCAGTGCTAACATCGTATAGACGGACAGTTGCGTCCTCATTCCCACTGGCGAGTGTTTGACCATCTGGACTGAACCGCACACTAATAACACTTTCCGTATGCCCTGTGAGTGTCCTTAGAAGGTCGCCAGTGCCAACATCATATAGACGGATAGTTGCATCCCTACTCCCAGTGGCGAGCGTTTGGCCATCTGGAGAAAACGCCACACTAACGACACTTTCCGTATGTCCTGTGAGCGTCCTGAGAATCTCACCGGTGCCGACCTCCCATAAATGGATGGTGTTGTCCATACTTCCGCTGGCGAGCGTCTCACCATTCGGACTAAATACCACGCACTCAACATTCTGCGTATGTCCCGTGAGCATCCGTAGCAGGTCGCCGGTGCCAACATCATATAGACGGATAGTGTTGCGATAATGTCCGCCATCTGCGAGTGTTCGACCGTCCGGACTAAACGCCACGCTATTGATATGATATATATGCCCAGTCAGTGTCCTGAGCAGGTCGCCAGTGTTGACCTCCCATAAACGGATCGTTTGGTCTGCACTCTTACTGATGAGTGTTTGACCATCCGGGCTAAACGACACACTCTGGATCTCGCCTGTATGCCCTGTGAGCGTCTTTAGCAGGTCGCCAGTGCCGACATCATATAAACGGATAATATGGTCCCAACCCCAATTGACGAGCATCTGACTATCCGGACTAAACGATCTGCTACGGATACTTCTTGCCTGTCCTGCGAATGTCTTTAGCAGGTTACCAGTGTCGGCATCATATAAACAGAGTTTGCCGTCCCTACTCCTGCTGGCGAGGATTTGACCGTCCGGGCTAAATGACACACTTGTGATCCAGTCCGTATGTTCCGTAAGTGTCTTTAGCGGGTCACCAGTGCCGACATCCCATAGATGGAGTTTAGTATCCCTACTCCCAGTGACGAGTGTCCGACTATCCAGACTAAACGCCATACTTGTGATCCAGTCCGTATGCCCCGTGAGTTTCCGCAGGAGTCGTCCATTCTTTATATCCCATAAACGGATAATGTTGTCATCATTACCGGCGAGGATCTGTCCATCCGGACTAATCGCGATGTCAACGAAACTGCGCCGCTCATGGTCTGTGAACTTGCGCAGGAGTCGTCCACTCTTTACATCCCATAAACGGATAGTTCTGTCGCTACTTCCGCTGGCGAGGGTCTGTCCATCCGGACTAAATGATATGCTTCTGATCCAATCCGTATGTCCTCTGAGGGTATACAGGAGCCGCCCATTCTTTACATCCCATAAACGGATAATTTCGCTATAATCACTAATTTCGCCGTAACCAGTACTCGCGAGAGTCTGTCCATCTGGGCTAAACAAGATTTTTGTGACATACTCCTTATGTCTTGTGAGTAGATTGCGTTCTTCACCGGTCTGTGGATCATACAACCAAATACCGATGTTACTCGCTACTGCAAGGAGGGTGCCATCCGGGGAATACGCAACCCGACTCACGCCCCCTTTATTGAGACGCGCTTTGGCACCTTCGGGTAAACTCCACGTCCTATAGAGAGAAGCATTCACATAACCCACAAAGAGTATGAGCAGAGCGGGTAAGAAGGCAACTAACAACCGGTTCGATTTCAGATGGCATGTTTGGGTTTTCATAAGAGCTCCTTTAATGTTTTTTGATGCGCTTGGGTAACTTCGTCAAGTGTGGTTGCAAACGCTACCGACTCGCGTATTGACTGTAGATGTGGTAGTATCGCTGCTCCAATGCGATGAAGTGGTTGTGGACATCGCCAAGGTCGTCGAGTAGACTACCCAAACGTTTATTTCTCGGGTGGTGTGTATTTTACATTTGTAGGTTCGTGTACTTGTAGTATATCATATTATCGACTGAATCACAAATCATAAACACAATCGCAACATGCTTTCCTGCGTCTGCTCAAATTGGAAGGAACTGATAACAGTTCGGGTTTTTTGAAGAGCGGGTTTGCGAATTGAGTTGACATGGATAGAAGTATCGTCTATGATTACAGCATTACAGCACCATTGCAAATATTGTCAAGTGAATTGAATTTTTTATGGGGGGTCAACAGTGTACAACGCTGAAACACATTTCAAAAGCTTATATGATACTGTTCCGAGAGCGTATGAATTTCATGCGACGACTCGAGAAGAGTTGGTGGCATGGCAATCGAATTTTCGTCCGAAGCTGCGGGAAATCCTCGGTTTGGATAATATGGAATCCGATCTGGAAGGATACGTCCCGAAAGCCGAACAACTCGAAGTCTTGGATCTGGACAACCATTTCCGCGAAAGTTGGTATCTGTGGGTAGAGCCGACAGTGCCTTTGCCGTTTTATCTGCTTCGACCGAAAACAGTCGAAGGCAAAGTGCCGCTGATCCTTGCACCGCACGGACATAACCATCCACATATTTATGCAGGTATCGCTGATACGGAAGCGGAAGAGAAACATATGCTCGAAGGCGAGCGCGACATCGCACGGCAGGCGGTCGTGGAGGAAGGCTACATCGCTATCGCGCCAACGACACGCGCTTTCGGTGAAACGCGTACTGATGCGGATAAACAAGCCAATAATACGCACTCTTGTCGGCACCAGTTGGTTCATAGCATACTCGTCGGGCGGACCCCGATTGGTGAGCGGGTGTGGGATATGTCGCGGCTCATTGATTGGGCAACGGCGAACCTACCGGTAGATGCCGAACGGATCGCGATTACGGGCAATTCTGGGGGCGGGACGGTATCACTTTTCGCAGCGGCATGCGAAACCCGTATCGCAGTTGCGGTGCCGAGCTGCTATTTCTGTACGTTTGAAGGGAGCATCGGCATGATCCGACACTGCGAATGCAACTATGTGCCGGGGGTCATGCGGCTTGGAGAGATGTACGATGTCGCAGGCTTAATCGCACCGCGTCCGTTTTGCGCAATCGCGGGACGCGATGACGGGATTTTCCCGATAGATCACGTTGAGTTCGCTTATGAGCGACTGAAAACTATCTATGAGGTTGCTGGCGTTGCAGATAGATGTGAACTCTTTATCGGGGACGGTGGACACCGATACTACAAAGCGGGTGCATGGCCCTTCGTGCGGCGGTATTTCCAGAATTAGTGTGAACCTAAATCAATGTGAACACGCTGAAGAGGATGTCTATCAGACGCTTAACGATACCGCTTATGCCCCGCCTCGGTGTTTCTTGCAATTGTAGCACCGGTATGCCCTCAAAGAAAGTAATGGCGGTGCCACCTCTGATAGATTCGGAGAGTTTGGGTAGGACATTAATTTGGACTGGTACGCCTTCACACGCTTGAAGAATCTGTAGAGTCGTGTCATTCGGCACCACTGGTGATGCAATAAAGAGCGTGTCAAGTCGATGTTTTTGCACAAGTACCCGTATATCTTGACGCTCACCGAGATACGGCACTGCCGAATCATCAGCACCTACCTTCTCGGCGATTATACCAACCAATTCGTATCCGCTATTCGGTTTTGCCTTCAAGACGGCGATAAACTTTTCGGAGTGAGCATCATAATTTCCGATGAGTGCGATACGGCTCACACCAACACCTTGCGCGTGAATCGCCTGTCGGAAACGATGCAAAACGAGTCGCCCCAAAAACAGCCAGACGAGACTGAATCCCGAGGCGAGCAGTATCACCCAACGCGAGTAAGCATCGTAATGATGATAGATGAGAAAGAGGGCAGCTAACGTGGCAATAAATGCGATACTGGTAGTCTTACAGAGTGTCCAGAACGCTGAAAACGTCGCGTTGCTTTCGAGCCGATAGAGTCTTAATCCCTTCAGCGTCATCAACCAGATAATCGCCATCAATGGGATAAGCCGGAAATAGTCATCAAGCGGCGGGATGTCACCTTCATGTAACGGTATCCAACCGGATTCAAACCGAACCCAATACGCGACAACAACTGCAGTAGCGATAAAACAGAGGTCCAATAAGACTGTAAGCGCGATGAGCAAATGGTCGAGTGTTTTCTTGTTCATTGACAGAATATAGGCTGGAACTTGTAAGCCCATATTGAGGCGTGAGCTGATCAAGTTACCGCTTGTATTTATTGGGTATTGGCTCTCTGAAAACTGGTTGAAGTCCGCAACAGTGCACGCCAGTAGATGGATTAAAGTATAGCAGATTTGTGCCCTGCCTGCAAATAAAATAGGCACTACGCGAGGATTAGGGCAGTATGAAAGTTACTGATAAATTACCCATAACGTGTTATGCTATCGTTACAGACTTTTGCAACCTAAATTTCGGAAGCCTGCAAGTTATGCCGAAATCGGAGGAGAGACACAATGGCGAATCAACTGAAAGTGGGAATTGTTGGGGCACACCGTGGGAGTTCTTATGTTGCACCTTTTAAAGCGATCGCAGAGACCGAGGTGACGGCGTTTTGTGACATCAATGAAGAGACGCTCCAGAGCGTCACTGAACGATTTGATGTTCCACAGCAGTTTACAGATTATACGGCGATGCTGGACGCAGTGGATCTCGTGGTGCTTGCGACACCGGAGAATTTACACGTGCCGCAGTCGATTGAAGCTTTAGAAGCGGGGAAACACGTTATCAGCGAGGTAACAGCCGCTGTCAAGTTAGAGGAATGCTACGATTTAGTTCGGGCGGTTCGGAAGTCGTCTGCCAAATACACGATGGCTGAAAATACGTGCTATTCTAAGTCTAATGTGTTAATCCGTAGCATGGTAGAAGCGGGAATGTTCGGAGAAGTCTATTTTGGAGAAGGCGAGTATCTCCACAACATCAAGTCGCTCCATCACGATGCAGCAGGTAATCCGACGTGGCGATATTATTGGCAAGTCGGCATTAATCGATGCAATTATGCGACACATAGCCTCGGCCCAGTACTCCAATGGTTTGGGAGTCGTGTCGCGAGTGTGTGTTGTCTTGGAACCGGTGTTAACACGGATCCTGAACATGCGATGGAAGATACAGTGATGATGCTGTGTAAAACGGACTGTGGCGGGTTAATTAAGATTCGGATTGATATGCTCTCGAACCGTCCGGCAAATTCCTATTTTAGTCTACAAGGGACAGACGGGTGTTATGAGAGTTCGCGTGGACTTGGTGCGGCACCGAAGATTTGGTTGAGTGAGTTCGGCATAAGCGAACAATGGAGACCGCTCTCCCAATTTGAAGACTGCCTGCCTGAACGATGGAAGAATCCGCCTGCTGAAGCAGAAAATGCTGGCGATCTTGGCGAATATTTCAAGGTGCGGGACTTTGTCGATAGTATCCTCACCGATACGGAACCGCCGCTGGATGTCTACACGGCGATGGATTTCACAGTGCCAGGTTTGGTTTCGGAGCAATCTATTGCGAACGGTGGTGCCCCGATGGAAGTCCCCGATTTTCGGAAAATTGATTTTTAATTTTGCCTTGCGGAGGAGTCAAGTGAGTTTTGTACTTGACGTGCCATCCTCAAATCCGCCCTCCACTACGTTACGGGCTTACGTTTTCGCGCCTCAGAAACCAAAGACTTTCCACAGTTTCTGATCGGTTCCGCACGCGCCGATGTACGTTCTACAATTTTGGGTAGAGGATTGGATCCGGGAACAGTAAAGT
Organism: Candidatus Poribacteria bacterium; assembly: GCA_022819945.1. Classification (GTDB taxonomy): domain Bacteria; phylum Poribacteria; class WGA-4E; order WGA-4E; family WGA-3G; genus WGA-3G. The sequence goes on from JAJEGI010000021.1 coordinate 59,488, forward strand.
TTACTCTTCTTCTACGGGCGAAAAGACGAGGCCACAGCTGCTGCAGCGGTAGCCACTCTCTGGTTTCGATTCCACAACAGGGAAAAGCATACCACAACAGATAGGACACGGTTCGTCAATTTCCATGTCGGCTTGTTCCATTTCGCCAGAGCGATTTTCAAATTCAACGATCATATTTTTAATTTCCCTTGCGGTTAAAGCACGTTAATTGGTGCCCTGAAAAGTTCGTTCTTAAAATCCGCCTTCCACTTCGTTTCAGGCTACGTTTTCTATACTAACATGAGTTTGAATCGCGAGCACGACGTACTTCTACCTAAGAGGCAGTTTTACTCAGCAATAGTAACACGCCTATAGATGTCGTGCAAGGATATCTTGCATCCGATTGAGGTGAGCGGCAGGACATCTTCAGGTGCCCGAAATTCGGTATGATCCCACTGTTCACCTTGCCGCCGATAATGTTCAACGCAGCATCTGTTCTGTGAGACAAGGATGTAGTCTTGCAGTGATGTAAGTTGTTGATAGTGTTCAAATTTCTCGCCTCGGTCATAGGCTGCAGATGTACGCCTCAGGGGTGAAGAGGGTTTGTGCCGGAAGAGATGCCATACGTATTTCCTTCAATAGAAGTCATATTGACAACATGATACCGCACTTTTAGGCAAAAGTCAATCTTTTTCTCTGTGGTGTTCAGAACGATTTAGTATCTCGGTAGGGTTGGATCAATTTCGGCTGCCCATTGGTCAATACCGCCGATGAGGTTCTTTGCGGCTGTAAACTCGTTTTGTTGTAGATAGGCGACGGCATAGAGACTACGCTGGCCATGATGGCAGTAGACAACAATTTCTTGGTCTGACGGGAGGCTATCTACGTGGTGAGGTAGTGTGTTGAGGGGTATTAATCGCGCACCGTTGATATGCACGATGTCGTATTCGCTCGGTTCTCGAACATCCAATAACAGGACAGATTCATTATCGTCGAGTTTCTGTTTCAATTCTTCTGGGGAAATTTCAGGGAGCATACTTTGCATAACTCAGTTCTCTTTCTCAGATGCGGTAGGTGAATTTTCAGAAAGGGGCGCGCATTCTGGACACGGGCATGTTTCACGTAGCACTTCAAACGGGTAGATGCCAGTGTTGTGTCCATCGTTCCAACTGAACTGGAGCGCGTAGCGGCCGACTAACTGGACATCAAGCGGTTGAATATCGTCTAAGACCTCGATTAATGTCACATCTCCATCGCCTTGTGGTGAAAAGAGAGAGTGGATATCTCTCCCTTTGTGCCGGATGATGGAACATTCAGCACACGGACACATCTGCCGGAGATAGGTGTATGGATACCAACTGACATGTCCATCTTTCCACTCTATCTGAAAGGTTTTGTCGTGTTTTTTGAGAAGTTTCGGAATTTTTTTTACCATCCTCTGGAATTTGCACCAATAGATCTTCTAAAGTATAGTTGGGACGTTTTACGGAATTGCTCCCTTTTTCACTGCACATTGGCTCAAACTCACCTACTCCTTTCTCTGCGTGGAACTCATCTGTCCGTTCTCAATGAACTGATCGGAGATAACAGAAATACGCTATCAAGATTGAGGATTCAGTGGAAGAGAACGTTTTTTCTGACATGATATTTCCTCTTACATGCGCGGTTAGAAAGCACACTTATTGCATTGGAAATTGCCTGATGAACTTTTTAAAAGAAGCCGAGTTCATCCTTTGCGTCGTCGCTCATCATTTCCATGGTCCAGGGTGGGTTCCAAACGACATTAATATTGACTTCGTCAATCCCGTCTAATTGCTGTGTGACGTGCTGTGTACCGTTGATAATCTGGCCACCCGCGGGACATCCCATGCTCGTTAGAGTCATTGTAATATCAACAGTGGTGTCGTTGACATCAACGCCATAGATAAGTCCCATATCGACGATGTTGATACCGATTTCGGGGTCGATAATGTTTTCTTTAATCGTTTCTAATACAGTATCTTCGGATACCATTAGGTTGTCCTCCTATAACGAATCAAATTAATCAATCAACACTGACAAGGATGTCGTCATCCTCAATTTTGATGGCGTAACATTCGATGGGTTCAACGGCAGGCATACAGAGCGGTTCTCCGGTTTTCACACAAAAGCGTGCACCGTGCCGTGGGCATTCTATCTCGTCGCCGTTGAGAAAACCTTCAGCCAAGGGACCGCCATCGTGCGTGCAAACGTCCTCCATCGCGTAAAACTCGCCTTCCACGTTAAAGAGTAGCACGGGGACGAAATCTACTTCAACCAATTTTTTTGTGCCGGGTGTTACTTCACTCACTTTTGCAACTTTATAGAATTCTGGCATATTCTCGTTCTTTTCCTCTCATTCACTTAAAACTATAGGTGCCGCACGTGTTAAGAGAGGCATGTTTTAACGCATCGCGTAAGCCCTGGTATGTGGACCTATAGTTAAAAAAACACTGTTTCGGGCGTTCTTTCCTCACAGAAACAATATTGGCATTCCTTGATGGATTGGCATTCCTCACAGATAACAAAAATTATCCGAAAATTTCTATCTATCCGAGAACTACGGCAACCTCGTAGACCTAATCCACCAGATACTCGTCCGAGTCGTTCCGTGCGATCATAAGGATCTATAAGTATTTGTTCAATTTTTCGCTGGATACGATGCCGCAAACTTGAGTAACGGGCGAGATTGCGGACGAATTTATCTTCATAAAACGCTTGGTAATCATTCATTCCAAATTTCTTCGTGAGTATAAAACTTCAACTTCCCGCTTTTTTTACGCTCAAGGATATCTTCCATATCCTCATAAAGCGGAGATTCCTTATCAAGATGAAAAATTCCGAGTTCTTGTGCCGCAAACCCTATCAATTCTTCACGAACGACCTTACGAATAAGACTTTCTAATTGTTGAACACTCAGTGTAACTTTAGTTTCTTGCGTTGTTACATTGTCGTTCATTTTTCCAACCTCCTTCTTTAAACCGGTGTTCCTCGCATATAATAAAAAACTATCTGAAAATTTCTACGTCCTAGAGGATTATTACAACTCTTAGGTCTAATCCACTACTATTAAATCAGAGACAGTATGTCCGCTATCAGTGGTGGAGTTACTAATATACGTCTGGGTGTGCTATGTATCTTCCATGGGCGTACCACACTTGCAATGTAAGCATGATAGTCGTAATAATCAAGGCTTGCACAGCGTTGCCACGGAGTCCCTGTTTCCTTACAAATACCATTGTTCCATTTTTGGTTTTCTTGGTTTCCGCGTGCAGCAAAACCGACGAATATCACTAACCACACGAAAAGACACAAGAAAATAATGAAAATCACTGATAACATGAACTACTTTTAGAATCAATTCGTGTGAAAAACATCCTTATTCCTCTTCACCAGGCCAGCAGTTGATGCCATAAGCACCCGCTTTGAGGACCTTGAGACCCAATAACGCACACTTGATGCGAACGGGTCCCAAAGGGATACCGACCATATCCAAAATGTCGTCTTTTGAGAGCTGCTTGACTTCCTCAAGGCTTTTGCCTTCAATCTTCTCAGTTAACATAGAGGCAGCCGCTAGACTAATCGTACAACCGTGACCACAAAAACGGACCTCTTTAATCTTGTCGTCTTCAACGAGTAAATCCATACGAATCTGATCTCCACAAAGCGGATTGTCTTCCTCGTGCGAGATATCAGGGTTCGGCAACGTCCCGTAGTTGCTCGGATTTTCGTAATGGTCAAGCAGTTCTTCCTGATATATGTTCATTGTTTTCTCCGGGTCATGAGTTTTTGCGTTCTACAGAGTCCATCATATAACCTGTCTACATCTTCGATTGTGTTGTAAAGATAAAAGCTGGCACGGGCGGTGGCGATAACATCCAATCGCTTCATGAGGGGTTGTGCACAGTGATGTCCTGCGCGGATCGCAACGCCGTGCGTATCTAAAACACCAGCCACGTCATGTGGGTGGATGCCTTCCATATTGAATGAGATAACACCCATTTTTTGATGCGGTGCGGACGGTCCATAGAGGGTGATACCTTCGATTTCTTTTAAGCGTTGATGTGCGTATTTTAGGAGTTCTTGTTCATGGACATGAATTGCTGCTAAGTTTGCTTGTGTAATATAGTCCGCGGCGTGCCCAAGTCCGATCGCTTCAGCGATGCTTGGGGTCCCCGCCTCGAATTTTGCTGGAAGTTCCGCGTAACTGGACACATCCCTTTCGACGCTCCGAATCATCGAACCACCGCCGAGGAACGGTGGCATCTCTTCAAGGAGTTCTAACTTACCGTATAACACCCCGATACCGGTCGGGCCGCACATTTTATGCCCTGAAAATGCGAGAAAATCGCAGTCAAGTTGTTGAACGTCAACATGAAAATGAGGTGTCGATTGCGCTGCATCAACGACGACCTTTGCGCCGACAGCGTGCGCAGCCTCAGTGACGGACTGAATTGGATTGATCGTTCCGAGTACATTAGAAACGTGTCCGATAGCGACAAGTTTCGTTTTTTCCGTGAGAACGTCACGGAATTGTGTGAAATCAAGCAACCCTTCATCGGTGATTTCAAGGAATCGGAGTACTGCCCCTGTCCGCTGTGCGAGCAGCTGCCAAGGCACAAGATTGCTATGGTGCTCCATAACGGTCAGGACAATTTCATCGCCTTCCCGAATATTAGCACTCCCCCAACTATAAGCGACGAGATTAATGGATTCCGTTGTATTTCGCGTGAAGATAATCTGGCGCGTGCGAGGTGCGTTAATCAACTGTGCTATCTTCTCTCTTGCGCGTTCGTACTGCTCCGTCGCCTCTTCCGAGATACGATAGATACCGCGATGGATATTGGAACGATAGGTATCGTAATAGGCATCCATCGCTTCAACGACTGGACGCGGGGTCTGTGTTGAGGCGGCGTTATCAAGAAAAGCCAACGGCGGTTCTGTCGCGAAGATCGGAAAATCTTTGCGGATGCTTTCTACATCAAGCGGACGAAAGTGCGCGGTGTGCATTCTGTTAATCACCTTATGAAGAAATCGCGACTCCCGGTAAGCACGCTTTCCTTGGCGTACTTACCGTTGGAGACGCATAAAGTAAGGTATACTATCGGCTTGGGAAACCGATACTGACAGCAGAGGGTCCGTGGTCCTCACATGCCTGATCCGTCGGAACATCGGTTTCAGCGTCGCTGGATTTGACGATCCCTTCTGAAACCAGGTAGTGTTCCACTTCATCGCCGCTGACATCGGCAAGCATTACGTCGTCAATCTGGACGCAGGGTTGATAAGGCTGCCGCGTTTTCTGAACCATTTCACGGTAGTTGTTTTCGTTGTTAATGATGTCTCTATCTTCATAGTCCAAACCGTATTTGGCGAAGATGGCACGGACACCATTGCTCCATCCGCAGACAGGCTTCATGTAAGCGATAATTTTCGGTTGACTCATTTTGAGTTGCTCCTTTTTTTATAAGTTATAAGTCGTCAGTTATAAGTTTTCAGAGGAACAGTTTCCAGTTACGAGTTACCAGTTAAAAGAAAGACTTGATACATCAAACTCTCACTGCGAGGCACTCTTAACTGGTTACTGGTTACTGCTCTGAAAGGTTTTTTCGGAGAAAAAACCGAACTGATGGCTAACTACTCAAGTTTGTGCGCAATAGACGTACTCAATTCTTCGCGCACGGATTCCAACGGGATACGTTCCATGACGGGTTCAAAGAATCCGTCAACAATTAACTTTTCTGCTTGTGCGTAAGACACACCACGACTCATGAGATAGAAAACTTGATCGGCATCAATTTTGCCAGCGGTTGCGCCGTGTGTACAACGCACCTCGTGTGCCTGAATCTCTAATCCGGGCAAAGTATCGGCGTGTGCACGTTCACTCAGCAACAGATTATCGTTTTTCTGGTATGCATCGGTGTAGTTTGCCGATGGATAGACGTAGATATTTCCGCCCCATGCGGTCTGTGCTCTGTCTTTGAGGACAGTGCGATACATTAGGTCGCTGGTGGTATACGGTGAAATGTGTTCTTGTGCCGTGCTAACGTCTAAATGTTGGCGTGCGTCTGTAAAAGCGAGTCCCAGCATTTGTGCGTTACTTCCGGCACCTTCCAAGATAGAGGCTTGGTTGAGTTTGTTGAGTCTACCGCCGAATGTAGCACTGACCCAGCAGATCTGTGCATCTCTGGCGACCATCGCACGATGTGAGGCGAAATTCCAGACTGTTCGATTCCAACGTTGCACTTGTACATAGGTCACGTTTGCGTTCTGTCCTGCGAAGATTTCGACTGCACCGCTATGTAAACCGCTCGCGTCCGATGTCGTAGAGGCACTCTCCTCCAAAATCACAACCTGACTTCCCTCTTCAGCGATGATAAGCGTATGGGACAAGTCGGCTTGATCAGCTTCGGACATTTTGATATAGACCCGCAGCGGCACTTCAACATTTACGCCTTTCGGGACGTGCAATAGGTAGCCGCCCTGCCAGAATGCGCCGTGCAGCGCGTCAAACTTATTATGTTGGGCAATATTTCCACTTTTTAACCCCGTCTCCAAGGTCACTGCTTTGTTCATGAAGTAGTCGCGGAGCAGTTCCGGCTGCTCCTGCAGTGCGGTGTGGAGATCCGCGAAGTAGACCCCTTTTTTCTTTAATTCTTCACTGTCAGAGATGTGTTGGCGTTGTCCGTCAACTTGCACAAGCACACCCGCCGTTTCCGCGTAGGGGCTGGGTAACCCAGCCCCTACTTCGGAGGAGGGACCACCGTTTGTTGGCAGACTCGGATGATACTTTTCGACATCAAGACCGCGGAGATACCGTCGCGTGCGTCGCCAATAATCTTGGGTACGCATATCGACCGTGCGTCGCCAGACATCATCTTCGGTCGTATGCGGCATCGGTAAAGACTCGTAAAGTGCGTAAGCCTCGAACCGTTTCTCACGCATCCACTGTGGTTCAGTTGCTGCTATTTTTTGAAGAAATTCTTTTGAAAAATGACCTTTTTGCAATTTGTTTTATCCTTTGATAAGTTATAAGTTATAAGTTATAAGTCTGGTTTCTAATGCTTGCCTATCTCTTTGTAGTCCATCGTTACCAAATTGATGCATCGACGTGAGAGAAAAGAGATGATAAACTCTCTTAACTTATAACTTATAACCAACAACTAACAACTATTCTAACCGATTGAACCTTCCATTTGAAGTTGGATGAGACGGTTCATTTCCACAGCATATTCCATCGGAAGTTCTTTGACGAGAGGTTCGATGAATCCGTTGACAATCATCGTAGAGGCTTCTTCTTCCGAAAGCCCGCGGCTCATCAAGTAAAAGAGCTGTTCCTCTCCAATTTTGCTGACACGCGCCTCATGTTCAATATTCGTATCGTTCTCGCTAATCTCAATAACTGGATAGGTGTCGGAACGGGAATCCTTATCAAGGATCAGCGCGTCACAGACGACGTGTGATTTACAACCCTTCGCGCCTTTCGCGACATCCACCCATCCGCGATAACTCGATCTGCCACCATCTTTGCTGATACTTTTGGAAGTAATCTGCGAAGTGGTGTTCGGTGCGCAGTGGTAGACTTTCGCGCCGGCGTCTTGGTGCTGTCCTTTGCTCGCGAACGCGATTGACAGAATATCGCCGCGCGCGCCGGGTTCCATCATGTAGACGCTCGGATACTTCATCGTCAACTTACTACCGAGGTTACCATCGACCCATTCCATCTGCGCGTCCTCATAAGCAAATGCCCGTTTCGTGACGAGATTATATACATTGTTCGCCCAGTTCTGGATAGTGGTATAACGTACCCGCGAACCTTTCATGCAGACAATCTCAACTACTGCGCTGTGCAGAGATTCGCTGCTGAATGTCGGTGCTGTGCATCCTTCAACGTAATGTACCTGCGAACCTTCGTCAGCGATGATGAGTGTACGTTCAAACTGTCCCATGTTTTCGCTGTTGATACGGAAATAGGCTTGCAATGGGTATTCCACTTTTACACCCGGCGGGACATAAACGAAGCTGCCGCCACTCCAGACCGCGCTGTTAAGTGCTGCGAACTGGTTATCCGCAGAGGGAATAATCGTACCGAAGTATTTCTTGACGAGATCAGGATACTCTTTGATAGCGGTATCGGTATCGAGGAACACAACACCGATTTTGTCCAATTCTTCGACGATGTTATGGTAAACGACTTCGGAGTCGTATTGTGCGCCGACACCCGCGAGGAACTTCCGTTCGGCTTCGGGGATCCCGAGTCGGTCAAAGGTTTTCTTGATGTCGTCGGGTACATCGTCCCAGCTGCGTTCACTTCGGTCAGAGGCTTTGACGTAGTAGTAGATGTCATCAAAATCGAGTTGTGACAGGTCGCCGCCCCATTTGGTCATCGGCTTCTGCTTGAAAATCTTGTATGCCTCGAGCCGATACTGTCGCATCCAGTCGGGTTCGCCTTTGATGTCGCACATCTGATTGATAACTTCCTCGTCCAAACCCTTACGAGATTTGAACGTCGGCTTAATATCATCATGGAACCCATATTGGTATTCGTTACTAATTCCGATTTCTTCAATTGTGTTCGTTTCAGACTTCGCCATTTTGCTCCTCCTCTTTTTTAATACCGTGTTTTTCACGAATCGGATCGTAGCCTTCTGCCTCTAACATCTCTGCGAGTTCCCATCCACCCGATTCAACGATCCTCCCATCAAGCAGGATATGTATGAACTGCGGACGGATATATTCCAACAAGCGTGGATAGTGGGTGATAATCAGTACGCCTAACTCTGGTCCAACCAACCGACTGACGCTATCACCGACGATTCGGACGGCATCGATATCGAGTCCGGAATCGGTTTCATCAAGAATAGCGATCTTCGGTTCAAGCATTGCGAGTTGCAGGATTTCAGCGCGTTTCTTTTCACCACCAGAGAACCCGTCGTTGAGGTACCGTCTTGCGAAGGAATCGTCAACGCCGAGTTGTTGCATTTTTTCGCGAAGTTCGCCCCGGAATTCGCGCATTGGAATGAGTCCATCTTTGTCCGAACCATTTCCGTTTTTTCCACGGACCGCGCTGACGGCGAGTCGCAGAAAGTTCGCCAGACTGACGCCAGGGATCGCCGTTGGATACTGAAAAGCGAGGAAAAGTCCGAGTTTCGCGCGTTCGTTCGGCTCTAACGCCAAGACATCAGTGCCGCTAAAAATTACTTCGCCGGAATCAACTTCGTAGAGTGGGTGCCCCATCAAACCGTTAGCGAGGCTACTCTTGCCAGAGCCGTTCGGTCCCATAAGTGCGTGAACTTCACCGGGTTTTACAGTTAAACTTAATCCTTGGATAATTGGTTTCCCTTGCACACTGATATGCAAGTCTTTAATTGTCAATTCATTGCTCATTTTTTAATTTCGGACTCCTTACTTGTGGTAAATTTAGAGCGTTGAGCACTATGCTATTTGCGAATGCATTTTTAGTGTTTATCCGCCAATTCTTGACATATTCCGCTCCGGTTTAATGAAATCTGCGGCATTAATCTTGTGCCCTGCTTCTTTTTGTTTCACAGCATCAAGGATTAACGCTGTAATCACTTCATCGGACGCACCTTCACGTAGCGGCGTAAGCAGGTCGGTTTCCGTTAGTGAGAAGAGACATGTCCGAAACTTGCCATCAGCCGTGAGGCGCACTCGGTTGCAGTTTTCACAGAACGGTTCACTGACAGAGGGTATAACACCGACTTCGTTTCCATTATCGGCGAAGCGATAACGTTGGGCAGTATCACTCTTTGCCTCCCCGTTTAAGGTTACCGGTGCGAGTGGGTAGACGGCGTTAATTTTCGCGATAATCTCTTTTCCGGGGATGTACATGTTACGTCCCCACACGTCATCTGCATCAAGTGGCATAAATTCGATGAACCGGAGTTGATAGTTATTTTGACGTGCGAAAGTGGCTAAATCGACAATTTCATCATCGGTAAAGCCTCGCATTGCAACAGCATTGACTTTAATGGGGTTGAACCCGCAGTCGTGTGCTGTTTTAAGCCCTTTAAGCACACGTGAGAGCACCTTCCGGCGCGTCATCTGCTCAAACTTCTCTTCATTAAGCGTATCCAAACTCACGTTAATCCGGCGGAGTCCAGCATCATAAAGTGCTCGCGCCTGGTTAATGAGACCGATGCCATTTGTCGTCAAACTAATATCTTTGAGACCTTCTAACTGTGCCAATCGTTTTATGAGTATAGGCACGTCGGGCCGGACAAGCGGCTCGCCCCCGGTAATGCGTACTTTGTTAACACCCAACGCGACGAATATGCGCGCGAGATGCAGAATCTCGTCATAAGTCATAAGTGCCGCATCTGGCATGAAGGTCATGTCTTCTGGCATACAGTAGATGCATCGAAAATTGCAGACATCCGTAACCGAGATTCTGAGATTCGTATGGATCCGCCCAAAGCGGTCAAGCATCTGTTTTTTCATTTTAAATTTAGATAGTCCCGAATTTATTAATAGTATATCACATCGGTATTCTTTTTGCAAGTATTTTTTATAGTAAAAGCTTTAAAAAAGATTTTGTGTAAAACGGAAGATTTGAAAGATCGCGAGCGCAGCGCGCTCCCACAGAAAAGGGACGTTGAACAAACGTGGAAAAATATGGAGCACTAAATGCTCCTATTCTGCAGAAGACTTTTTGTTGACATATTTGTAACTTTGATGTATAATACATTCATATTTCTGTAAACTGGGGGAAAAATTAATGAGTGAAAAAGTGTTCCAAGTCGGTGGTGTTGAACTCCACGTTGACGAGCGTAATTTCGGAGCAGATGGTGGTCCCTCTGTGCGTGTTTACGGCGAGGCGGATGGTAAAGATATTCAACTCCTTCGTTTCGACTGCTTCCGCAAGGATCCGCACTATCACTACGATCCCTCCGGGAAGAATGACCAGCGGCATCTCGATAAAACGAGTGTGCCGGATTCAGTCGCATGGACGATTGAACAATTAGGACAAAACCTCGTGGAGATGATTCACACGGCGGGTTATAGCAGCGTCGCTGACAAAGTTGATCAAGCGGCAGTTGCGCAAGTCCTGCCTGAAGTCGAATCTCTTATGCGAGGCGAGACTTAATCTTATAAATATATTTTAAGGCATAAAGGAGAAAATTGACGTGACGAAATCTATTACTATTAGCGTGTTCCTGTTCACACTGCTCATAGGTCTGAGTGCTTTTGCGGGAACTCCGATAGACTGGGGAAAATGGAAGGAAGGGGAACTTCTCCTCGAAAATCATAGTTTTGAAGAGGATTTAGCTGCTTGGGAGTTAGAGGATGGTGCCTGTTGCGATCGCGGTGGACTCTACACAATGGAAATCGACAAGAAAAACCCGCAACACGGAAAACAGTCGCTTAAAGTGGTCGGGCATAAAGCAACAGGAACCGCGTGGCATGCAAAGGTTAAGCAAAGGGATGCCTCAATGAAGTCGGGTGAGACGTACACTGTGATTTTTTGGGCACGCTCTGAGAAGCCGCGCGAAGTAACCCTCAGCATCCAGATGCAACACGACCCTTGGACTTTCTACCAAGGTGGTGCCATCAATCTATTAGGCCCGGAGTGGACGGAGTACCATATCACCTTCAACTCGACTGCCGATGTTGAAAGAGACATGTGGGTAGGGTTGTCGATTGCCCAATCCGATGAAGATTTCTGGATTGATAACTTCCGATACTTTGAAGGCGAACCGGAAGACGATCTGAACCGTGAGACACCGTTCCCTGTTGATGCGAAAGAAAAATTGGCGACACAGTGGGGTGAAATTAAAGCGGAACGGTTCTAACCGAACAAAGAGATTGTCAAAATATTATAGCCGTCACGCGCTACATTCTATAGGCGTGCCGGCTATCTCTTTTTAGACTATAACTAATCATTGTTACGCTAAATCAATCTTCTAAAGCTGAGTGATACCCGTTGCTGGCGCGCATATTTGCGATCCTCCCAGACATCGGTTTTTCTGGCGGGAATTCCGTGCATCCATCTGTTTTTTGCATCCGCGCTTAGGACAGTTAAACTCCCGGGCGCGAGCCAGATCGGAATTTTTTGGGTTGTATCAGTTGTGAGTGTTAGATTCATCACACAACTTGAATTCAAACTCAAGATGCAAATCGTATCCATGAAACACGCTTCTTTATCGGTATGGTCTCCGATACCTTGACCGGGTTGGTACTCGCTAACAAGCACTTGATTTGCGATTTTTGGCATGTGTCCGTCATTTTGTAACTTGAGACAAAGCCTGTTCAACCATTCCGGAAACTCACTCACTTCCAAATCATCATTTTTCTTCTGTTCACTGTAGTCATACCTTTGTCCGTAATGTTGAACGCGTCGCTGAAAATAATATTCCCACTGCTGTTTACTGATCCGATCTAACAACCAATTGTGTTGTGCTTCTGTGAGATAGTCAGCAATATACCGGAGTCCGCGTACCGTTTCAATGGCATGCTGATTTGTGGGTATGGGTAACGGTTGAGAAAATTGCTGATTTGATGTGGGAAATAGCGATAGTTGTTCCATTATCAGTCGTTATTGCTGCGTACCTTATGCCCTAAAACATATAACCTATTATTAGTATAGTGTAATTATACTGTGTTTTCGTGTGGATGTCAAGTCTTTTTTAGATTGGGGTAAAATTTACGCGTCGTAAAGCATTTCATAATAGACTTTGGCGTTCTTGTGCAGTGAACCATTTATGAGTCTACAGTAAGAAAACGTTTCAACATCCGATTGGGTTGTTTGACTGCCAAACATTGGAAGGTTCGTTTTAAGTTTTTCCCACTTGCCATACGTTTTCAGACGGTCGGACTTGGACAGTGAGCGATGATCAGGATTGTGGTACACGAAGCACATTTTATGCTGATTGTATTTTTCTATAATCCGAATGAGGACATTAGATAAGTTATTGATGTCTAATGTCGGACTCGAGAAAAAATAGCAAAAATTAAATAGAATCTGTGTCTGATCGCCGTTTTCAATGTACTTGTTCAATAATTTGGTCAAATCATCAGCATCGCGGGTTAACTCAAATTTGTCAAAGAAAGGCTCTTTATATCTGTTAGGACCGTATTTGTTGATTGATGCTGCCTTATCAAGCATAGTTTGCGAACTGTCAATTCCGAAATAAGTGATGTCGCGCTGTCCGGTAAAAGCGCGAAAAGCGATCCCTGAAGTTAATGGACCACAACCGAAATCAATAAACACGACTTCATGCTTTCCGTTTATCGGTGGGAGGCAGTTCGTAAAGATGTGATAGGAACCGAAAAGGTGGCGAGGCATGTGATGGACGCAATAGATAGATACCTTGTCTTTCGGGAAATAATACGCACTGGATGCTTTATCAAATGATACGTTATCGTAATTGCTCTGTCCTTGACTTAGAATGCGTGCTATATCTTCCCAGTAGTATATTTTTGTGTTTTTAACATCCGCTGCGAGTGCCGGTAGATCGTGTTCAAAGGGTTGTATGACCAGTTCTTTAAACAGATTCTGTAGGTTTTCACTGGGTTCATAGTAGTTATCATAGGGACGGTGGATATAGGCCATATTTCGGAAATTTCTCTGGGTAATAGTATGGCGGATAGTGCCGTTGTGTTTTCGGTTTTTAGAATTGTATGAAATGGGTCACGATCAGGAGATCTAAAAAGTGCCGCTGGGTTTATGTCGGGACAGATACAGGACGCTCTTCCAATTCGCCGCGGTATGCAAACAGGATCGCAACCGCAATGCATATTCCGACAATCCCCACCGGTGAGAAGTTACCGATCGAATCCACCAACAATCCGAGCAGCGGTGCAAGGATAATTGTTGCCAATGATTTCGATTGCGCTTCAATAGATAAAATCGTCGCGCTCATCTCAGGTGTGGACTGTGCATTGAAACGGCTAATCAGCCCGGGTCGCCAGAAATTCTGGAGGATCGCTAAAGCGACGAAAAGCGCAATTATTGCTGGATACCAATTGAACCACAACGCGGGAATCAACAAAGCGAAGAGTGCTAAATCTATCCACCACATAAATCGGGCAGCACCTTCGTCACCGCCTCGCCAATTCGAGACCTGATGCGAATTCCGAGAGGCGAAGGCGGATAGGAAATAGAGTACAAAGTAGACCCCCGCGACAAGTAGTGCTGTGCGTTTCGATTCATCTAATGCCAAAAGTAAAGGCAATGCGATTGCGGTCTGTTTGAGTATGGGTTGGAGAAAGTCTTTGCTGGCTTTATACATACCTTCAAAACCCATGCCTTCAAAGACCAAACGACGGAGTGGCGGAAATTGTACTGACTGTTTCAAGGCACTGCCGAGCAAGCGAGCAACTGCTTTGAGGGAAAACTCGCTCTGCCTATCACCATCTAACCGTGCAGGGTAGCCGAAGAAGTTAACGATATTCATCGCGTAAGGGATAATTGAAAAATAGAAGATGTCTACAAAATTACCGCTGTAAAAAACCAGAGCCCCTGCGATAAGAACAGAAACTGCGGAACCCATCTGCGACCAAGAACGGGTAAAACCGTATACTTTTGTCTTCTCATCCGACCGTCCCTGCAGGCGAAGCCAATCAAAGATCATTGCTTTATGAGTGCCACTGCGGAACGCGTCGCCTAAACCGTAGAAGAACATGGCAGCGAATAGCGGAAACAGCGACTTGCTCACCGCGAATATAGCGAAAGAAGCGATATAGGCACAAAATGAAAAAATCATGGCGCGTCGTCTGCCATAAAGATCCGCGACCGCGCCGGAGGGAATTTCAAATAAGTTGGTGCAAACCTCCCGAAATCCAATCAAGATGCCGATTGCAAAGTAGGATAACCCCTTTTCAAGAAATGCGAGATACAGAAAGTTTTCATAGTAGCGTTGATTTTTCAGAAAGCCATAGAGCGAAAAACGAAATAGCATCGGTATATTCCCGTTTTAGGAAATTAAGGATAGCAATTGGTGTTATGGTCAATTGCTATACAGGCGCGATTAAAAATCCTTCTACGTAATTGACTCAGATAATAACATATTTAAGAAAAAAAGCAAGGAAAAGTAGGGTGGAAATCAGAAGGACTTAAATGTTACCGTGTCCAGATCAATAGCACAGTAGCACAGGCACAACCGAGATACCGACTGCCTATCAGGCGATTAAGACTACAAGTCGGCGGTTAATTCTTCTTGATATGCGAAGAGTGCAGGGGTGCCACCGGTGTGGAGGAAGATAACAGTGTCGTCGCGTCCGAATTTGCCTTGTTGGATATGATCAATCAGGCACGCCATTGCCTTGGCAGTGTAGACGGGATCGAGGAAGATCCCCTCTGTTTTGGCGACGAGTCTGAGGGCATCAATACATTCGGGGGTGAGGTAGCCGTAAGCCTGCCCGATATAGTCATCTGTGTTTTGGATATCTGCGTCAGTGACGCGGGTATCTAATTCCAAAAGTTCAGCGGCATTGTTCGCAGCACCGCGTAGCCGATCAAATTTACCTTCCCAAACAATAGGCGCGATGCCAAACGGTTTCATCTTAAGACCAAGCGTCTTAGTGCCGAGGACAAGTCCTGCGTGTGTGCCACCTACGGAAGCGGTATAAATCCAATCCGCATCAATATCCAACTGCTGTTGTTGTTGTGCAATTTCAGCGATACACCACGTAAAAGCGACGGCGGCAAGTGCGGTCGAACGCGG
>JAJEGI010000109.1 GCA_022819945.1 Candidatus Poribacteria bacterium
ACGGGCCGCTTCGGCTTTTTTTCCGCCGGTTTCAATAAAATCTAAAACGCGTTTGCGTAAACCTGTTGAATATGTCATAATAGGCACATTCTATTACAAAATATAAAAAATGTCTCTTTAATTCTAATGGTCACTATAAAACCCCGACTGCAGTGCCTAAAAAAATAATTTTTTCATTTTTTTTTGCGAAAATGTGAAAAAGTGCATCCGAAAATGTGTTTAAGCGAATCATTGTCATTTTTTTAGATGATGATGGTATCCTAATCCGCAGTATTGCGGAGAAAGAAAAAGGAGGAAATTGTTATGTTAGCAAACCAGAGGAGGTGTGACACTTAGTGTTGCGCCCTTGTGGTGTGACACTAAGTGTCGCACTCTTTGGAAGGGGATGGAGGGTTTATACCCCTCTGTCCCCCATTTTGACATATTTTGAAAGTATGCTACTTTCGGGTCAGAATACGCTTCGCGCGCTGAACCCAATTTTTATGGCATATTTTTTCGTTTTTTAGTATACTACTAAGGTAACTTGCAAGCGGTGGTCATTGTTGCCCTTGCACGGTTTTAAATTACAAACATAGACATAAATAAGAAAGAGGAGGTACCTATCATGTTATTAAGAGTAAATTTAAGCCACGCTACATTTCATTTGAACGTATTCAGTTCAGGGCGATGGTGCCTCTGTCCATTATCGACAATTTGATTGAGAATGGCATAGGCGCGATCGCCTCACACTGAGGGAGTTGCTCTATCTATGCCAAGATTTAATCCAGATTTTTGGGAGATTCCGGTCCCACCGGATTTTTTTGAACAACTCACCACCGAGGACTATCTCTGGTATCGAGCACCTGATGACGAATATACGGAGGCGCGTCGTGCCAAACGGCAGGCGGTCTTAGAACAGATTCATCAGATTATCGCGAAGGAGTTAACCGAACGTCAAACCGAGTGTATCCAACTCTACTTCTATAAAGGCAAAACACAGGAAGAGATTGGGAGTATTCTCGGCATTTCTCGCCGTGTTGTGAGCCAACATCTTTTTGGTGTCACGCGGAACGGGAAGCAGATAGGCGGCGCGATTAACAAAATCCGAAAGGTGTGTCGAAAACAGGGAATAGAGTTTCCATAGGTGCCAAGGTAAAATCTGTAATTAATCTTACAAGTGCAATTTCAATGCGAGAGGCGACCTTGAAGGTTCCCTCTCGCTTGGAAGCACTTATTAACGACCTTCCTTAAACCGATAACCGACCCCATGTACCGTCTCAATATGCTTGCCAAATTCACCAAGTTTGCGGCGAAGTCGGCTGACATGTGTGTCCACTGTTCGGTCGATACCGTAATACTCTTGTCCCCATATCACGTCCATCAGAATATCGCGTGTAAAGACGCGTCCGGGTGAACGCGCGAATAGGGTAATCAGTTTAAACTCGGTAGCCGTCAGGTCGATTGGCCCCCCATCAGTCAACACTTGATGTTTGTCGAGATCAATCGTTAACCCGTGCGTTTCAATCTGTTCGGTGCTTTCTGTCTGTTTACCGACTTGGATACGGCGTAACACAGCAGACACCCGTAGCACGACTTCCCTCGGACTAAAAGGTTTTGTGATGTAATCGTCAGCACCGAGTTCTAACCCCGTAACCCTATCTTTTTCTTCCGTCTTCGCAGTTACCATGACGACAGGAATATTTTTGGTCCTCGGATCGTTCTTTAATAAGCGACAGACAATAGTCCCATCGACTTCTGGAAGCATCAAATCGAGTAGGATCAGGTCCGGTGATTTTTCAACAGCTCGATGTAATGCATCTGCGCCGTTTCGGACGTAATCCGTTTCAAAACCTGCCGCTTGTAGATTGTATCGTAATAAATCCGCGATATCGCGTTCATCTTCAACAATTAAAATCTTAGCATCCATTAAATAATTCCTTGCGCTCAATTTTAATCTCACGATTATTTTAGCAAATGTATTACGCACTGCTGGCGGGGTTTAAAACCCCGCCAGCAAGGGGAGATGCGTAAGTCCTATTTTAATCTCACAATTATTTTAACAAATCCTGGGGATCATGTCAATCTTTAGAGATATTATAAAAAAATAGTGAATATGAGTAAGAAATGTGTTATGATTTAGTAAAACAGAAAGAGGTGATGGCTGATTAAAATGCGAAAAAATATAATGTGTCTGTCAAAATGGATTTGGAGATTGAATTTTTGTTTTGCCTGTGTGCTTACAGTATTCACTTTTTCTGCGCGTAATGTCTTGGGGATGCGTGGGTTCACAGCGGAAAATGCTGTTACGCAAAAACGGTATGAGACTGATTTTAAAGAACACGTTTCGGCAGAAAGATGTCGGCATCGGTTACGGCACCTCACTGAAGAACCACATCTCGCTGGAAGCGAAAATAGCCGCAAAGTCGCGGAATACCTGCGTACTGAATTTGAAAGTTACGGCTTACAGGTTCAGGTGTATGAATATCAAGTGTATCTTCCGTATCCGCTTGAAGTACATGTCGAACTTGTTTCACCTGTCCAACACCTGGCTGTTAATAAGGAATCAGGTTGGGAGTGGGACAAAGATTCTTATGAGACTGAGATTGTACCGGGGTACAATGCTTATTCGCCGGATGGAGATGTAACAGCGGAACTCATCTATGTCAACAAAGGGTTGCCCGAAGATTATCAAGTCCTCAAGGAACGCGGTATTTCGGTAGAAGGGAAAATCTGTATTGCCCGATATGGGGGCAGTTACCGCGGTGTGAAGGTGAAAGTCGCGGGCGATAACGGCGCAGTTGGATTGATCCTATACTCGGATCCCGCGGACGATGGATATATGCGTGGCGATGTCTACCCCCGCGGTCCGTGGCGTTCAGAAGATGCGATACAGCGTGGAACAGTGAAATATATCTTTCAGCACGCCAGTGATCCGCTGACACCGGGTTGGGCATCAACGAAAGACGCTGATAGACTTCCAATTGCCGAAGCCACAGATCTCCCCAAGATTCCTGTAGTTCCGATCGCCTCTCGAGATGCCGAACCGTTTCTAAAAGCACTCGCCGGAACAAATGTGCCATCGGAATGGCAAGGCGGTCTACCTTTTGCCTATCATATCGGACCCGGACCCGCCAAGGTTCGCATTAAAGTACGGTGTGATCACAGCAATCGTCCGGTCTACAATGTCATTGCGACGTTAGAGGGGACAGAATATCCGGATCAGTGGGTGATCTTAGGGAACCATCACGATGCATGGGTTTACGGGGCTGCAGATCCGGGGAGTGGTACAACTGCTTTATTAGAGGTGGCACAGTGCTTGGGGGAACTCGCCAAAAAAGGGATGCGTCCGAAGCGGACGATCGTTTTCGCCGCATGGGATGCTGAGGAATTCGGGATCCTCGGCTCAACGGAGTGGGTTGAAGAATTAAAATCGACGCTACAGCAGAAAGTTATCGCTTATCTTAACGTGGATATTGCCGCAACCGGTGGGCGGTTCTATGTGAGTGCAATCCCCTCCTTACGCGAATTAATCCGGGAAGTAACGCAGCATGTGATTGATCCAGGAACGCTGAAGCCTGTCTACGCGAGTTGGAAAGCCGCACAGGGCAAGGAGATACCACAGGTCGGAAATCTCGGAAGTGGTTCAGATCATTCCCCGTTTGTTGGACATGCGGGTATCCCCGCGATTAGTATGGGATTTAGCGGTGCTTATGGTGTGTATCACGCCATGCAAGACAACTTTTATTGGATGGAACATTTTGGTGACCCAACGTTTCAATATCAAGCCGCGATGTCAAAAATCTGGGGGACCCTTGCACTTCAACTTGCCAACGCTGATATTTTACCCTTTGACTACGAGACTTACGCGACAGACCTGATGACACCCCTGAAACTGTTACAAAGCTCCGGTTCAAAGAGCAAAATTGCTCAGGATGTTAAAGCGTTAGATGATCTGCTCACGGAGTGGCAGCAGGTAGCCGGTTTACTCAACCAAGGGCTTGTTCGTTACCTTGCCTCTGAGGATCTATCTCGGATAGGAGAAATAAACCAGCGGTTGTATCAGTTGGAACGGAATTTGACGAGTGAGACCGGATTGTCTCTACGTCCGTGGTTTAAGCATCTTATCTATGCACCGGGACTTAATACAGGCTATGCAGCGGTCATTTTCCCAGGTGTTGAGGATGCCATAGCAAATGGAGATAGTACCGAGGTACACGCGGAAATTGATAGGTTAGTCGCTGCGTTCACACGGATGATTCAAGGGATTAATGAAATCCGGGAAATGCTGTAATTAGGCATCAGTTATCACTGGGAGTCACAATCCGTCTAAAGTCAGAGGCATTCAATTCTTCATCAAACGCCATCTACTTCACTGCGGTTTGATGGCGTGACTGCTACGGCTGATATCGCTTTCAACATAACGATATCGCCAACTTTATAGGGACAGTTGTAATCGGTCTGCACGAAGTAGTCTTCTCCCTCTATTTCAACACAA
The DNA here is from genome assembly GCA_022819945.1 of Candidatus Poribacteria bacterium. Taxonomy (GTDB): domain Bacteria; phylum Poribacteria; class WGA-4E; order WGA-4E; family WGA-3G; genus WGA-3G. The sequence goes on from JAJEGI010000109.1 coordinate 4,475, forward strand.
TAGGTGAGATTGTGGCCTTTAAACATCTGCCCCACGATCCGTCCGCTTTTCGCGCCACTCCCCCAAACGTCGGAAGCCATTATCTTTAGGCACTCGGGACGGATTGAGAGCAGCACATCACCGGAGGCTTCACCCTCGACCTTTACGCGTCCGAACGGAGTCTGGGCTCTACCGTTTTTCACGTGTGCGTAGATGAAGTTGGTCTGCCCCAGAAAGTCAGCGACGTAAGTGGTTTTCGGGTAACGATACACCGCCTCAGGCGTGCCGATTTGTTCAAGGGCCCCGTCTTTCATCACGCCCAACCGATCCGCGAAACTTAATGCCTCCTCTTGTGAGTGTGTGACGAGTATAGCACTGATGCCTTCGGCTTTCAGAAGGGCGCGGACTTCTTCACGGGTTGTCTGTCTTAAACCTGGGTCAAGACTTGAGAAAGGTTCGTCTAAAAGAAGGAGTTTGGGACGTGCGATAATCGCGCGCGCAAGGGCAACACGCTGTTGTTCACCGCCAGAGAGGTGGTGCGGTAGACGTGTCTGGAGCCCCGTCAAATCCACCATCCGCAGCACTTCTAATGCGCGCTCGCGCTTCGCTCTTTTGGACGCTTTTCGGAGACCAAAGGCGACGTTCTCAATGACGTTTTTGTGCGGGAAGAGGGCATAGTCTTGGAAAACGAACCCGATGCCTCGCGATTCGGGTGGCAGATGCACCGTCCTGTTCGCGAGAATCCGTTTCTCCATGGCGATTGTCCCAGCATCTGCCTTCTCAAACCCCGCAATGAGACGCAGGGTCGTCGTCTTGCCACAACCGCTGGGTCCCAAAAGCGCGAAAATTTCGTCAGGGTATACACTGAAACTGATGTCTTTAACGATAGGAACTTGGTGGGCTGTGAACCCTTTTGTAATTGCGTTTACCGTGAGTAATTGCGTTGGCATTAGGTTGCTGTCTCATTTTGACTGTTGATTGATCTGATTCTGTCTATTTATCACAATTATATGATTTAGTATCCGTTTTGTCAAATTAGGCGTTTTCAGTTATCGGTTCCTAAAGTGTGTGCCCCGCGCCAGACGATGGCATGTAGAGGTTCAAGGCGAAGCTGATGAGACTCAGGATACTGCGCGGGATGTAATCGCCTAAGACAAGCCCAAGGAAAAAAGGGATCGCTTTACGATACGTCTGCCAACCCGAAAAACGCAGGATAAGAAACTTAATCAGCCAACTCACCATAACAGGGAACCAGAAATAGATAAGTCCACCCCACGATGCGCCGGAAAGCACATAGCCCGATGGGTGAAGTGTCCACCACAGCAGTCGTGTCCGTAGAAAATTAAGCAGAAACACGAAACCGAATCCGCCACACATAAAGGCGACCGCGCTAATATCGGGTTCTTTCGGATGCTGTAACCAGCTCTGAAGTGGGTTGAAACTCTCCCATCCGAACCGTCCGACAACGCCTTGGCATTGTGCGAGTACGCCGTACTGATACGCCACTTGTAAATACGTCCAGAACGTTGCTAACGCGCCAACCGCGATAGCGAGTGCCATCCCTAAGAGTAATGTTTTGCCCGGCATACCAGAACGTTCACCGATCCGTAAAGATTCAATCTGGTTCGGCATCGGGTGCGAACGGTTGCAGCGGTTGAAAGCGTAAAGGAAGGTCATCACTGTGAGGTTTGCCCCTCCCAGTCGCCGAGTTCCGAACATACTCACCATCATCTGCCGCGGGTTGATACCGATGACTTCATGGTAAGGGGGGCCAAGTTCGGCACGCACGCGGCCTATAGCGATCGCAAATGCGATAAACAAGGCGTAAAACACGCTGATTGCCCAGAGCGACATGCCTGCTGCGTAGCAGAAACCAAAGACGAGTCCGACGCTAAGTACCGTTAGGACTGCCACCGTCCGGTAGGAGAAAGGTTCTCTGCTATCGTCTCCGCGTTCGCGCCCGATGACATGTCGGAAGAAGCGCGCGAAATGCCGTCGGCTCATCCAGAGCGTCAACACAGCAATACCTACCCAAGCACCAGAGGCACGGTCATTGAGATGCAGGACGCTTATGTTTGTAACACCAACTGCGCTGGCGATGACGCGTTCTGCGCGCGTGAGCCAAAAGAAAAACCATGTTGAGAAGGCAAGGTCGAGCGGCATAAAGTAGGTGAGTCCAACTATCGCAAGGTTAAAGGACATTGAAGCGTAGCCGATCGCGTTCCAAGGACGTTCTGTAAAATGCCGATCGAGTCGGTAGTTCGGGGGCAGCGCAGGAATAACAGGGAAAATATCGTGGAGTCCAGCCATTACGCGAAGCAGCGCAGCAATGCCGAACCCAAACCAGAGGGCACGGGATCGAAAAAAACTGCGATTCGTTGTCATCTGCAGCGGCAATTGTGTTAGCGGGAAGCTGAGTTTTTCGCGTTCCATCCACTGCTTTCGGAGTAGCAAGCCTAAGCAGAGGAGTGAACCGTAGAGTAAAAAAATAAAGCCTGACCAGAGGAGTGCCGGTCTCACCCAGATACGGAGATGCTCTGCCCAGTAGATACTGGATTCGCCTTCATAATAACCCGCTAAAAACTCGAACTCGTGTACCGTGAGCCATGCTGGAATGTGGTGTAGGAAGAGTTGTGCCCATTCGTTTTCAGGGCTGGCAAACCAGAACGGGTGCGCGAGCGTTCCCATGAGAATTGCCATCATCGCATGTCCTGAGATTGTGGAGACCATTGTCACCATTATATAGATGAGTAGCAATTCTGCGGGGGTGAATGCGATACGGGGCGACAGCCTACGGAGCAGGACGTTAAACGCGATTAGTACGACTAACGTGAAAACGGCGTTGGAAAACGGCGAGACCAGCGTATAGACAGCATACCAGAGCTCGCTGGCGATGCCCACCCAATAAGCGTTAACGACGACTAAGATTAATCCGACAATAAGGGCTTTTTTAGTGATAACGTCGGGCGGGTTCGCTGTTCTGGAATTCATATTCTGCATTTCAAGCCGTCGCAGGCGCAAGTGAATAAATGGTTCAGGGAACCATCTTTATATTTAGAGAGGGCAATTTGGAAAAATAACCTATCGCTATGTCTACTTTCATCTTGTAAGCGCGGTTTGAAACCGTGAAGAAACACAACTCTACCTACAATTTCAGATCTGACAAAACACGCTATTGATGAGATAGGTTATTCTTCAGCGGTCGCTTCGTCGGGTACTATAGGTGTATTGGCTTGCGTCGTTGAAGGGGGTTCCACCGCTTCTGGTGGGTTAAGATACTTGGCAACTTCATCAGCCTGAATGATGCGGATTGCCTCCCGTAATTGCTGATCGTACTCGAGGTTAACGATCTGCTCGATACCGACATAAAGGTTAAAAACCCGTTCAACGCGCTGTTTTAGCCACTTTAGGCTGACATGGATGCGCTCCTCTTCAAGCATTTGTTGGAGTTTGGGGAGTTCGTCTACGATTTTGGAGAAATCTGTCGGTATTTCTTCGGGTTGCTTATGCTGTTCATCAATCCACTTTGTGATGAAGTTGCTGAGCGTATCGGTTGCATCCGCTTTTCTGAGCATGATCTGTTCTATCTCATCGGGGGCTTCATCAGCGATGGAGACTTGCGGGGTAATTCCCACTTCGTCAATTGAGGTGCCATTCGGTGTGTAGTAGGAAGAGATTGTCAACGACATTGAACCGCCGTCTGGTAATGGATACCGTTTTTGGACGACCCCTTTACCGTAAGTTTGCTGCCCGACGAGGATACCGCGTCGGGTGTCTTTGATCGCACCGGCTACGATTTCGGAAGCACTCGCGCTGAACTCATTGACGAGAACAACGAGTGGGATGTCCGCCGGACAGAGGACATCAGATGTTGCGTGGTACGCCTCATTAAAATCGCTTCTTCGCCCTTTTGTTGAGACGATAACGCCTTCATTAATAAAAGCGTCGGCAATGTGGTACGCAGCGTTCAGCAGACCGCCCTGATTGTGCCGTAAATCTAAGATGAGTGCTTTCATGCCAGCATCTTTATGTGTTTCGAGGGCTTTGTTGAATTCGTCTTCCGTGCCTTCTGTGCGTTTGCTACCGATGAAACCTGTGATTCGGATATAGCCGATGTCACCGTCAAGCATTGTCGATTTGACACTGTTGATAGGGATCCTACCGCGGGTCAATGTCACATCAAAAGGATCAAGAAATTTACGTTTGACTGTAATCGTTACCTCGGTGCCGATCACACCCCTGAGTAGATCGACGACATCGTCAATCCCCATGCCTGTTTTTTCGCTGAGATGGATCTGCTTACCGTCAACTTTTGTAATGTAATCTCCGGCTTGAAGGTTCGCGCGTGCGGCGGGCGTATTGGGAATCGGTTTGGAGATTTTAATAAACCCGCGATGATCATAGTAGATTTGAACACCCAGTCCCCCAAATTCCGCATTATAAAGGTTTTCGACAGCGCGCTGATGTTCGCGTCGTGGAACGTAATATGTGTATGGATCATCAAGAGAGGCAAGTGCCCCTTTGATTGAGCCACTGAACATCTCATTGCTATCTTCTATCGGTTTATAATAATTGGTTTTCGCGATTTTGATAGCCTCATTGAGCGCGTCATTTAACGTCTCACGGTTGACGCGTTCGTCTCCGCTCATTGCATGCTTTTGACCGGGATTAATGAGGAAGAACGGAATACCGATAGCAAGCACTAAAACGATGAAGGACAAAGTGTATCTTTTCATGAGAGTTTTCCTCTGTGTTTTGAGATTTGGTTAATGTTCTTCATCATTTTAACACGAATCCAACATTCGTGCAATAGATTTTTTATCAGCGGTCAACAGCAAGGCTTCGGCATTATGGAACCATCGGTTAAGAGGGACGCTGTGGCAGGTCTAACAGAAGCAACCGCCACAAAGTATTAACCGAGTGTTGATGGCTAATCTCGCGGTTGTGTCTTCCAGCGATTGTGAAGCCACAACCACTGTTCTGGATATTTATGTATATACGCTTCCAACTGTTTTAGCATCTGTGTTGTGTAGAATTCAATATCGCGTTCAAAATCATCGGAGGATTTGACATGGATCGGAGGTGAAATATGGACGTGGTGCTTATCGTCGGATTGACGTATACTGAGTGAAAAGAGGAGGGGGGCACCGGTCTTACGTGCGATCACAGCGGGACCGCGGACTGCTGAAGCCGGTTTCCCCAGAAAATCGACGAATATGCCTTCTGAACCGGCGTTCTGATCCGCAAAAAAACCGACTGCCTCGTTATTTTTAAGGGCGCGCAGTGTTGCACGGACAGCCTGTTTCCGGGGAATGAGTTCCAAACTCATCTGCTCGCGATGCCGCCAAATGTAGGTATTGAGCAGATCGTTTTTCAAAGGGAAAGCGATCGCTTTCGCACGATCCGGAATCAGCACCCCGTATACCAAGGATAGGAGTTCCCAATTGCCGAAATGCGGTAGAAACACAATCGCGCCTTTCCCTGCTGCCAACGCGGCATCCAGATTTTTTCTCCCTTTGACGGTGACCTCGTTCCAAATATTTTCAGCGTTGAGTTTAGGAAATCGAAGAAATTCGATGCAAGTTTTGCCGACGTTGATGAAACTCGCTTTACAGATTTCCACACGCTGCGATGCTGTGAAGTGGTCGCCAAACGCGATCTGTAGGTTATCCGAAGCAATATCGCGCCGTTTTTTGATAAGATAGTAGTACAAAAGTCCTGTACCGCGCCCGAGTCGCATTGCCCATTTCTTGGGAAGCCGACGGCACCACCACCCGAAGGCAGACACGATCCGATATGTACATCTATCTTTCCATGTACCGCGTTCGCTATGCATCCCATTTCCCCTTTGTGTTTTAAACCTATTAGGACTTACGCAGCTCCTTCTTGCAGGCGGGGTTTGAAACCCCGACTGCAAGGCGTAGGACATCCGTTATCATGGAAGATGCGTAAGTCTTACCCATGATGGATAGAGTATATCACACCTATTTGTCCAAAGCAATGCATTAGTTTCGGACTTGACACAGAGCTGCGAAACCTGTAGAATAACTTCATAGCAGAGACATTGCTCGCGAATTAAAAACACTTCAACATCTTCATAGTATTCTCACGTTCCGTCCGAAAATAGACACTCCAAAAATTGCTTAATTACAGCAATTTTTGCGCACCATACTACAATTTTTGCCCTATAACAATGGAATATTGATGGCGCGGACCTGGTTGTGACTTTTTTAGAAAAAGATGGAGTTTGTTGTTTGTCTCTATGGATTTGGTGTAAGTCTATGTATTTCGGAAAACGACGACGAAAATATGCTCAGTGTCTCTGAGATTCTAAGGTAAATTTAGAGAATTGGCACGAAACTTGCTTAACTTAATTTGCTTAATTATTTTCAGACGACTCATCTGTGCCTAAACAAAGGCACGGTATAGTTTATCCTGTTTCCCAATAACTTTGGGCACGATGCCGGAAGAACAGATGTTAGATTCAAATAATACGTCAAAGATGGACAACAGCCAAGCACCTACGTTACAACCGATGGAACTCGGTGGTATTTTGGATAACGCCTTGAGTCTCTACCGAAATAGCTTTCGGTGCTTTTTGGCGGTAATTTCTATCTATGTTGTCTGGATTGGGCTACAAGAGGCTGTAGTTGTGTGGTTATTAGAGAGATCCAACGCACCGAACCTTGATACCTTGATTTCTGATGTGGATGATCTGTTGGACAACCTTGTGTATATGTTCTGTATAGGTGTCTCTGCCATCGCAAGCAGCGCAGTCTATTTAGGCAGACGGCTAACATTTCGAGGCGCATTACAGCAGTTCCGTTCCCTATTCCGGGTATATCTTGGCGGTTCGCTGCTCTTTTTAATCCCCTATGCGATTTTAATGGTAGATTCCATTGAGATGTCAACGCTAAGAGCACTACTCAACCTACTCTCTTTGCCTTTTTTCTGTGCGTTTTATATCTCTTGGGTTTTCTACGGACCTGTTATATTGCTGGAGGAATTTACGGTTATGGAAGCATTTGGGCGGAGTCGGACATTAGTTCGAGGGACCTGGATGCGCGTCTGTAGAATAATTTTTGCCATTTTATTACTTGAAATCGGCGTATACTATATACTCGGGAACTCTTTAGGTGTCCTCTTCGCTTTATTGGGTATAGTTCAAGAGGGTAGCCTAATAGAGACAATCCGGGATATGTTGAGTTTGAAATATGAGGGCATTCGTCCAACATCTTTGGATTCGCTGATTATGTATATTGTCTATCTTGGAGCGGAAGCCTTTGCACTCCCAATTTATGCAATCGGTATGACGCTCTTTTACTACGATTTACGTATCCGAAAGGAGGGATTTGATATTGAGATGCGGGTCCGTAATTCATAGGAACTTGATGTAGCGAGTGAAGTGTGATAGAATAACTTAATATAACGACTTTTCTGAAAATTGGAGGAACTATGAACGAACGCAACGATTTAGTACAGTCGGATAGTGGTGAAATGACTTCTGCGTCTCTGCAACCGATGTCTTTCGTAGATATTCTCGATGGAATGTTTATGCTCTATCGGCAGCACTTTCGCCTATTTTTCGCGATTGTCGCTGTCTATATTGTGATAGGGTTAGCGTTAGATTTAATTTCGGTTTCTGCTGCAACCAGTATGGCACCGGTCACGAGTATAGTCATAACCGTGTTTGTTGGTATTGGTAGTTTTATAGTATCTTTTTTGGTAGTTGCCGGGTTGGCTTACGCGAGTGCCCTGGTGTACTTAGACCGGGATATAACTTTTCAGAATGCTTTACAACAAGCGTGGCGACGTTTTTTTTCGCTCTTGGGGAGTGCAATTCTCTGGGGATTAGTTGTCGTCGGTTTATGTGTTACGATTATTGGAATTCCGTTTGGAATCTATTTCTCAGTGCGATGGGGACTCTATACGCTACCAGTCCTGTTTGAGGAGACTACGGCGCGAAACGCTTTGCGGCGCAGCACGGAGCTCGTTAAAGGCACTTGGTGGCGAGTCTTTGGAATTATGTTAGCTGTTTCTGTGATTGCTTTCATGATATCATTTATTCTTGAGGTCTCTCTTGGATTTATCCTCACCTTAATAGGTGTTGCTGAAATTGAAGGGGCTACGCCTTGGGATACGATCCGTCGTCTATTTATACCGATGCCCCACGAAGTTGGCTGGTTCCCTTATGCAATTCGACGTTTGGTAAGTGTCGCTATCGCAGGACTCGCGATGCCGATTGGTGTTATCGGTTCTGCACTGCTTTACTTCGACCTCCGAATTCGGAAAGAGGCTTTCGATATTGAGATGCAGGCGACGGAATAAATGTGAAGGAATCAGTAATGACTGACAACCACCGTACTAAACTTGTGAAATCGATTTTCACACAGTATCGGGACCACTGCGGATTGTTCTGGCGTATCATGTTACCGATTGCTATTATCGCAATTGCCTTAGAAGTTGTGGTATTTTTTTTCAGTGTCACGCGGGTTGAAAATTATATTGATGCGACGAATGATATTGATGAGAAATTTCGCGAAAATGCCTATACAACTGTCGGTAATGTTAACACAATCAGCGGTGTTTATCCGACGATTTCACTGCCCAAAAAGGGAACTTCAGCAACAGCTCCCGAACCGGATGTAAATTGGAGAATTCTGCCGATTCCGTATTTCACTTCAACAGACAGTGAAGGAATTACATGGAACTGGGGGATCAATGTCCACAGTTTTGGTTCCGGTCCTGTAATCCTTCTGCTACTGACGCTCTGTCCATTGTCTCTTGCTGTTGCGCGGATATCGCGTAGCTCACAGGTTTCTGAGGTCGCACAGGATTTGACCCCTCCAACCGCACGTGAAATGTGGCGCCAGACGGGACGTAAGGCATTTAAGATTCTGATTGCCTTTTTTCTGTTTATTTTATGTGTTGATGTCGTTAGTTATTTGAATGGTTTAGTTTCGTGGTTGGTACCTTCACTGGTTCGTGGATTATTTATAGAGTTGGTGTTCATTTTGACTATAGTTTACCAAGCCTATTTTCTGGTAACGTTGAGCCTCTACAATCCGTGCCTCATCCTTGAGAACAACTCCATCATCGGTGTTTTTCGCCGCAGCCATGCCTTGGTGAGCGGGGCAAGGTTGCGGTTTTTTGGGGTTTACCTGCTAACGGGTTGGATAGCCTCAGTTGTCACTTCGGTTTTGCTTGGTGCTATGTTGTTAGTGTTTTCTCTGTTCATTTCAGAACTGGGACCGGTTCGCGATGCCTTGTCGCCATTAAGATTCTTAACCCTGTTCATCGGCGGTGATGTTGAGGTCGTGCTGCCGCAGTTGCTGAATGTCCCCGCTACGGTGGCGATTCTTATTATCAAGGGATTGATTGCCACCTTTTTGGTGCCGATATGGGCAATTTTAACGACCCATCTCTACTTAGAACGCGCAGATGTTCAGGACTTACGCATTTTTCCATGAGAACGGACGTATTACAGACTGCAGGGTTTTTGCTGGGGTGTTTCCTCAGGGTTTGAAACCCCGACTGCAAAGCGGGCTGCGTAAGTCCTAATGTTGTAAAAGAGGCGATATAACTGTGAAAAAGAGAATCTGTCTTTGCATCATAGGCTGCTTTGTGAGTTTTTCTGCGATTTTCGCGATGGCAGCGGAAGAACAGGCGTTTCGAGAAGAATTGCAGGCACGCCGTTCGGAAATGGAGATCTCATACAAGGAATACCGAGCATATTTGGAAAAACTCATAGATGGTCGGAGATGGGATGCCGATCTCAGATATATCCTATTTCCGCTGGGTGCTGTTGCGTTGGGGGCTGTGCTTATCTTTTTTATCCGACAAATTCGGCTGAATCTGATTGGCGAAGCACATGGCGAAGTAACAGAGACTGCCCTGGAACGTGTAGAGACAGAGCGGGCTGCGCTTGCGCGTGCGGAGACAGCAGAGGCAGCAAGCGACTTTCGGGAAGCACTCCGTTTTCTCTATCTTTCAGCGGTTTTGCACCTCCAAGAACGCGGTGTGCTACCTTACGATAAAAGCTTAACGAATCGTGAGTACCTCCGCCAAGCACAAGCCGATACCGATCTACACACCGCGCTCGGACCTGCGATAACTGTCTTTGATGAGGTATGGTACGGACACAAGCCGTGCGATGCGGAGACCGTTGCGAATTATCGAGACCTATTACAAAAAGTCTATGCGAGGCACTAAATTTATCACTCTTAGGACTTACGCAGCCTCACTGCAGGGTTTTTGCTTGGGGATTTCTTCAGGGTTTGAAACCCCGCCAGAGTGTGAGTCCTTACGCAGCCTCTTCGCTGGCGAGGTGTTTTGCTGGGGTGTTTCCACTAAAAACCTCGCCAGCGGCGTGTAATGTAAGCGAAGGCGAAAATGCGAATTGTCCGAATATCTATTTTCAGTTTCATCTTAATTCTGTTGACCGGTTCTCAGTTGTTAGCGGATCCTGTTTTGACTAATAGGGCGATATTTTCCCGTATCTTACGCAAGTTGAAGTTCCGCGTCTCAGAAATATCGGCGGCGTATCCAGCGCGTCTGGATCGGTATGACGCGTTGTTATTACAAGATATCAATAAAGCACCGACTGAAACAGAGGTTCAGGACATTCAAAATTTTGTCAACGATGGCGGCACCTTAATCGTGGCTGGCGAAGATCAAGTCCTACATCAACTCTATGCAGCGTTCGGCTTAGAATTACGCGAGTTAACAGGAAAATTGGAATACTCGATCCGAATTCCAGAAGCACCGCTCTTCCCAGAACTGCCGGTTGATGAAATTCGTCCGCGTACGGATTCTGCGATTGAGCCGCTGGAACGTGAAGTCGCAGAGCTGTACGGCAGAGAGAACGATGTTGTAGCTGTAACACTAAGTTACGGTGACGGACGTGCCTTCTTTATCGCTTCCGACGATCTGTTCTATAGATATTGGTTGTTGGATAGTGGCAACGCGAAGTTTCTCTATAATTTGATGTCAACGCTCCCTCACAAGGCACGCATCGGGCTTGCTGTGAGAAGGTACTACACGGTTGAAACCAAACCGCCGAATCCGTTTGCGGCACTCTTGTTCAGGACACCCGGAGGTTTGGCGGCTATGTATATCTGCCTTACACTCTTCGTTTTTCTAACTTTGCGGGGGCGACGCTTCGGTAAACCGTTGGAGGCACAGGAAAAAAATAGGCGGCTGAATTCCGAATACGTTCACGCGATGACGGCACTTTATCAGAAGGGCAACACGCGTCCGGAGATTTTACGACATATTCGGAACAGGTTCAAGGCGGACCTCGGTGCCCGTTGGCGTGTTAATCCCAATTTGGATACATCAACCTTTTTGGAAGAATTAGCACAACGCGGTGGCGTTGATAAAGAGGGTGAACTCATAAACTTGATGGCGGACTTGCAACCGTCTGGCCATATACCGGAGTCGCAGTTGCTTGACATCGCCAAGCGTGTTGAGGCGTATCGTGAAAGTGCGAAGATCGGTGCGACGAAATTGACCGCACGTCGGAATTTCTAAATTAACCGAGTGGTCTTAGATATCTGGCTTGGTTACGAACTATAGTTAACAGGTAAAACGAATACGCTATTCCACTTGGTTTCAACAAGGAGAACCGCATGAAAAAGATAGAATGTATCATTTTTCCGTTCAAGTTGGCAGAGATGAAGAAGGCACTCAGGAATGTCGGCATTCGCGATATGAAAGTCGGTCGTAGTTTTGGGGATGACCGTGGGCATATCGGATTCTATCGCGACGGTCTGTATCCGATTGAATCTGATCCAAGATTGAAGATCGAAATTAGTGTTAAAGACAAAGATGTTGACAAGGTGGTTGAAGCCGTGAAGCAGGCTGCTGCTGGCAATATCGTCTAAATTAGAGAAGATTTCCCTAAATTGTACGCTTTTGGTAGTGAGATTTGTAACCTCACTATTGTGAAAAGGCACCTTAAATATATGAGCAATCTCGTTCAAACAGTTTTTGAGAAGATGAAGCAGGAGGCGCAGAAAGTTATTGTCGGACAGACAGAACTTTTTGAGCTTGTCGTTGTCAGCCTATTTTCAGGCGGACATGTGTTATTAGAAGGCGTTCCGGGGACAGCGAAAACCCTGATTGCTAAGACGTTAGCGATGGTGGTTTCCGGGGTATTCAGTCGTGTGCAGTTTACCCCCGACCTCATGCCGTCGGATATTGTCGGTACCAGCGTCTACGATTTGACGACGAACCAATTTAACCTCAAGCGGGGTCCCGTTTTCACAAACGTGCTACTCGCTGACGAGATCAATCGCGCGCCTGCGAAGACGCAATCCGCGCTTTTGGAGTGTATGGAGGAACGGCAGGTAAGCATTGACGGCATCCGCCATGAATTGTCGCCGCCGTTTATGGTGCTGGCGACGCAAAACCCTATTGAGTATGAAGGCACATACCCGCTCCCTGAGGCACAGCTCGACCGGTTCCTGTTCAAATTACGCGTCAATTATCCGGTTCGAGAGGTGGAGACCCAAATTTTGATGAACTATCACCAGGGGTTTAACGCCACGCGTTTGGAAGCCGTAGGAATTGAAAGTGTCGTTGACAGTGATTCGCTCCAAGCGTGTCAGGCGGAGATTCAAGCGGTCACAGTTGAGGATACGATCTTCAATTATATTGTCGGTTTAGCGGAGGCATCGCGGAACTCCAATGAGTTGGTTTTAAGCGGGAGTCCGCGGGCTTCGATCGCACTCTTATTGGCAAGTAAAACTTACGCAGCACTTCAAGGGCGGGACTATATTTTGCCTGACGATGTTAAATTCTTGGCACCCCATGTGTATCGGCATCGCATTCTGTTGAAACCGGACGCCGAAATCGAGGGGTTAACCCCAGACGATGTGATTGATCGGCTGCTTGCAGAAGCCGAAATCCCGCGTTAGGTAGAAAGATGCATTTAAGCAACCGGCTCCTCATTTTCTTATGTCCCGTCGCTATCCCGATCGCACTTTACAACGTGTCCCCGTATCTGCTCTTTATTGGGGGTGCGTATCTCGTGCTACTATTCGTCGTGAGTGCGATAGATTACGCTACAAATCCACTGTTTAAGCGGATTGAGATAAGTCGCGAGATGAGTTCCAAGTTTTCGTTAGGTGTCGCGAATGTTGTAACCCTGAAAATTATCAACCGCTCACGGCATCGGTTGCGGCTGCGGATTAAAGACGACTTCCCCGACGAATTTCTGTATGAACAGGTGCTCCACGACTGCCGTGTGTCACCGATGCAACATTTGGATGTCGCGTATCGTCTCACACCGCTGCGGCGTGGCGTTTATCAATTCGTAGACATTCATCTTCAGTGTTGGGGCGTTTTAGGACTTATCGTTCGGCGACGACGGGTCCCCGCGGCGATGGAGATAAAGGTCTATCCGAATCTACAAGCCGTTCGGCAGTATGAACTCTTAGTGAAGCGCGGGATGCTCCATCAGATCGGGTTGAAAACTTCTCGGCAGTTCGGGGAAGGCACAGAGATGGAGCGGCTTCGCGAATATTCACCCGACGACGATTTCCGACGTATCGATTGGAACGCCACTGCTCGTCAACGTAAGCCGATTGTGCGGGAGTTTGAGACGGAACGGAGCCAAGATGTTATGATTCTACTGGATACCGGTAGACTCATGGCATCGCCGATCCTTATGGAAACGTCCACACCGCCCGCTGCAGCGTCAACGTCTCAAAAGGCGATGCTCAAATTGGATTATGCTGTCAATACGACGCTGATGACGGCTTACGTTTCAACGCTTAAAGGTGATAAAGTCGGGTTGATCGCTTTTGCGGATAGGGTCCACCAATACCTTGCCCCGAAACCGGGCAAAAAGCAGTTTCTTACGATGTTGGAAACCATCTACGCACTCCCTGTTCATCCAGTCGAACCCGACTTTGAAGAAGCGTTCAAATATCTCGCTTCAAAACAGCGGAAACGTGCGCTCATTATCCTGTTTACTGACATCTTGGACAACGATTCCGCTGAAGGCATAGCCACGTATGTGACGCAGCTTTCCAGACATCACCTTGTCGTCTGCGTGACCTTGACAGATTCGGGTATTGTTGCGTTAGCAGAGCAGGGTACGAAAGACTCTAAGTCGGTTTATCAGAAGGCGATTGCCGAACGGTTATTACAAGAGAAGCACGCGACGTTAGAGATTCTACGGCGTCGCGGCGTTATTACAATTGATGTACCGGCGCATCAGTTGACAATGGCGGTGGTGAATAAGTACTTGGAGCTTAAAGCGAAATCGAGGATTTGAAGGGTGATATTAGCGGAAAGAGTTTATGCCCGCGATGACGGCGCGGTATCCACGTTAGGATCTTTCATTGCGAAAAGGTAGGTGAACAATAAGATTCCCGTCAAAGCACCGAACCCGATTTTGGTAATATCTGGTAGACCTGAAGGTGACACAAACCCTTCAATGGTCCCCGCAATGATCAGCAGGAAAACGCATCCGCCGAGCAAGCGGATGGCGGTACCGGCAGCGTCTGTTAAGGCACGTTTCCGTGTAAAGTGTGACGGGGCGATGAGTGAATATCCCAACTTGAGTCCAGCACCACCAGCGATGAAGATCGTTGTGAGTTCAATGTAACCGTGTGGTGACACGAACGACCAGAGTGCCATTGCAACCCCATTAACGTCGCACAACCCGGCAACCCCACCGATGTGAATACCGTTGATGATTAAGATATAGGCAGTGCCAGCCATAAACATGATGCCCCACGCGAAGGCAAGAAAAGCGACGCGAATGTTGTTTGTCATCACCATAGATGCGAATAGGTTTCGCCTTTCCGCGGATGTGTCGTTCCACGCACCGTCTTCCAAATCTTTGATGTGGGATACAAAACGTTCCGGGACTATTTTTTCTGCGAATTCAGGGGTCGTCAAAGCGATCCAATATGCTGCCGCAAATGCGAGAACGAACATCAGAAACGCCGCACCGATGAAACTGAGGTTCTCTCGAAAGATTGTCGGGAAGCCGAAATGAAGGAATTGCCGAAGGGTGCCGCGTTTGAAAGGCGAGGTCTGGTAAACCGTGGCGTGTGCGCGTGACGCGAGTTCGTTGAGATATGGAACGCACCGGTCCTCCGGGAAATCGCGACGTGCTATCGCTAAATCAGATGTGACGCGTCGGTACAAATACCCAAGCCGATTGAGTTGTGCCGCACTCGCATTTCGCGGACGGTTTAGCAGTGCCTCAAGTTCGTTCCAAGTCTCTTGTTTTTTTGAAATGAATTCTGTGATTGTCATGGCAAGAAATAGTTTTCAGTTTTCAGTTACCAGTTATCAGTTAATTTGGATCGTGGATTTTGCTATTACGCCTGCGTTGTGCTATAATCCTGATTGAATTTCTCCTTACATAATTAAACTCCATTTTATATGAAAAATCAAGTCTTTTCACGCCGAAAGGGAGCCACACTTTCAAAATGAACGAACAATTGTCCATAGAGACACCGGAACAGATTGATCTTAGTTTTCAGAAAGCGGGCATCGGGTCGCGTTTCTATGCGGCACTGATTGATACCGGACTGCTCACGCTGATTGCCCTCATCGGTTATTATGTTAACCGAAATTTCCTAACAGAACTTGGAGAGACGCTTGGTAACTGGCTCGGTGCGTTAGGGGGCATTATCGTTTTCGCACTCTTCTGGGGCTATTATATGGTATTCGAGGTCACCACGAATGGGCAATCTCTGGGGAAACGCGCCCTCGGTTTACGCGTCATTAAAGAGGAGGGCTACCCCATCGGTTTTGCGGATTCAGCGATTCGTAATCTGGTACGGGTTGTCGATTTCCTTCCGTTTTTCTATGGTGCCGGGCTGCTCGCTATGCTCATAAATAAGGACTGGCGACGATTAGGGGACTTGGCTGCAGGGACGCTCGTCGTGAAAACCGCACGCACAGACCGAAAACTTGCCGGTGCGAATTTAAAAGCGGCACCGTTTGTTGTTAATATTCCACCACAGCAGACATTTACTTACTCAGCTTGGATCCAACCTGAATTGGTCACAGAGACCGAGTTGGGGGTGATACGTGAATATCTCGGACGGCGCGGAATGCTACCCAAACCCCGGCGTTCAGAACTCGGACGCACCATAGCCAACCCCATCATCGAGAAGATGGACGGCAGTGAAGAGATAAGAAACCGAATTTTGGTTGATTACGATAAATTTTTAGAGGAAGTGTACGTGCTTAAAACATCAGAGACCACCTAACGCATCTTAGGAAATAGCTATGTCAGAGAAAGCCGATCCTTCACAAACGAATAATGGTTCCCCAAAACTGCGTGCGATGCGGTTTGGTGAACTTCTGGATACGACGTTCAGCCTCTATCGGACACATTTCTGGTCGTTTCTTGGGATAGCCGCTGGTTATTTCATCGCCATGGGCATCGGGGTTACAATCTGTTTCTTTGATGATTCAGCGGGACGGACTGAGATGATAAGAATCTGGGTCCCGACTGTCGTTGCTATTTTCGGGGTCTCTCTCTTCGTGGTAAGCGGACTTATGGCTGCTACCGCACAGGCTTACTTGGGAAAAACTATTAGAATGGGTGCTGTCTTGGGACGTGCGGGACGGCAATTTTTTCGATGTTTTGTCGGTTCGCTTATATACGTAGTGCTCGGAGTGCTTTTAACATCTCTCTTAATTTTGCCGTTAGGCGGAATTGTTGCTGCTGTTGAAGGTAGCGAACCCTTAACGATTATTCTTGGACTTGTTGCTATACTGGTCATGGTGGGGGCTGCAGTTTGGTTTGTAACCTATTGGTGTTTCTTTGCTGCTGCGGTTTTAGTGGAAGGAAAATGGATATGGACTGGACTGAGACGCAGACGTGAATTGTTTCGTCACACGCGATGGCGGATCATCGGGATGATGTTCGCATTTTTACTGCTCGCTTTTGTTGTTGCAGTTATACTCCGTGTCACTTTCGCATTTCCGTTGACTTTCACAGGACTTGAGGGGTTAGGTGATTTTTTTGACAATGTCCGGTGGATGGTGTTTTGGGAACTTCCTACAAAGCGTGCTGAACTGTACGTCTCTTACGCGCTGATGTACCTTATTAACTTGGGTATTGATACGTTTACAATGCCAATCTGGGTTATCGGTGGCACACTCTTGTATTTCGATCAGCGTATTCGGAAAGAGGGGTTTGATATTGAGATAATGGCGGCGCGCCAAGGAGAATAGAAATGGCAGAGATAGCGGAAGACATAGGTGTCACCGATGTGGGCGTGATGCTAATACAAATTTGCGCAAATATAGAAACCGTGCTAAGATGGAGGGGCGTTAACTGAGGAAAACTGCATTGGGCAGTCATAAATCGTTTACCTCACGAGCAGCCTGGGAGTAGGCACTGCACTAACAATCAAAGGAACAACGCATGGGCATCACGAGTGTGGTGCCTATCTCTTTTTCATTGATATGGCTCAGGATTGCGCTCAACTTCCGCCAGAAGCGTGTCCACATACGTTTTGATGTGGAACAACCGGCAATCTGAATCGCCTACCTTGTCTCGTCTCAACTGATCGCGTGCGTCCCAAAACGCACCGAGTGCCGGACGGTTCAATCCGATAAACGATGCCTGCGAATCGTCCGTGAGACGTTTGTTCCAATGGATAACCTCAACGACATGGATATAGGTCGAGGTCTCGTAATCGACACCGATCATCAGCAGTTTGCCACCCGCTTTATAGGCGCGAAACATCGGTGAATGCGTGCCGTAAGTCTTTCCCCACGGGTGGTGGTCCCACGGCGATTGATAGCCTTCTTGGCTGAGATGATCCGCTACAAATGCCGCTGCGTTTTTCCCACGTGCAGCGACTGCATGCGAATAGTGGTCGGAACGATAGGTGCCGGGCATCTCCCGAAAGAACTCTGTTAACCACCCGACTGTCGAAGGCGTTGTCGCAACATCCCAAGATGCGACGCGTTCTTCCCGACTCGGTCGAAGATTGAAAGAAGGCATCAGAATCAACCCATCCTGCCCGACAGCCTCTCCTAACGCAGCGATGACCGTGCCAGCACCACCTTCAACAGGTCCCAGACTCTTGAAAGACGAGTGAATAAAGAGGGTATCCCCTTTTTCGATGCCGAGATTGGTGAAGTCTTGCGTGAGTTTTTTGTGTGTGTAATGCATCTTGGCAGAGGCGCGCGAAAACGGGCGATGAATCGCCCTACTACAAACCGGACTCCTTGTAGTACTGCGTTGGGTTTCACTTTCTGTTTAACCCAACCTACGTTCTAAACAGCATCGTATTTGCGCAATAATTCAACAATTTTTCCTGCCTCCGCCCTTCGCATCCGTTTCGCGATTTGTAATGGTGTCTGCCCTTTTCCGTTCTTGAGGTTCGGATTCGCGCCTTTGGCGAGGAGTGCTTCTATAGCAGCCCGCTGCTTTTCGCCGTCCTTTATTGTTGATCGGATCGCCTCAAAGAGTGCGGTTTCGCCACTGTTATCAAGGGCATCAATCGTAGCACCTTTTTCGATGAGTAGCCTGATAACCTTGAGAAAACCTGCCTTCGCGGCGTAATGCAACGCCGTTTTCCCTTTATAGTTCCGAACATCGATATCGGCACCGAGTGCTAACAACCGTCGGATTTCGTCTGGATGCTCCCCATTATCGCCGCGGCATACGTAAACAAGCATGGGCCACCCCATATCGCCTTGATCGTCTATGTCCTTCGGTGCGGCACCATGGCTCTTGAGGAGTCTACTCATTTCGGAATTGTCCTCGAAGATGCGCGGTGCTTTGCTTGAATCCGCGCCGTTTTCGAGCAACATCTTGGCGATCTCTACTCGATTGTATGCCATAGCGTAATCCAGGAAGCGTTCGCTATACGGCTCAATTGTCGCACCTCGCGAGATGAGCAATTCAACGATCATCGGGTTTCCACCCACGATAGCATAGCAGAGCGGGGTCGCCCATTCGGCTTCTCGGTGTTCAAAGCTATGCGGTTGCCCCGCAGGTAGCATTACTGCTTGCAGGTATCCCTTGTTGACGAGACTCGGATTGTTATCAAGATGCGCGTGGACGGTCTCGTAATCTCTGAGGTAAGCGGCGGTATGGATGTCGATTGTCGCGCCGTCCTGAAGTAGATAGTCCGCGACACGATCGCGTTTTTGATAGCGTGCTACACAATAAGGCGTTATCTCGACCCGATGTTTGATATGATAGCAACCCGGTAGGTTTATATCAGCACCGCGTTCAAGGAGAAATTGCACCATCTCCAATTTTCCGCGGTATGCTGCCTCCCACAACATCGTCCGACCGTGAGAACCGACGGTGTGAATCCATGCAGGCTTGTCATCCAGCAGTTGGCGAACAGTTTCGAGATCACCGCGCCCTGCTGCTGCAACAACGATTTTCAAAAAATCGCTCTGATTTCCAGTAAGTTGAACCTTCAGCATTTACACCATCCTTAATCCGCATCTACGACACGCGGACGACTACCGATGGAAGGCGGCAGCAACATCCGTTTCTGCTGTTCCGTCAACTCGCCGTATTTGCTGATGTCGTAATAGATATTTGACCATGAGGAGTGCCCAGGACTGTACTTATAAAGCAACGACCGCCGTTGATGTTTTGCCTGCCACGGCATCGTGCCATGAACGAGTGCCTCGGTGAAAAAGACGACATCTCCTGCTTTGAGGGACGGCTGGACGACGTAGTGCGCCGGACGCTCGAATCGGCGCACCTCTGTTGGGATTTCCCGCAAGAAATTGCTCTTGTGGCTTCCCGGAATACAGGCGAACCCACCCGCACCCTCCGGTGCGTCTGCTAAGTTGTAGGTCATCACGGATAAGCCGTTGCGCATGATACCGTCGCGATATTTATACCAGTGATCCGCCTCAGGACCACCCGGCCCTCCGCCATCTTCACCACCGTGCAATCCATTAATATGGGGACCCGCCTCCATGAAGATCGCATAGTCGTGGTCGAGTCGGACGTGCGGACCCAAAAGTTCAAGCAGATACGGTAGGATTTTCGGATGATCAATCAGTCTCTTAAAAGGTTCACCCCAGAGGCTTGGGGGACCTTGACGCTCGCCGTTATCAATGATGTCATTCATCTCAGCGACTTCATCCTCGCTCAAGACGTTCTTTATGATGAGGTAACCTTCAAGGTCTACCTGAAATTTCTCTTCGCCTGTCATGAGAGATAGTCCTTTCATTTGGCTGTCGGCTGTCAGCAATCGGTTAACAAGGGTAGGTGCGGTTTCCTAACCGCACCGGATTTCTCAATTCGACTCAACGACGCGGGGACGGCTGCCGATAGAAGGCGGCATCAGCATCCGTTCCTGTTGTTCCGTCAATCCGTCGTATTTACTGATGTCATAGTAATTGCCTGACCATGCGGAATGTCCGGGACTGTATTTATAGAGCAACGATCGCCGTTGATGCTTCGCTGTCCACGGCATCGTCCCGTGGATGAGTGCCTCTGTGAAGAACAGCACATCTCCCGCTTCAACAGACGGTTGGACGACGTAGTGTGCAGGACGTTCAAACTGCCGAACATCTGATGGGATTTCTCGTAAGAAATTGCTCTTGTGGCTGCCCGGAATACAGGCGAACCCACCCGCACCGGCAGGTGCGTCCGCCAAATTGTAGGTCATCACGCATAAGCCGTTTCGCATGATACCGTCGCGATATTTGTACCAGTGATCGCCTTCAGGACCGCCGGGGATGCCGCCATCTTCACCGCCGTGCAATCTACCACCACCTTTCCCTTCTTCCATGAAGATCGCATAATCATGGTCTAAGCGGACGTGCGGACCCAGTAAATCAACAAGATACGGCAGAATTTTCGGATGATCAATCAACCGCTTAAACGGTTCACCCCAAAGGCTTGGCGGCCCTTGACGTTCTGTGTTATCAATAATATCATTCATCTCAGCGACTTCAGCTTCGCCCAAGACGTTCTTTATGATGAGATACCCTTCGAGGTCTACCTGAAATTTCTCTTCGCCTGTCATGTGCGAACTCCTTTCGTTATGGTTGTCAGCACTCAGCAATCGGTTTTTCCCTAATCAGGGTCAATAACGCGCGGTCGTCTGCCGATAGAGGGTGGCATTAGCATCCGTTTCTGCTGTTCTGTCAACCCATCGTATTTGCTGATGTCGTAATAATTCTGTGACCAAGCGGAGTGCCCAGGACTGTATTTATAGAGCAATGACCGGCGTTCATGATCCGCTGTCCATGGCATCGTCCCGTGAATGAGTGCCTCCGTGAAGAACAGCACATCGCCTGCTGCGACCGGTGGTTGCACGACATAGTGTGCAGGACGCTCAAATCGGCGCACCTCTGACGGGATTTCCGGTGCGAAATTGCTCTTATGGCTCGCTGGAATACAAGCAAACCCACCCGCGCCTGCCGGTGCATCCGCCAGATTGTAGGTCATCACGGAGAGTCCGTTTCGGATGTGTCCGTCTCGGTATTTATACCAGTGATCGCCGACGTGTCCACCAGCGCGTCCACCGTCCTCACCGCCGTGCAATCCGCCGCGACCTTGACCTTTCTGCATAAAGAGAGAGTAATCGTGATCAAGTCGGACATGCGGACCCAGCAAGTCAATGAGATACGGCAGGATTTTCGGATGGTCGATGAGCCGCTTAAAGGGTTCACCCCAGAGACTCGGCGGTCCTTGGCGGTCTCCGTTGTCGATAATCTCGTTCATCTCAGCGACTTCATCTTCAGTCAAGACGTTCTTTATGACGAGGTAACCCTCAAGGTCTACCTGAAATTTTTCTTCACCTGTCATGTGTAGGAACTCCTTTCTTTATGGCTATCGGTTTCCGTCAGTTTGCTTCGCAGTGAGAACTGTCAGCAGACGCGAGATTAAACAAACTGTGTTGTAAGGTCGGATAGTTTCGTTATTGTTTTGACATTAGGCGCGAATTCTTTTTCCTCTGAATTGTCTTTATTGACGCTGAAATCAAACGCATTGCCCTCATTCTCCCTTTGTATCAGTATCGGGACAATACCCGCAGCGCGAGCGGCTTCCGTATCATCTTCTGTGTCGCCAACATAAACGACTTCTTCTGGCTTCATTCCAGTCTGCTCAAGAGCCGAGTCAAATATCCGTGGATCCGGTTTCTTGACACCCACTTCAGCGGAGATAACAACCGAATCGAAGAAATGTATTAGACCGAGTTCGCTGAGGACTGAGTGAACGTGCGGTGGATGATCGAAATTAGAAATGAGAGCGAGTTTTTTGGAGCGATGTAGTGTTTGCAGTACGTGTAGTGCCTCAGCATCGAGCGGTATATGTTTTTGCCAAGCACTCGCAATTGTGTTTGCGATTTCTGTTATATCTTCAGAAGTTAGACTCAGTTTTAAATCGGCGCAGAGGTTTTGGATCCGTTGTTCAAACACCGTCATATTGTGGTGTCGCGGTGTTGGTTCGCTTTTGCCGAAAAACCGATCGCAGTTTTTCGCAAATAATTCGATGGAACGCGTCAATCCATGCGCTTTAAGTTGTTCATGAAACTCGATTAACCAATCAGACCATGCGGCATCCATATTTCCGTACACCAAAAGTGTCCCATATAAGTCAAAGAAAATTCCGTTAATGGTCATCTCTGTGTCCCATTATTAGTTGTCAGTTATCAGTTAAAGAAGTTTGTAACGTGTTCTAAAGTTAGAAAAGTCCGTAAAGTTTTCAACTTTGAAACTTTAGCACACTTCACAACTTTCTTACTGACCACTCTCACTGCGAGGCATGAAAGGCGTACTCGCCGTACTGATAACCACTTGGCACAAACTAAAAGTTTATGCTACAAATATGCCTATTCACTTTTAGGATCCACTATAAATATCTCTGTCCGACAGTCGTTAGTTCAAAGGATTTTCTTGTCTTTTGGGGCTGTCACTTCAAAATCGAATCCACCAAGCACATCGCCGTTTATCTCCAACTCGAAACGGTGCCAACCGAGACACGCTTTTCCCTCATCATACTGCTTCAGCGACGGCAACGGGAATAAGGATTTTTCGTAATTGACACGCTGTTTCGGTTTCAACTTCCGTTGACTGAGCCGATAACGTTTGCGCGTGATGTGTCCTGTCGGACGTTTGTAGGCGACTGCATAATATGTGAGAATCGTCTGCTCGGCATCGGATCCGCTTTGCAGGCTGAACCAGAAGCGAAAAACGTCGTTGATAGGAACCGCCAGACGTTCAGAGTGCAGCTCAGTTAACGTGACATCTGCTTTGCCTAACTTCGGCACCGCTCCGAGACCGAGTAATTGAAAAGCGCGTGCGTCGCCAATCTTTACCTGATATTTGAGTGCCTGCTTGAGAATCTTTTGCGTTTCCGCTTTACCGTCCTGCTCCCATCGTTCCAACGTCGCATAACCCGCTTCCGGGTAATCCTTAACAATATCGCGCATATCCGTAGCGACATGCTCCCGAACCCGCGCATCTGAATCGTCTTTGAGTGTTTCCAGGAGTGTCAAGATCGGTTGCGGGTCTTCAATAAACGGACGCAGCCATTTCTGCCAAGTGCCGCGTGTGCAAAGCGATGCCGCCACGAACAGCCGGAGATTTGCGTTTTCGTCCTTGACCCATTCACCGAAACGTTCAAAACACCGATCCGCGTCTTTGATGAGAAACGCACGGATATCGCCACCACGCGTACACCGATGTTTTGAGAGTTCATAGAAAGCGTCCAGAGACGCGTCGAAATCCGCTAATCCATAGAGACTGATGAAGTGCGAAATCGGTCTGAGGCTCGTCTCGACTTCGGCTGTCGGGTTTCGCGTCGGTTCTGACGGTGCCTCACGCACAACGAAATCCATCAAGATGGCGAGTGCATCAGCGTAATCCTGTGGCAGATGTTGGCGTAGCACGCGCCCGATCGCGTTTGTCACGTTGTAGATCGTCTGCCCCGCCATCTCCGTCCGGACATCCGAAACGAAGCCGGACACATCGAATTCGGGATAGATGCGCTGGATCTTTTTGCCGATGACTAAACCGTCTTGTGTTAGATCAAAAAGTGTGCGTTGTTCTCTCATAGTCAGGAGATTTCTTCCTTTTTTCTCTTATGGAAGGTTGAGTTGCCACGAGACACCAAAGCGATCATTTACCCAACCGAATCGTGCGCTAAACCCGTAGTTGTCTAATGGCATAAATATCTCTCCATCCTCAGCAAGTGCTGAGTACACCCGTTCAAGTTCTTCTTGTGACTCACAATCA
>JAJEGI010000016.1 GCA_022819945.1 Candidatus Poribacteria bacterium
ACTGCCGGATCGAAGTGCTTCGGCTCTTCATCAAACGTGTTGTAGTAGATCTCTTCGCTCTGTTGAGATTTCGGATACGGATTATTTGGTATCCCGCAACTCAAAAAAAGGATGAGTACGATTAGCACTATGGAACATCTGCTTGAAAGCGATGCCCTAAAATTGATCCGCTGTGTTGTGCAGTGGTGTTTTAATAATTTCATCGTTACTCTCACCTTCTCGGCGAAAACAGTGCTTAAAACGCATATAGAGCTGTTAACGATACCAGAGGACCGAATTCAAAAGCATCGCTTTCCTCATATCGACCACCCAATAAAGCCTCACTATCGTCATAAAGTGTTTCTTGGCTTAACGGCAACATCACCGCCAGAGACAGAGGGACGTTATAAGGCGTTGCAACCGATACTCCCAACGATGCCATGCTGAACCGGAGTCCGCTATTAATGTCCTGTTCCCCTGCCCAATATGCGAATGATTGATAAAAACCGACATAACCCGCCTGAAGCGAAAGCCAATTGTTGAACCGATAATTCAGCTCGGCTGTATAGGTAATCTCTCTGGACCCGCGATAGGTTTTGCTGTTTTCATAGAACGGAAGTTTACCGCGGACACTGGCATTCGCACCCAACCCTTTGTAGACGGGAAGACTGTAATGCAGATCGGCGATCGGATTGAAGGTACCCGTACCGAACTGGATATGGAGATGCTCTTTTCCTTGACTACCTAACTTCCACGGATCCTCTTCAGTTTTACCCAACGGAATTGTAGTCCCAATACGCGCCATCAAAAAATCGTTTTCTATAAGCAGCCCCTGCGTGCGATACCCAAGGAAAACATCGGAGTCAGTGGGGCCGATGTAAGTCTCATTCCGATGATGATTGTCCCGATTCCGCTCAATTGCTGTTCGTTGTGCATCCGTGAGAGGATCAATTTCTTCAATGATTGCCTCTTGGATTTTGGTCTCGTAGGGTATATTTGCTTCCAGTATCCATTGGGAGTTGAATTGATATTTCAGCCCGATATCGATGCGAAATATGTTTAGTTTAACATGGTGTCGATGCAACGGCACATCTATGACATCTCCTTCCGGGGAAATACCTTTCGTTTCAAGGTGTCCGCCTTGTGCGTCGAACCACCGCATCATGCTGAAAGTACTCTGAAATCTTTTCAATTCTCCTGAAGCCAGACCG
Source organism: Candidatus Poribacteria bacterium (assembly GCA_022819945.1). Classification (GTDB taxonomy): domain Bacteria; phylum Poribacteria; class WGA-4E; order WGA-4E; family WGA-3G; genus WGA-3G. Next base: position 1,191 of record JAJEGI010000016.1, read on the forward strand.
ACTCCACCGATCCCGCCACGAGGAATCGCGGGATTGCTTCAGGCACCTCAACTCTCTTGTGCAAAGCCGAGCGGGAGGAAGATGAATTGGAAACAGAACAGTAGAGAGAGAATCCGAATCATCATAGCGGGTCGCCATCCGTTTCTAAGTTGAGCCATTTCATTTCAGCATCAGAGAGTTCAAGCTCCCTCGCGCCGAGTGAGGACTCCATTTCATCTAAAGTTGCGGGTCCAATAATCGGAAAAACTGGGAACGAAATATTCAAGCAATAAGCAAGGGAGACCTGAATTGCGGAATAGCCGTATTTTTCTCCTAATTTCTTTGCGCGTGCAAGTCTTTCAAAGTTTTCGTCATTGTAATAGACGCGCACCATATCTCCGTTATCACGGTTCTCCGGTGTAAACGCCCCGCTGAAGAAGCCGCGTGCTTGTGAAGACCACGGCATCAACGGAAACTGGCTCTCCTGATGCCATGCACGTGCAGCATCATCTACACAGACGCAACCCCACCACATCGGCTCCATCGGCACAGCGAGACTGATATTGTTGCTACAAGAGACAAAACCCGCGAGTCCATTTTCATCTGCGTAAGCGTTAGCCTCAATAATACGCTCCGGTTGCCAGTTAGAGGCAGCAATCGCTCGGATACGTCCGGCACCAATTTCCGTGTTCAGGTAATCGATAATCGTACTAACCGGAATTACAGGGTCATCGCGATGGAGCATGTAAAGGTCGATATAGCCAATGCGGAGCCGTGCGAGACTCTCATCAAGATCGGCTTTGAGTTCTTCAGGCGAGAGACGCGGGCGTGGTACTCTACCTTGTGGATGTCCACCTTTATCAATGAGAAAAACATCGTCTCGGTTCCCACGTTGCCGCATCCAGAGTCCGATGAGCATTTCACTATCACCACCACCATAGCCGTGTGCGGTGTCAAGCGCATTGCCGCCTGCTTCAAAAAATGCGTCAAGCATTTCAGTGCTATAGTCAAACCTTGTAGGGGAAAACATCATGGAGCCCAGAATCAGATGTGAGATATCTTTGCCGACTCCGGGAATCTTTATCTGTTTCATTAAAAACGGTGTCCTTTTTTTTTAGACGGGCATACGAATTGAGCACGCTACAGAATACAAGAAAATTATAGCAGACTTCTAATCTAAATTCCAGAAGAAATATGTTATAGTACAGGGCTATTCAGTTTTCCATTTTTCAACCAAATTTTCAGGCTCCAGGCCCGGTAGGTTCGGTTTCCTAACCGAACCATAAGTGTCAATTTTAGAAAAAGAACCACCGCGGCCCGGTAGGTTCGGTTTCCTAACCGAACCGGATTCTACACAAAAATCTTGAAGACTTCAAAAATCTCTTGAATCCCGTTCTATAGAAACTGCACCCCGTAGGGGTGCTATTGCTTCGCAGTGAGAATGCATAGGTGGCAACTTGCGTTATAAATAACCCTGTGTTAATAATATGTTTGACAGCAATTGCTAAATCGCATAAAATGCCAACTATCAGACATCAAAGATTGGAGGGAACCGATGAAAATCGCAGGCATTGAATACCGCACCATCTCCATCCCATTTATCCCAGCGATACAAGAACACCGGGGTATGGAGTATCCGACAACTCTGATTTGGGTACACACAGATGAAGGGCTGACTGGACTCGGAGAGAGCAATTCCTTGAATAGTGACATTACAGATCAAGCCGATAGCATCGCCGAAAAATATGTCGGCAAGAACCTTTGGGATATAGACCTCGCCTCCGAGTCATTCGCCTTCCAGTGTGCCTTTTACGACTTAGCAGGACAGGCATTGGGTGTACCTGCCCACAAGCTAATCGGTCAGAAATATAGAGATAGCGTTGAGCTCGCTTACTGGTCACCACCGATGCCAGCGGAAGCAACCGCAGCGGAGGCAGAACGCGCCGCGGATATGGGCTTTCGGGTACATAAACTTAAGGCTCGGAAAGCGAATATCGTTGAGACCGCCCGTTTAATTGAAAAAGCCTGCGGACCCGATTTCGAGATTCGCGTTGACCCAAACACGGAATTTGGTGATTTGGAGACAGGACTTCGACTCGCACAAGAGTTGCTCCCATACAACATTGAAGTCTATGAAGACCCAATCCGATTCGAGGATTTGTCTTGGTACCGCCAGATGCGAGAAGCAGTAGAGGTTCCAGTCGCTCGGCATCTCGGCGCACCCCCAGGGATTTTGGAAAACATCCGCGCTGACGCAGTAGACGCTGTCAACATGGGTGGCAACGTCGCCGGTATCCGTAAAAGTGCTGCTGTTGCCGAAGCCGCCGACTTGCCGATTTGGGTACAAATCTTCGCGTTCGGTTCATGTGTCGCTTCGACTTTTGCTGCACACATGGCGTGTACACTGCCAAACTGCACAATGCCGATCGACGAACTCCCACACATCCGCGTTGACGATCTCTCTGGCGGTAGCATGGATCTCTCTAACGGTGCGATCCACCTGTCAGACGCTCCGGGATTGGGGATTAGTCTTGATATGGATGCTGTTAAACGGTATCAAATCCGGTAATAGCACCCTATGCGACTCGCAACCTCGTTTTTCACCATCCACCTAACGCTCGCGAGTTTGGGAAACCTTGTCTTTCCTATCGATTAGAGACGATCTGCCTCCGGACAAGACGAGGTTTCTCAAGCTCAGCCAACGCTAAACCAAGATCAAACTTCACCTAACCACCCTAACGTCATACCTACTGTTTTCATGGACTTTGGAAAAATATTGCGAACATGTCAGCATCGTGATAGAATAGATACCAATACTTTCGGCAATATGGGTTTCCAAGTTACACCCTTAAGATTGAGGTTACAGCAAATAACAACATTATGAGCATTTCTTACCTACGCTATCTACATACCGCCCAAGACATCCTGAAACAAATTGAAGCGACCCAAACCGATACGATTGCGCAAGCCTCCGATATGTGTGCCGAAACAATAGCAGAGGACGGGCTCGTCTACCTATTTGGATCAGGACATTCCCGCATGGCAGTCGAAGAAATCTTTCCGCGTTACGGAAGTTTTCCGGGGTTTTTTCCGATCGTAGAATTAGCGGTTACCTACCACAACCAAGTCGTCGGTTGCAACGGTCAACGCCAAGCACTTTTTCTCGAAAATATTTCGGGGTATGCGGAAGTGATCTTACGCAATTTCACTTTCGGTCCTCATGACTGCATGATGGTATTTTCTAATTCCGGCACGAATATTCTACCTGTTGAAATGGCAATAGGCGCGAAGGAACGGAGTTTGCCTGTTATCGCAGTGACTTCTATCGCACACAGTCGTTCATCTACCTCAAAACACACCTCTGGCAAACGGCTTTTTGAGATTGCAGATCTAACGATTGACAACTGCAATCCACCCGGGGATGCTGTCGTAGAGATCCCAAATTTGGCATATCCAGTGGGACCTACGTCAAGCATCGGAACCCTATCGATTGTCAATGCGATTAAGTGCCGAGTCGCCGAACTCCTGACAGAACGTGGTAAACCCCCTGTTGTGCTAACGGGTGCACACTTCCTCGGTCCTGAAGAATCCGCAAAGCAGATTGAGCGGGCTTATGACGATTACAAGGCGCGTGTACACCGCAGTTAACGCGCCGCGATTTTAACATTGACTTTTCTCATATAAACCTATATACTTTAAGAGGCATAAAGAAGGACAACGTTCACGATATCAAGCTTGCATCTGCTGGACATTCTGATGCTGAAAATAACCAAAAGAATCGCTGTGATGGGCGGAACATTCAACCCGATTCACTACGCGCATCTACTCAGTGCTGAACAGGTCCGGGTAGGATTAGGCTACGATAGTATCGTATTTATTCCGTCTGCCAGACCCCCGCATAAGGTCACAGATGCCGATATTATCGAACCCGAACACCGATATGAGATGGTACTTTTGGCGATTGCAGGGAACCCACATTTCGAGGTATCACGGATTGAATTGGAACGCGCCGGTCCGTCATATACCATTGAGACACTGAAATCCCTACAGAAACTTTACGGAGAAACAGCAGAACTCGCATGGATCATCGGTGCTGATTCACTCATTGAGTATGAGGTCTGGAAAGACTTTGACGAGGTTTTAGCCCGATGTGTTATGATCGCAACAACACGTCCGAATTACGACCTGAACCGAGTGCCCTTGCAAGTACGCAAACGGGTTACAACGTTTCCAGTAACCGGTGTGGATATATCTGCCACAGCCATTCGTGAGCGGATTCGGAAAAGGCTTTCGATCCGGTATCTTGTACCCGAAACAGTCGAAACTTATATCCATCGATATCGGTTGTATCAATAAACGAAAAAGTCCGTTTAAAAATTGAGGCACCGACATCGAAAATAAGGACATTAAAAACGTGGAACACACATGCAGTATGTGCGGGACAACCTACGATTTTGTATGGAAAGCGGGAACGCCTTTACCCAAAAACTTCCCATTCTGTAGTGCTCGGTGTAAGGCAGCGGATCTGTCAAAATGGATTAATGAGGAATACGCGATTAGTACCCCATTGCCAGAAACGATTTTATCGGATACCGAACGAGAGTTCCTCGCGGAATTAGCCGAATTAGGGATTCGTATTGACGATGAGAAAAATTAAATAGGACGCGCACACTGGCAGATGGACATTACACTTAAAGAACTTCGGATGCACCCGAAGTCGATTGAAATTCAGCAGTACCTCTCCGACAAACTGAGCGAGAAACGCCTTCAACACGTGCTCTCTGTACAAGAGATGGCGGT
>JAJEGI010000161.1 GCA_022819945.1 Candidatus Poribacteria bacterium
CTCTCCAATGCGTTTGGTTTTGGTGGACACAATACCTCTATCGCTATCCGCAAATTTACAGGTTAGTAGATTGATGCGAGAAAGTGCGAAATACATCAAGATTGTCGAATGGTCAGACGAGGACGAATGTTTCATCGGATATTGTCCGGGAATCATTGGTCCATGTTGTCACGGCGATAACGAAGTAGAGGTTTTCCGGCAATTATGCGAGATTGTTGATGAGTTGTTAGCACACGTACAGAAAAAAAATAAACCTCTCCCGCAGCCGACTGTCGGTAGGAACCTTGAGGAACTTTTGTTGAGTGCCTAATCAGTTTGTGGCATTCACGAATCGTCGAGGTTCAGCTATGTTGCTACCAACTGCAAACGCTACGCACTTAGTCTATATTGGCTTCGGAAGCAATATCGGCGACCGACTGGCGCATATCCAGAACGCTATTGATGCCCTATCAAAAACGGAGGGAATCACTTTACAAAAGATTTCCTCCATTTATAAAACCGACCCTGTAGGGTATGAAGCACAAGCCCAATTTCTGAACGGGGTCGCTGCAATCCAAACCGACCTCCCTCCCTTATTCTTGTTACACGCCTTAAAAGACATAGAGACCGCTATCGGTAGAAAACACCGCATCCGCTGGGGACCGAGAGAGATTGACTTAGATATACTCATCTATGGAGATTTGTGCTTTCAGACTGAGAAACTTGTCATCCCGCACCCGGAGATGCATCTGCGCCGTTTTGTGTTAGGACCGTTAGCGGAAATCGCACCAGACCTTGTGCACCCTGTTTTTCAGGAAACCATCCATGCCCTGCTTGAGCATCTTGAAGATGATAAGTCTGTTCTGAAAAAGGAAGATTGTGTTTTATAGACTTCCACGCCTCAATCTGATATAATCTTTACAAACACTTAAAGGAGGACAGCAAAATGAGATGGTTTGAGACCCGCGGGCCCGTCTATCCTGAAGATAATTACGTTGTCGCACGCACAGATGAACTTTCGGATTTTGTGAATCGATTAAAAAGGGGCAGGTACATTGTCCTCTTTGCGCCGCGTCAGACGGGCAAAACTACATTCTTCCGAAACGCCCTCGACTCACTTAAAGCCGAAGGCAACACCTATTTCCCAATACACCTTAATTTTGAGGGATACGTAGATAGCGATGCCAGCACTTTTTACCGATCTCTTGGCAAAGAAATTTGTAAGGAAATTAAGAAAGTCTTTCAAAAACGTCGGGAGAACCCTTCCGATATGCTTAACAGTTATTTGGCGAATGCCCAGATAACCGAGCCTGTTTCGATGCGGGAGTTTTTTGAAAATCTGGGGGATTTGCTTGAAGGCCAGCGGTTTGTTATGATTATTGATGAGTTTGATGCTATTCCACAAGATGCGCTTAGAGGGTTTCTGCATTCGCTACGTCAAATTTACCTCTCTGGAAGGACGCGGTGTCCACATAGTGTCGGCATCGTCGGTGTCAAGAGCATCACACAACTCAACTACGATCGCTCCATCTCCCCTTTTAATATACAAGACGAGTTCAAGTTGCCCAATTTCACACTGGAACAGGGGCAAGAACTCTTTTCACAATATACTGATGAAGTTGGGCAACCCTTCACACCTGAAACCATTGAAGCGATTCACAAACAGACTGCTGGACAACCTGTGCTTGTCAACCGGTTCGCGCAAATTCTTACCGAGGAATTAGACATCCCAAAAAGCGAACCGATTACAATGGAACACTTTTCAGAAGCACATATCCAACTCCTGCGCGAAGGGCACACTAACATTGATCATCTAATAACCAATATCCGTAGGGATCGGCGGTATGAGGCACTCCTCATGAAAATCGCCTCTTATGATGAAGGTGCAGAATTCAACCTTTACAATGAACTCATCAATGAACTCGCCACTTACGGTGTCATCGCCAAAGGGGATGACGGTATGTGTGAAATTATCAACCCAATTTATCACTATTGCATCATACGGGCATTCAAACCGATAGTGAATGGATTGGAGCAGGAATATTTACCGGATGGCAATCGCGCAGGATTTGAGGATTATCTTACACCGGATGGACATGTTCAGATGGCAGCACTCCTTGATAACTTCCGCGACTTTATCGCACGTGCAGGTTTCAAAATTCTACAGGTGCCAGATACCCCACAGGAATACGTCGGCCAACATCTCCTTTTTGCCTATCTTGAGCAGTTTGTCCAGATTGTGGGTGGGGCTATGTATCTTGAGGTACAAACAGGGCGCGGTAGAATGGATCTCCTGATTCTCCACAGAAACAAAAAATACATCGTTGAAACAAAAATCTGGGGCGGAGATGGCCGTTATCAGGCGGGTAAAGGGCAACTCGCAGCGTACGTCAAATCAGAGGGTGCCGAAGGAGGATACTACGTTGTATTTGACCATCGCAACACGCCGGAACCGCGCGTGGAGACAGAAACTATAGACGGATTGACGATTCGGAGTTATGTGATTCCTGTGATTCAAGAGCGTCCCTCAGACACTGTCCAGTAGTCAAGATCGATCAGTTGAAAAACTTGCAATTCCCACATAAATATGGTATAATTTTTGAGATATTAATCCCGAACACACAAGATGTACATGCCAGTAGAATGCCAAAGGAGTCTTACCGCAGAATCATACCAAAAATATGAATATCCACGAATACCAAGCCAAACAGATTTTAGAATCCCACGGTGTCAATACGCTACCCGGTGAGGTTGCCGAAACACCGGAAGCAGCGGAAACCGTTGCGCGGGAACTTAATTGTAGCAGATATGTTGTTAAAGCACAAATTCATGCGGGCGGACGTGGGAAAGGCGGTGGTATCAAAGTCGCAAACTCACCCGCAGAAGTCAAACAGCACGCTGAAACACTCCTCGGCATGCAGCTCGTGACCCCGCAGACCGGTCCTGAAGGGAAGCGCGTCCGTAAAGTGATGATCGCTCAAGCAGTAGAGATAGAGAAAGAGTACTACCTCGCTATATTACTTGACCGTGAGACCTCCCAACTTACCTTAATCGGTAGTGAAGAGGGTGGAGTCAATATTGAAGAGGTCGCAGCGAAAACCCCCGAAAAGATTATTAGGACACAAATTGATCCGGCTTTCGGGTTAACCGAATTTCAGGCGCGGGCGTTCGCATATAAACTGGTTGCCGATACAACTTACCGTTCGATTATTCCAAACGCCGCATCACTCATTTTATCGCTCTACAACGCCTTTACCAGATGCGATTGTTCACTCGTAGAGATTAACCCGTTGGCAATCGTCCGAATAGATAACGAATTAGATATCGTCGCTCTCGATTCCAAGGTTAATTTTGATGATAATTCACTCTGGCGACATCCTGATATTGCTGAGATGCGCGATCCACACGAAGAAGACCCGAGTGAGTTAGAAGCAAGCGAATCGGGTTTAAGTTACATCCGCCTTGATGGCGACATCGGTTGCATGGTGAACGGGGCAGGGTTAGCGATGGCAACAATGGACATCATTAAACAGAACGGCGGTGAACCGGCGAACTTCCTTGATGTCGGGGGTGGTGCGTCTGTAGAAGCAGTGGCACACGCCTTCCGTCTTATCCTCGCAGATGAAAATGTGAAGGCTGTCCTTGTCAATATCTTTGGCGGTATCATGAAATGCGACACGATCGCGAACGGCATCGTTGAAGCGGCGAAACAGGTTGAACTCAACGTTCCCCTTGTGGTTCGATTGGAAGGAACGAACGTGGAACTCGGCAAACAGATTATCGCTGAATCGGACTTGAATGTTCAGCAAGCAGAAGGACTCTCTGAAGCAGCGCAACTTGCAGTAACGGCGGCAAATTCTGCATAAAAGTGCAGAGAGCTTGGATCAAGGTTAGAGGAGAACTTGATACGTGGAGAAACTTGAATTAAAGGATATAGATGTTACCGGAAAACGCGTTCTCGTGCGGGTAGACTTCAATGTGCCAATGAAGGACGGGAAGATTACAGATGAAACCCGCATTACCGCCGCGCTGCCGACACTTTTATCGCTCATCAACGCGGATGCCAAAATCATTCTGGTGACACACTTAGGCAGACCCGAAGTGGGTTCGGTCGCTGATCAAAAGACACTCTCTACAGAACCGATCGCTATAGCCCTCAGCAGAAAACTCGGCACGCGCGTAGCGCACGTCAACGATTGCATCGGTGAATCGGTGCAAAGTGCTGTGGAATCTTTGTGCAACGGTGAGGTCCTGCTCCTTGAAAATGTCCGCTTCTACGCGGAAGAAACCGAGAACGATGCCGCATTTGCTCAGCAACTCGCTTCGGTCGCCGAGGTCTACGTCAACGATGCTTTCGGGACAGCACACCGTGCGCATGCCTCAACCGAGGGTGTAACCCACTATCTCAGTCCGTGTGTCGCTGGATTGCTGATGGCACGTGAAATCTATTACCTCAGCACGAGTCTTGAAGATCCGAAACGTCCGTATATCGCTATTCTTGGCGGTGCGAAAGTATCCGACAAAATTACGCTAATCGAGACGCTCCTTGAAAAGGTCGATAAACTCCTCATCGGTGGTGGTATGGCATATACATTTTTAGCCGCGATGGGACTCAATATCGGCAATTCGCTTGTCGAAACCGAGAAACTTGATGTCGCAAAATCGCTCATTAACATGGAGCGTTTCTTGGACACAGTTTTATTACCAATAGACCATGTTGTGGGTCGAGATTTTGACTCGGAAACCGAATCTCAGATTGTCAGTGAAAGGGATATTCCCGACCGATGGCAAGGATTGGACATTGGTCCCGAAACGGTATCAGCGTTTGGTGAACAGATCGCAGCAGCGAAAACGGTAGTGTGGAACGGTCCCTTAGGTGTCTATGAATTCGCGAAGTTTGCGGAAGGCACGATCGCAGTGGCAAAACAGATTGCGGGTTCGGAATCGGTGAGCATCATCGGTGGCGGTGACTGCGTCGCAGCGATACAACAAGCCGGTGTTGCGGATCGGATGACACATATCTCAACGGGCGGCGGCGCGTCCTTAGAATTTTTAGAAGGTAAATCTTTACCCGGTATCGCGGCTTTAACAGACAATTAATTTAGATCCGCAAAGGAAAAGAGATGTTTGATAAAATAGTTCCCCGTAGTGAAGACTACGCAAAATGGTATACCCAAGTTATCCGTCAAGCAGAGATGGCAGATTACGCGCCTGTGCGCGGTTGTATGGTCGTGCGTCCATACGGTTACGCGCTCTGGGAGAATGTCAAGGAGCAGTTGGATACCCGTTTCAAAGAGACAGGACACCAAAATGCTGCTTTTCCACTCTTCATTCCGATGAGTTTCATTGAGAAAGAGGCGGAACACGTCGAAGGCTTCAAACCTGAACTTGCTGTTGTCACCCACGGTGGCGGGAAAAAGTTGGAGGAGCCGCTTGTCGTGCGTCCGACATCTGAAACCATTATCGGTTATATGTATAGCCAGTGGATCCAGTCTTATCGCGATCTACCTGTGCTTATCAATCAGTGGGCAAATGTCGTCCGTTGGGAGTTGCGTACCCGTCTTTTCCTGAGAACGATGGAATTCTTCTGGCAGGAAGGGCATACCGCACATGCTACACACGCGGAAGCAGAAGAGGAGACGCTCCGCATTCTGGATATCTACACCGATTTCGCAGTCAATGAAGCTGCGATACCTGTTATTCCGGGACGCAAGAGCGAAAGCGAAAAATTCCCCGGCGCGCTGACTTCTTATACCATCGAAGCGATGATGGGGGATAAACGTGCCGCCCAAGCCGGCACCTCACACGATCTCGGGCAAAACTTTGCGAAAGCGTTTGATATTCAATATCTCGATGCCAATCAGAAACAGCAGTACTGCTGGACAACGAGTTGGGGAGTCAGCACACGAATGATCGGTGTGATTATCATGACACACGGCGATGACCAAGGATTAGTCCTACCGCCGAGACTTGCACCTACGCAACTCGTCATCGTACCAATTGTGCCTAAAAACAGAGAAGATGACAAGCAGGCAGTTATGCAAGCCGTTGATGGTATTTGCGAAACCTTGGGCAATGTCCGTTACCACATTGACGATAGGTTTGACTATTCACCCGGATGGCGGTTCAATGAATGGGAACTCAAAGGCGTGCCGCTGCGCATCGAGATTGGTCCCCGTGATTTAAGTAACCAGCAGATCGTTCTCGCACGTCGCGATATACCGGGCAAAGAGGGTAAAACGTTTGTTCCGATTGGTAACGCTGCGGAAACAGTAACAGAGATGCTTGACACCATCCAAGCGGATATGCTGAGACGTGCGACGGAGTTTCGCGATGCGAATACCTCAGAACCGACTACCTACGATGCTTTCAAAGCGGTCGTTGAGGACGGATTTGTGCGCGCACGTTGGTGTGGGGACGCAGCCTGTGAGGATCAGGTTAGCGAGGAAACACAAGCAACAATCCGATGCATCCCAATGGAGCAACCCGATGAAGACGGTGAATGTATTGTCTGCGGTAAATCTGCAGAAGACATCGCAGTCTTCGCGCGTGCATATTAAAGAGTGGTAGTCAGTCACAGGGACATTTAACTTAACCAAAACCTCTTTGCTGACAGCCGACGGCTGATAGCCGATAACCCTAAGAAAAATATGAGTATACTCGTTAACAAAAATACAAAAGTAATCGTTCAAGGCATCACAGGTCGTTCAGGACGTTTTCATACGGAGCAGTGTGCGGCTTACGGCACCCAAATTGTTGCTGGCTCGGTCCCCGGTAGAGGCGGATCCGATGTCAACGGTATCCCTGTATATGACACTGTGGCGGAAGGCGTTGCAGCAACAAGTGCGGATACATCTCTGATTTTCGTTCCGGCGCGCTTCAATGCAGCGGATTCAGTAATGGAAGCAGCAGAAGCCGGCGTCAAGCTGATTGTCTGTATCTCCGAACATATCCCTGTGCTTGATATGGTGAAGGCGAAGGCGTTCCTGAAAGGGAAACCGACGCGATTAATCGGTCCGAACTGCCCCGGCGTAATTACACCGGGTGAGTGCAAAATCGGTGTGATGCCTGAGTTTGCCTATACGTCTGGCAACGTTGGCATTGTCTCCCGAAGTGGAACGCTAACCTATGAAGCTGCCTACCAACTGAAACGGCTCGGCATTGGACAGTCCACCTGTGTCGGTATCGGTGGCGACCCAGTGATTGGGACAAACTTCGTTGATGTTCTTGAACTCTTTGAGGCGGACGACGACACGCACGCCGTTGTTTTAATCGGTGAAATCGGTGGAACGGCTGAAGAGACGGCGGCACAGTTCGTGAAAGACAAAATGACGAAGCCTGTTGTCGGATTTATTGCTGGACAGACCGCGCCCCCGGGTAAACGGATGGGACACGCCGGTGCAATTATCTCCGGTGGGCAAGGCACAGCTGCAGATAAAATTAAGGCACTCAAGGATGCGAGGATTGCCGTTGCGGATAGTCTTGCCACTATTGGGGAAACTGTCGCTGAGGTCTTGACTTAAGACGGAGGCAGGATAGGAAAGTGAAGAAAGACATCGCTTACCTTCACACGAAAAAACAGGACCAGCAACCGATTACCGTGCTGACCTGTTACGATTATCCGACTGCTTGTCTGCAAGACGAGGCGGGGATCGACATTGTCTTTGTTGGGGATAGCGTCGGTACCAACATCCTCGGCTATAAAAATGAGACGGAGGTGACGATGGCGGATATGCGTCATCACCTCAAAGCTGTACGTCGCGGTGTGACAGATGCCTACCTCCTCGTTGATATGCCTTACGCCGCCGACCGCGATGTCAAACAAGCCGTTACTAACGCCAAACTTTTCTTAGCCGACGGTGCTGATGGTGTTAAACTGGAGGGTGGTATAGAAAAGGTCTCTATTGTCACCGCACTCGTTGAACAAGGCATAGAGGTCTGCGCGCACATCGGACATAACCCACAAATCCATGGCTCCAAAGCAGCGACACACGGAAAAACTTTTTCTAAAGCGAAACAACTCATTGAAGCTGCCGAAGCACTTACGGATGCAGGTGCGAAACTCATCGTCCTTGAGAAGATTACCGAAGAGGTGAGCCAAATCATTACGGAGACTGTTGATATTCCGACTATTGGCATCGGTGCGGGTAGATTCTGTGACGGACAGGTGCTGGTCATCAACGATATATTAGGCATCGGTCCCCCGTTGAAACACGCTAAACGCTACCAAGATTACAATCAACTTACCTTTGAGGCGATCTGTCGGTATCGTGAAGAGGTAGCGAACGGTACATTCCCGACGGATGCAAACACTTCGCACATCCCACCAGACAAGCTTGCACGCGTTCAAAAATGGCTGAAACAGGCACGTTAAATTGCCAGCTCGTAGGTAAGGTAACAGTATTCAGGTGCATCAACGACGCGTGTGCTTTCTAATTGCACAGGCTCTTTGAAAAACGGCGCGTCTAACACCCATGTGTGGTACTCGCCTTGTTCACCGCACGCATCAATCGGTAGCCGCTTCAAGTCTGAAATGAGATCGGCATCCAGATACCTACCAGCAATAGTCGGTTGAAAGTGTTTTTTGTAAGCGAGGGAACAGATGACCTTAAATTTGTTGGAGATGAGAGTATCCAATATCGCATGCCGATCTAATTCCCACAAGGGTTTATAGACTTCCACCAAACCCGCTGTGACCTCTTCTATCCAATTCGGCATCCCGTCTATAGTGGAAATATCTCCCGTAATTAATACCTCAATACTACTGTCTTTAATCGCCTCGATTTGTTGGCGGTAACTCTGTTTATAGGGTTCGGAAATCGGCACAAATTCAATCGGAACCCCGATCTTCCGCGCCTGTAATTCCATGAGTTCCGTCGGATGGGCATAGAATTGGCGACCATCCGCTGGCACAAAACAGACAAGCCTCCTTATATCGTAAAGATTTAAGGAGACTTGAAATGCAAGGGCAGAATCTTTTCCGCCTGTCCATAACACGACTGCTTTCATTCAATTTGCCCATCCAACGGCACCACATCGGCATAAACGTAAGTCGGTGATGTGGTGCTGCTTGTGTGAATTTTGTCATCGTCATCCTTTTTGGAAACGATGTCTCTTTGAACGACTTCCCCCGGTTTCGCGGCGACAGGTGAACTGAACATCGGTCCATCCACGACACACGTATGGAACTCCCCGTTTTCACCGAGTGGGTCCACGCCATCAGGCAAATCCGCGAGAAGATCAGCATTGAACCATCGTCCGGCAAAGTCGGCGGGGACTTTGGTAGGATTCAGTGCAGTAATGATGGCGCGCAAGCCGGCAGCGATCATCTTTTCAGCGAGTAGCGTTGTGTCCGCGCCCCATACAGGGAAAATTGGTGTGAAACCGGTGCCTTTGAGTTTATCCTCTCGGTATTCACGAATATCTTCTAAGAAGAGGTCCCCGAATGCGAAATGTGACGCTGTCAAACCTTCAGGCAATGCTTCCACTTCAGCAAGGAATTTTCGCATCGCTGCTTCGTAGATTGCATTAGAGCAAGGATACGGAATCGGTATCTCATACAATGGCACGCCGAGTTTTTCTGCTTGCTGTTTCAGTACCCATGCAGGCGTAGAATGAATGGAAACCCGGTCAAACGTTTTCGTGACAGTCGTGAAGATACCGCGCACGTCGTAGCGTTCAGACTGTTGGCGCAGGGTATGAAGTGCCCACGCCGAATCTTTACCTGACGACCAGGAGACTAAGACAGGCGTAGGGCTTGTCTGTTTTGTCATTATTTTTCCTTTCTATTTGCCTACAGTGCTAAGAAATTGCTGAGTAAGCTTTTTCCGGAGGCAGTCAAAATCGACTCCGGATGGAATTGCACACCCCAGATTGGCAAAGTTTTATGCCGAATTCCCATGATCTCGTCCTGATCTGTCCAAGCGGTGATCTCAAGGCAATCGGGTAACGTGTCTTTTTTCACGATAAGCGAGTGGTAGCGTGTCGCTTCAAACGGGTTGTCTAACCCCTCAAAAAGTTCAGCACCGTTGTGGTGTATCATAGAAGTTTTGCCGTGCATCAATCGATCCGCACGAACAACATCACCGCCGAAGACATCGCCGATACACTGATGCCCAAGACAGACCCCTAAAATCGGAACTTTTCCAGCGAAATGCTGTATGACATCGTTGGATATTCCCGCCTCTTTCGGTGTGCAAGGACCGGGTGAAATGACAATCCGTTCCGGTTCCAGTGCACCTAATGCATCCAATCCTATCTTCCGACTCCGATGTACCTCCAGTTCAGCACCGAGCTCACCCAAATACTGAACCAAGTTATAGGTGAAGGAGTCGTAGTTATCAATCATTAAAACCATATTTTTAAATTTCCTTGCGGTTCGGTAAGGCGGATTTGGACATTGAAGTTCTCTTCCGTAGATCCGCGCTCCACTTCGTTACGGGCTGCCTACCTTTGGAATACGTTTTTTTAACAAAAATCGCCGATTATGCCTCACAATAAGAAACCTTGTTCTGCTAATGCGATAGCACTGAGCATTGCTTTCGCTTTATTCAAGGTTTCGTAATACTCAGTTTCAGGCACAGAATCGGCGACAATACCAGCACCCGCTTGCACATAAGCCGTGCTATCTTTGATAACCGCGGTTCGGATCGTAATCGCTGTGTCTGTGCTGCCGGAGAAACTGAAGTACCCCACCGCACCTCCGTATGTCGCGCGGCGTGTCGATTCGAGTTCATCAATGATTTCCATTGCCCGGACCTTCGGAGCCCCAGAAAGAGTGCCTGCGGGGAGGCACGCTCGGATCACATCGAAAGCCGTGACATGCTCACGCAGTCTCCCAATCACGTGTGAAACGATGTGCATCACATGTGAGAAGCGTTCAACTATCATGAGATCGGTGACTTCAACTGTATGATACTTGCAGACGCGCCCGAAGTCATTCCGTCCCAAATCAACGAGCATGACGTGCTCTGCGCGTTCTTTCGGATCCGCGAGGAGTGAGCGTTCCATCTCAAGATCCTCCTCTGTCGTTTTGCCGCGCGGGCGGGTTCCGGCAAGCGGTCGATGCTGAGCGAGTCCATCCTCTACCCTTACCATCATCTCCGGTGAGGCACCTACAATATCAAAACCATCCAGTTTCAGATAATACATGTAAGGCGATGGGTTGACGATCCGCAATGCGCGATACACCTCGAATGAGTCTACAGATACGGGACAACTCAACCGCTGCGAGATTACCGCTTGGATGATGTCGCCTGCGGTTATGTATTCTTTCGCACGTCGAACCGCGGCTTCGTAACCAGACTTTGTGAAATTCGATTGCGGATCGGATAGGATTTCATTATACCCTTCCTGGGGATCGCTATGCTTGCTGCGTAAATGCGGTTCGGAAGTCGCTGTAAGTTTCTCGACTAAAGCGTCAATTTTCACAAGTGCATCCGTATAAGCCTCGTCTACATCTCCATCAATATGTGCGTTCGCCACAACCTTGATCTGATGGTTCACATGATCAAATATCAAGAGCGTCTCGGCAATCATGAAAAAGCAATCCGGAAGCTGCAGATCATCTTCGGTATTATCTGGCAATTCCTCCACGAACCGCACCATGTCGTAACTCATATAACCCACCGCGCCACCGTGGAATTTTGGTAACTCTTCAGTGTCAACAGGTCGGTAATTCTGCATCAATTCCTCAAGCGCACGCAACGGATCTTCATATTCCTGAACGACGGTTTCACCTTTTTCCAAGTACTCAATCGTCACCTGATGCCCTTTACTATGGAAAAGCACTGAGGGTTGACTCCCCAAAAAAGAGTAACGCGCAAGGTTTTCACCGCCTTCCACACTCTCCAACAAGAACGCAAAATTATCAGACCTCAATTTATAGAACGCAGACACCGGGGTCTCCATATCCGCCAAAATCGAGCGATATACCGGTATTGTGTTTCCTAATTTCGCTGCCTCGCGAAAGTCTTCCAACGTTGGATAATACATCATAACTCCTTTTTCATATCTTTAGCCTTATAGTTGTCAGTTATCGGTTTGCCTTGCAGTGAGAGTTTTCAGTTAAGAGATCTCTTGTTACAACGATTTCCGATAACTTTTGATTATAATGTAGATCGAGATCTTCAAGCGGATGCTAAGATATGAAAACTAACGAAGTTTCGGCGTCTAATAGACAGCATCTGCATCGAAAATCTTTTCACCTACGACACGCGTTGACTCACCATCGGGGGAGACTTCCCGAAAAAAGCAGGAGCGGTAGCCGGTATGGCACGCTGCGACCTTCTGCTCGACCTTTATGAGTAGGGCATCACCGTCGCAATCCACTGCGACAGATTCAACTTCCTGTGTATGCCCTGAAGTCTCCCCCTTTATCCAAAGTTTTTGGCGGGAACGGCTCCAGAAGCAGACCCGTCCGGTTGATAGGGTTTGTTTGAGTGCTTCAGCATTCATATAACCTACCATCAGGATTTCGTTGTTTGTGCAATCTTGAATGACTGCGGCGACTAAGCCATCACGATCATATTTAAGCTCGGATAGAATTTTCATGTGATTTCTCCTCTTTAAAAACAAAAAACCTTATGTCACTCGGATTCGTGTGCATAAGGCTTCAACAGGACTTTTAAAATTCAGAAATAAAAAATAACGATTTTCAATCTCTATTCAGTTATCCGTTTGGGCGCACACTCCTCCGCAAGCAATTGGAATGCCACCAATGCCAATGGTTAGATATGCTATGCAAGTTGGAGTGTGAACATACGAATGTCATTTTTTCCACTTTTCAGTCAATAGCCAATAGATAACGGTCTGGAAATCAGACACCATTTCAAAGGGACTGGCGCGTCAATCATAATAGGGCATCTAAGAATCTGCCAACACTTGCTCTATCTTGCCCAAGAATTTTGAAACGTCTCCGCCTTTCTTGTGGAGAATAATAGAAAATATCAAAACCACGACAGCCATAAAAAGAAATGCGGCACCTTCAAAAATAAATTTCACAACCCTATAAGCAATCCACGCTGTGCTGCCGCCAATGAAAAGTAAAAGAGGCCAGGCCCCGCCAATGAGCAGTGCTGCCGAAAGTGCTGAGAGTGGAGGCGGAAAAAAGCAAAAGACAAGATATGAAAGTGCTGCAACCCCGAAAGAAATGATGAGGTAAATCGTCAAAATACGACGCATCTTACGCTCCTATTTTCTGTTTTTAGATTGGCGTTTCAACTTTTAGAGATAACACTTTGAAGAAAATGTCTAATTTCTGTAAACATTAATATTAATAATATCACATCCAATCTGCATTGTCAAATTTTTTATGAAAAAAAATGTGTTTATATTTCCCGGATACCTCACAAAAAATTTGCAAAAAATGTTGCAGTATGATATAATATATGCATTACAATTGAATAAATCAACGGTTCAGGTGCCGGAGAAAGTCGGAGAATAGGGAAGCGCGGTGAGAATCCGCCACGGCCCCGCCACTGTGAACGATCATAAATATCTGCTGAAAAAACCACTGTCAATTTACCGATGGGAAGGTTCAGCGGACGCAAGATCGAAAGTCAGGAGACCTGCCTGGATCGTGTTTCACGCATCTGCTTTCGCGGGAAAGCGGTGGAACAGCGCACAGCAGTATCCTGTTAGAACAAGTATAGAAGTACCGATTAAAGTATCATGGTTTCGGATTTAACTGCAGGATCAGTATTATACGAAGTGTCGCCTTATCCCCTGTCTTTTCGAGAAAGCAGGGGTTTTTTGTTTCATTACGGAGGTTTTAATGAACAAAGTTTTTTCTTTGCGACATTTCTCGTCCACATCCCGTCTCAAATTACATTCACTTTTACTGGTAGGTCCGCTCCTTTTCACGCTCCTTGTAAGTCCAGCCTTTGGACAAGCAGAGGTCCAAGACCTTGCGGTTGTCATAAACGCTCTAACGCATCCTGACTTGGAGATCACTGCTTCACTCTCACTCATTGATCTAATGGAACCGAATGAAAGGCGAGCTGTCGATAATGAGATACTCCATTTCAGTAATCAACCGCTTAATCGACGGCGGGCAGTCGGTCTTTCGATTCGAGGACATCTCGCTTATATCCCTACTTTTAATTTACCCGTTACGGGTGCTGAAAGTTCCGGCGATAGCATTTTTATTGTTAACTTGGAAGACCGAGAAATTGTTGGCGGAATTCCGATTCAAAGTGGGGCAACACCTCAGCAGATTGCACTTATCAACGACCAAAAACTGTACGTTACTTGCGCAGCGTCGCATGAGGTGCATGTCGTTGACATTCCGAATCGCAATGTGACGAAGGTCCTGACTGGCGCTTTCAACAAACCGACGGGTATCACGCTACTCAACGGCAAAGCCTATGTCTCGAATCCTGCATGGGAGTGGGATCCAGAGGCACGGATGACCACCTATTACGAGAGTAGCGTTACAGTGATTGATACAGCGACGGACATCGTGCTGAAATCCATTCCGGTGCCGACAAATGCAGGCGAAATCCTCAACGATGGTGAATCGACTATCATTGTCAAAACAATTGGTAATTACAATGATGTTTTGGGACATCTTGTTCTGATTGACGCGAATACCGATGAGATTGTGGAAACGGTTAAACTCAAATTGACACCTGGTTCCTCTGCCCTCAACGCGGAAAAACAGTTGTTCATTCAAGGCAGTTGGCAAAAACCGGGCTTGCTCATCTACGATGTCGCGACGAAAGATTGGATCCGCGACGAAGATGACACGATTACCAATTTTAGCAACGATGCAGATGTCTCTATTAGCGGTGGCTTGACCTTTGCCCCGGATGGAAATCTTTATATCACACAACCTGATTGGGGAGGTGGTGGGCAGGATTACGTTCGCGTTATGGATGTAATGGATGCGTCACTTTTGCGGACCTATCATGTTGGGCCTGGTGCTTCTATTCTGGCATTTGCACAGATTATCTCGCGCCGCGAAGACATAAACAACGACGGGATTGTCAATATCTCGGATCTGGTAATCGCGGCTCGGTTTTTGGGTGATCAGGGCCCTGGCATCGTCGCCGATGTCAATGGCGATGATGTGGTCAATATCCTTGATCTGGTGCTAATAGGGCAGGAACTCTAACTTAATTAGGACTTACGCAGTCCTCCCTGCAGGCGCGGTTTGAAACCCTGAAGAAATACCCAAGCAAAAACCCTGCAGGGTGTAGGGTGTCTGTTATCTGAAAAATGCGTAGGCCCCTATTGATATTCACAGGCGCGGTTATATCTGCATCTATATTTAGGCATCTTGCACTTTAGGAAACGGGTAACGGTGCCTTCAAGGGCAATAATATGATGTATGCTCTGAATTCAATTACAAGAATAGTAAAAGTTTTCTGGGGTTTACCGCTGCTCGTTTTCCTCATCAGTTGTGCTTCAACGCCTAATGAAACACCGTTTTCATGGAAAGTGACCTTCTTTTCGTTGGGTGCAAAGGTGCAGTTCAGTCCAGCAGCACCTGTCCGGCGTCTGAATGCCTTTAATGCAGATGGCGTGAGGGTCGCACAACTTAACTTTCCTACACCACCTCGGCAGACGGAATCACTCTATTTTGAATGGGATGCGGGAGAGATCTACAGATTTGAAGCAATCTTGTCGACAGGAAGCGTTGATATGCAAAGGGTAATCGCGCCGCGCGTATACACACAAGGCAATTTAGAGATTGCTATTCCGTACGGTGCTGCGATGCAGTCGGATCTGGAAAATGTGTCAGGTAGCACTCAAAAAGCACTCGTTTTGCACGAAAGCGAAATGACAGCCACAGTTCTCGTTACAAATGGGAATCTACCGACAACTTTTGATCTCAAACTCTGCCTGCCTCGGACGTTAACTATTGTTCGATCGCCAGTAGGCTGGAAACGTGAAACAACCGACACCGAAACCTGTCTTTCTACGACGGGCAGATTTAACATCGCATCAGAAGTTTGGTATCGGGAGTTAGTGCTGAAAACATCCGAGGTGAACCAAACGGGCGATCAAGAAATTTCGGGGACTGTTCGTTTCAGAACAGATACAGGACAGGTGTGGGAACAGCAGGCACGGGTGCAGCTGCGGATAGCAACTGTTCCAGAGATTGCCGAACACCTCTCCATCGTATCAATCGAGATGCCTACAGATGCGACAGGTACAGTGGACCCCAGACAGCGAGAAAATACTATCCACCACGCACGTTCGTTATTCAGTTGGCTGAGCACACCACAGACGAATGCGTTTGAACCGATGACCTATCAGACAATACGGCTGCGGAATGCGGGCGAAGAGACTATCCATGTGGTTGTCTCATCAGTCAACACAGAGATGAAGCGTGGTGCAACTGTTCCGTTTCTCGCGCCGCCAGTAACAGCGAACGGGGGTACAAATCGGAGTGTAGCGTTCGCGAGCCTACCGGCAGGCGTGGTTACAGAAGTCCCGCTGCCTATCTATTTTCACCCCGTATATATCAGACAAGGCGAGCCAGAACAAGCGATCCCTGGGGAGTATATGCGTGAAATTGCGGTGAAAGTCTGGGGCAGTGACGCGACGCTTCTGCGTGAACAACGTCCGCTGCACTTGGTCGTTCCAAACCAACAAGCACTGCTCATCAGTCTATTGGCGATTATTAGTAGTAGTATCGGGTTTGCAATCGTCGTACAATTTCACAAGCGAATTTTTGCAGGTTTTACAACAAAGCAGATCATTGTCATCGCCCTGTTCGGTACGACAGTTTTCGTGGGGGTGATGGTCCCGTCAACGCTGTTCCTGAACTTAATCAGCGCGCTCCTCGGTCCGATCTCTGTGCTGGTGAGTGGTTTGATTAATGAGACGCTCTATTATGCCTTGCTAACTGCTTTGTTAATTTATATTAACGGGGATCCGACGGATCCCGATCGTCCCGATGCGAAGTTGTACACTAAAGGGAGTGGTGTAATCTTGCTTGTCTCTGCGGTGCGTCTACTGCTGAGCGGGGTTACGTTCGGACTTTTCACACCGATGGCGATTGTCTATACCGGCACGAGCGTCTTGCTACTTGAAACAGGATTCCTGTTTGTGCGAGGCCGGAATATATTGGCGTGGGCTGTTGTGTTGGGGATCTGCGATGCCCTCGCTGTTTATGTCGATCT
Organism: Candidatus Poribacteria bacterium; assembly: GCA_022819945.1. Lineage (GTDB taxonomy): Bacteria > Poribacteria > WGA-4E > WGA-4E > WGA-3G > WGA-3G. The sequence continues at coordinate 17,112 of JAJEGI010000161.1, forward strand.
CCAACTTTCTATGCTGTTTTACCGACTTTTCTATGCCGATTGGTATATTGTGCTTCGGATCCTGATAGAAGGGTTTGTCTATACATTTATCGGCGTGCTTCTCGGTGCGAGATTAGGTAGAGGTTTATGGCGTGTAGTGGATTAACCGCGTTTCTCTAATTTTGCCTATAGTTATTTCTCTTGTGTTAGCGAGGTTTCCGACCTCGTCCAAGAATTGTAACGAACATAAGGACTACAACAATGCAGCGAATTCAATTTTTTATTTTTCTCTGTCTGTTTGTGATTTTACCCATTAGCATCTCAACAGCCGATATGCGTTTCACTTGGGTTCGGACAGGCGTAGTCGTTGAAACTGAACACAAAGATGGTATCTCAGACAAAATCAGTGTCGCTACGGTGTTTAACGGCACAACAGACGCATTAACCGAAGTACCCGTAATCCAACGACTTGATACCAACCGCGTTCTACTGCAATTCAGATGGCAACCGAACAAAGCTTATCAATTTCGCACAAACGATAGCGTAACAACAGCGACTTCACCGCTGAAACCAACATCATACCTGATTCGGACGGTTGAATTAGACGGACTTTTGTCACTCATGGAAAACCTCCGCCAACCCGCAAAACCGACGGCGATTGCATTAGGACACGGAAAAACACCTAACAGCGAAAAACTGGCAATCGCTACGGATAGTGGGCACCTCGCAGTCCTCCGACCACTGACGGGGGAGACGTTCTGGAAGACTCGTATCTCGGAAGGCTATGTGAGACGGATGGTGTTTAGTCGAAACAGTGCGCTGCTCTATATTGGGGAACAGGCAGCAGACGGGTTCATCTACTGTTACGATCTCATATCTGAGAAGCCGACACTCCGCTGGAAATATCGCACTGCTGATGACATCGAAACCTCTACGCCGAGCAACCGCGACAGTGTCTATGCGTGGGTCAGCTACCCCGGTCCAGCGTGTATGCGAACACTATCTGACGGGGACCTCTTGGTTGCGAGCGTGCATTCATGGACACAAAACGATACACCCCTTAAGAAATCGCAGCTTTATAGGTTTGACAGTGAAACCGGAAATGTTATCTGGAAATGGCCCCGCGATGGTGCGACGCAAAAGATAATACGGTGGTTTGATGTAAGTGCTGAAGGGAAAACCCTTGCCCTCGTAATGGATAGTGGACATAATCTACAAGGGAGTACCACTGATGGAAACGGTGCCGGTAATGGAAAACTCGTTGTTCTTAATGCGGAAGGCGGAACGGAGGAATGGCAAACGGACATTGAACCGCTGCGCGAGTATTTCTCACAAGTCACGTTTTGGCGGGGTGTCAGCGTGTCACCCGATGGCAAATTTATAAACGTAACAACAGACGACGGACGTGCGTTCATTTTCGATGTAAATGCGTCGGAACCGATATGGCAGGAGAATTTGACGACACCACTGGAGGTGAGTGGTATCCCTATCGTCGCGACTTCTGGCACGATCGGTGCAACAGATGCGGCGGCACTCTTCGTTACCGGGGACACCTATATCCCGTATCATCTCCGAAAGGGAGCACAAAAGCCATCGGCGGGGCATCCGAACGCGATGACGCTATTTGCCTACTCGTGGACGGGTGAAAAAACTTGGCAGTGGCAACTTGAGAACATGCCGCAAGGTCTACGGATTGATGCGAAAGATCGGTATGCCGCGTTGTCTGTCTCCAAGCGCACGCAAGATCCGAATGAAAGCCTCCACGGTGTATCAGTATTTGACCTGACAGCAGAAGGTAGCGGTTTATCGAAATACCTGTACACCTATCGAACAGAGGGGCAGCTGCCTTATGATACGCTTGCGATCAGTGCGGATGGCGCGTTCATCGTTGTCGTTGAAGTACCGATAGCGATGCCAGATGAGACGGTGCGTGGCAAGAATCGGGTGCATGTGTTGTATTGATTTTTCTAACATGAAAATTAGCCTTGACAACCTCCACCACCCACTGTATACTTGTTGTACCCACGATAATCGGTTGTCGCGGAAAATATAAATAACCAACAGCCATCAAAGTGACCGGAATCAAAATGCGACAATTTACAGATACAGAACTGTTACAAATCATTGAGTTCAATGAAGTTGATTGTGTTGAGTTTAAGGAGTCTTTGTCTGGCAGTGCTCCAGAAAAAATCAGAGAAGCTATCTGTGCTTTTGCTAATGATTTGCCTAACTACGAAAAACCTGGCTTCATTTTCGTTGGTGTGAGAAGTGACAGAAATATTGTAGGTTTATCAGTTACAGATCAATTGCTCCTGCAGTTGGCGGATATGAAAACTGATGGAAATATTGTGCCTCCACCAACACTGACAGTGGAAAAGCGTTTACTGCAAGGCAAAGAAGTGGCGGTGATCAAAGTAGAACCATCCAATTCACCTCCAGTTAGATGCAGAGGGGCGATCCATATCCGAACCGGACCGCGTCGAGATATCGCCACAGCACAAGATGAGCGGATACTCAACGAAAAACGAAGATATGGTGATCGACCCTTTGACCTCTATCCTATCCGATCAAGCGGGATTTCGGACCTTAACCTCGCCTTGTTTAGTTATGAATACCTACCGAAAGCGTTTTCTGCGGAAATATTGGATGCCAATGATCGGAGTTTGAATGAACAGCTTGCAGCCACAAAAATGATTACCGCTGCGGATGACCCAACAGCAACTGTACTCGGAATCCTCACAATTGGAAAGATGCCGCAAGACTTTCTACCCGGTGCCTATGTGCAATTCCTTAGAATTGATGGGAATGAACTCGCGGATGATATTATTGATAATCTGCAAGTGCAAGGGGCGATTTCCGACCAAATTCGCCGTTTAGACGATAAACTGATAGCACATAACCGCATCGCAGTTGATATTACGTCCGGACCTATTGAAAAGCGAACGGCACTTTATCCCATAGAGGCAGTGCAACAGATTACCCGAAATGCGATTATGCACAGGACTTACGAAGGGACGAATGCCCCGGTGCATGTATATTGGTATAACGACCGGATCGAAATTGTAAGTCCCGGTGGTGTATTCGGTACGATAACGGCTGAAAACTTTGGGAACCCCGGGTTTATTGACTATCGGAATCCCAATCTGGCGGAAGCAATGAGGACTTTTGGATTTGTTCAACGTTTTGGCGTAGGCATACGGATAGCCAGAAGATTATTGGCAGAAGCGGAGCATCCAGCACCGAAATTTGAAATTGATAGCACTCACGCATCGGCGACGATATACGCTCGATAGTCCATTGTGCTATGAGAGTTCGGTTATATCAAAATTTATGGGGAACAACAACCCTGTTGTTCCCCATATCGCAACTTTAAAGCAGGCACAAACGGCACTGAAGATGGCTACCTACTTTGAGATTACCTGTTGAGCGGCCGCGTTTTGTGTTGCTACAATCACACTTTGTAATGCCTGAAAATAACTCATCTCAGCCATTTTGATCGTGTGCGTATCTTCGTTTTCGCGTGCGCGTCTGAGTGCTTCCCAACTCAATGCCAGCATCTGGTTGGTTTTCTCTAAGATTCTCCAATGTGCATTTGAAATCATGGTATCCCCCGAAATTGTTACGCTATTGGCGGCTTATTGTTCCGCTCAAACAGCGCGTTCAACGCCTCGCTTAGCAGATGTTGGATACTCGTGTCCCTCTCAATGGCGAGCATCTTCAACTGCCGGTGTACGTCTTTATCGAAATGCCCTGAAATCATCTTTTTGCCTCGACGGGATGGTGGTATCGTTGCCGTCGGTTCCGGTGTTGTCCCGACAGCGATCTCACTCTCGCCCGGCAGAATTGCGACTGTTTTCATAATGTTTATGCCTCCGCACATGTGCACATGCAAACATGTATACATGTGTGCATGCATAAAACGTTAAGTTTACAGATCGGTTTCAGGTTTGGGAAATTAAATTTCTAGTTTTCCGTGAAAGGTTGAGAAAACTATACAAGCGTCGCTCCATGGGCTTCAAAATAGCACACTAAATTCCTTTAGCTGTTCAGTTTTTCTTGATTAAGATTGGCACAGGTATTAAAATGGAGACACTTATCACGACAATTTTGCTCGTTTTGAATGGATAACGGAAAATAAAAAGGAGTAAAAAAGATGAGAAGACTTTTCTTGATTTTCGTAATCTTTGCTTTTTGTGTTGCAACTCTCAATGCTACAGCACAAGTAACAAAAGGCTTACACTTTTATCTCCCGTTCAACGAAGGAAAAGGCGATGTCGCGAAGGATGTTGGTCCGAAAGGATTTGAAGCCGAACTCCACGACAGCGCGGAATTTGTTGCGAAAGGTAAGGTCGGTGGTGCGATTGAATTTTCGGGCGGACCTGCCCTAATCATGGATCCGGGTGGACAGAGCGAATTGTATGTGGAGCACCTGACAGTCGCTGTTTGGATTCACCCTTTTGAAATATCGGATGTTGCGCTCGGCAACGGACACGTCTATGGGAACATCTTTTACGATAAATCGGGTACAAGCGACGATAACGTTGAATTTGGACTCGGTAGCGGTGAAGGGTTGTATTGGTATATCAATTCCGGTCAAAAGAAGATGGGACCTTTCAACGGTGCCGATGTTGATACGACGGTTTCACTACCGAACTTAGGTTTAAAACCGAATAACTGGTATCATGTCGTCGGTACTTTTGATGATGAAAGCCTTAAAGTCTATGTTGATGGTGAGCTTGTCGGTGAGAAAGCGACACCTAATAACGGTCCTGTGATGGTTTGGAACGATAATAACATCGAAATCGGGGGACGACCGGATACAAACGGCGGTGCCAACCTCTATAAAGGCTTGCTTGACGAATTGGCGGTATACGATCGCGCGTTAACGGCGGAGGAAGTTGAAACGGTCATGAACGCCAGAGACATCTTAACTGTGGACATTGCGGGTAAATTAACGACAACATGGGGTGCACTTAAAGCAAGGTAGTAGGCATACTCCGTATGCCGTCAACAGTATTTCCCGCGAAACCGGTGCGGTTATTAAACCGCACCCTATTATGTGTCACTTTAGCGGGATATCGTACTCGACAAGGGGACCGCCTTCCCATTCCCGCCACTCTGGATCGTTTTCGTAGAAATCCGCCATCTCCTCCGCTTGCTCGCTTAGGATACGATCTCTTTCCTCTTTTGGTAATTGCAGAAACTTACGACGTTCACTAAGTGGCTTATCAGTAGACGGATCCATCGTCTGATTAAGAAAGGGTTCGGTTTCTATATCACAGGTTGGCTCACCCCACAATTGGGCGGACTTAATTCCAAAGACGGAAGCGATTCGATTGAGGACTCTCGCTGTTGGTTGCAGCTTCCCGCGTTCATACTTTGACAGCGTTTGACTACTAACTAACCCATCAATTGCAGCTTCTAAGTCCCCGAGGGACATACCACGAACAAGTCTAAATCTTCTCAGTCTTTCTCCTACCATGATTACAATACCCTTCATTTTCAGAACGGAATGTCATCAGATTTATCAGTTGTTATAAGCTCAAGTTCTGTAAGAAAGGAAAGGACTTTTGCAATATCTTTCTCAGTGAAATCCCAATCATATTCTTTGGCTGTTTGGCAGACTTCTTTTACACTCTTCTCTCCCTCCCAATCAATAATGTAATGCACTTTTGCCGCGATTGAGAGGAGGTTGAAATCATTTGCAATCTTTCGACTGTTAATTTTCCGAAGTGTTCTATCCCATTTCCGGAAATCGTTTTTTTCCTCAGTGGATTTCCAGACTTTTCTTCCTTCATCTGTTAGAAAATACGTATGCCTGCGCATTTCACCCAAAGCATTCCGCTCAGTTGAATCTGTAGTGAAAAACTCTGTCACTTCCTTAAAGATTCCATCTTCCACTAAACCATTTAGGTGTTCTGCGACAAAACTACTATAAGGTCCGTAGTAGTGAGCAGAGAACCCGAAATTTGCCTTTCGCAGGACAGATAAAAAATAAAGTTTCTTTTGGAGGAGTGTCCTACCGTGTAGACCGTCCTCTCCTTCTCTCTCGACAACGAGTAGAAGGGCATCAATAATATGCATATCATCTCCTTTTAAGCGGATCGCAAAATGTTTTGAATTTCACGCGCCTGTTTTTCGAATACATTAGCTGGCGCGTAAACTTGAACGGTTTCTAAGGAAGAGGCTTTAGTAGCGGGTCTCACGAAAAACAGTTCACCCGCGTACTCAGTCAGAAACTCTAGTACCTGTTGTTTTTCGTCGAAAATCATGATTGCTTCTGGATTTGGTGCCTCTGTTTGACTGACATAATTCAGATCCCGAATTGGAGGCTTCTTGATAATGACATAATCGGCATCAATGCCAAGGTGCTCTGCAATCTCTTGTTCACATTCACCTTTCCGAATTGGATCCGCCGCCATTTCACGAAGACCTTCATGAACCATTCCATCCCTCTCATCTTTAAACCGGATCTCAGTAATCATTTTGAAGAGTTCCCGATTGTAAAGCTGATTAAAAATCTCACGTGCTTTTTCTTGCTGGCAATTCCTCAAAAGTTCAATTACTTTCTCATCATGATAGTCGAGATAGTTTTGAACGAAATCTTTTTTCTTTTTCTCATAATTTTCATTGGAATCCCTTCTACTTTTTTTAGGATATTTGTAAAGTTTGGTCATTTGCCTATTGCGACCATCAATTGCAAGCGTAATTCCGCGAATAATCATCTCATTGGAAATGAGACTGACTCGGTGCCAATAAACCTGCTGTGTCATGTGATATCGCGCGAGTAGGAGCTGTTCAAGGGCATAAATTCCTTTACTACTAATCGCAAGCGGTGTTTCTCGACGATCCACTATCAGACACGACTCAATAAGTTTTTCTAAATCGTATTGTCCGTATTTGACCCCGGCAAAATAAGAATCGCGTAAAAGATAGTCCATTTTGTCCGCGTCTAACTCACTGGAAACAGTATCGCGATGCCAGTCTCGGATCTTTTTACTTCCTTCAATGATTTCTACTACAAAATCAAGATCTTTGTCCAGAATTTCACTGATTTTCGGATCTGTTTGAATGATATCTACCGTGATTTTCTCGTGTATTTTTTCCAAGTTCTGCCCTGTATCGGTATCTGTCGGGGCATATTTATCCAAAAGATGCTCCGAAACATGACTAAAGGGTCCATGTCCGACATCATGAAGCAACGCCGCAAGTCGAACCCGATCCACGTCTTCATCGGATACTCTCACTGGATTTAACTCCCGAAGCCTCTGGCAAATTCGTCCGGCGATGTGCATGACACCAATTGAATGATCAAAACGGGTATGTTGGGCACCCGGATACACTAAAAACGTCATCGCCAATTGCCGAATCCGGCGAAGCCGTTGGAATACTTTGGTGTCAATCAGTTTTTTCTCTTTTTTTGAAAGTTTGATAAACCCGTGAATCGGGTCTCTCATTTCATGAGGACGTTCTGTCATTATTAAAATTATACCATATTTTGTTAAGTGGTGCAAATAATTTTCGCTAAAATCTACACAAAAAGTAGATTTATCAAGTTTATTTCATACGCATTGTAATATACAACTTTTCAGTTGTCAATGAAAAACGCGAAACGTCCAGGGGCATTTAGTTTTCTGGTAAATGTAAACGCTAAATTATCCCGTCTTTCTGTAGGAGCGAGCTGCGCTCGCGATCCTCCGAGCCAAATTCTTGAAAAACTGTAAAGTTAAATAGTCCAGCAAAACATTGGCATCGGGTTGTGTGTTCAGAAGAGAGGTGGGTTTGTATGTTCAGGGTTTGTTTCCTAAACGGCAGTTTCTTTACCGTCAGAATCGCGGATCGGCGCGGATGACGCAGATTTCGCGGATTGAAGATGTGTAACGTCAAGTAATCCACTAAGAGGCGAGTTTTTGTTTGACTGCTATGCCTGCAGCGGTATTAGCAGTGCGGCGATGTCTTCCGGTAGTTTAATCTCATGTTTCTGCTCAAAATCGACAACGTTTTCGTATTCTTTGCGAAACTGTTCAATGATGATATTTTCCTGTTTATCTCTGGCAATTGTAAGATCTGCTTTGGCTTTTTCCCATTCTTGCAAAAGTATAAACACCATACCGCGATTGTAGTATGGTTCTGCTAAATCAGAGTTGCGCTCTATCGCTGCGTCATAATCTTTGACAGCACGTTTATATTCTCCTTTTTTATTGTAAACATTCCCGCGATTGTTATAAGGATCGACAAGGTCCGGTCTGAGTTCTATTGCTTTGGTATAATCTATGATTGCGAGATCGTACTCTTCTCTTTCGTAGTAAACGATACCGCGGTTGTAATAGGCGTAAGCGAAGTTTGGATCAAGCTCTATAGCCGTTTTATATTCTTCAATAGCCCGATCTATTTCACCTGTGAGTTTATAAATTATTCCTCGATTGTTATACGCTTCTGGCAAATTTGGGGCAAGTCTTACCGCGGTGTTACAATCTTTGATAGCGCGATCGTAGTCACCTTTGATACGGTATGCACCACCGCGATTGCTATAGGCTTCGGCATAGTTTTCTTTCAGTCTTATCGCTTTGTTAAAGTCTTCAATGGCGCGGTCAATTTCGCCTATATTGCCGTAAGCGACTCCACGATAGTTGTAAGCTTGGGCAAAAGTGGGTAACTCTTTGATCGCTTTGTTATAGTGCTGGATGTCAATCTCATAAGATGCCCGATCTGTTTGTGCCTGCATGTTTTACGTCTCCTGTTTGTTGCTCGGTTGAGATGGAGCGATTTGGAAGACATCCTCAATTTTGTGGAACTGTCTGAATCGCGGATTAGCACGGAGGACGCGGAGGACGCGGATTGGGAATCTGTAACATCAAGTTATCCGCTAACCGGAGAACTGAATAACTTTGTCTGTGGCTGCAGCAGCTTAACTTGCTATATTACGGACTTGTGGCGTTATTTAAGGGACAACGGAGTCTACTTCTCGAATGGCATTCCAATCAATCACGGCTGTCCACAACTTTTCTTTTTCTGAGTAGTGAACGATGCCCTTAACCTCTAACTCTTCGCTATAGATGATAAGGGATTGCCCTCTCGCAACACAATTTCCTGACGCTGGAGATCTGCTACCGTCCCGGCGTAGCTCAATCGCACCCTACCTTGGACATCTGCGTTGTGGAAGTTTGCGAAAATTCTTGGTTTGTTCATTTTATTTTGTTGATAATAGCGGATTTTAAGAGTGCCTCTGTTCGTAGTAGCGCAATTCTGCGGCGTACTCGCCCAAATGCGACGTGCATTATTGCGCCTTTTTCTGAATCGCGGATTTTCGCGGATTATTGTCTGAATCGCGGAGGACGCGGATTGGCACTCTGTAACATCAAGTTATCTGCTAAGAGGATAGTTTGTTTTACTGCTATGCCTACGAGGAAGTTAACAGTGCAGCGAGGTCCTCTGGCATTTGAACATCATATCTCTGCTCAAAATCGGGAACGCTCACGTAAGTGTTACGAAATAGAGTAATGATATCTACTCCCATGTTTCTGGCAATCGCCAAGTCCGATCTGGCTTTTTCCCACTCCTGGAGGTGTAATAGTGCTATAGCGCGATTGTTGTAGAAGAGAACGCTATCTGGCTTGAGTTGTATCGCTTGATTATAGTCTGTTACGGCACTCTCGACTTCGCCTTTTTTCCAGTAAGCATAACCGCGATTGTTATACGCGGCGGCGGAATTTGGGTCCAGTCGTATGTTTTCGTTATAGTCTTTGATAGCACGGTCAACTTCACCGTTTCGATGGTGAGCGTAACCCCGATTGTAATAAGCCACGGAAACAGTAGAGGTGTCTGGAGGATCTAACCGAATGACTTCGGTGTAGTAGGCAATGGCATCATCCAAGCTATCATTCTGGTCAGCTTCAATACCGCGTTGCAGATAGTCTTGAGCATCGGGTTCAATGTAAGATTTATTATGAGCATGTAGGCGAGCGAATCCATCGAAATCTGGATAAATATTGGCTTCAGTAACACCCGATATTTTATCGAGAGATGTTAGAATGTCTTGTTTGCTATTTTTATCAATGACACATTCAGCCTCGGCTTCAATTTGGGTACCGCTAAATACAAAGACAGATTGTTGGGCAATGATACGATTATTTTGAAGTTTAGGTTGCCATTGATATAGAAAATATCTATCGTTTTCATCCGGCGTGAAAAAATAATCAATATCTTTTGTGACTAAATCGGGGTTAACCGTTTTTAGTCGGACCATATCGTCATGTCGTACAGCATAGACTTTTCCATTTGCTCCGCCCCTTGATCCCTGCTGGCAAGCAAACCAGAGAGCGACCAAGGCACTCCGTGAAAAATCTATCAGGCAGGTAGCAGCACCGAAGCGCTGGAGTTCTGCGAGGAGTTCCAGATCAGAAAGTTGTTGAGCATTTTTCTGGTCGTGTCCCAGACTTCGCGCTTTTTCTATCAAATCCTTGTTGATTTTGAGCAACTTTTTTGGATCATTTCTGTCGATTTCTGGAAGGCGACGATAAGCGGATGCCTCTATTTTGTAACTTTCTGTTGAAACACCGCGGAACAGATATTGTCCATCGCTAAATTGTGCCGCCCATTCTATAAACTCACTTAGGGTTCCGACACTCATGTCCTTTTTGTTTTCCAAAATGATAATGTATCCAAGTTAAGTAGGTGTTTTGAATTATGGGTGAAACTGATTATGTTGACTCAGATAGAAATTTCCTAAAACCACATCGCTTTCTGTTGTCATGTATGAAGGATATGATCATTTGGGTAACGGACAGATACCATCAAATTCAATAATGGATGGTTCAGTGCTAACATACCGTCGGGGCCGACGTCCTTTGAATTTAATCTCTACCTGTTCAGAATTGAGGAGTTTTAAATCTAATTTGAGTATCTCTTCAACTGCGTTTGAAAGTTTCAGTTGAAGCACCGATGTTAAACGAGCAAATTTCTCAAAACGTCCGACTGTTTGTCCAACCGCGCGGTATACAGATGGAATAGGTGAAGCAGAAATTTGAAATCCGTTCCCACCACGAACAAACATTTCCAACGTGGCTTCATTGAATAGACCCGCGGGCCCTGTTCGGTCCTGGAAATCTGGTGGGAGTTCGCCTAATTTCTCGTCAAGCAGGATACGCCTTGCACGCATTTCAGCCATCTTGTCCGGTGAAAGACTGCCAAATGTCATTTCGCCAAGGGGATTCGCATTTTGTCTTTGTCTTTCTTCTTTGAAAACAACTTTCCAAACGATTTGAGAACCGGATGCGGTTTCTACAATTTCCTGGGGCTTTACCCATGCGGCATCTTCTCTGAGCGCGAGTGCAATATGAGCATCCCTGGCAAATGCATCGTTGATATGTCTTCTTAATGTGCGGAGAAAAGCGGTTTCTTCGGGAGATTCAGGAAGCAGCTCAAGCGAAATTTCTGTTGAATCCCAACGTGCATTTTGGAATGGAATGAAATAGGACTTTCCATCTTCAGAAACTAACAAGACGTATTCGGTTGTATCTTTTTCAGCGATACTGGAAGCCATTCTATCCGTTGCAGCGGTTTTTGGTGTTGTGCCTGATAACTTCATTACTAAAGCGTCATAGACTTCTTCAATAGTCATTGAACGTAAATCAAGATACCCGACTGTCGGAGGGATTCCGGGAATTTCTGTATCGTCAAGACGGACGGGAAGAATATACTCGCGGTTTTCCTGAAATGCCCTGGCTTGAGCCATCTGGCGTTCATGGTTTGTCCATAACTTGCGTTCGTAGTGCTTAGACAGGAACATCACGCAATAGCGCGCTCGGTCTTTGTAAACTGATGACAAATAGTCATACAGATTTTTGCCCCAAAGGTTGGCTAACTCGTTTTCGTCGTAAAAAGGATCATATCCTCCCGCTTTAAGGAGATCAGCTAACGCCTTGGCATATTCTCGATCTTCCGCTGCAAATGATAGCACAATATCATATTTATGCATTTTGGGTGCCTCTTGGCTCTTTGCAGGCTGTGTTGTCTGGACAATCCGAAGTTCAAAAATTGACTCCGCCACTTTTCCCACAATAAGGACATCTACTGATGTTAAATCATATCATATAGGCGCCGATTTTTCAATTTCAATTTAGATAAAGAGTCTGAATCGCTGGGACTCATAGGTGGTGCGGATCGAGAAAGGGCCAGTGGTGGTATGTTATCTGTATGTTTTTCAGAATGGCGGATTGTCTCGGGTGACGCGGATTATTTTTCAGAATGGCGGATTATCGCGGATTACAGGAATGACGCGGATTGAAAACAGTTGGATATGCTATCTACCAGCCTGCCGAGCCGCCTTTTCTATCCAATTTCCAAGATTCTGATAGCCATCATTATTAACCCAATCGTAATATGAGCAACAAGGATAAACCAAATTAGTGTTGGTGGTGGGTATAAAGTTAAATGGCGGTTGTTCAAAGGGATTTGCTCCTTTAGTAGATGTCCAACGGTGTCTATCTTTTACATTGTGAATATACACTCCAAGCAAGCCATTTCCTTTTTCAATACTTTGTTCAATTTCGTACTTTACCCATCTGCTATCAGCGGTGTAACTACCGATCAGGACGCAAGTCACAGAAGTGCCATCCATTTGCCTACCTATCCAGTTTTTGATGGATTGATCTGTACTTCTTTTAAGTGTTTCAATATCGGCACTGTCAACGAAACCCGCTGCGGTGTAACTTCCTTTAGCCACCCAGCTATTACGGACTTGATTAACGCGCCAAACATCGTCCCAATCAAAACTAAAAAATACGTGCCTCATAACAACTCTGTATCAATTTAAAAAATGGGCAATTGCACCCACAAAAAGGACTTCTATCAAGTAAAAAATAATAAGCGTAACCGAAAAAATAGCAGATATCCAACTACATTTCGATTCGCCTTTGTGCTTGCCGAGATCCATCTTGAAATCAGTGTCAGTTTGCTGCCTAATCTCATCATAAACATAGCGAAATAGTCGTTCCTGCCAGAGAAAATATCCATCTAAAATCCAAAATCCCGCGACGGGAAGGAAAAGTACCAAGACAAAGTATTGGTTTTGCCGGTTTTCTCTGGCGATTAAGATCATCGCTGCAACGAGAATTGTCATGCTCCAACTTTTTAACAGAAAACTGTTGCGCCCTAAACGGTTAATCACTGCTTGCGTCATTTCTAAGTGCTTTACAACCTTTTCAGTGCCATTCATCGATTTATCCTCCTTCACCCTGTTTTGCAATCCGACTGTTCGCTTGATAATATCCGTTGCCGTGTTTAACCCCATCGTTTTGACAATAGTATATCACACCACTGCGTGGAAGTCAAAAACCGAGTTGTGTTTCACGTTCCGATCGACACAATCTTGCAAGGAAATCCTTTATCTCCTGTCTGCGTAAGTCCTAAAAAATTAACTCATTGTTAATTTTTTCTCATTTCGTGGACAATGGGTTTCCCGGACGTAAATTATGAACATTTCGTGAACATGGCACGGATTTTCATGAACATTCGCGATTTGTTCAATTTTCGTGTTCGTAGTATACAGGGTTGTGAACCTATTCAAGGCATGGGTTTGTGAGCGTAATGGATTCTGGGAACGATGATCTTTTTGCCAGGATGTTCATAAATGTTCACGAAATTGTTCACGATTCTTTTTTCTCCTTTGTAAATAGAGAGAACGCAGTCAGAACATGGGTTGATGACGTTTTTGAATTCTATGTCTCTGGAATTTTCATGAACAATTGGACAATTTTAATTTTTGTCTATCTTTTTTCAAAGTGCCACAAGTGTAGGTTTCGATTGGCGTAGTAGCACTTGATGGATCGGGTTTGTTTTTAAGTTGTTCATGAAATGCGAATTCTATCGGTTAACGTTTGTTAATTTAACTGGTATACAACTCATCTTATAGGCAAGGTTACTTCGGTTTTTCATGAGCTGCTACATTATATATGATAACTTATTTATGTATGATAGCATATATAATGTGTAAAGTCAAATTTATTCAGGATCGCGGACTTCGCGGATTGGCACTCTGTAACATTAAGTCATCTGCTAAACGGACAAGTTTTTGTTTTCCTGCTATGCTTGCGGGGGTGTTAGCAGGGCGGCGATATCTGCGGGTAATCGAATACCTGTTATTCGTTCAAAGTTTGCAACGTTTCCGAAAGCGTTACGAAACCCTGCGGCGATATCCACTCCTACATTTCTGGCAGTCGTCAAGTCGAATTTAAAATATTCCCACGCTCGCAATTGTAGCCACAAAATCCCTCGGTTGGTATATGCCTCGGCACAGTCGGATTTGAGTTCTATAGCAGTGTTATAGTCTTTGATGGCATTTTCAAAATCGCCTTTTTTGCTGTAAGCAACACCACGATTGTTGTAGGCCAAGGGATTGTGAGGATCAAATTCTACGGCTTTGTTGGAGTCTTCAAAAACTTTGTCAAAATCGCCTTTGCGGGTATAAGCATTACCGCGATTGATATAGATCCTTGCATCATGGGGGTTGAATTTTATGGACATGGTATAGTCTTTGATGGCGTTATCCACCTCACCTTTAAAGTGGTAAATTATACCACGATTAGCATATGCATCGGCATAATCAGATTTAAGGGCTATAGCTTTGTTGAAATCTTCAATAGCGCGATCCACTTCGCCTTTGTTGTGGTAATTGTTGCCGCGATAGAAATATGCCTTAGCATTATTAGGGTTGAGTGTTATGGCCGTGGTATAGTCTTCAATAGCGCGATCCATTTCGCCTTTATCGTGATAAATATTGCCGCGATAGAAATATGCCTCAGCATCATAAGGATTGAGTCTTATCGCTGTGTTATAGTCTTTGATGGCATTGTCAGTCTTGCCTTTGAGCCTGTAAGCATTGCCTCGGTTGTTATAAGCCATTGCAAAATTAGGTTCAATTTCTATAGCTTTGTTGAAATTCTCAATGGCCTTATCCATTTCGTTTTTCTCACCATAGGCTATTCCGCGATCGCTATACGCCTCGGCAAGATTGGGTTTGAGATGTATCGCTTTATCAAAGTCCACTATAGCACGGTCAAACTTTCCTTTAGACAGATAAGCAAGACCACGATTATAGTAGGCTTCAGCATAATCGGATTTGAGTTGTATCGCTTTATCAAAATCTAATATAGCACGGTCAAATTCGCCTTTGGATGCGTAAGCATTACCGCGATTAATATATGCCCCGGTATAATCCGGTTTGAGGTCTATTGCTTTATCAGAGTCTGCTATAGCACAATCAAAATCACCCTTTTTGTTGTAAACATCACTGCGGTTACAATATGCCTTGACAAAATCAGGGTTATGGTCTATCGTTTTTGTATAGTCTGCTATAGCGCGGTCAAACTCGCCTCTTTTATCATAAATAATTCCGCGATTGTAATATGCATTAACATAATCCGGTTTGAGGTCTATCGCTTTATTAAAGTCTGCTATAGCACGATTAATTTCATATTTTTTGTAGTAGGTATTACCGCGATTGTAGTAAGCCTCGGCATAATCGGGTTTAAGGATTATCACTTTGTCAAAGTCTGTGATAGCGCGGTCAAATTCGCCTTCTTCATCGTAAGCACTGCCGCGATTGATATAGGCATCGGCATAATCAGATTTGAACTGTATCACTTTGGTATAGTCCTCAATAGCGTGGTCAAACTCGCCTTTTTTACCGTAAGCAACACCGCGATTGAAGTAGACATTAGCGTAATTGGTGTCAAGTTCTATGGCTTTGGTATAGTCTTCAATAGCCCGATCAAAATCTCTTTTGTGGGCATAAGCATTACCGCGATTATTATAGGGATCGGCAAGATTTGGGTTGAGCTCTATGGCTTTGTCAAGGTCTGCGATAGCGTCGTCAAAATCACCTTTTCCGTCATAAGCATTGCCGCGATTATTATACGCTTCTGCATGATCCGAATCAAGTTCTATGGCTTTGCTCCAGTCTGTGATGGCATTGTCAACCTCACCTTTTCCATAGTAAGCAACACCGCGATTGTTATAAGCCATCGACTGGCGTGGGCTGAGATCAATGGCATAGGAGTAGGCTTCTATTGCCATGTCTATTTGTCCCAACATCATCAATACATTTCCTTGATGGAACATTGCTTCAACTCGTAATTCTTCTTCGGATATACCGGATTCTGGATCTGCCTGAGATTGCATTGTAGTAATAACTTTTCGGATGCCTTTAACTACATTTTGCCATCCCTTGCTTTCAGGATTCCATTCATTAATAGGGAGGCGTTCGTCAGGAAGAACATGGATATCGCTGAGTTTAGGGATGCCTCTGCCAAGCGAAGCCTGAGAGGTGCTCAGTTTATGGTTTTCCCAATCGCATGCCTCAATGATAATGGGGATAACTCTTATTTTTGCGTTTAATGCTGCTGCCAATTCCTCGTTGCATGTTTCGGAATCAAGGCTATAGGCTGAGACAAGGTAAAGCAAAATATCAGAATTAGGAAGGTGAGTGGAAAAAATTTCATCACGCCACCTGTCCCCTGGTAAGATTTCGTTGTCATGCCAAATGCTTATTAAACCTTCGCGTTTCAAAACAGCAAGTCGTGTTATTAATTCATCCTTTGCTTCTGAATTTTTACGCGCGTAGGTAATGAAAACCTTTAATTGCTTACTCACTTGCTTCTCTCCACAATTGCAATCTCATCTTCCGTTAAATTATACAATTCATACACCCGTTTATCAATCTCATTTTCAGAGGTGGAAGTGTCCGTTCTATTTTTTGGATCGTGCTCTTGTCAGACGAAAATTTACTTGTTCAACCAGGGCGTTGCGGATATCTTCCAACCTATCTTGAAAACCGAAATAGTTCGCAACTATATCGTCTATGAATAAATGCTCGTCTGTGTCAATTTCCTTTAAGACCGGCATTGGTTCTCTATTTTTGAGATTTTCAAACACTTGCTTTGCTTCGTGCGCGAAGTCAAAATTAAAATCTATGGGTAACATTTTCATATCTGTTGCTTCTGCTTTCAATAAACCGCCGCCAAGATTTTTCCGACCGGTAATTTCTCTGAACAACCAGACAAAAGAAGAATTTAGGTAAACCCATAGGCAATAGTGCCTATCAGAATTCCAAAGATCTTCCGGCAGATACAATTCTACATGACTATATGAAAACGCTCGGCACGAGTTAAAGGTACAGTAATGACGTGATCCCACACCTCGCGGCATAACTAATGCTGGTATTTTTTCCATTCTCTTGCTCGCTAACGCGGGTTTTATCCTTTTGTCAGCAGAAGTGGCAATAAATTGCGCACTTTTGACAATAATCGGTAAATCGGAATTATCAGCACTCAGTTGGCTTAAAGGAAAGTTCAATCCTTGCCCAAAAGAAATCTTCTCACTTACATTTTTACGTGCTTCTGATCTCATCCTTGCAAGTATTTCTCTATAAAATTCGGGCATTGAAAAGATATGTCCCCACTTCATCAATTGGCTCGATTTTATCACCTTTTTGTCACTGATAATCAGATTAGCGTCAACAACACCATATTCTATATCTTCTACTGATTCTCTAACAAAAAGAGTGATAATAGTGTTTATATTCTGACTTTTGTTATCGGAGAAAAATTTGCTACTACTATCAATAATTTTCAAGAAGGAAAATTTATTGAGCGAGAATTGTTGGAACTTGAATCCATAATCAGTATTGAGCCAAGCGTTTTGTGTAATAAAGCACCCATTGCCAGATTCATTCAAAAATTTGGCGGAGCGAGCGTAAAAATAGATTAACAAATCACTGCCGCGGGGCAGATCATCTTTCCAATCAGAAACGACTTGTTTTCCATAGGCTATTTTCTGTTCATCCGATAGTAAGCTGTTCCGAGACTCAACATACGGCGGATTGCCAATTACCACATCAAACCCATCTGTGAGTCCGAACATCCACTCCGAGTCAAACCAATCGGTGGTGGCGTTCTGGTCGTAGGGATCCCAACGGGCAATCCTTTCAGCATCATCTGCTGGCATGCCGAAATGCTTTAGTTCGGTTGTTAATTCTGCTCGCAATTCTTCGTCCTTAATCTTACATGCGCGTTTGCGTTGGCGGGTGGTGGCGTGGAAATGTTGCTCGCGATTGTCGCGGAGTGCCTTCTCCAAATCTTGTGCTGTGTTGCTCGTCAATGTTCCTTGTGCCTTGAGACCGATCAGTGTATTTGCTGCTATAAAACGCGTCTCCAAATTCGGCAGCGGTTTGATACCGAAATTCGCTGCGTGCTGCTCCGGTGCCTGCTCAATTGCGAGAGATATAAAAAAGCGGAGTTTGGCGATTTGACACGCGACAGGCTGGATGTCTATGCCGAAGATGCTGTTTTGAATCAGGTACAACTTCCGTCCGAAGTCTGAATCTCTGTAACGCTTGAAGGTCTCATCAATTTCAACGAGTTCTTCACGGCGCGCTTCGTCGTCCTGTGTATCAAAAGCGGCTTCTGCGCGTTGGATTGCGCGTTCCTTCTGCAATTGTTCCCATCGGGTGTTATCTGGGTCAAGTCGGCGGAGTGCAAGTGTCAATTTGTGGAGCATCCCCATAGGGAACGCGCCAGAACCGACAGCGGGGTCCAGGACCTTGAGTTCAGAAATGGCTCGGACGATGCCATCTGTCTCGGCATCGTCAAACCATTCATTGGCATCGTCAAAGGCTTGTGCATAGTCGAGGAGATAGTGTAACCGTTCATTCCACAGTTTTGCGTCGCCGTCGGTTGGGTCGCATTTTTGGGATAACGTGGCGACTAACGCTTCCTCTACCATATAGTCGACAATGGCGCGCGGGGTATAGTAGGAGCCGGTCTGTTTGCGTACGGTTGCGCCGGTTTCGGGGTTGTAGGCGGCGAGTAGATTTTCAAACACTCTGCCGAGCAGCTCAGGGTCCAACGCTACTTCTTGCTCAATCGGTGTGTTTTCCTCGACGGTGAATTTGTAGTGTTCAAGTAGGGGGATCAAGCCTTGCTGTGTATCAAAAAAGAGGCGGTTGGGAATGCTTAGTTTTTTGTATTGCTTATCAGAGAAACAGTCGATTCGGTAACTCTTTTCACCTGTGGCTTCCCAGCTATCCAGACAATCGAACAAGCCACCGTTGATGAACGGGGTTTCGCCGAACATCTCTAACAGTTTATCGGGGTCGCGCATCTGCTCTTTATAGCGGTAGCGTGAGAAATCCCGATTTGTGGCGTAGCCAACGGTGCTGAACTTTCGTTTGTCTATTTCCGTGTTCAGTGTGGCAAAGAAGAGGTTTTGTAGCACGGCGCGATAGTAGGAGTTGCCGTTATCAAAATCATTCTCTTTCAGTAGGTCTTGGATTTGTGCTTTGTTGAACAACGCATCCGCTACCAACCCTTTTTCCTTGATGAACCAGATAAAGAGCAGACGTGTAATAAGGCGGATAACATGCTCTTCCGGTTTTACCACACGATTCTCATCTGTCGGGAACGTTGCCTCTTTAACTGTCCATTCATACCACGCGAACAGTTTCCGATAGAACTGCTTGTTGAGTGCTTCTGTATTGAGAACGGCTTCCCACGCCTTATGGAGTGTGTCAAAGTTGGTAACGTCTTCAATTTCAATAAGGCTACGGAGGTGGAGTTCCGATATAATGTCAATATGCGCCCGCTTCGGGGAATCAAGATTAATGTCCTTGATAAGCGTCACCTTTTCCAAAACCTGTTTCGTCGTGTTACGGAGGTTAGGTCTGCGGTTGATAATGGCGAGGGAGAGCACAGTACCGTATCGGAACATCACCATGATCGATTTTTCAAATGCTTTGTTGATAAAACGGGTAATGTCAGCGAGTTGTGTACGCGTGTAGGTGTTTTGAGTCAGTTGAACGGTGACGAACATATAAGAGGTTCTAAGCGTATCGTCTATTTGGGTACTCTCAAACAACACACCCTGCTCTGGTTCTATCTGTTGGTTAATCTCAGCATCCGATACTTGCATAATCTGGAGAAAGGATTGCCACTCATCAATGCGGAGTTTATCAGACGGATTGGCAGTGTCAAGGGCGGATTCAAAGAGACGGTCAAACCTCTCCTTGTCGATTGCATCGTTTCCGACTCGCTTGCTGTAGTAACCGAGGGTGTTCAGGAAGGTTGTGGCGGCTTCTCTTAGGGGTTGGTTATTGAAGTTCTTTAGGGCGTTCTCAATGTTTTGTCTGATTGTTATTTCTGAATTCATAGGCTACCTTTCTCCGTTATCAATTACTTCTATATTGTAGCACATACTTCCAGTTTGTGCTATGAAGATTTCAGAGGTTTCCCGTCTACATCCCGCAAGCTAAAGCAGGGGGTCTTGATGGGAGGATTGATAAAAAATAAATTGGCATCTCTACATTATATATGTTATCATATACATACTAATCGAATTATACTAATCAAGAAAAAGTATAAAAATAACCCGTCACCCAGACAAAGGAGGACAAAACGTAGACTCGGTTAAAACGAAACCCTTTTTGCCTAACCACTCAGAGTCACCGCAAACGCAAATCCCAAATGTTACACTTTTCGCCTTTTTTTTCAAATACGAACCCATAACACAATCGCCTCTGAACTCTTACAACGACTAAGTTTATCGCAATGGCACATCTATACCGAATGTTACACTGGTGTAACATTTTAAGGACAGACGCACTGCCGGAAATTAAAGTCCCTGATAACCGGACACCTGCGATCGCGCCCCGAATCTGAACCGAAAGACCCTAACCCATCGGAGAAAAAAACATGACGCAAATTTTTGCGTACAAAAAAGATTTTTGCGTACAAAAAAAAATTAAAGTGCCTTCATAACAAAAATCACAGCAGCCGAACGCATCTTTCTATTTCCAGTTGGCGAAAAACAGAACTCTACAGGAGACACAATCTGGGAGATTCTACGGCAGACACAATCTGGAAGATTGTGGTACAATATGGGCTAATGTCCGTAGTAGGCACAATCTGGATGAAGATTAATTTATTAATTCGGTAATTTCTTAGCGAAATCCGGTGCGGTTCCAAACCGCACCTACCGGGCCTGGGGAAAATTGGAATTACCGATTTATTTTTTTAAACTTCATGAAGATTGTGGTACAGCATGGGCTAATGTCTATAGGAGACACAATCTGGAAGATTGTGGTACAACGTGGTCTAATGTCCGTAGTAGGCATAATCTGGAAGATTGTGGTACAGTATGGACTAATGTCTAGTATGGACTAATGTCTAATGACCAACCATGTAATGAGTTCAAATTCGGTCTTTTCTGTAATTTGACTATCAGCAGTGGGTAGCAGTGCATCAGTACTTGCGTCAAGTTGATCGTTGACTTTCCGATTGTATGTCTCGCGAATTGAAGTTAGCGCGGCATCAAGTAGCATCTCATAGATCGTTGTATCGCTGCCGTTGTCGGTTTCCTCGTTGAACCAGTTGCAGAGGGCTTGATCATGTTGTTTCTTCTCAACACAGAGCGCGCTGAATTGTACCAAAATCTGTTTCGGGTTGGTGAATCCGATAGAGACTGCGCCTTCATCACTGATATGTACGAGATAATATGGGTGAATCGGGTTGAGTTTTTTCCCTTCTGCGCTGTCCTCTACTTCACGCGTCTGCTTTAAACAGAAGATAACCCCCGGTTTGATATTTACAGGAAGTCCATCGTGTGTGAGGGGTGCGGTAACGGCGTATAAGCCAAGCGGGGCATCTCTGAGTTTCGCCTCGTTTTCACGCAGATAGTTGAGGAGCTGCGCTCGGAAATCGTCGAGTGTGAATTGGTTGAGATTCAACTGTTCTTCAATATGTTCAAAGTCAAGGATTTCAGTTTGCATGCGGCGAAGTTGCTCGTCACGGTGCGACCAGACCTGTTCCATACTCTCTTTTTCCGTCAATGAGAGCAGGTCATCATCACCCGTAGCAGTGAGATTGACGAGTGCCATGCGTGCCTCAACACGAGGTTTGAGATTGATGTATTCGTCGAGTTCAGGTGTGGGCCAGAAGTTGACGAGGTGGACCTTTTCGTTTCGGCTGCCGATACGGTCAATCCGTCCGAAACGTTGGATAATACGGACGGGGTTCCAGTGGATGTCGTAATTGATGAGGTAGTCGCAGTCCTGTAAGTTTTGTCCCTCGGAGATGCAGTCAGTAGCGATGAGAAGATCGATTTCGGGGGTTTCACCTTCTGTTTCGCTATCGTCTCTCTCTTTGGAAATCGGTGAAAAATTCGTAAGAATTTCGTCAAAGTCATTTCGGACGAGTTCGCTTCTGCTTGCGCCGCCTGTAACGACAGCGGATTCAGTGTTAAGAGTCTCCTCTGCCCATTCGCGCAGATTATCGTAGAGATAGTTAGCCGTATCAGCGAAAGCGGTAAAGACAAGGACTTTGCGATTCTCTTTTCCACATCGGTTTTCCGTGGGATTCTGCACCTTGGTGGCGATCAGCTGCTTGAGTTGTTCCAATTTTGCATCTCGGTCGGCTGTGATGTTATTAGCGTTTTTATGAATTTTTTCCAATTGCCGTTCATCATCTCGAAGGTCAGCAAGCCAAGCCTCAAGATCAAGATGTTCATAGAGATATGTCTGATTTTTTCCTGCCTCTATACCCATCTGTAGTTCGTCGTCTTCCCCGTATTCTTCCGTTGTTTCGGCAAATGGATCGAAATCACTTTCGTTTACAGCACTCGGGCTTGCACTCAGAAAGTCCTGAATCTCAGACTCGCGCTCTTTAATATTTTTAATAGTGCGCTCAAGGGTCGATGCGAAGGAGTGGACACTACTTTCAAGTCGTTTGAGAAAGTTCACCTTCATCATACCGATAAGGTTGAATTCACGTTGTTGGAGCAGTCTCTCACCGTAATGGTGACGACATTCTTTACGGATATATCTTGACGGATTGAAGATTGCGAGTTGATAGTTATCAATTTGGTTGCTAATCGCTTGGTAGGTTGGGAATTTACCTTGCAGATCAATTTCAGAAGAGATAGGTTTCAGAAGTTCGCGATCTGGAAACTGACCGATTTCTTCATCAGCATTGGCGTAGAAATTTATGACATGCGTCCGCGAACGGGCAATAGTGAGTCGATCCAACAGCGCAAAAAAGTCAGCGTTCAGGTTTTCCGCAAGACTTTCCTGTTGTTGAGACTTTTTAGGCATCTGCTCAGTTTCTGCTGTCCACGTATCGAAACGACTTTGTGCAGCGTTGAGTGTCCCTTTAATGCTTGGAATGCCGGTTTTCCTGAAAGCGTCATCCCTGTCCTCAGTGATTAAACAGATCTGATTGTCAAGGTCGGTCAGCCGATTGTTGACTGGGGTCGCAGAGAGCATTAAGACTTGCGTTTTGCCACCACTTTGGATGACATCTTCCAATAATTTGTTATATCGGCTTTTACGGACAAGTTTGCCATCCTGATCAAGTGTATTGGTAGGACGGTTTCGGAAGTTGTGAGACTCATCAATGACGACGAGGTCATAATCGCTCCAGTCAAGTTCTGCCAATTCAATACCGTTGGCATCTCCACGTTCTCGACTCAAATCTGTGTGTGCAAGAACGGTGTACCATAATGGATCATCTTTAAATGGATTACGTTTTCTGCTATAGCGTTTTGAATAAAGTAACCAATTCTGTTCCAATTTTTTGGGACAAAGCACAAGAACGTTAGCACCCTTCAACTCAAAGTACTTGATAATAGCGAGTGCCTCGTATGTTTTACCTAATCCGACGCTATCAGCGATAATGCACCCGTTATATGCCTTGAGTTTCTGGATGCACGCTTGCACACCATGCCTTTGAAATGCGTAGAGCTTTTTCCAGATTTCTGTTTGCAAGAATGAAGGATTCGCTTCGGCAAACTCGGCATCGGTTGCGTCTGCTAAGAAGTCTTGAAAGAGATGATAAAGGGTTTTATAGTAGATGAATTCTGGCTCTTTGTCTTGATAGGCGTTTTCGAGGGTTTGCAGTACCTGTGCTTTTACATCTTCAACTTCATCGGATTCCCAGAGGTTATCAAACCACTCTTTCAGATCAGCGCAATCCGTTTTGCTATCGACTTCAAGGTTGAGTTCGATATTGCTTGCAGTTTCACTTAATCCCAAACCGCGCACGGTGAAGTTGGAGCTCCCGATAATCGCATCCTCAGTCTTATCGTTCTCTATATAATACATCTTGCCGTGCAGGAGATTTGATTTACGGACTGAACGGATCTCGACCTTTTCTTCAATCCAGTCGGCACAGGCTCTGGCGACCTCTTTTTGGGAAAGATAATTTTGGAGTTTTAACCCGGTTTCGGTGAGTTGGAACGCCTTGCTTTCGGTTTTATCTGGGTCAATGTCAATAAAACTCGGTTCACCGAACAGGAAACGGAGTCCTTTGATGCCGGTTAGTTCGTCTCTGAGTTTGTCAAAGGCGTAAATGGTAAAATAGGCGGAGACGATGGAGAGATCAGAACCGTCTTGGATTTTATCTCGCAGAAAGTCGGCGACGGTGCCGTACATGCTATTGTCTCGGATGCGGGAGGTTTTTGACATTGTATTTTTTTCATGTTGCGATAAGCATACAATTGTTTGAGAATCGCGACCAGGAGATCGCTTCTACAGGAAAAATCAAGTTTTTATGATACCAATCTTCCGCAAAATTTACAAGCATAAAAAACCCAAAATGTGCTATACTAATTGTAGACTGTAATCGAAGTAATAGGAGAAAAAAAATGACGAAATGGATACTATGCTTGGCGACGATTCTCTGTTTTGGGATTGCTTCTCACAGCAACGCAAAAGAACTCACATTAGACGATATTTTCCCAACGGATCGGGTGATAGATGTGCAGATCACCGTTTCGCAGCGGGATTGGGATACGATCCGGTATCAGGGACGAGATTTTATGACGGCACTCGGCGCATCACGGCAATTTAAGCCGATGGAGCGTCCGTATACCTACGTTGAGGCAAGTGTCAGTATTGATGGCGTGGTTTTCCCGAAGGTAGGACTTCGTAAAAAAGGGTTCATCGGTTCGTTGAGCCACACCCGTCCATCCCTGAAAATCAAACTAAATCATGTGGATAAAAAGGGTGGAATTGAGGGATTGACGAACCTGACACTCAATAACAACAAACAAGATACAAGTTTAATGAGCCAATTTATGGGGTATGCGCTGTTTAATGCGATTGGATCGCCCGCGCCACGCTGCGCGTATGCGAAAGTAACGGTGAACGGCAAAAACCTTGGGATATACTCACACGTAGAAACCATGCGTCCACCGTTGTTGAAACGCGCCTTCGGCAACAGCGATGGGCCTCTCTATGAAGGGACAGTCGTGGATTTTTATGAAAATTGGGAAAACAGTTTTGAACATAAACGCGGTGACGACGCACGTGGTAGGGCACAAATTAATGCTTTAATCGATCTTCTGGCAGACCGAAAAACAACAGAGGCTGATATTGGTGAGCTGGTGGATTTGGAGTCGTTTTATAGGTTTTGGGCAATTGAAGGTTTAGTCGGATTCTGGGACGGTTATTCTGGGAATAAAAACAACTTCTTTTTCTATTTGAACCCGGACGACGACAAATTTTACTTCATTCCCTGGGGGATGGACTCTATCTTTACAAAGATGAGTAAACTTGAGTTCATGAACCACAGGCGCGCGCCGATTTCAGTCAAGACACAGGGGCTGATTGCTTACAAGTTGTATCAATTTGAGACTGGAAGGCAACGGTATGCGGAAGCACTTACCACGATTTTAGACAATCATTGGGATGTCTCGGAACTGTTAGCCGAATTAGAAAGAGCCGCTGTAATGGTTGAACCGCATTTAGTACCTGCCCAGCACACGATTGAGGAAGAGTGGGACGGAAATAGAGGTGAGTGGGGAAAGTCTGATAAACCGACCTTTGCCAGCGAATTAGACGAAGTCCGGGACTTCATCCGCAATCGCGAGAGTGATATACAAGCAGAAATTGCTAATGGGATGCCGGTATGGCGCAAGCGACCGGACCCGCCGTTCGTTATTCCAGAGGACGGCGATTTCGCAAAAGGGTTTCTAAAATTAATAGAAAACACCTTAGCCGGTGCCGCACGCGATGGCGATCTCAAAGCTATCAAACAACACATCGCGGAGGGTGCTGATGTTAACGCACTGCATTTCGAGATGCCGCCGTTGACATGGGCAGCGATGATGGGGCAAACAGCAGCTGCGGAACTGCTACTTGGGCATGGTGCGGACATCAACGGCAGAAACAGAGACGATAACACCGCTTTACACCTCGCCGTGTTTTTAGGGCGCGCCGAAACTGCCGAACTCCTTTTAAAAAATGGAGCCGATGTCCACGCAAAGAACGACGATGGGGCAACACCGGTAGACATCTTAGGGGTCCCGTGGGAAATGACAAAACTTCTGTTAGGCCCCATGGGCATAGCGTTAGAACGGGAACAACTTGAAGCGGGAAGAGCCAAGATTCGGGAGATATTTATCACTGACGCTAAACTGGATGCTAAAACTTTGCCGAACGTCCAGGACCATTCAACTAAATCCCCTATGCAGAACTTATCAGAAGCGGCGTTCACGGGTGACCTCACAACAATAAAACGGGCATTAGCGGATGGAGCCGATCCGAATATGAGGGATCCGCAATCTGGAAGTACGCTCTTGGCGACGGCTGCATTGATGGGACACACAAAAATTGTGGCATTGCTCCTTGAACACGGTGCCGATGTGAATACGAAAAGTCGGGACGGTGGAACCGCACTGCATGCAGCGGCTTTCCTTGGACGTGCTGAGACAGTGAAGTTGCTTCTTGAAAAAGGTGCCGATGCCGCACTTAAAAATGGCATGGGTGGCGCGGCGATAGATGGTGCAAACCTGGACTGGACATTTACCAAAGGTATTCTCGGTATGTTACAAATTGAGGTGGATGAAGCAGAGGTGAAAGCAGGCAGAGCCGAAGTTATAAAGCTTATTTCCCAACACAATAGAAAATAAATTCTATAAACGAGGAAAAATCAATGCTTAGTTCACGGACGAATCCTGATGGCATAGCACACGAAAACCCGATAACGTTGGAAGAATTTCTTGAAAACGATTTCGAGGGGTATGAATATGTAAAAGGAGAATTGGTGCCGATGGCAGCAGCTGCAATTGTTCATGGTGAAATAGGATCTAACGTCCATTTTCTTTTAGCATCACACGTTCGTGAAAATAAATTAGGACGTTTATATATTGCAGAAACCACATTTCAATTAGGTGATCGGGTGGTAAAACCTGACATTGCGTTTGTCTTAACAGAACGGTTGTCAGATGATAAATTAAAAGGATTCTCCGTGGCTCCTGACCTCGCTGTTGAGATAGTCTCCCCGACAGATAAGCACTATGATGTCACCGAAAAGGCGTTAGCTTATCTGAAATCCGGAACACGTCTCGTCTGGGTGATTGAGCCGATTGCTAAGACCGTCATGGTCTATCGTTCTGAAACAGATTTCGCGCTGCTGACTTGTGCGGATACGCTGACAGGTGAAGAGGTCGTTAAAGGGTTTACGTGTCCGGTCGCGCAGCTGTTTGAATAGAAAGTTGAGCAGACGAGCGGACCTACCCGAACATTAGTAGTTGTCGGTTAATAGTTGTTAGTTATAAGTTAAGAGGTGTCGGGATTATCAAAAATCTCTTGTAACTTATAAGTTATAACTTATAACTTATAACTATTTCAAAACGGAGACACAGCATAATGGCAAAACCGATTAACTACACTGACATTTTAGAAACCGGTGATAGCGAGATTTATGATATTCAGACACACGCCGCCGGTGCTGAAGGGAGTCTACCACTTACCGCAGAGATGCTTCTCAACCGCCCGAGCGGGGACGTATTTGGCTTGACCCACAACGCTGCTATGGGTTGGGCGCCGTCGGAGTTGCGACGCGAGGAGTTCTTGATTCTTAGCACGCAAGGCGGTATCCGTGCCCCTGATGGAAGTCCTATTGCGCTTGGGTATCACACCGGACATTGGGAGGTCGGGCTTCTCATGCAGGCGGTTGCGCATGAACTGAAGGCACTTGCGGCGATTCCGTTCGCGGGCTACTGCTCCGATCCGTGCGATGGACGGACACAAGGCACTGTCGGGATGATGGACAGTCTCGCTTACCGAAACGACGCTGCACAAATCTTCCGCCGACTTATCCGTTCCCTACCGACGCGGAAAGGCGTTGTTGGTGTTGCCACGTGCGATAAAGGTTTGCCTGCGATGATGATGGCACTCGCCTCCATGCGGGAGTTACCGGCTGTCCTCGTGCCGGGTGGTGTAACGTTACCGCCGACGACAGGCGAGGATGCTGGGAAAATCCAGACGATCGGTGCCCGTTTCGCACACGGTGAAATAAGTCTGCAAGACGCAGCAGACATGGGATGCCGTGCGTGTGCGACTCCGGGTGGTGGTTGTCAATTCTTGGGAACTGCGGCAACTTCACAGGTTGTCGGTGAGGCGTTGGGAATGAGCCTAACACATACCGCATTGGCACCCTCTGGTCAGAATATCTGGTCGGATATGGGGTTGCGTTCGGCGCGCGCTGTTGTGAACTTAGCCGCGAAAGGGTTGACAATGAAGGATATCGTCACACCGGAGGCGATTCGGAACGCTATGGTCGTGCATGCAGCGTTTGGCGGTTCAACAAATCTCTTGTTGCATATCCCCGCAATTGCGCACGCTGCGGGACTCCAACGTCCGACAATAGATGATTGGACTGAAGTGAATCAGAACGTCCCGCGTCTTGTTGATGTGCTACCGAACGGACCGGTTGGGCATCCGACAGTGAGGGTCTTCCTTGCGGGGGGTGTGCCGGAGGTTATGCTCCATCTACGCGAATTAGGATGTCTCAACGAAGACGTACTCACGGCAACAGGTGAAACTCTTGGTAGCAACCTCGATTGGTGGGCAGCCTCTGAACGCCGCGAGCGCGTTCGTGAAATTCTGGAAGACCGAGATAACGTTGCTCCAGATGCTGTAATTCTAAACCCGGATGCAGCGAAAACAGCAGGATTGACAAGCACCGTCACATTCCCGCGTGGTAACCTCGCGCCAGAGGGATCTGTTATTAAAAGCACCGCTATTGATCCGAGTGTTGTTGGGACTGACGGCGTGTATCGGATGACAGGGCCGGCACGTGTTTTTGTTCGGGAATCTGATGCTATCCAGACACTCAAAGGTCAGGGAGCAGTTAAGATCCAACCGGGGGATATCATGGTGTTATGCTGCCGCGGTCCGCAAGGTACAGGCATGGAAGAAGTTTATCAGATAACCGCAGCACTGAAACACCTTTCGTTCGGTAAGAACATCGCCTTGATTACGGATGCTCGGTTCTCTGGTGTTTCAACAGGCGCGTGTATTGGACACGTCGGGCCGGAGGCACTTGCTGGTGGTCCCATCGGGAAAGTGCTTGAGGGCGACATTATCCAGATTGAGATTGATACCCGGCAACTGGTAGGAAGCATTGATCTGGTCGGACACGGTAGTGAGCACTTCGGTGCTGCAGTGGGTGAACGTGTGTTAGCGGAACGTCAAGCACGTCCCGATCTTTCGCCGGACGAGGCGTTACCAGACGATACACGACTCTGGGCAGCGTTGCAATCGGTTGGTGGTGGCACATGGGGCGGCTGTGTCTACGACGTAGATGCGATCCTTAATGCCTTAAAATAGTTTTCAGTTAAAACTGGCAACTGACAACTCGCCTCTTCAAAACTATGAGATACTGGGTACCGTCTCTGCTGTATATGGCACTCATTTTCGTTGTTTCGTCCTTGAAGCAACCACCGCTGCCGATGCCAGAATTTGAGTGGCTAACGATTGACAAACTTTACCATTTTATTGAATATGCCATACTCGGTATATTACTGGCGTGGGCACTTGTAAAAGCGAGACCCTCGGTGGTACCATCAAAACTTATATGGCTTATCGCAGCGGTGCTCTCAAGTCTCTACGGTGCAAGCGATGAGTGGCATCAGACTTTCGTTCCCGGTAGATTGGCTACGCTTGCGGACTGGGTGGCAGATGTGCTTGGATCAATTGCGGGAGTACTGGCAGTCTATCTCTATTATAGAAGCAATCAGCCGTCAGCCGTCAGTGGTCAGCAAAGAAAGAAACGTTCATGAAACGCTTGCGTCTTTGCTGATGGCTGATAGCCGATAGGGAATAAAAAAGGAACTAATATGCATCCACTTATTGAATTGAAGGTGCCGGAAGGTGCTGTCGCTATTCACTGGTTTGAACAGAGCAGCTTTGCCTTGAAGGATTCCGCTGGCACTATCGTCCAAATTGACCCCTATTTTCCGCGGGAGCGTCCTGCTGACCGTTTTATTCATACCGAACCGCCACTCGATGAATCGGCACTTCCAACCGATTTTGTGCTTTTAACACACGCGCACGGAGATCACACGTGTCCAGAGTCCATACGTCGGATGTGGGAGACTTCCAATGAAACGCGGTTTGTGGGACCTGAAGAGAGTGTGCGTCAAATTTCCACCGAAACAGATGTCGCCGCTGTGAACGTCTCGGAAATACGTGCTGGAGAATCAACGGCACTCAACGGTCTCACTGTTCACGCTGTCTACGCCAAACCGCCTGACGGCGACGCATCCGCTGACATAGCACCGCCTGATGTTACGCACTTAGGCTACGTCATTATCAGCAACGGCGTAACGCTTTACTTCAGCGGCGATCCAATCAACAATTTTGCAGAACATGACGCACTCATTTCAGCAGTGGCGGCACATAAACCGGACATCGGTTTTTTGACGAACCATCCGACGGAAGGTGAGTTCCCGTTCTACGATGGATGTGTGAAAATGGCGACCCGCATCGGATTGAAGCATGCGGTTCCGGTGCATCGCGCCTGTTTCGTTACCCGTGATTACGATCCCAATGAGTGGGCAGCACAGTTTCCGTCAGGCGGTCCCGAACCGTTGATTATTGAAAGAAATTCGCATATTATTTTTAGAAGTTAACAGTTATCAGAAAGATGGTAGTTAGTTGTTGGTACGCTGCGCTTTAAGTTATTAGTTAAGAGGTGTTAGAATGATCGTATACCTCTTTACCAACAACCTAAAGGCGTAATCGCCGTACCAAAAACCATTAACCATCCACTATTAAAACGAGGTACAGATATAGATATGTCGTTACAAGAACAAAAAACTCCTCTGGTTGGTATTGTGATGGGGAGTGATTCTGATTTGGAAAAGATGGCAGAAGCCGCGAAAGTTTTAGAAGAATTTGAAGTTCCGTTTGAGATAACGATCTCTTCGGCGCACCGTTCGCCGGAACGAACGATGGCATGGACAGAAAAAATTAAAGCGGAAGGGGGACAAGTCATTATTGCGGGTGCCGGACGTGCGGCACATCTTGCCGGTGTCATCGCTGCACATACGACACTGCCGGTCATCGGCGTACCGATTGATGGTGGTCCTCTCAACGGTGTGGACGCGCTCTATGCAACAGTTCAGATGCCGCCCGGTATTCCTGTCGGAACAATGGCGATCGGTTCGGGTGGTGCGAGAAATGCGGGGTTATTTGCTGTCCAAATTTTGGCACTCCAGTTCCCCGAATTGGAGGCAAAACTGTTGGCATATAAAGAAAAATTGAGTGATGGTGTTGCGGAGAAAGCAGCGCGTCTTGAAGAAGTCGGCTACGAGAATTATTAATTTGTGAACACTTGGACTGCACTCCATTACACTACGCGCAGACTCTTGATGGATCTCAGCAGCCCATAACGAAGTGGAGGGCGGATATACGGAGAGGCACGCTAAGATTTAGACTTGCCTTACCGAACCGCAAGGTAAAATTAAAAAGTGGGATAATGATACAGAACTGTTTGATATGATGAAAGAGCAGTTATACGCTGCTGTGATTTCGGACGCGCTGGACGCAGCGGGTTACCGTGAACAGGCACTGCGACACACCATCCGTCCGCTTCACCCAGAGACAGTTGTGGTGGGTCGTGCGATGCCGGTGCTGTGTGTAGAGGTCTACGAGATGCCAGATGAACCGTATCAGCAGGAAATCGCGGCAGTGGATAGCCTCAAACAGGACGATGTGCTTGTTTGCTCGACAAACGGGAGTACGCGGATCTGCTTTTGGGGCGAACTCCTCTCAACGGCGGCACTCGCGCGAGGTGCGCGTGGTGCTGTCATTGACGGATTTATCCGAGATGCGCGCCAAATCCTGGCGATGGGGTTTCCAATCTTTACGACAGGATTGTCGCCTGTTGACTCCAACGGACGCGGCGATGTCGTCGCGTATAACGTTCCGATTGAATGTGGCGGTGTCACGGTTAATCCTGGGGATATCGTGTTCGGTGACGCAGATGGCGTCGTCGTTATCCCACAAGTGGTGGAAGCAGCAGTGATTGAAGCTGCACTGGAAAAGGTGAGCGGCGAGAACCGTACCCGCGACGAACTCCGAGCCGGTGCGACGCTGCGCGAAGTTTATGATAAATATGGGATTCTGTGAGGAATAGATTAGAATGGCTAACTTGTCTCAATGCGCTGCAGGGAACTTAAATTCTTTAGAGAAAACGCGTAAGCCCAACTAACGGGCCGGGCTGGATATACGGAGAGGAACGTTCTTCGCAAAACCCGCCTGAACGAACCGCAAGGAAAAGTAAAAAGATGATTTATGAACTACGAACGTATCAGGTTGTGCCGGGGAAGATGAAAAATTTGAATGACCGGTTTGCCAATATCACCGTTCCACTGTTTGAGAAGCACGGTATGAAAGTCATCGGGTTTTGGGAAACAGCGATTGGTGAGGCAACGACGACAGAACTTATCTACATGCTTGCGTTTGAAGATTTGGGGCACTATCAGCGTGCGTGGGACGCATTTATCGCCGATCCGGAGTGGCAAGCGGCGAAACGTTTAACAGAAGTCGGCGGTCCACTGGTAAATGTGGCGAGTTCCAAGATTATCGAACCGACAGATTATTCACCCTTACAATAACTGTATCACTACTAATTGCTGACAGTTGATAGCCGTTCTTATCGTAGAATAGCGAGTTTTCCCGTCTGCTGTATTTTTCTATCTTCGGTATGGGCGGTAACGCGATAGAGATAGACACCGTTAGCACACCGTATCCCGTCTTCATCTCTGCCATCCCAACCGGTTTCGTTAGCACCACGGTTCGCGCTTGCATCCTCAAGCGTCCGGAGAAGCCTGCCATTAACGCTATAAATTTTGATTGTGACAGTATCTGGTGCCTGCGCGAGGTAATAGGTGAAAAAGGTCTTTCCGTCATACGTAGGATTGGGAACATTGAATACCTCACTGAGCGTGATTTCCTCATTTAAGGTGAAGTTCGTAGCAAGTTCACCTACATTTCCACTGGTATCCGCAGCGGTAATCTGGAGTTGATATTCTCCGTTAGCGAGGTCCGGTGCATACGTGATAGAAGCCTCCGCGGGTGCATCCCGATCGAAAGTTTCGGCGTAACTATTTGGATCCAGCAGTTCAAGCGTTTCATATACACTGCCAAAATTGAATCGAAACGTGGTTTCGTCAAGCGCGCTATCATCCGTGAGGACAATTTTGAATCGAGGTTGCTCTGTGAGTACTGCGCCGTTTGTTAAAGACTCATCAAGTCCGCCGTTTGCATCACCTGTACTCGATCCGGTGATCTGGATATCAATAGTGGGAGGCGTAATGTCAGGTTCTTCAATAACAACGAACCTGTAACTGACAATTCCGGCATCGCCGCCGATAGTGTTACGATTGAAATCCTGTGCTCCGATATTGAAAGTATACTCGCCAGGGAAAAGGATGGGTCGGTAATCAATCGGCACCGTCTCAATACTATTCTGTATGCGGAGTTCATAATCAGTGATAGGTTCAAAAGGTCCATCGTTCTTTCGTTTGTCAAAGGTAAAAAATTCGACATCCACACCGTTTGCATCTTGTAAAACAATAGAGATAGCAGGTCGCGGTGGAATGACGCTGCCGGTCTGTGGTTGGATACCATCCACCCAGAGGTTAAAGGCAGGCGGTTCATTATCCGTACTACGCATGAGGGCAAATCGCGTGAGGGCATCGACTTCCGCCGTAATGGTAGCGACGCGAGCACTGCTGAACTTAATTTTATCGCCGAACCTGAATTCTTCGGAACTTGCAGTGACGATGATTTCAAAACCGAGGTGGCTCAGGAAAAGAGTTTCGTTTACCTTTCCATGGACTTTGACACCATTGGGATAATGGACAGGTTCATTCGATGCATCACGGAGTTCATAATAATTAGGATCAATAAAGAAGACGAACCAATCGCCTGTCTCAAATTCGGCTTTGGGTCCAAGTTTACTATTCACCGTTGCGGTCCCATTGCCGATGTTAGCATTCCATGTGTCCTGAAGGATAACATCTGCCTGTGGATTATAGTCGGTCCTGAAAGCGAGTATATCACCAAATTCAAATGCATAATTAACATCAAGAGATGGATTCACCTGCCGCGGAATCCGCAATTCCAAACCGTACACCTCCACTCTGAATGGGTTATCGAGCTGTCCAGTTTGATCAAGTTTCTCAATTTCGGTTCGTTGTTCCCCTTTCCGCTTGAGAAAGACCTCATATTCATTAGCATCAAGAAACATGATAATCCAAGTGCCTGCGGGGGTAAGGTTCGGATTGATAGTTATTGCATCGATTTCTAATTTCTGTTCACTTGCATTCTCTGTTTGTGTTGGTGTGACATAATTTTCGAGCAGAAAATCGCCTTCAGGGGTGTAGTTAATCTGTGAAGGCAAGCGCCGCCATGCGGACAGCTTAACAGCTACCTCAGCAGGAGTAGTCGTGGGATCCTGTTTCGTACTTGACGCTAAATCCGTCTGCCACGCATAAATTGCTACCTGGTTTGTGACCTGCGTAAATTCATATTCAAAGGCAGGATTGTCAGGTTGAATTTCGGTTTCTTTTTGGACGATGTCTTCCAAAGCACTGACATCAAAACGGAGTTTGAGCTTGACGGGTTTCTTGAGTGCTACAGCACCTGTACGAAATGCGGTTTCATAGTATTGGGCAACCTCTGTTCCGTGTCGGATGAGCCCGCGTCGGAGTGCTGCGACGCGGGGAATAGGGGCAAATTGGAGATCAGGTTGAGACGGCTCCATAGGGACTTGCGAGGTAACAGAGAGTGGGATACCCGCTCTATTTTGGGTTTCAGTTTCAAGCGCGTCTGTTGGGAAATGGATGTCGAACACCCCGTCTAAACTGAAGGCTGTTAACGCTTCCTCTGATTTATAGTTAAAATCGTTGACGATAAAAGAGACGTGTTGCTTGTTATCAAGGACACTACCTTCTTCGACGTTCCCATCCTTAATGTCGTCTTCAATATCTGGGTCCTCGGGGTCTGCAAAGACGTAAATTTTGTGGATACCAGTCTTAAGGGGTGTATCGAGTTCGAGGATAGCTGTTGCACGTTGCCAAACGTGGGTCCCCTCCACCCAGTCAGTGGTTTTGATAACCACGGTCCCAAGGATATTTGCGTCCTCGTCAACAACGAGATCGCCATCTGGATCCGGATTTCCTGCGGCAAATACGACCTCAATATCAGCAATAACGGGCCGACTGCCGTCATTGATTAACTCTGCGACGAGTTGGTAACCGTTTTTCTTTTCATCAAAGACGTATCGAATGGGGGCTTTGTCTGTCTTGTCCGTCCCGATCGCAATATTGGGGCCTGTAGGTGCCTTGACGATGTTGCGTTCAAATTTTGATGGAATAATGATCTCGTGTCCGCTACTATCCGTAATGAAGATCTGGTAGCGTATTTGCCGTCCGCCTTTCGGTAGAGGAATAGGTGATTCAAGTTGATACCATTGTCCACCGGGTGGGACATCACTGAGGGGTGTGCGTGCTGGAATCATGGGGGTTGTCACGATTTCAAAATCCTCTGTGTTATCCCATGAAACGTAGATGCTGCGTATCCCGTCTGGTCCTTTGTCGTCAAGGACGAGTGCACTGATATTAAGGGTATCCGTGACTTTGTCGTCAATCGTTTCTCGGAGGTCGTATAGAACA
This sequence comes from Candidatus Poribacteria bacterium, assembly GCA_022819945.1. Taxonomy (GTDB): domain Bacteria; phylum Poribacteria; class WGA-4E; order WGA-4E; family WGA-3G; genus WGA-3G. Next base: position 53,109 of record JAJEGI010000161.1, read on the forward strand.
GGCGCATCTATCCAGAATCGCGCGCCTCCGATAGCGGCACGGGTATCATCAAAAGCAAAGATACGTGCAATGCCGCCGCCGGGCAGTGCGTTGTTTGGGACATCCATCCGAATAGTGCCGTACTCGCCCTGCCAGATTCTACCGCCAGTGCGGCGCGTGATATCATTGCGGAGGTTATCATCAAAATTATTTGCGAAAATTGCGAAAGCAGAAAATGCTTCTGTGCTAAAATCAGCTATACGCGTGAAACTTAAGCTGCCAGTGTCTCCAATTTCCGATTCTCGGACGACCCCTACCTCATTCGCATTGATAACGATCTGGTGTTCACTGCTGAGGGCGACGCGTTCCAACTCAACCTTTACGTCGAGCTGCGGACGTGCAAGACGAGATGCTGGGTCACCGAAAAGTGTATATTGTTCGGTGCCAGGAATCCAACTCCGATTGCGAATGCGGTTGAGAAAACTAATTTTGGCCTCAGCAATAATATGTCCTATCGTTGGCGGTAAGGGTACACTTTTGGTTGCGAGTTCTGGTGATGCCTGCGCCGGACGGAAAAAGGCTTCAAAGAGGTCTATATCAAACTCAGCATTTGCTGAACCGTAAGTTAACCGAGTCGCGGAGAGTGATGCAATAGCACCATATTTCCCGAACAAAAATTGTTCGCTGAGGCAAAAATTTCCGACTTGTTGCGGTTTATCAAATTGTCCATTGAGACAGGTCGTTGTAATGACAAAAGGCAGGTATCGGTTTCGCAAACCGACGACATCTTCAATTCGGAAGATAGACTCATCCGCCCATGTCTGGATGCCCCCGTGCCCGGCATATTCAATCGCGAGCGCGCCTTTATTAATTGCGGATTTGATTGTTGAACGTGTGAGTTCAGGGCTTTTAATCTTTCGGAGATAGATTTGGCGGGTGTCATATCCGACAGGTATAACCTCTTGGATCAGTTCGTCGCGTGATTCCTCAAAGATGCCATCATTAGAGTGATCTGTATTGTCGTCTGAGACCTGGATTAAGGTGCCTTGCCACAATCCTGTCTCAAGATTTTTTTCATAGTTAATAATTTTTTCAACGATACCGTCAAGGGCTTCAGGAGTTTGCACCGAGAGCCTTCCGATAAGCATGTCAGGCAATGGGTCGTCTCCACTGACATTGACAAAGCGTTGATCCATAGAAGTTTCGCCACTTTCAGGTGCCCACCCATGGTACGTTGGCACGAAGATCGGATATAGATTATAGTTACTACCAAACTCACGGCGGTGGATCTCAACGGTGGCCCTCTTGTAATCGTAGTGTGCGTCACCAACAAGGAGGACATAGGTTGGTGCGGGCTGCTGCCAATTGTTATAGGTATAACGTAGGAATTTTTGGATGGCGAAAGGATTAAAGAGGCCGTCGCTAAATTCATTGTAGATGTCATCAATATCAACAATCATTGTTGTCAAGCCTTGCGAACGGCGGAATTCGACGAGCGGTTCAATACTTTCAGCGAAAGTCGAGTGTGTAATGACGACATAATCGACTTGGTTAGCAGGATTTTTTAGTGGCGTTGGCGGTGTTGGAACGAGGGCGTTAATGCTACTATAGGCACCACGACTGATAACAAAATAGCGTGTATACTGGTTGACGGTATCTTCAAAGCGAATCCGATGACTGGCACCGGCTTTGGAAACTGTCCCACCAATGAGTTTGCTGCGAATGCCATTTTCATCCAACTGATATAAGTCTATTTCTTCACTAAAGATATTTCCGACTTGGTACTGAACTTGACCGGTGTTGTGCGGTTCAGTGTTGGTGTTAAATTCAAGGCGATTGACTTCCGCCTGAAAATTTCGCCAATAGTCCAGTTCATACCAATCGATATAGAAGTCGTAGGATCCGGGGGGTGTATCGTTCCTATCAAGTGCCTCAATGCGCATGAAATTATTAAGGTCATTAAAGATGCTCTTGTGCTTAATCTCGCGGGTTGCAACTTGGTAAGTTTGCCGTTTCCATTCCTCAGGCCTGCCGAGTTGGACGTTGTTGAAAGTGATACGCGCTCGGTGGCGCGCGTTGCCCCTGCGGGAGGCGCCTTGGAATTTGATACGCAAGATTGCTTTGCTATCCTCGAGTCGCGGATCAAGTCGCGGTGCTGCCTTAGGCAGTTTTATTCGAAAATCTTTTCGGTCTCCACCCCGGAAAGCAGTTCCGAAATAGTGGTCTGCAAGTTCAGATTTAACGTCAGAGCCGTCCAAGACATCGTGATGCCAATTCTCCTCAAAGCGGTCGCGTGTTAAAAAGGCTGTGGGTGTTACCAAATTTTTCACCTTCGGTGTTACGTCGCGTGTCTCTACACGGGAGGTCTCAAGGCCGGCAGTAGGTTCTCCAAGCAAGCCGAAACGCAGCCAGTAGACGTTTTCGTCGGTAAATTTGTTGTCTGCTAATGCGCGCCCGTAAAAGATAATCCGCTCGCCGGGGTCAAGCGTATCGTTCTCGTTCTCATCAAAGATATAGATGCCTTGCTTCTCTCCGCTACTCTCCAATTGAAGCGTGTCAAGATTTATATTTTCTGGTTCGATACCGGTGTAAGCCTTGATGTTGTTATAGGTGATACGATATAGGTCTGTTTTGGTGACAGATATTTTAAAACGACGTGTATTAGCGGTTATTGGTGTTGGTGCACCAGGGGCATAGTTCCCGTCGGTAATACTGCCATAAGGCGATCGACGTTGTTTCCGCCACGGCTTTGCTTGTTCATAATTCTGCAATGTGCTTTGGAAGAGGTCCTCAAAAACGCGAGGGGATTCTCGAAAAGAAGAAGGCACAGTGGGAATAGTGCCGCCAGCAGCTACGGCCCCCGGAAAATAGACTTGAAACGTCACAGACGCGTAAATTTTTAATTGTTTTGTCGCTGGATTGTATTGCACCGGGTTGATCTGTAAATTGCCGATACGTTGATCTCGGACAAAGCCGCCCGGGATAACCTCTACAAGTTGTGTGGGATAGAATTTTTGAAAAACTGGAGGGTTCTCGGAAGCCAACGTCGGAAAAATCGGATCATCAGGTGTGACACGCACGTTTTCAACCGTCTTGGTTTCCGAACGCGCTTGAATGATAGTAACAACCGGGGTCCCTGCTGTAGGGATTCCAATGCTTTGTGTGTAAATCGGCAGCCGAGGTTTGCCTACATCAAGTGTCCAATTCGCGCCAGCGAAATGAATTTTAGTCCCCACATCTGCAGGATCGTCCGTGGCAGCAGCGGTGTGTGTGGTTATCTTAAGTGTTGGCAGGATGAAACGTGCTGTGAAAGTATCCGCTGTAGTCGTAAGTATCTGAAACGGTGGCACCTTGTTTCCAGTAACAGGTAGGGATCCCGACTGTGTCTGACTTACGACAACCGATATCGGAACAGTAGAAAACGTAAGGAGTATGGCGAAAAAAATAAGCGTCTTTTTCATGACGTTTTGCGATTCTTTTTATTTTGAACTATAGAAATCAACAGACAGCAGCGAAAACGGACCACTCTGCTGGTGCACTTTTTTAACTTTGTTGCTTTACAATATCTTTTTAATTTTAAAATCTACCAGAAGTAGTTAACAGTTATAAGTTAAGAGGTGTCGGGATTATCAAAAATCTCTTGTAACTTATAACTATTTTACGCTGACGGCTAATTCGCGAGTCGTGAAGCACATTTTAATGCTGCCATAAGGCTGGTTTCACTTGCGATCCCTTTACCGGCTATGTCAAATGCTGTGCCGTGGTCTACACTGGTACGAATTATTGGTAATCCTAAAGTAACATTTACGAGTTCGCCAAAGCCGAGAAGTTTTATCGGAATATTGCCTTGGTCGTGATACATAGCGATAACAGCGTGCCATTTCGCTTGATTTGCTTTGGGAAAAAGCACATCAGCAGGGATCGGACCGTCTATTGGCATTCCTGTTTTTGCTTGTGCCTGTGCGATGGCAGGACGGATAAAACGGACTTCTTCTTCTCCGAACAACCCTTCTTCACCGGCATGCGGGTTCAATCCGGCAACGACGAGTCGAGGTTCAGAAATGCCGCAGCGGATCAGTGCTTGTTGCGTGATACAGATAACATTCACAATTCTTTGGATAGAAAGGTGCTTTGGTACGTCAGCCAATGGAATATGATTTGTCACAAAAGAGACTGCTGGAATGGCTGATGGTTGATGGCTGTCCAATGTCTCATGTGTACAGAGCATCATCACTACGTCAGGTGTATTCGTAAAGGCCGCGAGCATCTCCGTGTGTCCGGGATAGGGGGCACCTGCTCGGTTTATAGCAGCTTTGCATATTGGTGCAGTCGTGATCGCATCAAGTTCACCGTGCATCGCGAGGCGTGTTGCAACCTCTATCGCTTCGACAGCGGCGGCACCGGCACGAACATCTATGCTCCCCAAGGAAATATCTTCAAGCGGGTTTGAAGATATTTCAAGTACATCAATTGTTCCATGCGTTCCGTTTGCTTGCATCGGGGTCTTGATGGTACTAACTTTTAGCTGCGGTGCACCGGCGGGTATAAATTGACAAGCGTCCTGAAGAATAGCAGGACTCCCGATCACAATCGGCTGGCACATTGAATATATGCTTTCGTGTGCCAGTGCTTTGACGATGATTTCGGGACCGATGCCGGCTGCATCGCCGATTGTTATACCAATTTTCGGTCTATTTTCAACGATCACAGGTCCCGATGGGTACGTGGTATCTCTGCATTGGGCCTGGAACTCTTTGGGAGTCATTGCGATTTCTCTTTCTTGATTGAGCAGGGTGCGCTCCGGATTGGGGAATGATTACCGGTTTAATTGACGGTAAAGCGTTGTAGCCCGTGCGCGTGAGACGTTTCCGGTGGGTAGTTCAAGAACCTCATATTCAATTTCAGGAGGTTCCTCAAGACCTGTTAAATGCCCTTCCGTGGTGGTCGATGCTCCCGGCATGCGAATCACATCGCCTATAGAAAGCATCTTCCCGGCTTTTGCGACATGTCCGTTGACGCTCACTGCGCCTTTGCCACAGAGGGTATTGGCAATCGTTCGCCGCTTTACGAGGCGGCTGACCTGCAGGAATTTGTCTAATCGCATCTTTTAAGGTTATAAGTTAAGAGGTTATAAGTTATAAGAAAGTGTGCTAAAGTTTCAAAATATGCTGAAGTCGTGAAGTTGATAACTTTACGGACTTCTTAACCTACCACTTATAACTTATAACTATTCTACATCTACACAGACGGCTGGGAGGCGACTGGCATCTCTACAGGCACTTCAGGTTCCACGACGGGTTCTGTCAGTGCCAGTTCGAGTACCTCCATCATATCGTTGACTTTATGGAAGCGAATCCCTTCGCGAATTTCTGTAGGGATGTCAACTTCATCTTTCTCATTGTCAACGGGAATAATAATGTCAAAGATACCGTTTCTGTAAGCAGCGAGTGCTTTCTCTTTTAAGCCTCCGATGGGCAGGACTCTACCGCGGAGCGTAATTTCTCCGGTCATAGCAATATCTTTACGAACAGACTTACCTGTCAGTGTAGAAAGGATTGCAGTAGCGACGGTAATTCCGGCGGAGGGACCGTCTTTGGGTACTGCGCCTTCTGGGATATGGATATGAATATCCTGTTGCTCGAACTGCTTATCAGGAAGTCCGAAGGATTCAGAGCGGGAACGGATGAAAGCGACAGCAGTTTGAACGGATTCACGCATTACTTCCTGAAGCTGCCCTGTCATATCGAGTTTGCCTTCGCCTTGCATCGTTGTTGCTTCAACGGAGACGATATCGCCGCCGATCTGGGTCCATACCATCCCTGTAGCGACGCCGACTTCATCGCGCTCTTCAGCTTTTGTGCGTGTCCATTTCGCGGGTCCAAGATAGTCGCTCAAATTCGCCGGTGTCACTTCAATATTGAGATCTGGTGTTTCTTCAGTAACGATTTCTCTGGCGACTTTCCGCATAACAGTAGTGATTGCGCGTTCCAAGTTTCGCACGCCAGCCTCGCGCGTATACTTATGTATCATCTCGTAGAGTGCTTCATCTGTGAAGGTGATATTGTCGTCTGAAAGCCCATGGCGTTCAAGTTGTTTGGGGATAAGTCCGTTCGGTGTAAAGGTCGCGATATTATGCTTCTCGAAATCAGTATATCCCGGCAATTCAATAATTTCCATTCGGTCCTGGAGTGCTGGTGGAATGGTAACCCGGGTGTTAGCAGTTGTGATGAACATGACATCGGAAAGATCGAAGGCAATATCCATATAATGGTCTCGGAAGGTGGCATTCTGTTCGGGATCTAAGACTTCAAGAAGTGCGGATGCGGGATCGCCTCGGAAATCCGAACTAAGTTTATCAATTTCATCGAGCAGGAAGAGCGGGTTTTTTGATTTTACATCACGGAGCCCTTGAATGATGCGTCCGGGAATTGCGCCGATATAGGTGCGTCTGTGTCCACGGATTTCTGCTTCATCTCGAACGCCGCCGAGCGACATTCTCACAAATTTCCTACCTGTTGCGCGGGCAATTGATTTACCGAGTGAAGTCTTTCCGACTCCTGGCGGTCCGACGAGACAAATAATGGGGCCTTTAAGATGTTTGACGAGTTGTAAAACAGCAAGGTATTCGAGGACATTCTCTTTGGGTTTCTCCAAGCCGTAGTGGTCTTCGTCAAGTATCCGTTGGGCTTCAGGGAGCTGGAGTTGATGCTCGGTGCTCTCTTTCCAAGGGAGTGCGAGTATACAATCAACATAGGTACGGATGACACCGGATTCGGCGGATTGCGGTGGTATTTGTGCGAGTCGATCGAGTTCCTTGAGTGCCTTTTCTTCTGCCTCTTCAGACATCCCGGCGTTCTTCACCTGTTCTCGGAGTTCATCAACTTCGGCGATGTCATCTCTGCCGAGTTCTTTCTGTATGACCTTCATCTGTTCCTGAAGGTAGAATTCTCGGTGTGTCTTCTGGACGGATTCACGGACTTGATTGTGAATATCATCTCGAAGTTCATTGCGCTCCAATGCCTCGTTCAAGAATTGGATGACAAGTTGCAGCCGTTTGATGGGGTTGAATTCGTCAATAACACTTTGGCGTTCTGTGGCGGTGAGATCGAGAAACCCGGCGATAATATCGGCGAGGGGTCCGGGTTCGTCTTGCTCTTTAATAGCGCGTTTGACTTCTTCAAGTGTTAGAACATGGGGTTGTGGGCTGCGTCCTTGATCCTTTGGGCGTGTTTTTGCGTAGTCGTTGAAAAGTTTCTTGGTATCTTTGACGAGAGATGCAGCAGTGTCCGCTAACCCGATCTCCTCATGGACAATTTGCACATCTGCTTGCAAAAAGTCGGCGGCCTTCGTATAGCGGAGAACAATCGCGCGGTGCTCTACGGCAACGGCGATGCGGATAGTGCTGTCACCGGGTTCATAAGATTCGATAATATGCGCGACAGCACCAATAGTATGTAGATGTTCAGGCGAGGCGTCTACTCCTTCCTCTAACTCCACTTTTTGGTGGAGGAGGAGTACCCGTTTATTTGACTGGAGTGCAGCATGAGTCGCTTGGACTCCCATCTTCCGAACGGCAATTAAAAGAGATTTTGTCTTCGGGAAAGGCGAATACCTATCGAAATCCGGAGGCAAATCAATAACGGGCAAACTTACGGTTCCGTGTTCTTTTGTTGCTGTCGAATTCATAGTTTTTGTTCCAGTGCGAGGCATCAAACCTCAGCATATTAGTTCTCAGTTAATGAGTTGTGGCATTCAGGGATGTTGCGGTATCCACAGAAGCATAGGTTACGATAAGATATTAACTGACGACTGACGGTTGGCAACTGATAACTAAAATGAAATACTATTGCGTTTGCCTAAAGTGGCAACGGTTCATTTACAATTTGTGGCTAAGCAGTCTTCAATTCTTCGGATTTCCTATAAGTGAGTTGGGGAGGTTCACTGTTGCGCACGGAGTCTTCAGTAATCTGGCACGTTTCAACATCTTCGAGCGATGGAAGCTGATAGAGCGTATCGAGCATAATTTTTTCAAAAACGGCTCTTAACCCGCGCGCACCTGTTTCACGTTCAATAACTTCGTCGGCAATAGCAACTAACGCTGCATCGGTTGCATGGAATTGTACACCCTCGTAAGCCAAAAGATGCTGATACTGTTTGACGAGGGCGTTCTTAGGTTCTGTGAGGATACGGACGAGTGCGGAGGCGTCTAATTCATGTAGCGTTGTAACGACGGGAAGCCGTCCGATCAACTCGGGTATAAATCCGTATTTAATGAGATCTTTTGGCGTTACCTGAGCAAGGATTTCGTGAATTTTTGTTTGGCTTTTCGGTTGAATAGGCGAACCGAAACCGATGCTCTGCTTTCCGAGCCTATCTTTAATTCCTTTATCTAACCCGATAAAGGTTCCGCCACAAATAAACAATACCTTCTTGGTATTTACCTCAATCATCTCCTGATGGGGATGTTTCCTGCCGCCACGGGGTGGTACATTCGCTGTTGTCCCTTCAAGAATTTTGAGCAACGCTTGCTGAACACCTTCTCCGGATACATCGCGAGTAATAGATGGGTTTTCGGATTTCCGCGTAATCTTATCTATTTCATCAATATAAATGATCCCCGTTTCAGCGCGTGCCACATCGCCATCCGCTGCTTGAACCAGTTTCAAGATGATATTTTCGACATCTTCACCGACATATCCGGCTTCGGTCAACGTTGTTGCATCGGTAATCGCGAAAGGCACATCCAAAACCTTAGCGAGCGTTTGGGCGAGGAGTGTTTTTCCTGTCCCTGTCGGTCCGATGAGTAAAATGTTGCTCTTGTCTAATTCAACATCATCAGTTGTATGACCATGATGCAAGCGTTTGTAGTGCGTGTAAACCGCGACAGATAATGTTTTTTTGGCGTGTTCTTGACCTATTACATATTCATCAAGTTTTGCTTTAATCTCTTCAGGTGAAGGCGGTTCCGTGAATGGTCCCTCTTCATCTTTTGTTTCGGGATTTGCTGTGCTGTTTGCTGTATTGGTATCCCTTTGTTCACGAGCATCACGTCCACGCGCCTGCTGGGGGTTCCCTTGGTCTTCCTCAAATTCGGGCTGTTCGTGTGATCCATCCGTTTTTTTAAGGTCTTCTATGGAGAGATCAAGGCTACCATCTGGTTTGCGATTCAGAATGTCATTACAAAGATCAATACATTCAGAAAGACATCTCTCACAGATATTCGCCTCAAGTCCATTAAAGAGTCTCTCAACATGCGTATTATCACGCCGACAAAATGTGCATGAAGCACTATCCGCTGTAGATGCTGATAAACGGACAATACATTCAACGCAAATATTTGCCTCCCTACCCTGAAGGAGTCGTAGGCGGACTTGCGTACTGTCCTGCCGACAGAAAGAACAGGATACTTCACGATGGGCAGATTCGGACATAGCGATTTCTCCTTTTTTAATAGTTATCAGTTATCGGTTAGGAGACGACTTGTGGCAGTCCAGTTAATTGTGTTTTCCACAACAATCCTCTTTAGCTGACAACTCTGAGCCTGATAATCCCTCTACTCTGTGGCGGCACGTTGCGCGACAACGTGGTCAACAAGACCATATTCCAAGGCTTGGTCGGCAGTCATATAGAAATCACGGTCAGCATCGGTAGCGATTTTCTCAACATCTTGACCGGTATGTTCGGCTAAAATAGCATACAGCCGGTCTCGCTCTTGTAAGATTTCTTTTGCATGAATGCTAATATCAGAAGCTTGACCGCCGATACCTCTTGCCATCGGTTGGTGAATAAGCGTCTTTGCATGTGGTAGTGCGTAACGTTTACCTTGCGCCCCTGCGGCGAGCAAGATTGCCCCCATACTATACGCTCTCCCTAAACACCAAGTCTGCACATCTGCTTTAATGTACTGCATTGTATCGTAGATTGCCAAACCAGCGGAAACAGAGCCTCCGGGTGTGTTAAGATAGAGAACAATATCTGCATCCGGATCCTTCCCTTCAAGGAAGAGCATCTGTGCTGTTACGATGTTTGCGGTAATATCATCATCAATCGGTGTTCCGATCATGATAATTCGATCTTCAAGCAGACGAGAATAAATATCGTATGACCGTTCACCTCGACTGGTTTGTTCAACGACGATAGGTACGAGATTCATATTTTTTAAAGGTTATAGGTTATAAGTTATAAGTGGTTGGTTAAGAAGGATTGGGAACATCCGTCCGCCTCTTAACTTACAACTGTTAACCTCTTCACTTATAATCACTCTTCAGGTAATTATGAGTGATTGTTTAGCAGACGCTCGATGAATGAGGAACTGATAGATTTTTTCTTGTTGGAGTTGACCGCGAAAATCTTCCAGTCGATTACTTGATTTCAGTAATTCAGCATACTTTTGAGCGTCCCGGTTTTGCTGCTCAGCGGCACGACGGATTTCATATTCCAATTCATCATCAGATACGTAGATACCCTCTGCTTCAGCAATAGTATCAAAGATCCATGATTGTTTTGTTTGTTGAATAACATCTCGCCGGAGCTCATCAGGCAGGGTATCCATGTTAATTCCAGCGTCTTCAGGCGTTTGCCGTTCGTTTGCCAATTGCTGTTTGAGGTTCTGAAGCGTCTGTTGTACGTACTGATCGACCAAGGGTTCCGGGATGGCAATATCAGTTTTTTCAATGAGTTGGGTCAACAATTCTGCCTTCTGCTTATCAACTTGTAGACTCGTTTCTTCCTCGACCAGATTGTTCCATATCACACCAAAAAGTTGAGAATAGTTTTCATATCCCAGGTCTTTTGCGAATTCATCGTCTAAGGGTGGAAGATGCTTTTGCGTAATGGCGTGTAATGTGATTTCATATTGCGCGGATTTTCCTGCAAGTTCAGGGATAGGGTGTTCTGGTGGAAAATCAATATCCACGGATTTTGTTTCTCCGATTTGCATTCCGATTAATACCTGTTCAAGTTTTTCATGTATAGCCTTAATGCCGAGTTCTATATCAACATCTTTCCTTGACTCAGCATCAATGAGTTCACCATTGAGCAAACAGTCCCAATCCACGCGGACACAATCTTTCTCCTCAACTGGACGTTCAACGTCGAGCGGTTCATAAGTTGCTGATTGCGCCTGTAGTCGTGTAATATAGGTATCAACATCTTCACGCGGCACATCAACGGGATTTTTATCGGTTTCGAGTTGATCATAAGGCGGGATGTCTATATTGGGGCGGATATCAACTGTGGCTGAAAATAGGAGGGGTTCGTTTTCCTTAACTTGCAATTCGTTGAGAGGGGGTGTGAAAGTTGGCTGGGAGAGCGGATTGAGTTTTTCTCTATGAACAGCATCTTCATAAGCAGGGGCGATGAGGTAGCGGGCAGCCTCACTATTGACGTAATCAGGAAATCTTGATTTGAGGATTGCTACGGGTACACGTCCTTTCCGGAATCCCGGAATAGAGACTTGGGTGCGCAACGATTCATAAGTTTCCTCTAACGCTGCGTTAACGTCTTCGGGAGGAACCTCTATGTCCAGACGGACTCTCGTGGTGTCTAACCTTTCAATTTGAACTCTCAAACTTTTGTCCTCATGCTGGGCATCCAAAACTAAGGATACCTTACATCACAGTTTAGCCTTAGGTGTTGTTTGTTTAGAAGGCAAAGAAAACAAAGTGTGCCTTGATAGCACAATCCGGTTTTTGCTTAAAGGGATATATTGCTGGGGTGCTTAGGGTCTCGCTTTATATCCATTAGGGATAATTAATTTTGATGATCCCGACTCCCTTAAATGCGACTATGGGCGAGGAGGGACTTGAACCCTCACGAGGCGTAACCCCAATAGATCCTAAGTCTATCCTGTCTACCAATTCCAGCACCCGCCCAAATTCCGTGTATCATATTATTGATGCGCCGTGAAGGAATCGAACCTTCAACCGCCTGATTAAGAGTCAGATGCTCTGCCAATTGAGCTAACGGCGCGTTGCGCGTTGCCCTGAATGGTAGGCGCGCTTTGTAAGCACCCATTGGCTAATTGCCGGTGTGCGCGCCTTGCGCGCACCTGATACTCCAAAAATATTCGCGTCCGGAGGGATTCGAACCCCCAACTTATAGTTCCGAAGACTATTGCTCTATCCATTGAACTACGGACGCTCATGAGGGTGGATGATGGGATTTGAACCCACGCCCTCTTGATCCACAGTCAAGCGCTCTACCCCTGAGCTACATCCACCAGATTCTGATTTGCTATGTGCGATCTATAAAATAAAGTACGCCTAGCAGGAGTCGAACCTGCAACCTACGGATTAGAAGTCCGTTGCTCTATCCAATTGAGCTATAGGCGCTTGTGTTAGAAGTTTTTTGGATCGGGGCGAGAGGATTCGAACCTCCGACCTTCTGCTCCCAAAGCAGACGCGCTAGCCGGGCTGCGCTACGCCCCGAAAGGCATACATAGTATAGATTTACAGACCTTTGGAACGCTGTTAGAACACCCCACAAGGGGTATAATACGCGCTCCCAAAATGCGTTTTAAACACCATTTTTAGTTTTTAAATTATACACTATTTTTTCGCGGATGTCAAATTAATATGAAAAAATCTTGTGTTTTTTCGACGAACTGTGCTATAATGCTGGCATGATTGTAGAACGGGATTTTCGTGCCTCGCGCCCCCATTTTTCTGCTATTCCAAATGCTTAATAGTGATGTTACTTACACCACAATTCCTGAAACAACTTGACCCTTTCTATATTCGCGCGAAACACTCGTTCCGCGGAAAATTCAGAGGCGAACGCCGAAGTCTCAATCGCGGCGCAGGTATGGAATTTGCGGATTATCGGGTCTATGAACCCGGCGATGACCTGCAGCATGTTGATTGGAATATTTATGCTCGTTTAGATAGACTCTTTATTAAACTTTTCCATACTGACGAAGGTTTACCCCTTGTCCTTCTCATTGATAATAGCCGTTCGATGGAATTTGGTTCGCCCACTAAATTGACGTGTGCGAAACAGATTGCCGCGGCGTTAGGCTATATCGCCTTGGCACACGCCGACAGCATTGCAATCTACACTTGCAGTGAACGCCTCCTGCCAACGCTGCCACCGACATCAGGCAAATCACAATTCCCGCGTTTGACAAAAGCAGTTGCCCGAATTGCAGCATCGGGGCAAACTCGGTTGATGGAATGTTTCAGGCAGCTCCCGATGTACCAGCGACACCCCAGCATGGTTGTTATACTTTCAGATTTTTTGGAACCGAGCGGCTACGCGGACGGGTTTAAATTACTCTCAGGACGCGGGTTCTCCGTCACAGCCATCCATTTAATAAGTCCAGAAGAAATAGATCCACAAACACACTTAGAAAACACACTGGCTGGTGGGGACTGGCTGGTGGAAGATGCCGAAACAGGTGAAACGAAAGCCGTCACAATTAATGCAGAAACCCTTGCACAATACCAGGCGCAACAGCAGACATTTTGTGAAACCTTGCAACGCTTCTGTACCGACCAAGGGATTAACTATGCGCGACTAAAAAGTGATACGCCCATAGAATCTTTTATTCTCCAAGAACTACACAGGGCAGGTTTCATCCAGAGAAATCGGTAACGATATGGAGGTCGTTTAATGAACACACAGATTAAACAAACAGGTTTAGAACTGATCCAAGGTGATATAACGAAAGCTCAGGTCGATGCTATCGTGAATGCGGCGAACAGTCAACTTGTTGGCGGTGGCGGTGTAGATGGTGCAATACGGCGCGCTGGCGGTGGTGAAATAGAACACGCCTGCGCGGAAATCCGTAAACGCGAAGGTGGCTGTCCTACGGGTAAGGCTGTTATCACTACGGGTGGCAATCTGCCTGCGAAATATGTGATTCACACGGTTGGACCGGTGTGGGAAGGCGGCAACTCAGGTGAAGCGGAACTGCTTGCGAGTTGTTATCAGTCGAGTCTCCGGCTCGCTGTAGAAAATGGTGTTCAGAGCGTTGCTTTTCCGTCTATTAGTACAGGTATCTATGGATATCCAACGGAAAAAGCGGGAGTTGTTGCGCTGACTGCGGTGAAAGAATTTGTGGAGCAGAACAACGCTGCACCAACAACTATCCAGTTTATCCTGTTTGATGAGGCTACCCACACGTGCTATCTGGATGCTTTGCTCGCTGTTTTTGAAAAATAAGGCGTGCTAAAAGGCTATCTGTGCTGAAAGGCACCCAAAATTGAATAATCCCAAATTTAGCCGAGTTTCGCTGATTCTCCCCATTTATATTCCTGCGTTTCTATTGGCAACAGGCGGCGGCATTGTTTCTCCAACCCTCTCGATTTACGTTAAATCGTTTGAGTTATCCTACACCTTGACGACGGTAGTTCTTGCTGTCGGCGTACTTGGGAATATACCGGCGGGTATTCTGGTGGAGCGGCTTGGTCGCAAGCCTTCAATGTTGTTCGGTCTGGTGATGATCGGGTTGTCAACCATTGGTATGGGGGTGGCAAGGAATTTTATTCAACTCATTGGTGCGCAACTGATTGGTGGCATGGGGAATGCATTGTGGATGCTCGCTCGGCATGCCTATATGACGGATGTAATTCCGATGGCGAATCGGGGGAGAGCGATTGCGTTGTTCGGTGGCGTAAACCGGATGGGGACCTTCACAGGGCAGTTCTGTTCTATCTTCCTCGGCGTAAATCTCCGTCTCCCCTTTTTTATTTACGCTGGTATTGTGATACTGAATTTCTTTCTCTGTATCTTCTTCATTCCAGAGACACGTCGCGGCACACGTCAAACTACCGATAAGAAAGTTCCGTACCTGAAACACCTTCTCCAAGTTTCACGTCAGCACGCGCGACTGCTCGCCACAGCGGGGGTAGGACAGGTTTGCGTACAAACGCTGCGTCGCGGGTGTCATATCATTATTCCACTCTATGCCGATGAGATTGTGGGATTAAGCACGCAGCAAGTCCGATCGGTCGTTATGATCTCCTCAGCGGTAGATATGTCAATGTTCCCCGTCGCTGGATTTATGATGGATCGGTTTGGTCGGAGGTTTGCGACGGTTCCTGGGATTTGCATCTTTGCGACAGGTATGGTGTTGATGCCGTTTACCGGTACATTCACGTGGTTGTTGCTTGCAGCGATTTTGATGCGACTCGGCAACGGTATCGCTTCGGGCACAATGATGACACTCGGTGCCGACTTGGCACCACGAGAGGGGACGGGTGAGTTCTTAGGTCTGTGGAGACTTACCGGAGATTTTGGGGGTTCGGCGGGACCGGTTGTTGTCGGCAATCTTGCGGATCTGTTCGGGTTGAGTTATTCCGGTTTTGCGTTGGGGGGTATCGGTTATCTCGCTGTCGGGATTTTCTTGTGGTTGGTCCCGGAGACATTAAAAAAAGATTAAAATGAACAGGCACGCTCGGAAAGCGTGCCTGCATAATATTTACAGATGCCGGGAAAGGGGCTCGAACCCTTACGCGCATAATGCACACTAGACCCTGAACCTAGCCTGTCTACCAAATTCCAGCATCCCGGCAAGCAATTATAGTATACGCTAATTCTGCGGTGTTGTCAAATTAAAATCTGGAGAAACCGCCGAAAAGAAATCAGATTAAACTTATAACACACTTGGCGAGTCTAATGTGATTAATGTGTTAATCACATTTTGGTTGTAGTGTTGAACTGTGGTCGTGATTCTCCGAAAAATAAAAGGGAGTGCAACTCATGAGAGTAAAAATATTGCTCTGCGCGATGCTCGTGCTGAGTCTGGCGGTTAGTTACAGTCAAGCCGAGATTGATCCGGACAGGATCGTGGGTATCTGGTTACTGGACGAGGGTAAGGGTGATGTCGCTGAAGATGCGTCTGAAAATGGACGTAAAGGTACGATTACGCAAGGCAGCTGGGAGGACGGTAAAGTCGATGGTGCCCTTGAAATCAAAAAGGGTGGAACCGTCACTATTCCTCTTGGCAAAGGTATAATTGAGGATAAAGTGACCTTCACCTTATGGATAAATTTTACCGACATTGCCGGTCAACAGAATTATTTCTCTATATGGGATCAGAGCAACAATCGCTATGTTCCTTACAAAAACGGCGGGAATCTTATGCGCAGTTGGACGAACACTTGGGATGTTGCCAGCGGCGTGACTGTTAAGGCAGGGACATGGTATCATGTCGCCAATGTCTACGATGGGGAAACCTGTAAAATCTACATTGATGGCGAAGAGAAAGTCTCACAAAAGGTGCCGAAGTTCCAACTCCAAGATCAGGATCAGACGGCGTGGCTCGCTACGGATAGAGGAACCGGTTTTCTCTCTGCCACTATTATGGACGAGGTCGGTCTCTTCAACGATGGACTCACGGAAGATGAAGTTCTGGGTATTATGAACGACGGTATCCTTTTCACTGCTTTCGCTGTGGATCCATCGGAAAAATTGCCTGTACTCTGGGGCAAACTGAAGGCAGAATAGCCATAATTTTGCGGTCCCTCTGCTTCGCTTGGGACCGCTTTCACAGAAGAAGGAGGGTGCCGATGCAATACTTTGCGTACGGGTCCAACATGAACGTTTCGCAGACGCAACAGCGGTGCCCCGGTATCACCCGTATAGGGACGTTTCAACTTGAAGGTTTTCGCCTTGTCTTTAACTACCACGCCGATATTGTCCCTGCGGAGGCGTGTAGCGTTCACGGTGGACTCTGGAATATCACAGAAGACCACGAAGTCGCGCTTGATACGTACGAAGGTTACCCCAGTTACTATGGCAAATATTATCAAGACAACGTCATGTTCTATAGGATGAAAGAAGCGTCTGACAATTCAGAACCTCCTTCAAGATGGTATCTCAAAACCATCATCCAAGGATACAAGGATTTTGGGTTAACACAAGAAAACTTTGAAGAGAGCCTCGGTGTCCAACAACTTGGGTTAACGCAAAGGGACCTTGAAGCGCGGCTCGGCGTGTCAATGGATGATCTCGAACAATTATTCTCTCGCGTGGCAACCTCTCCTGTCTATCGGTAGACTCTGCTTTTCAGACCACCCGTTTCACATACACATAGTACGCCCCGATTGCCAGTTCACCGGATTCGTCTGTGAACTCGGTGTGCATGCGTGTCTGACCGGTGGTAAGATTGAAGGTAAACGTCACACCTTTCGCATCGGGTGGAATCGCTTGTGTAGCTATCTGCTCTCCAACACGAATTTGGGCTGTTGTTAAGGCCAACGCCTTTCCACCGTTGTAAAGATCGATGTGCTCACCGGGGATGCCATCCGTTATCGCTCTGTTTTCGGCGAGGGGCCATCGACGCAGTTCAAAACTGTACTGACCATCTTCTGGTACCTCAATCGCCCAATAACCGTTGCACTCCATGCCGCGGCGAATCATTCCTTGATTCCACGCGTGTGCTGCCCCGTGCCAATCGTGCGTTGTGATACACGTTACAGGTTCGTTCTGCGTTCCGATAACAATCGGACAGTCTTCATCAAACCGCCTTGAAACCAGTTCCCACCACGCTTCATAATGTTCTCTAAGTTCCGCAACGACCTCTGGATGTGCGTCGGCAATATCGTGCTGCTGTCCCGGATCGGCTTGAATATCGTAGAGTTCTTTGCCGTTGATGAGTCGCCACCGTTGTGACATTGTTGCGCTGTCTTTCCACTTGATTGGGTTTTCGACGCGCTGTGAATCTGTAACGATTACCCGTTCTTCCCACGCCTCCGTCTCATTTTTCAACAATGGGGTAATACTGGTGCCGTGGAAAGTCGTATTTTCGGAGATTTCGAGATCACAAAGGTCTATCAATGTGGGAAGCAGGTCAATGTTTGCAGTGAGTTCGTGAACCTCTTGCTTTTCGGTGAACCCGCCACCGGGCCAATGCATAAACAACGGCACACGATGCCCACCTTCATAAGCGGATCCTTTTTTCCCGCGCATTCCCGCATTATAACCGTCTCTAACAAACTGTTGGGCATCCAGATTACATCCCATTGCGGAACCGTTGTCGGTCATGAAGATAAGGATCGTGTTTTCCTCAAGTCCCAAGACTCGGAGGTGGTGTCGCAATCGCGCCATATTGTCGTCAATATTGGTTATCATGCCATAGAAATTCGCACGTTCTCCGGGTACGTCTTTCCTTCG
This sequence comes from Candidatus Poribacteria bacterium, assembly GCA_022819945.1. GTDB lineage: Bacteria > Poribacteria > WGA-4E > WGA-4E > WGA-3G > WGA-3G. The sequence continues at coordinate 71,205 of JAJEGI010000161.1, forward strand.
GTAAACGTCCCCATACGCATCAGGGACGCGGAAGGGACCGTGCGGCGCATTCGTCGAGAGATAGCAGAAAAACGGACGGTTCTGATCGCCTTCAGCCTGTCTTTCAATAAACGCCATCGCCTCCTGAAACCAGACATCGGTACAGTAACCTTCAAAGGGCTGCTCGGAACCGTTGCGGAAATAGGTGTCATCGAAATAGTCGTTGCCCCAATAGTCAGGGGTTTGACTGATACCGCCGCCACCGTGATAGAGTGCCTCATCAAAGCCTCTGTCGTGTGGACGGAAGGGATAATTGTCGCCGAGATGCCACTTGCCGAACATAGCCGTCTTATAGCCGTTGCGTCGGAAGATATCTGCCATCGTGACCTCGTCACTGCGGAGAAGCGAACGTCCGCCGATGGTGTGCCACACGCCTGTAGAGTTGCAGTAGTGTCCTGTCATGATGCCCGCGCGCGTCGGTGAACAGGTGGGCCCGACGTGCAGATTCTGTAGTTGCACACTCTCATTAGCGAGCGCGTCGAGATTCGGCGTATTGATCACAGGGTTCCCGGTGCATCCTAAATCGCCGTAGCCTTGGTCATCGGTGATGACGAAAACGAGGTTCGGTGTATTCTGCTGTGCCACGATTAGTATCTCCTATATGTGCTTAAAAGGCACGCCTACCAGTTAGTTATCTGGCGGCGTGCCTAAACGTATGCAACGTTAACAATGCTATAAGACAAGATTGATAAGGTTTTATGCCAACGCTTTTTTGATTCGGTCCAATCCGCGGTTAATCTCTGTCAATGAGGTCGCAAAAGAGAGTCGCAAATGGTTATCCGCACCGAACCCGTTGCCCGGCACAACGCCAACACCAGCCGAATTGAGCAGATAGTCGGTGATGTCCATCGAACCTTCAATCTTCTGCCCATCAATTGTTCTGCCGTAGTGGTCAGAGAAATCGGGGAAGATGTAGAACGCGCCTTGCGGTTTGACATAACTGACACCGTTAATCTCGTCGAAGCGTTGACAGATGACGTCTCGGCGTTCTTCAAACGCTTTCCGCATCTCTTCAACAGCGTCTTGCGGTTCATTCAATGCGACGACAGCGGCTTTCTGCGCGATAGATGTCGGGTTTGAAGTGCTGTGCGATTGGATACGCGACATCGCTGAGATTGCATCTTCGGGACCGGCGGTATACCCAATCCGCCACCCCGTCATTGAGTAGGCTTTAGAGACACCGTTGACAACAAAGGTAATCGCTTTTGTCTCTTCGTTGAACGAAGCCGGACTCTGATGTGTCGCACCGTCATAAAGCAGTGCCTCATAAATTTCATCGGAGATGAGGTAGAGCTGATGTTCGACGGCAAGTGCAGCGATCGCTTTGAGCGTGTCCAGATCGTAGGTGGTCCCGGTGGGATTGCTCGGACTGTTAACGAGGATCGCCTTTGTCTTTGCGGTTATCGCTGCTTCGACCTGATCCGGTGCCATGCAGAAGTTCTGCGCTGGTGTCGTCTCAATGACGCGCGGTACTGCGCCTGCGAGTTTAATCTGTTCTGGGTAACTGACCCAATACGGCGCGGCGAAGATGACCTCGTCACCCGGATCGCAGATGGCTTGTAAGATGTTATAGATGGTATGCTTCGCACCGCAGGAGACGATAACTTCGGAGGACTGATAACTCAACCCGTTATCCCGTTTGAACTTCTCGGTGATTGCCTCGCGGAGTTCGGGGGTGCCGGGGACAGGGGTGTACTTCGTGAACCCGGCATCGAGTGCGGCGATTGCGGCGGCTTTGATATAATCGGGTGTATCAAAATCGGGTTCGCCAGCCCCGAATTTGACGACATCTACGCCATCAGCGATCAACGCGTTAATCTTCGCGGTGATCGCCAAAGTGGACGATGGCGTTACATTTTGACTCCGTTGTGATAATGAGATCATTCGTTCTCCTTACTTTTAAGTCTTATTCATTTTTTAGATGGTATCGGGCACGAGATTTCGCGAGACGCATCAGATGTTCAAGTTGCAAACAGTGATTGAGTTCTGCCGTTTCTTCAGAGATTAGTCCCGTTGTCTTCTCACGATGGATGAGATCTGCAATACGCTCCTTTGCCTCTTCGGATGGACAAAAGTCTATTAAATTTTGAGGGGTCGTTCCTGCTGCAATAAAATCAACGATTTCTTGATATGCAGGTGATATGTACATTGAATTTTCCTTCCGATGACATGGGTAATTGACAACACCTTGGTCCCAGGCCCGGTAGGTTCGGTTTCCTAACCGAACCGGATTTAAGCGGAAACCTTGAAGACTACAAATACCTCTTGAATCCCGTACGGTTGGAAACTTCTATAACGTCACAGAAAATCAATAAATTGACACCTATGGGTAAAATTGACACCTATGGGTAAAAATTTAGGTTACCCAATCACAGAAAATAAACCGAGTCCAAGTCTTGAAAAGGCATTGACATAACAGGTATAAGCTTCTTCATCAAATAGGACGAACTGAATACGTTCTGGCACCATTTGATTATTCTGATGTGCCTGTTCTACAAACTCTTTCACGGCATTCAGGGCAATAGGGGTTGCCTTTTCAATAGGATAGCCAAAGTTCCCTGTGCTAATAGCAGTAAAAGCAATAGAACGTATTCCCTTGTCTACTGCTAACTGAAGACTATTTGTGTAACAGTCAGTTAATGATTCAGGTTCACTTCTATTCCCGCCTTGCCAAATAGGTCCTACAGTATGAATAACGTACTTGGCAGGTAGGTCACCGCCTGTCGTGATGACAGCTTTACCTGGAGGACAAACACCCTCGCGGTCAAAAATCTCTTGGCACTCGCGCTCAATTTCTTCACCGCCAGCATCCCGAATTGCCCCATCTACGCCAGTCCCTCTCGTTAGGTTTGCATCTGCAGCGTTTACAATCGCGTCTACTTCTACTTCAACTATATTTCCACGGATAAGTTCAAGCTGAGTTTGAGTAGGTGATATTTCCGGTACTGGTTCTACACCGAGTTCCCTCTCAAATTGAAAACGACTAATCTCATCATATTCGTTTAGCGCATCATTTCCCTTAAGAAAAGTCCACTCATAAGGGTCTGTGTCATCCGCAAATAATCCTAACTTTGCTCCACTGCCATTGAGATAGGCCACCAACTGCTCTATACCATCGCTCCTGTTATCATTTCCAATGCGTTTACACTCTGCAATGGCTTCCGGTCTTCCTCTACTATTCAGTAACGCAATATCTGCTCGGCCTCTTATATATCTACCAAACCTAATTTCATGTTCCCGTTTTGTGGAAAAACTTGCAAATTTGGGCGCATCAAAATAACGCTGCACTGCGCCGACGACAATTCCTTCGTAAGTTAAACGGGCATAATAACATATATGACACAACTGATCTTGCAAGTTGCTAAAATGCTGACGACAGTTTCTACACTCATTCGTTGGTAATTCTTCTACTTGTGTTATGTTACTTACATTGCCAATGTTAATCTGGTATGAACTCTTAGGTATAAATATTTCAAACGGTCCGCTCACATGTACTCTTTTACCTGTTTCAAGGGCAAAAGGGATGTCAATTGCTTGAAGTGCATACGCTTATTTAGGCCACAATTTCGCAAAGTTAAGACAAGTTTTGTCTTTGAAAATCCATGGGTGTCAAATATCCTAACGCCGCATGTGGGCGTTTGAGATGATACACCTGTTGAATAAAATGTCCGATG
>JAJEGI010000162.1 GCA_022819945.1 Candidatus Poribacteria bacterium
GCATTGGACCTGGTTCGTTCACCGGTATCCGTATCGGTGTTGCGACGGTTAAATCGCTCTGTTATGCACTCGACAAACCGATTGTCGGTGTCTCAACCTTGGAGGCGATTGCTTATAACCTCCGATGGACAAACGGTCTCATTTGCCCACTCCTTGACGCACGGCGGAGTGAAGTCTACGGTGCTATTTTTGAAGGTGGGGCCGAATGGCAACGCCTCAGCGAAGATATCTGCTTACCGATTGATGCATTCCTGGACCGGCTTGGTGAAATGACGGCACAACGGCGTGTGCCTACTACTTTTAACTTTGTTGGTGATGGACTGGCGACATACGCGGAGGCAGTGCGTGAAAGACTTAGTGAGAACGTCCACTTTGCGGATCCTATTTTTAACGTTCCGCGTGGTGCGACTATTGCGCATCTTGGAAAACAACGACTCCAGAACGACGATATTGATGACTACTGGACCTTAGTGCCGAACTACGTTAGAGTCGGACTCTACTAATCTAAAACGATTAAGGAGATTTTTCATGTTATTTACTCGTTTTTGTAGATGTTTACTTACCCTGTTGCTCTCTATAGGTATCACAGCAGCCGGCCACACCTTGGAAGTCGGCGACAGCGTGCTTGGTTCCGACGCAGCTGCAGCATAGATGAACCGTATCTTTAAAAACACATCCAGCCTCTTTAGCGCGCACCTTATCGGCCGCCTCGGTTCACTTGTGATAACAGTCTGGCTGATGCCACGTTATTTCACCGAAAGTGAACTCGGCGGTTATTTTGTTGCAATCGCACTTACGAATCTGATTGCGATTCTGACGGAACTCGGCATACAAAACCCACTCATCCGAGAGATGACGCTGCATTTGGATCAGACCCGACACTATCTCGGTAACGCCCTCATTGTCCGCTGCATTCTGTCGATCATTGCATACAGCATCATGCTTATCAGCGGTATATTTCTCTACCCCTCAATAATTGTAGAGATGATCATTTTCTTAGGATTGGCAGAGATCGCCAATTCCATTGCGCAGTTATACCGATGCGTTTTCCGCGCACACGAGGAGATGAAGTATGAGGCATTCACTGTGGTTGCTGAACGCGGCGTGTTTCTCTTCGTCAGCGGTGGGGCGATCCTTTTTGGATATGGATTGGTGACTGTTTGTCAGATAATGCTCGTAGCAAGTTGCATTAACCTCATCTTGAGCGTTGGGTTCACCCGATTCCGGTTCACGCCGCTCGGCTTCAAACCGAGTCGAGAAACAGTAAAGGTGCTGATGCAGCAGGCACTTCCGTTTGCGATTGGTAACCTCTTCAACTTGCTTTACTTTCGTGTAGATGCGATTATGCTCTCAAAGTTAAGTGCAGAAGGCGTAGATGCGAACACGTGGTATGGGTTGGCGTATACCATTGTCAACGCTTTTACCATTCTGCCAGGCGCGTTCATGATGGGTGCTATGTTTCCAGTGCTATCGCGTGCTTGGGAGCGAGAAAAGGGGAGATTCCCAAGCGCGTACACGTTCAGTATACGATGGATGGTACTGTGCGGTTTTCCGTTCGCGGTCGGGCTTTCAACACTATCTCCCGAAATTACAGCGGTGTTATTTCCGACTTACACATCGGAGCAAGTCAATAAAATCGCAACGGCACTTCAATGGCTCAGTTGGTCAGGCGGACTCCTCTTCGTAACGACGGTGGTACTGGCGGTACTACGAGCAACGGATAAACGGCGCGCCTTCTCAGTGCTTATGGGAACAACGGCATTCTTGAACATCTGTCTGAATCTATATCTGATCCCGCGTTTCAGCCACGTCGGTGCAGCAATCGCGATGGTTATCAGTGAAGCATACGTACTCGTTGTTGGGATCGGCTACATTTCAAGAAATATCGTCAAATTCCGTGAAACGTTTCCGATAATGCCAACGCTTTTGAAAGTAGGTTGTCTCTCTGCTGTGATGGGAGTGGGTTTGGTATTGTTGAAAGGATTTTTGTCGGTTTGGGTGTTGATTCCGTTGGCAGTGCTGTTTTACGGTGGCGGGATCGCTGTTTTAGGGGAATTTCGGTCAAGATTTAGGTTTGATTAGTCCTTGGTTTTAAAACGTGAGTTCTCCTTAAACAGTGTATTTATCTCCAACTGTCGCTCAAAAACATACAATTTAAGAACACTACAAAAATGTGTTAACTGTCAACACTTACGAAAAAGAATCGCTCTCAAACGTATAACTGTTCGAGCACTTCAAAATAAGTAGGAAACGTTTTGCTGACGCACTCTGGGTCATTAATCCGAATCCCATTCTTCTTTAAGCCGACGAGCGAAAAGGCCATCGCCACGCGGTGGTCTTCGTAGGTATCAATTGCTGCCGGGGTAATGGGGGCCGGTGAGATTTCGAGTCCGTCTTGGTGTTCAACGACTGGCACGCCTAATTTTCGGAGTTCTGTTACCATCGCATGAATCCGATCGGTCTCTTGCCAGCGCGTATGCTCAATGTTTCGGATAGTCACTTTACTATCGGCAAAGGGTGCCATCGCCGCGAGGGTTAAGGCGGTATCTGAGATCGTCCGCATATCGACATCAATTCCCTTTAATTGGCGCGGTCCGGTAACGGTAATACCTGCGTTAGAAACGGTGGTCTGACAACCCATCCGTTCTAAGATATGTACAAACTGGAGATCCCCTTGTGCGGAATCTAAATTGAGGTGTTGGACAGTGACACGTCCACCTGTGAGTGCAGCGGCAGCAAAGAAGTAAGAGGCGTTAGAGGCATCCGGTTCTATGTTATAAAGCCGCGGCTGATACTGCTGTCCGCCTTCAATCCGAAAATATTTGTAGTCCTCGCTTCTGACCTGCACACCAAACGCTGCCATGACGGATCGTGTGATGTCAATATAAGGCATTGTCCGGTCACCGAGGACCTCAATCTCCATACCGTTTTTTGCGTAGGGTGCGATGAGGAGGAGCGCTGTCAAAAACTGGCTGCTCTTACTGATATCCAGCTGGGTTTTTCCACCTGCAAGTCCGTTTGCTTCAATAATGACAGGGAGATGTCCGTTCTCAAATTGGGTGCGCGCCGAAACGCCAATTTGCCGCAAGGCGTCCAGTAAGTCAGCAATAGGACGCCCGTGGCGCATCGGTTCATCGCCATCAATGATGAATTTACCGTGTCCCAACGAAACATAGGCGGTAAGGGAGCGTGAAGTGGTCCCCGAGTTCCCGATGTAGAGATCCGCACTGGAAACCGGAATATCACCACCGTTTCCATGGATATCGAACCTTGCTTGTTTTTCATCGGCATCAATTCTGACCCCGAGTTTTCGCAGCGACGCAGACATATAACGTGTATCATCGCTAAAGAGGGCACCCGTCAGCGTTGAAGTCCCGTGTGCCATTGCAGCGACCAGCAATGCTCGGTTGGTATAACTTTTAGAACCTGGTACCTCTATTGTGGCATTAATCGGTTTGCGAACGGGTTGTATCTCAATCATTCACGTACTCCCAATTCCTCAAGTAGTTGTCGGAGTTCGGCTTTCTCGGCATCAGTGAGCGGTAGTAGGGGGCTTGTCGTGCGGGCGCTGCAGACCCCTAAGATTTCCAGACACGCCTTCATGCCGCTGACACCTTGTCCGTAGGTATACATTTTACTCAGCCGGAGCATCCACTTTTGTAACCGGTGAACCTCGTCAATATCACGCGCCTTCGCAGCGTTGTAGAGCGCGACGGACTCCTTCGGAGCGACGTTTGCAATCGAGACGACACCACCAGCGGCACCAAATAGAAGTGCTGCACCGAGAGCGACATGTGAACCGAGGAAGATAGAGAAATCTGTCCGCTCACCGAGCAGCGCTATGAGGTTAAGGGAATTCGTCCAATCACCGGTACTGTCCTTAACGCCGACGATATTCTCACAGGTTTCTGCAAGTTCAACGACGATCTGCGGCTTAATGAAGGTTTTAACAGTAGACGGGATATTATAGATGAAAACCGGGAGTTCCGTACTTGCGGCAACTGTTTGATAGAATTCGATCAGGTCTGCGTCGTCGGTGGACGGGTAATAGTATCCCGGGGTCGCAGCGACTGCATCAACACCAAACTGTTCGGCGATTTCAATGTTCTGGATAACACGTTGGGTGCTTGTATCCATAACACAACAGATCACCGGGACGCGATCCCCAATGGTTTTGAGAGCAATGTCCATTGCTCGCTCGCGTTCTGTATTTGTTAAGGTCGTAAATTCACCCGAACTCCCGAGTAGATAGATACCGTGAACACCGTTGTTAATCAGACGGTTCAGTTGATTGACGAACCCATGTTCATCAACGCGCTCTTTTTCGTCAAGCGGTGTTACTGTCGGTGTAAAAATGCCTTCAAATCGGATATTCATGAATGTTTCCTATAAGGAGTAGTCGCAATTTTTCTTTAGGGTACGGGCTTGCAAGCGATGCCTACAAACCAATCAGTTCCGTTAGCCTTCAGTTTAGCAGCATCTAATTTAGATGTCAAGAGGAGAAGTACTCAGTTTTCAGTTATCAGTTGATCGGATCGAAAAACTGAATGACTCTGCTCAAACAGTAAACTTTTCTTGCAATCTGTCTAAACGTGTGGTATCCTAATTTATACATATAATAGACAGTAGGGGAAAAAACTATGAAATTAGGTCTATGCACCATCGCTTTCCAGGATAAACCGTTGGAAGAGGTAATCGACATCGCAGCGGATCACGGTTTTGATGGCATTGAACTTTGGGGCAAGCCACCGCATTTGCCAGCCGACTATGACGAAAACTATGCTAAAAACGTTAAGGACATGGCACAACGGAAAGGCTTAGCGATTTCAGCGTTCGGTTCGTATATTGATCCGTTAATGCATCTCCATCAAAAACACTTTGAAGAAGCCTTTAAAATAGCACGCGACCTTGGCACTGATGTCGTCCGAATCTGGTCAGGTGGTGGACCTTCAAGATCAATTGCGCCGTCCGATAAGCGCTTGATTCACTTTCGATTGGTAAGCATTGCGCAGTGGGCAAATTTCCGTAACATCCGGCTCGGCTTAGAAATGCACAATAACCATTTGACTGACAGCGTTGAGAGCATCTTAGAGATCATCGAAGACATTAATCTGCCTGCGTTGAAAACCTATTATCAGCCCCTTGCACGGTCAGATGCCGATGAGCCGCATGCTGCCGCTGAAAAACTTGCCGAACACATTGTAAACGTTCATGCGCAAAACTTTGATGAGAACGGTAAAGCCTGTCCCATCGCAGAGGGTGTAGTGGATTACACCCGAATCGTTGAGATTCTCAGTAAGGCTGGATATAACGGGTATCTGGAAGTAGAGTTCGTCCACGGTGATAATAAATTGGAGGCACTCCAACGCGATCGCGACTACCTCGCAAGTTTGATTGACACAACAGACACGGATGCGTTGAAGAATCTGGACACCGACCCCGTGTAAAATTGACACAAGTTCTCCGAAATAACGGATAGAAAGCATCTGGGGAGCCGCATGCGGTTAGAGGTGGGCATTATCGCATTGGTAGAAGAGGTTGTTGGAATCGCAGCAGAACGCCGCGCCCAGTTTGACTGGCTCCGAAACAAACCGTGTCGTCAACACTTCGGCGAACACTACGATGCAGTAATGGCACTTTATGCTGAACTCGGAGGCAACTGGGAAGGCACAACTGCGAAAACCGACGGATACCTGATTCCTGATGCCTATTTTCCAGAACCCTATCGCTTTATTTTTGAATTTGACGAACTGCAACATTTCACACAATTTCGCGAACGGACATTCCAGTTTTATCCAGTGGATATACCGCTCGCCTTTGTACCGGAGAAATATCGGCAGTTTTGTCAGCAACACCATGTCGCAGCACTCGCAAAAGGACCAGAGCGGTTCCGACGGCGGACAGCGGATTTTCCGTATATAAACGGACGTGCTGCGCAACGCGCTTTTTTCGATACGTTTCGGGATTGGCTACCACCGCTGCACGGACTAAATCCAACCGTCCGGTTAGCCGAATTTGAAGTCATGCCTATCTTGGACGGACAATTAAGTGGCAATACTGCCAAGGCTTACATGGAAAACCTACTTCACGAACGGCTTAATAGATATAGGACTTACGCAGCGTCCTTTGCTGGCGAGGTTTAAAACCTCGCCAGCAACGTGTGGACCGTAGCTCCTCATAAGCAAATTGCGTAAGCCTAAGATATTCAACTGCTTTGAAAGAAAACAAAAGGTAGGATAGATAACGCTACAATGAGCATGCGAAAGCCTGAAAAGGTGAACATTTCAGAACATCCACTGCTCCAAATCATAGGACAGACACCGCTCGTAAAAATAGACCTCTTCGCTGACGAGTTGCCGAATGTTGATATTTACGCAAAGATAGAAACCTATAACCCCGGGGGCTCAATTAAAGACCGACCCGTCTTAAGAATGCTCACTGCGGCGATTGCATCAGGAGAACTTACACACGAAAAGGTTATCCTCGACTCCAGTTCCGGCAACGCGGCGATCGCCTATGCTATGATAGGTGCAGCACTCGGCTATAAAGTTGAACTTGTCATCCCAGACAACGCCAGCGAAGAACGCATAAAACGCATCCAATCACACGGGGCAAACATCATTCATACCGATGCCCTCCTCGGTTACGATGAAGCATTACGCGAAGTTGATCGACGCTATGAAGCGGACCCAGAGCGGTATTTTTTTAATTCGCAATACGACAACGAAAACAATTGGCTGGCGCACTATGAAACCACGGGTGTCGAAATCTGGAACCAAACCGATGGAAAAATTACACACTTCGTCGCCGGCGTAGGGACTGGCGGCACCATTACTGGTGTCGGTAGACGGTTGAAAAACTACAATCCTGACATCCGAGTCTGCTCTATCTCACCAGAGGTGTTCCCCGGTATTGAAGGACTCAAACCGCTCGGGGACCCAGAGAACATTGTACCGGCAATTCTGGACGAATCGGTGATTGATTGCCGTATCCCCACAACGATCGAAGATGCTTATGAAATGTGCAGTCGACTCGCGCGTCGCGGATGGTTCGTCGGGCAATCTTCCGGTGGCTACCTTTATGGTGCCTACAAAGTTGCGCAACAAATTCAGGAAGGCGTGATCGTCACAGTCTTTAACGACCTCGGCGAACGCTACTTTAGCACAAGGTTATGGGACTAATCCAAGGAGATTCATGGAAACAACAGTTATTCCGTTTCGCGGCTTACGCTATAACACGACAAAGGTAGGAGACCTCGCGAATGTCATAGCACCGCCGTACGATGTCATCAAACCCGAAGAATGGGAGACTTTAGCGGCACGTCACCCTGCCAATATCATCCGCTTAATCTTGAGCCAATCTCACGATGATGACACTGATGACGCAAATCAATACACACGTGCCGCGACACTGATGCATCAGTGGATCTCAGACGGTATCCTCACACGGGACACAACCCCCCGCTATTATATCTATGATCAATCATTTAATGCCCCAGACGGAAAAAACTATACACGCCGCGCCTTAATCGCACTTGTGAAACTGGAACCCTTTGAAAACCGCGTTGTTCTGCCTCATGAAAAGACACACGCAGGACCGAAGGCGGACCGGCTGAATCTCATGCGTGAATGCCATGCCAACTTAAGCCCAATCTTCCTGATCTACGCTGATCCCACTGGCGACGTTGAAGAGATCATGGAAGGTTTCACCGATAAAAACGCACCTGAAATTGATTGTACAGAAACTTTTGGTAGCACGCACCAATTGTGGTGCTTAGAGGATGCTGAGCGTAACCGAGAGATTCAAAACCTGTTCTCATCAATACCGCTCCTCATCGCTGACGGACACCACCGCTATGAAACAGCCCTCGCTTTCCAAGAAGAGATGGCGCATACTGGATTACCCGGCTACGGTTACATGATGGTGAACCTTGTCAGGATGGAATCACCGGGTTTGGCTGTTTTAGCGATTCACCGGATGCTCGATAACCTTAGTTCCGATAAGATTGTCCACGCTATCGCCAAACTTCCTGAAGTCTTTAAAGTATTTGAGATTGACACACAAGCAGACCTTATGGCACAATTGGAGGCACTTAAAGGAAAATCACCCGCGGTCGGAATGTATACCCCCGATGGTAATTATCGTCTACTGGTTCCACATTCGGTAACAGCTGGGCAATTAGATGTAACACTTGTTCAAGAAACGCTCATTAGAGAGATGTTCCAGATTGAGACGTTGGCGGATCATATCAGTTATACCGCTTATGCGGATGATGCTATTGCATACGTGAAAGCGGGGGTGGATCGCGTCGCACTTCTTATGAATCCGACACCCGTTGAACAGGTTTTGGATGTGGCTACGGCAGGTTCAACAATGCCCCAAAAATCTACCTACTTCTATCCCAAGATGGCAACCGGTTTCGTTTTGAACCTGTTGAACCGATAGATCAGAACAATATTGTTAAGTGTGCTGTTGATTGTTTTAAAGTAATTATAGGTTTTTACTAAGCACAAAAGATAGATGTCATTATGAAAACACGAAAAATTCTTATAACACCTATCGTATTCGTAAGCATCATTTCAATTCTGCCAATTTCCTATGCTTTTGAGTTTTCTTGGCAAATAGACGAAACACCTGAAGGACAAGAGAGTGCTACAGCAGTCGAACCGATAGAAGTCACACTCTTAGATCAACCTATACAAGTGTCATCTCACAGCGCAGCAATATTTCTAATGAAAAAGTATTCAGTTTACATTGACACGAACTGGAGCGGTTTAGACGCATACAAACTGCTACAAACATTTGAATCAATACCACAACGAACAAATTGGAGATTTGCAAGACAAGATGTGTCTCCGTCGGTTTGGCAAATCAATAATAGTCACTTTCATAATGATATAGACATAGAACATAGAGGAGATACAAGGGTAGTCACAATTGCATCTGACGCTTTCACCTATGCCAACCCTCTATTAGCAGAAATTGAGGGTGTCCGAGGCAGATTCTTTTCTAAACGGCTACACAATGCTGTCGTTCGGTTCGTAACCGATGACGGTAATAATAGAGATGCTATCAGAAAAATATTGCGGGAACGTTATGATGTAAGCATAGACATACCTGATTATGCAGAACTGACGAAACACACAACAGGCGAGAATCATCACCGCTTTTCTGAATTTAAAAGCGAAGAATTATTAGTAGTTCTTTCTATGCTTGAGGAGTTTCCTCAAGGGATGCTCACAACTCCAGGACTAAAATACCTTGTTAGACGACTCGACGGCACGCCCCACCCCATATACCCAACAGCCCCTGCTGTTGCATGGACAAGCGCAGGATACATTGAATTCATGGAATCTGCTTTTAAAGGAGCGGGTTATGATTATATGCACCGTCTGATACTGCATGAAAAGGCTCATTTTCTTTGGGAATACTTATTTGACGAACAACTCAAACAAGATTGGATTGAACTCGGCGGATGGTATGAAAACCCCGACGACCAGGATGGATGGTCAACCACAAAGCAAGTTGAATTTGTATCTGCTTATGCACACGGGGTTAATCCGAACGAGGACATGGCAGAGAGTATCAGTTTTTACATTGTGAGACCTGACAAATTACGCTCACGTGCCCCCGCAAAATACGAATTTATCCAAAATCGTATCATGCACGGCACACGGTACATCTCACAAATTAGAGAAGATTTAACATTTGAAGTTTACAACTTATACCCTGACTACGTCTATCCTGGAAGAATTATACGGATCGACATACAAGTTGAAGGTGAACCCGAAGAAGACAAACTCATAAAGGTTGAAATAGAATTGCACAAAGAAAGCGATTTGGACGCAGCTACAGTGGCAGATACCTGGATTTACAGTCCAAAGGAAACGTATGTTGGATTAAGACTGTATCCAGTTGACACACAGGAAAATAGGATATTCGCAGGACATATCTTACGCGGACAAGTAGGAGTGTCGCGTTACGCAGCCGACGGTTATTGGTTACCAGACCAAATTGCAATAACAGACGCAAACAATAATGCACGATTAGCGGGACAAACCGATTACAGTTGGAAGATGTATATTAACAATCCGCTTGCAGACTGCAAACCTCCAAAATACGTACCAAATTCAATGCGTCTGTCTCTTTCGCAGCTTCAAGATACAGACGAAGGCGAATATCAGATTCTTACGGCAAGATGGTACGCTAACGACGAAACAGGAATAGAGACGGTAGCAGCAAATATAAACGACACATTTGCAGATACATACTCAAAATATTCCGCTGGTTCTTATAACAACGAAACAAACACTGCAGAAGTCAAATTTAAGTTCCCCAATTACATGCCTGACGGAGTATATAGTCTCAACCATATTACTATGAGCGATAAAGCATTAAATTCGTCTTCTTACTATTTTACAGATCCAAAGATGGGTGAAGAGCCGCAAACAATAGAGATACATACCACGAATCCTGACTTTGATCCGCCAGAATTAGATCTGAATAATATCACTATAGAAGCCGCGCCGACACATTCCGAAGAACCCAACGGAGAAACAATAGTTGAGATAAAATTCTATGTAAGAGATAATATTAGCGGGTACAAATTAGGTGGCATGAATTTACGTGACCCAAACGGTGTTACTCATTTTTTTTATCACTATCCCGAACATAGAGGTAAGCTTTATTTTCCTGGAGACCCGACCAAATACAGAGAATACACCCAAACAATCGTATTACCAGTCGGCAGCATTCCTGGAATTTGGGGACTGGCAAATATGGAACTTAAGGATAGAGCAGGCAACTATTACAAAGTAGACTTCACAGAAATCGTGCGTTTTGAAGTAGGCGATGTAGAAATGTCAACATCAGATGTTAACGGAGACGGCATAACAAATATATTAGATTTAGTAATCGTAGCACAAGCCTTTGAGGAATATAACGCCGATGCTGATGTCAATAGAGATGAGGTAGTAAACATATTAGATTTAGTGTTAGTTGCAAGCGCGTTTGGAAAGGACGACATGGCAGCACCAAACCTACACAAAAACGACCTTCAAAACTGGCTAACATTAGCACTTCAAAATGACAACGGAAGTTATAGGTATCGTGAAGGCCTAAACGTGCTACGACAGCTTTTATTCACAGCATACCCGGAAAAAACTGAACTTTTACCAAACTATCCAAACCCATTTAATCCCGAAACGTGGATACCTTACCAGCTCGCGGAACCCGCCACAGTGACTTTGCATATCTATACAGTGAGTGGTGCATTGGTACGGATGCTGGATTTAGGGCATCAGCCAGCAGGTATTTATCACCGACGTAGCCGTGCAGCATACTGGGATGGACAGAATCAACTTGGTGAACCGGTTGCCAGCGGTCTTTATATGTATACGCTCACCGCAGACGATTTCACGGCAACACGGAAGATGTTGATTCGGAAATAATAGTGTTAAACACATGAATTGCAGATTATATGTATGAAACACTTATAGTTGATAAAGATTAGAATTCACAGATTTTAATCATGTCCAAAACTACTTTTGTGTTACAAAAAAGTGAACAAATGCACAACAAACAATATTTAGACACCTTAACTTTTTCGCATCAGTTATACGATGATACACCACGCGAATTAGAATTCTCGGAAACGACTTTACCAGAAGCGGAAGCGTGGCAGCAGGTTTTGCGGGAAAAACTCATCGAATTAATAGGTGGTTTTCCGTCAACGAAGTGTGACCTAAAACCTGAGACTTTGGAGACACGCGAATTTGATGAATATATCCGTGAAACAGTATTGTTTCAGAGTCGTCCAAATATGACGACCTACGGATATTTTCTTACACCAACACATGTAGACATTTCTACGCCAAACCCGACGATTCTCTGTTTAGCAGGGCACGGGCGCGGCGTAGATGATATCGTCGGAATTGAGGAAGATGGCAGTATGCGGACGGAATGGGGCGGTTATCAGAACGATTTCGCGCTTCAGTGTGTGGCACACGGGTACACTGTGCTTGCGATCGAACAATTCGGGTTCGGACACCGGCGCGATGCCGTTGCGCATCAAAAAGGCGGCGGAAGCTCTTCATGCCAACCGAGTGCGGGTGCCGCGCTGCTGTTAGGACAAACGATGGTGGGATGGCGGGTTTACGATGCCATGCGTGCGTTTGACTATCTATAAACGCGTTCGGAGGTTGATATGAGTCGCCTCGGCATAATGGGTATCTCTGGCGGTGGTACAACAACCTTCTTCACCGCAGCGATTGATACACGCGTTAAAGCGGCTGTTGTGAGCGGCTATTTCAATACTTTTCGGGATAGCATCTTGAGTTTGAGCCATTGTATAGACAACTACATACCGAATGTGCTACAATATGCTGAGATGTATGACATCGCGGGGTTGATTGCCCCGCGTGCACTATTTATTGAATCCGGCACCGAAGATACCATCTTTCCGATTGAAGCGACACGATTTGCGGTTAGCGAGGCAAAAGCGATTTTCAATTGCTTCAATGCTGACGATAAATTGGGGCTTGAGGTATTTGAGGCGGGACATAGTTTCCACGGTGTCGGCGCATTTGAATTTCTCAAAAGGGTTCTGTAAAAGGAGACGAGCGTGGCAATTGAACTATTTTCGATCGGCACAGAGTTAGTGCTCGGGCAGATTCAGGATACCAATGCCCACTGGATTGCGCAGCAGATCCTCCAGATCGGTGGGGAATTACGACGGGTGACGATGCTACGCGACGATGCCGAAGAGATGTACGAAGCACTGGATTCAGCGGTCAAACGAGAAACGGCTCTTATCCTCACAACAGGGGGGCTTGGACCGACACCTGATGATATGACTGTCGAGGTTGTGGCATCTCTTACCGGCACAAAACCTGTGGTGAGCGAAGAGACTATCGCCGAATTTCGGAAACGCCGCGAGATGTCAGAGAACGACGTGCTCAACGAAGCACTCACAAAGATGGCAACTGTGCCGGAAACAGCCACTGTCTTACAGAATCCAGCAGGTTGGGCACCGTGTATCAGCGTTGAACACGAAGCGTCCACACTTATGATGATGCCCGGTCCACCGCGTGAAATGAAAGCTATTTTTGAGACCCACATTCAACCGTTGATTGCCGAACGTTACCGCGCAGAGATTACCACAGCGCGGGTTTATGTAAGTATGTTTGAAGCCGAAGTTTCGCCACTGATGCAAAAGGTGATGGAACGCCATCCAGATGTTTATCTAAAGGCGTATGTCTCCCTCCGCAAAGCGGATGGAAGTACGATGCCTGTCGATTTAGTCTCGACAAGTACGGACAAGGCGGATGCTGAGACGCAACTGCAACTCGCGGCCGACTATTTTCGAGAACTTGTCGTTGAAGCAGGGAAACATTTTAGTTTTGAAGAAGAATAGTAGGTGTACTTTGTAAGTGCACCAGCCCGTAGGTGTTCTACGGCGTTTTGTCCGGAGAAAGATTTGTATCGCACCTACAAAAAAGGAGATTTACACTGTGAATCGCAAACCTTCAGGAAATAGACAAGGAAACAAACGAAAGCCACAGACGCGGTATACTAACCCGCCTCGCCCGAAGCGGAAGTCACAACCCAAAAAACGAAAGGACAAAGACATAGATACCGATCTCGATATGGAGGTTGAAGTCGAAGCTGAAGAGAAAACCCCCTCTAAAAGTGACAAAATAGAGGTTGAAGGTACTGTCGTTGAACCCTTACCAAATGCGATGTTTCGTGTGGAATTGGATAACAAACATCAGATCCTTGCCCATATCTCCGGCAGAATGCGGAAGTTTTTCATCAAAATTTTGCCTGGTGACAAGGTAACTGTAGAACTATCGCCTTACGATCTCACGCGGGGACGTATTACCTACCGGAAAAAGTAGTTTCCCCAATAGACTTGTCAGCGCGGTTTTCGACCGCGCACCGGTCAATTTTGTTGTAGATATGCTTTTCAAACGGGCATCCGTTTACCGAACTAACAGAGAAGTGCTATGGAACCTGCTGTTTTAGCTCGTATCAATAACGCCGACGAAAAGGAGACGACCCGACTTCTCAATGCTATTGAAGCGAAACGCGGGCAGGTAGAGGAACTCACAGTAACGGTTGAAAAAATTAAGTCGGAAGTTGACACATTTCAGCACCGCTACAATGCACATATCAGCCGTTACTACCTTGAACTCGATAAGGTTGAACTCGAAACGAAGGAATATCGCCTCCGACTTCAATTGCGTCGCGAAAATGTGAGTGAGGAAGAAATAGAAGCGCGTGTGGAATCCTGCTTCAGAGCAAGCCGCGCACGTATCGATGCACACGAGACGGTAGATGATTCACAACCACCCTCCCAAGACGACCAACTCCCGGCTCCCCAGGCGAAACATCTGCAAAATCTCTACCGCAAACTCGCTAAACGGTATCACCCTGACAAAGCCATAGATGCCAAAGAACAACACAGACGAGAACAACTGATGCCGCTTATTAATCGGGCATATCAGGAACAGGACATTCAGACGTTGGAGCGGCTAAGCCTTGGGGAAACAGAGCCACACGTTGCTGAAAAAACGGCTGCTGAAAAACGGGCAGCATTACAAGCAGAACTCCGCAATCTTAACCGTGCAGCAAGTGAACTCCGTTTAGAGATAAACCGACTCAAAACAGGACGTACTTATCAGTTGAAGCAACAGGTAGAAAACGCCAAGAACGCCGGGACAGATCTTCTCTCTGGACTCGCAAAAGATTTGGAACGGAAAGTTAAAGCGAGTCAAGCGTATTTGGCGCGCTTGATCAATATGTGGCGACGCGCCGAATGACAGCGGAACGTCTAAAATAATTCATAGACGTGTTCTCGGAAGGAATTAATCATGCAACTTAAAGATAAAGTCGCTATTATCACCGGTGGCGGACGGGGTATCGGTAGAGCGATCGCTATTGCTTATGCTGCCGAAGGGGCGCGTGTCGTTATCGCTGCCCGAAGTGCTGCACAACTTGAGGAAGTCGGTAAAGAGATCACAGCACAAGGCGGTAAATCCCTTGCCGTGCCAACGGATCTACGAATCCGTGAAGAAGTAGAGAACCTCGTCCAGAAGACTGTAGATCACTTCGGGCGGATAGATATACTTGTGAATAACGCCGGCATCAATCCGAGAGGCCTGTTTTTAGATGCTACAGATGAGGAGTGGGAACAAGGGTGGCAGATTAATGTGATGGGTGTTGTGTATTGCTGTCGTGCCGCGCTGCCAATCATGCAGCAACAGGGCAGTGGTAATATCATCAATGTTGGATCCGGTATGGGGCAGGTTGGACGCTCGAACCTCAGTGTTTATTGTGCCTCTAAAGCCGCACTGCACGGATTAACGCAGTCGATTGCCGAAGAGGTATGGGAAGACGGTATCATCGCGAACGTCCTTATTCCGGGTCCCGTGAAAACGGAGCTCTCAAAACCTGCTTGGGAAAACTCAGGAACTTTCAGAGCGCAAAGCGATCCGTGGAAGGAGCCGGAGCAGGTCGTCGCATCGGCACTTTTCCTCGGAACGCAATCGCCTGCTACCGGCATGACAGGTCAGATTCTCAGCATCATGCGCCGAAATAGCCCGTAAGATACGTGATATTTTTAGAGCGGAAATGTAACGCGGCGTCCCTCTTGTGCAGAACGATATGCCCCCAAAATCATCTCTACCGAAATCCGCCCATCTTCTACTGTGACATCGGGTTCCGTATCGTTCTTGAGGCAGTCGATAAAGGGACGCGGCACACCCGCAATCCGTTCGCCATGACCGTCTGGAATCGGGATACCCAAATCCTTCCATGCGGGTTCATCTGTTGTATACAATTTGAGCGCGACCGCATCTGCCGAACGCGGGATATTGCACGAAGGCGCATCGCCGTAGTTCTGTATCACTACACCTTGATCGCCATAAATCTCGGTTGTATTTTCACCCGCGAGCGTCACGGATGTATTTAGTAGAATCGCCATCTCGCCACCCGCGAATCTATAGACTGCCAATCCTGTATCATCAGGTGCAACATCGGTTAAAATGTTATCAATTTCAGCGATAACACTCGTCGGTTTACCGAGCATCCAGTGGATAAAATCGGTCGCATGCGAGGCATCGTCCATGAACATTCCCATGTTCTTCTCTGTGTCAATATGCCAACGGCTGAGTCCTGTCACAAAAGCCTCGCTAAACAGTGCATTGATACAGTGTCGGCGGCGTAGCACGCCGATTTTTCCCAATACACCGCTATCAATGAGTTCTTTCATGGCGATATTTGCCGGGTCGCGTCGCATCTGATACCCCATCATAAACTTAACACCCGTCTTCTCTATGACCGCCGCAATCCGATCACAATCCGCCAGTGTGAGTGCCATCGGTTTTTGACAAAGGATGTGTTTTCCTTCCGATGCCGCTGCTTCTACCATCTCAGCGTGCCGATTTGTTTCGTTGGTCACAATCACAGCGTGAATTTCTGGATGGTTGATAACGTCTTCGAGATGTGGTGAATAATTCATGCCGTATTGCGTCGCGGCGGCTTCGCCGCGTTCAACGTTATCGTCCCAGCATGCGACGAGTTGGACATCATCAAACGCCTTCATTTGATTGCAATAGGCGTTGGCGTGTCCGTGTGCAAAACTGATGATACCGATACCGATTTTTGTTTCCATATATTAAGTTATCCAATCTGTGAGTATTTGTTGTGAATCTATTTCGGGGTTGAAGATTTGCAAGCCTTCCGCATGAGCCGCTCTGAGAAGACGTTGATCCGAGGCGACGAGTACTAACGTATCACCAGTATTACGGAGTTCAGCTGCTATGTTCAAAGCGGCGCGTAAAACTATCGCGTCAACACTATTGAGTGAGTGAATTTCAATTAATCTCATTGAATCCAAAACAAGTGGATCTGGCACCGAAATCGTTTTGAAATCTGATTGATTGTCAATTACTTCATAATTAAGGTTAATCCATGCCTGAGAAAAATTGAGATTCGTGATTCGGCCGTCATTTTTCTTTCTTACGCAAACCCAAAACAGTTCAACGACACCTAAAATTAAACACATTATACGATTCAAAGGAACATTGTTAAATAGGAAATTGACTTTATCACTCCCAATTTCTTGGGTGTACCTCTTCACAAGAGCACTGGCATCAAAATAGAAATAGTACATCCCTACTTCTCACGTTCTTCAATAATTGCGCGGCTAAATTCGTTATCCTCAGCACGAATGCCTTGCTGCGTCATGCGCGCTTGCAGTTCTTCAGCAGGAATAGGTTCACCGGAAATTCCCATCTTCTCAAACATTTTACGGACAATTTGAGCGTTCTGCTTTTTGTTTCGTCCGTAATATGCCATCACTTCTTCGCCCGTTTTGAAATCCCTCAGCGGATTTGGCACTAACACATCAATAAGCGAAGAAAGTTGGAGATTCACTTCTGCGACCGCCTGTTCCAACCGATTTAAGCGTTCAACAAAAACTTCAAATGTTTCCTTTTCCATTGTAAAACCCTCCATTATCTTTCCCGTTCTGCGATGATTGCGCGGCTAAATTCGTTATCTTCTGGACGGATGCCGCTCTCCACCATACTTTTACGAACTTCCTTGAGAGGCCTGGGTTTAAAATCAGGCGGGTAGCCCATCCGTTCCAATATTTTC
>JAJEGI010000140.1 GCA_022819945.1 Candidatus Poribacteria bacterium
ATCGGTGAGATAGGTTAAACTGGTCACTCGAAATGTTCCGGGATCTAATCGTATATCTCGGAAGTCGCCATCTAAATGGGGCGACGGTCTTTTCCACTCGGCTGAAACGGGGAATTTATTGAGTGCCCAGATGCCATCAGGCTGCTGCCTTTCACAATGCGAGATCTCTGGGTATTGAGTGGCGAGTTGTTTGAGGATAGCGAGATAATCAGGCGTGCAACATGCCAAAACATCTGGATGCGTAACACCGAAAAGTTCGGTCAGAGCTCCCGCCCTCTGCGTGTAAAACTCAGAGGTAGGTGGATGTTTGCAATCTTCCCATGAACTCGGATTATCAGCATCCATTCCCATCATGTGCCACATCGCTTCCCTTGCTTTTGTGACAGTCTCTTGTGGAATTAATCCGGAAAAAAGTAGATAGCCTGCTTCTTCAAATTGTGCTAATTGCTGTTCTGTAAGCATATTTTACCTCCAGAATATTTTGGATAGATTAGGAGGGTAAGGGGATAAGTCGCGAGAAATTCGTCCTATAAAACAGGTGTGTTCCGATTTCTAATTCTTATACCATATTTGTGTGTTAATTACAAATATTAATTGCGGTTGTATGGATCTACTTGGATGTCTAACATCCGCGGTAAGGGGTCCGGATCGAGGTTGGCGACATCAATACCACTGTCCATGGCTTGCATTGCTGCG
This sequence comes from Candidatus Poribacteria bacterium, assembly GCA_022819945.1. GTDB lineage: Bacteria > Poribacteria > WGA-4E > WGA-4E > WGA-3G > WGA-3G. Next base: position 697 of record JAJEGI010000140.1, read on the forward strand.
AGTCCCGCGATCTGACCTGTCGTCATCCATAGTGGTTCCATACGCAGCACCGACATTGCGACATGGGTACTCGACATTGCCACGGGGACGAGTAGGTTATTCAAGTGTCGAGGCAACATCGCACCATAAGGGACTTGACCGGGTTGGGCAGGGCCCTCTGCTTTTTTCGGATACCAGAGGACACCTTCCATAAAGCCGTCCACTGCATAACGCCGATCGTGACAGGGATGAACGTCAAACGAATGTTCGCCAATCGCAATGGCTTGGTCAATCTGTGGGGTTCGTCCGATTTTTGGATCGATAGTGAAATTATGCTGTGTCACCAATGCTCTACCTTCAATGCGACGACCTTGACGGACATAGATCTGCCACGGCCAGTGTCCAGTATCAACGAACTCGTCCTGATGAAGTCCTGCCTTTTTCCACAGATGGCGCGTACTTTCTGGTACCCGCGGTTCGTTTTGAAGGAACCAGATGTAACCTGCGGCGTGATCGAGATGAAATTGTGCAAGCCGTTGTCGATGATGCCGTTGTGCCTCGGGCCACGTCCAACTGATGCCCGGGCAATTTAAACTGGTCAACCGATCAATCGAACCGTTTAGTTGATACTTTTTATTAGGAAGCGGCGTGCCGAGTCCTAATTTCTGTATACGTCCTGTCGCGAAATCATCAAGTAAGGGTAGAAAATCTTGTAGGTGCTGTTCATAAGTTGCTGGTTTTTCGATGGGAACGATCTTATCAGGGTCTGTCGTAAAGATACTTCGAGCACAAAAAGCTTGGATAGCGGGCGACGGTTCACCTGTATCCGGTGTCAGAATCTGCTCTCCTGTCCGCCAGTTCATGTAGTGTATACCTGCCCGCGACTCCCCGTATTCTTCAACACCTTCACGTCCGACACGATAAGGGACATCCGCAGCCGCGGCGAGATCGCCTTCGTAGGTCCCATCGATAAAGGTTTTAGCCGTTACAAGCAGCTGCGATGCATCAGTGGTTTCGAGTTTTACTTCTGTAATGCGATCTGCTTGTACAGTTGCCTTAACCAAATCATGTCCTCTAAGAAACGCCAATGCATCCGCTTCTGCACCGAGCAGTTGGTCAAAAACGCGTTCTGCAACCGACGGTTCATAGAACCAACCATCTTGAATGCGTTTCCAATCATCGGAATTCTCGCCGATGGTTCGCTGGTATTCTTCGCGTACTCCATTGATGAACTCAATGACCAATCCACCGAACATCTCTCGCCGTACCGCGTCCGTTGTTGATAACCCGCTTGCCATCATCCCACCAGGATGATGTTGTGGACACGCAAGGATGACTTTACACCCGCGTCGAGCGGCTTCAATGGCGGCCGCACAACCACCCGGTGTTGAACCGTAGACAAAAACATCGCAATTCAGGGGCCGGCTCGTCTTTCCTTGTGAGGTTGTATCCGCATGAATTGACTTTGACGGATTTATCATATTTCCTGTTATATCAATTTATACGCTTCCAGAAAAGCATCTCTGGAAATTCCTGTTTTCTTTCCCTCTGTTTGTGAGAATTCATCTACTGACTGGACAGCGAGTTGCGATGAAGAAAAATCTGCGTTTGCAAGAGACCGCGAGCGAGTTCGCCGATACGGTAGAACCCATCGCTCCGGGGACATAGGAGATTACTCGCTCTGCTCCACGGGAGGTGGGGGGATCTATATATCTTACCTTGGGCTTTACGCTTTTCCTCTCTTGCCTTCAAATAATCGTAGAGTTCCTCTATGGAATTGAATTGGGCAGCAAATTCTGCTTTCATTCGATAGCATTCTTCAAGGATGGGATCTGTCTGCGGTTCAACATGCTCTTTCATCTGTATCTCCTCAATTAATGCCTCGGGTGTACAGAGGGTTGTTGGTTGATATCCAGCGGTTAGACAAACCGAGTGCGCAGTGCCCATAAACCCTGCCCCGGTTCACTGATATAGAAAAAACCTCCGTCGTTGAAGCCGTCAGCAAGCGTTTCGGGGTTGTATTTAGTAAGCACTTGGTTGAGAGGTGCCCACTGGTAACCAACCGATTCGATTTCGGCTTGGGTGAGATGTTCCGTCGCATAGGTGACTTTGAAACGTCCTTCGGTGCTACCGTGAATCAGGTGCGCGGCGGCGGAGAGGTTCTCCTGCAACTCAGGGTTTTCGGAGACAGCACTGAGCGTTGCAGGTGTGCCGCGATAGCCGTACTTTCGGATGAGTCGATCGATTTCAGCGTCCTCACCAAATTCACGGAGTCCGGGTGCGATGATAATCAGCTCACCGTCATCTGCCATCGCCATCCGTGTGCGGTAGATCGCCTTGTTGCCGAGCCATGTGCTTTTAAACTCCCTCGGATCTAAATAGACGACCACTTTCGATAGCGGTGAATCCAAGAACGTCATATTAACGGCTCTGCTCAATTCGGCGGCGGTTTCAAAAGTTTGGGCATCGTCGCCGATGTAGAGTCCACGCATCACGCGCTCTCCAGTAGCATCGGCATCCATGACGCTCATGACATACAGAATACCGAGTTGTTTTAGGTATTGCGCATGTGCGTAATTCAGGACTCTCCTGACAGAGGTATCCGTGCGTCCCATCAGGCGTTCCATACCGTCTACGGCACCGAGGAAATGCGATTTGTTAATCATCTCAACGCCACCCGCACCGACGAGGATGTTTTTAAACCCATTAGCGATACCGATAACCTCATGCGGGATCACCTGTCCGACAGAGATGATGAGTTCGTAGGGGCTGGGTGACCCAGTTTCCCCGACAAGATGGCGGTTTACGGCGACAGGAATACTATAATCAAGTTTGCCGCCCGATACTTCCTGTACAAATTCAGAGGGTACTTCTCCAAAATGGTGGAGTCCGGTCCGCCAGTTATGGACATGATATGTCGCTTTCGGCAAATCGCCGTACATCTCAGCGATCTGTGATTCGGTCATTGGGGCGTGTGTGCCGATGGCAGGCAATATGTCAAAGGTAGTACCGTTTGCGGTGTCCCACAATTCATAGAGAAGTTGGGTCAACTCACCAGCGTTGGAGTGGAGGCGTGTTATGTCCGGCGGGATCACCAGAATCTTTTTCGGGATACCGCCTAACTTGAGGAGTGCTTCGTGCAGTAAGGCGCGTTTTTCTTCGGATGTGATGACGGTGTCTTTTCCGCCATGAGCAACATAAGTCGGCATTTTTTTATATTTCCTTGCGGTTCGGTAAGGTGAGTCGTAGTGATAACGTTCCTCGCCGTATATCCAGCGCGCCCGTTGGTTGTGCTTCCCAAATCGTAATGGGAAAATGGAAGTCGGGAAGGGTGGAAGCACTATCTTACGCGCAGCGATTTCCTTCCAACCTTCCATGCTTTTGTTTAATAGGTATCCTTAATCGCGCCCCAAGTCGTGCTGAGTTTATCCTGTGGTTCGACGGGTAGAACGAGGTCTTCCACAGAATCACCAATAAAAATGTTATCGATATAAACGAGGCCGTAGTTGCCGAATTTACCGGTTTTGAAGTTCCCGTCTTCACCTTCGGTCGCTGGATCGATTTTATCAAACGATCTGTTATCTTTCCGCTCTTTCAGTTTGAAAGTGAACTTATCACCTTTGAGGATCAGTTGGGCGCGATACCAGACTTCGGGTTCATTTTCCACCAGTCCGCCTTGGACGAGTGCCCAACCGCCTTGGCGTTTGTAGAAGTGATAATCTCTACCCCCTTGCCGCCGGTCGCTGAGATAGAATTTTTCGCCATCTTGAAAGCGAAAAACAACCCCCATGTAGAAGTCATCGGGGAACATTATATCCCATTCAGCGACGTAATCGTCCCAACCCGCGTCGCCGACAACATAAATGGAGCCGCCGACATCGTGCCGTGAGTCGTTAGATGGGTTGTCAGCAGTCAACAAGACTTTATTGCTTGCTTTTTTCGGGTCAGCGACGACTTTAGCGGTTGTTTTGCCGTCGTGTCCGACTTCCCATTTGCCCGGTTCTGCTCCGATCTTATCTTTCTCAAAATCATCGTGAAACAGTAGCACTGCCGATGCTTGTCCTGCTATACTGAGACCCAACAACAGGACGATAATTTTAAGCCCAAGTTTTGTTTTTTCAGGAACTTGGCTACATCGAAAAAGAGATAGATTTTTGAAAATCATTGTCTTCTCCTTATTGAAATAGACCGAGATTTGGTGAAGATTGAGTAGATATTTCGGTAACTGAAATTACTGTGCCACAACTGGATTTTTCAGAACGCCAATGCCTTCAATCTCAATTTCAACGACATCACCGGCTTTCAATGCAGTCGTTGTGCCGGGTGTACCCGTAAAGATTGCATCTCCGGGTTCAAGGGTTATCGCCTGTGAGATGAAACTGACAACTGTCGTCACCGGGAAAATGAGATCTGCAGTTGTCTGCTTCTGAACGACTTCGCCGTTGATGCGTGTCTCCAATTGCGCGTCGGTGTAATCAACGTCAGTCGCGATGACGGGACCGATGGGTCCGAAGGTATCCGATGCTTTGGCGCGCCACCACTGCATATCATCGCTCTGCCATGTGCGTGCACTGACATCGTTACCACAGGTTACACCCAAAATATTGGCGGCTGCCTCTTCCGGTGTCGCTTTCCGAGTCTGTTTCTTCATGATGACAACGAGTTCGCCTTCGGCGTGTACGTCATCATCGCCGTCAGGTAGTTCAATATTGCCACCCGGATCGTTGATACAGGAAGGCGTTTTGATGAAGATTTCAGGGTTTTGTGGTTCCGGTGCGCCGTCCAAATGACTCCGATAATTCAGACCGACAGCCAACACCTTTGTCGGTATTGTCGGTGCGAGGAGTTGGACATCCGCCAATGCGACGGTATCGCCTGTTTCGCAGTGTTCACCGAAGGGACATCCCGATAGGACCTTCAGGTTTTCTCCTGAGACAATGCCGTAGCTGATTGTGCCATTTAATTCATAGCGTGCAAATTTCATAGTTTCTCCTTTGATTTTCCGGCAAGTAACGCACAAACCGAAAGTTATTATATTTTACCTTGTATGTGAGGGACTGTCAATTGATTTCTTTCAAATGGCTGTCAGCAGTGTTAATATGGTTACACTCCGTTTTTTTTTGCTTTGCCGTAATTTGACATTGCCCTCAAAATGTGGTAAAATTCCTACATAATTTATGACCTCGTAGTAAAGGGCACAAGGTGAGATGTAATGATAAAAATTGGGATTGTTGGTGCATCAGGATATAGCGGCAGTGAGTTGTTACGCATTCTCGCTAACCATTCTGGCGGATTACAGGTTGCACTCTGTACTTCTGAAACCTACGCGGGGCAGCGTATTGACAGTGTCCTTCCAAATCTTCGCGGGTTTCTCTCGTCCGCATTTGAACCTTTAGACCTTGACTCCCTCAAAGAGCGGGTAGATGCCGTTGTCCTCGCTGTTCCGCACAAAGTCGCGATGTCGTTCGCGCCGCAAATTCTGGCGCAAGGTTTACGCGTCGTGGATTTTAGCGCGGACTATCGACTTGGGGATGCCGATACATACCAAGCGTGGTATCACACTGAACATACCAGCGCGGAACTCATGCAGCAAGCGGTATATGGGTTGCCGGAACGGTATCGTGCCAAAATTCGGGATGCCCAACTTGTGGCGAATCCGGGGTGTTATCCGACGAGTGCGACGCTCGCAGCACTGCCGTTGGTCGCGCAAGGTGTCGTGAAATTGGACTCCATCATTGTTGACTCGAAGTCCGGCATTTCGGGTGCCGGTCCGAAACCTCGCGAGAATACACACTATCCGAATCGAGAGTCTAACGTTGTCGCCTACAACATCGGTTCACATCGACATACGCCGGAAATCGAACAGGAGTTGAGTGCTGTTGCCTCGGCACCTGTTTGTGTGACATTCACGCCGCACCTTGTCCCGATGACGCGGGGTATTCTCAGTACCGTCTATATGCGTCTCACCGAAGAGATGTCCACTGAAGAAGCCCTTGGCATGTATTCAGACTTTTACGAGCATGAGCCGTTTGTTCGGGTGCTCCCGTCGGGCGCATACCCGGAGACAAAAGCAGTACTCGGCAGCAATTATTGTGATGTTGGACTTGAAGTGGATACGCGGACCCGCCGTGTCGTCGCGATGGCAGCGATTGATAATCTTGGTAAAGGTGCGGCTGGTGCTGTTGTGCAGAATCTCAATCTGATGTTCGGTTTTGATGAAACCGATGGGCTGAAAGTGCCGGGGATGATGCCTTAATAGTTATCAGTTTTCAGTTAAGGGACCATTTGTGGCGGGTACAAACCTTGTGACTACCACAAGTGCGTAACTACTCTCACTGTGAGGCATGATAACTATTTGGAGATTATTGTGCCGAAAGTTATGATTGTTGCGGGTGAGCCATCTGGTGATCTGCACGCTTCCCATGTTGCCCGGCAACTCAAGACACTGTGTCCCGATATAACACTCTTCGGCATGGGTGGCGATCAGATGGCAGCGGCATCGGTGAAACTTGATCTGCACATCCGAGATTCCGCTGTTATGGGGTTTGCCGATGTTGTCACTGTCCTCCCCATGTTCCTTCGGAAACAGGCGTATCTGAAACGTCGTATCCGTGAGGAACACCCTGATGTACTCCTTCTTGTCGATTTTGCCGAGTTTAATATGCCGTTAGCCAAATTTGCTTGGCGGCGTGGTGTATCAGTTGTCTATTACATCCCCCCGAAAGCGTGGGCATGGCGTGCGAACCGTGCGCGGAAGTTGGCAAAGTGGGCAGATGTTGTTGCTGCGATCTTCCCTTTTGAGGCTGAATTTTACCGAAACGCCGGTGCGAACGCTGAATTCGTTGGGCATCCACTTATCGATTTTGCCCAAACCTCCTTAACGATGCACGAGGCGCGAGAACATCTCAATTTATGTGAAATGAGAGATGATCAGGAAGCACCTGTTATCGGGTTGATGCCGGGGAGTCGCCGTTCCGAGATCCGACACATCTTGCCTGTCATGTTAGCAGCCGCTGCGAATATTGCCCAGGTCTATCCGAATGCACAGTGGGTTCTTCCGTTAGCCCCCGGAATTTCCCGTGAACGCATTGCGAAATGCCAACAGGAATTGTCAGATGTTGAGATCCCGTCCATCAAAATCGTGGAAGGGATGACCTACACAACGATGCGCGCATCGACCCTGTTGTTGGTTACCTCTGGCACAGCGACGCTTGAGGCAACATGTATCGGTACACCAATGATTATCCTCTTTCGTACGGCAGCACTTAATTGGCACATCGTTAAAGCATTGACACCATTAAATCGGAGCGGACTCCCCAACCTTATTGCTGGACGCGACATTGTCCCAGAACTACTACAGACGGAACTGACACCGGCTGCTTTGACAGCGTTGGCACTCGATTTTCTACGGAACCCACAGAAACGGGAAGAACAACAGGATGCGCTTCAAGCCGTTTACGCACAACTCGGTACGGCCGGTGCCGCTGAACGCACAGCCGAATTGATATTTTTAAATGTTCGCCAAGCGTGAATGCAGATCGTTGGTAAGATAAGGGTTTTCGCTTAAAATTCGCACGCGCCGTTGTTGCGTGCTACCGGCACTTATGAACAATTTCTAATGAAACTCACATCCTCGCTCGACCTTGCCTCGTTTCAGAAAAGGCTTCTTGCTACCCCTTTACGTTTCTTATTAACTCCGCTGAGTTGGCTCTATGCCGCGGTTATCTCAGGACGAAACCGACTTTATGCACTTGGTGTATTGAAAGCGCGTACGCTGCCGTGTCGCGTTATCAGTGTCGGTAATATCGTTGTTGGTGGGACCGGGAAAACGCCTGCTGTTATCGCTATTGCAAAACACCTTCAAGAGAAGAATGTGCGCGTCGGCATTCTGCTGCGCGGGTATAAACGCGTGTCTCGTGAAAAGGTAACAATCGTCTCAGACGGTGAAAAGGTGTGTGCTTCCCTGAGAGAGAGCGGTGACGAAGCATATATGATGGCAAGGCATCTCAGCGGTATTCCAATTGTTGTGGGTGGACAACGCTATCAGGCAGGGCAGATTGTGCTTGAACGTTTTAATATAGATGTCCTGCTTCTGGATGACGGATTCCAGCACCGGCAGCTTGCCCGTGATGTCGATATTCTCACGCTTTCCGCAAAACATCCTTTCGGATCGCCACAGAAATTGCTACCCGCGGGGACCTTGCGCGAACCGCCTACCGCCCTCCAACGTGCGGACATTATCGTATTGACACACATAGATACAACTGATGCCACTCGACATACCAAAGAGGCGGTGGGGCAATTAGCACCGAACGCTCTGGTTTTGGAGAGTATCCACCAACCCGTCCGTATCTATCCTTTAGTACCCGAAGTAGACAAAGAAGAAATGGGTTTTCGCCCTGCTGTGAAAGGGCTTAAAGGAAAGCGGATCCTTGCGGTCTGTGGGATAGGGAAGCCAGATGCATTTGTCGCAACGCTCATGCAGTGTTCTCCAGAGAGTGTGGAATTATTAGCATTTCCAGATCATCACGTTTATGTTGAGGCGGACATAGTACAGATAGACATCGCGTTTCAGGCTGCGCAAGCGGATTTGATTGTCACAACACAAAAAGATGAGCAAAAACTGGTGAACCTTGTGGCACAATTGGAATCTCCGATAGCCGTGCTGGAGATCGCATTGGTTATCTCGGAGGACATTGAAAGACTTACTGCAGCGTTGTTGTCTTCTCGTTGATTCTTATTTTCTCGTGCTTTGTCGTTTATGTGGCGCGCGTTGCTTATCGAGCCATTTGACGGAAAAGTGGAGCAGGTTTTCCATCATCTTATCGTTGATTTGTACATCCTTCTCTGTCTCATTTTTTAAGCTGGTGACGATGTATAACCCTTTCTGAAAAGGTAGAAGCAGTAACCCGGATGCCTTTTCAAACCCATCCCTCGGAAGCCCGGCTGCAGCGATATTGATTTTAGCGAGAGATGTCCATTTTCCGAGCGGGTCGAGCCACATATCGTCCAATCGAACGGCGGGTTGATCCATCGCATCTGGCTCGTCGTGATGGTTTCCATTCAGTGGGTTTGGGTATTGGAAGATACGTGACCGTTTCCCTTGCGATGTAGGGAATAATTCGTAAGTTTCATCGCATTCAATGCCGGTGAGGGGTTCTGGGATCCATCCCGCACCACGGCGCTGTTTGGTGCTGGTTTTGACATCTTGCCCTGAAACGATGGCAACCCCGCCTTGGCTGACGAAGTTTTTGATCCGGTGTTCAGCATCAATATTCAGACGATAGCCGGATTTGTAAATTTCGCCATTGCCGATCCACAAAATATCGGTTTTCGGGAGTCGGTCGGTTCGTAGATCTTGCGTTTCCTTATAAATCATGTGATGTTCCTGAATATATTCAAAACGTTCCAAGACAGGAAATTCGACCGAAGATGTATTGCCAGTAAATGCCATGAGTCTGATCGGCATCGCCATTTGCACTTCTGAACGCGTGACCCCAGGTATCTTGGGCACCCCGTCATTCGGTTTCCAAAATTTGGTGTTAAAGGTAGCGTTTATGTTTCCGACAATTCGGTTACGTATGAGTTTTCGGCGGCGTGCGCGTTGTTCCGCTGGGTTTAAACTTCGTGCTGGATAGACGAGGGGTGCCAACGCCTCGTGGCGCACGGCGTTATCGTGTATCTGTTCAACGATGGAGGCGTGTGCTGTAATCTTGGCGCGGTTTATCGGTAGGAGCCTCTTAAAAAGCGGGAATCCACGGCGGAATTTATTATCAAAACGGCGAAATGCGTTTTCAATGTCCCATCGCCGACCATAACTGAGGTCAATTGTTTTTAGGTCAATGCGTTCTTCGTTGACGTTGGTCACGTATCCGTGAACGACATTGATACCGTGGATAGGTTTACCGTCTTTGTTTGCGATGGCGATGTCCTCGGTATCGCGCATGTCTAAGATGGTGTCGGTTAAGCCGGTTAAGCTGAAGAGTTCGGGTTGATATTTCTCTGCGCTTTCGACAATGGTGCAATATCCCGGTCCCCGCGGGAAAATGATATCGGCATCGCGGAAGGAGCGGAAGTTGATCTTAAACTTTTTATAGTGTCTTATCGTGAGTTGTTCAGGTTTAGCGATGCGCACAAATGGACCGACATTATGTTTGGCAACGGGTTGGACTCGGAGTTTCTGAACACTGAAGGCGTTGATTATATATTTTTTAAATTCAGCGTCCCACCCCCATCCCGGTGGACCGTCAAAAAACTCGATCTTCCCAAGTCGGATCTGATAAGGCGTATTGTTTTCAAAAACGAGAAAGTATCCGTTTTTGTCGTCGCCTTCGGCGCGATAGCGTAACCCACGATCATCACGGTGATTTAGTGCATCTAAGTTGTGCTTATACTCAATTTCATGTCCCCAATCATCTCTGTAACCGTTATTGTCTCCATCTTTGACATCCATCAACGCTATATGTTTCTCATTGTAATCTTTAAGGATAGCGGTGTATTCGCCTGTCGCTGTGCGGACTTTGATACGGGTGCCGACTAACCGCTCAATGAGCCGTTCGTATCTTTCCTGATCCGATAAAATATCGGTAGCCGTAAGTTCGTCAATACCGGTGATGTCAGTTTCTTTATTGCTCCCCACTGCTTGTTGGTATGCTGCACTGTAACTGCTAAATTGCCCGCTAATACTACCCTTGACATTCTGCAGTACCATGTTGATAGCACTCTTTGAGGCTTCTTTGAGGGCGATGAACATATTTCGGATTTTCCGCCCCATTTTGTAGATGAAGGGTGGGTGGTAAACCCGCTCAAGTTCCCACGTGCGTTCCCGTAGTTCGCGTTCGTTCATCGCATCATGATAACGGATATATGCCACAATTTGATCGTCGCGTTCCTGGTTCGTGAAGATGTAACTCGGCGCATGCCCACGTTGTCGGGATTCCTCGGAGATAATTTCCATACCTGAGAGCTCAAGCCGCATTGTGCCTCGATAGCGTCTACCGTCCTTCATATGAAAGACAACATATTTGTCTAAAAGCGTTTTCAGGAGTTTATCTTTCCGGAACAGTCCTATGAGATAAAAAAAAGCAGAAAATAAGAAGATGACTAAAACCACGCCACCGTAAAGTTGTACCTTTGCCCAAATACCGCTTGTGCCTTCATTCACTGCGTCGGTAACCGCATCGTCTTGACCAAACGCTGCGGGCAATAGCAAAAGCGACAACAAAACAGCCGTTAGCATATAGCAGGGCAAGCGGTCCAATAAAAAATGTGCGATTCTTACGTTTTTAAGCATGTGTCAATCCTCCTTTTCGTGTTGGAAACTATTAGCGGTTAGCCGTCGGCTTTCGGTAAGAGATATGGGTTCACGAGATGCCTTTCCCACCGCTCCGAGATAAGATTAGTGGATATTAACTCCATTTTCGGCGGCGATACGCCGGACGTTGGTGTTCGCGAGTGGGATTTTCTCCGCGGGTAAATGTTCTATCAATCCGTAACCATCTGGATAGAGGGCATCGAAGCGTTTGAGTGCAACACCGAGTGCGAGTTCACCCTCGCCGGGAACTTCTTCATTGAGATGGAGTACCAAACCGTTCTGAACACTGATGTCTTTAATATGCGCCATCGGTGCGACAGGCCCCATCACATCAAAAATGTGGTTCAGGCGGTCTTCGCTATCATAGACCTGCCGGAGTGTTTGAAAGTGGTTAACGAAATCCATGACGATGCGAAGTCTATCGGAACCGACCTGTTCTACGATATCTCGGCAGGTTTCCGGTGAATCCATAATAGAGACGGCGTGCGTCTCCATAACGAGTGTGAGTTCGTGTTGTTCAGCATGTTCCGCAATCGGTTTCAAAGTCTCAATCAACCGTTCCATTGATGCTGGCAGGTAGTTATCCCGATGCGATGTCCAAGCCCCCTCAGGGTTGAGACTCCCCGGACGAAACAGATAGTGGTGTGCACCAAGAGAGACAGCAGTTGCCATACCGCGTTGGACGCTCGCAATCGCGGCTTCTCGGACAGCCACATCTGGATGAAAAAGACACTCGTCGTAGGTTATACCGAATTGCACAAGGTCGAGTGCTGCTGCTTCTAACATTTGCACACAGCGTGTGCAAGCGTCTGGTGGTACAGATGGAATCTCCGCGCTACGGAAATGGAAACTCAAGCCTGTAAATTCCAATGCTTTGATGTTTGCGATTTCATCTGATGTAAGTGTGCGGAAGTCACCGCAGAGTCCAACAACGCCAAGTTTCATGTTTTTTCCTTTTTCTTTTTAAACGCAAATTTCTTCATTCGGTTTAGGAGCAGTTGCGAAAACCTCTAATTCCTTTAGGAGATTTTTGGCACGTACAAGGTCATTTGTATCAAGACCTTCTGAGAACCATGCATATATCGGTTTGAGTAGATTGTATGCGTCTTTACCCCGATTTTGGGTGCGCCATAATTCGCTTAAACTGAGTGCGGCTCGGAGTTCCCATGATTTCGCGCTTTGTTGTTGTGCTATTGTTAACGCTTCCTGAAAGTCGGCTTCAGCTTGTGCAACTATTGACGATGTATCTTCTGTGCCAGCAGCCTCGACTTTATCGGCAAGCGTGAGATGGAGTTCACCCTTCTGTCGCGTGAGTTCTGCAGCATAAGTGCGTTCCCCTGTACGTGTAATAACGCATAGTGCTGAATCGAGTGTTTGTAAGGCTAAACTGTATTGTCCTACGCGTTGATATACTTGTGCGAGGAGCGCGAGAAAGAGCGGCAGAAGTATCTCACCTCTTGTCTCCTCCCATGCGGCGATGCCTTGACGAATGGTCGCGATGGCTTCTTCGGGGCGGTTCTGCTCTGCGAGTACCCACCCTTTCATCACAATTGCTGCGGCTTCCCAGGCGGAGAACCCGTGTTCCTGACATATCTGTAGCATTTGCGTTGCTGAGGGGTCTACTTGCGCCGCTTCACCGCGGTACTGATAAAGCACGGTTTTAAAATGCAGCGACACAGCCCGACTGAAAGGGTGGTTCGTGTTCTGCCCGATAATTATAGCCTTATTAATCCGTTCTTCCGCTTGTACAGGGTAACCGAGGCACCATAAGAGCGGCGCGGAATAGGCGAGGAGCGTCATTCCGGGTTCCGCGACGTAGTGAAGGAACGCTGGGACCGGATGGTGCTGCGGTTGATAACGTTCAAGTCCTGCTTCTAAGTGTGCCAAAGCGTTTTTGAATTCACTTAAATAGTAGAGCGTTGCCCCAAGGGCACGATATGCTTCGACTTCAAATGCTTGGTTTTCTGCTTGTTTGGCAATAGCGAGGCAGGCTTCACCGAGTTCGCGTGCCGAAAGCAGCCGTCCGCTTACCAGATGAGAGAGCCATAATCCGAACAGCACTGGAAATCGGAGATCTTTTGCCCGATACAGTAAAGCATCCGGTGCGTCTTCTACCTGAGTTTCCTCCCTTTCTTCGAGTGTTTCGAGGAGTTCGCGTGCGCGTGTATAGGCGGCTTCCACCTCTGGCGAGGCGTATCCTTTGGTCGCAATCAGTGCTGTACCGAGTGTTGTCTGTAGTTCCAATTCACGCTGCGCGACGGCGATCTGCTGTGCCCGGGTTTTGGCGTTTGTCGAAAGTGTTTCAAGAGCGGCAAGCCCTTGCGTGATGTGGCGGATACCCTCTACATTTGCGGAGTGTTCTAAGGCTCGGTGTGCCGCACGGTGCCAATAATCAACCGCTTTTTCAGGGAGCCCTGCCTCGGTATAATGATAAGCGACGAGTTCGGGTTGGAAACTGTCTGTACGCTGCAATACCTCTGCGATCTGTTGATGGTACTGTTGGCGTCTGCTTTTTAGTAGCGATTGGTAAGCAGTTTCACGTAGTAGCGGATGTCTGAAGGTATAACGGAACTGGTTATCAGGTAGTTCGTTGCGGTTGAGAATGTAAGCGTTTACTAATGTGTCCAATTCACCTTTCAGAGATACGAGGTCAGTGAATGTGTGGTTTTCGAGATTAACGCCTGATGCGATCTGATGGAGGAGTTCGGCTGTCCATTCTCTGCCGAGCGTTGCGCTGAGTTGGATAATCTCCTTTGCGGTGCCGAGTTCGTCGAGTCGTGCTGTTAACAAATCTTGTAGGGTTACCGGCACCTCCATCGTTTGCCGTTGTGGTCGCGTTATGTCCGATGCATCGGAAAAGAGAGCCGCGGTGTCGCCTTCAAGCATCATTTGCGTGAGTTCCTCAACGAACAGCGGGACGCCCTTAGTCATTTCGACGATCTGGGTTAATAGGTTTGATGGCAGTTGTGTATCGCCTGCAACGTGCTGAATCATTGTTTCGACTTCCGAAGGTGTAAGGGTCGCCAACGTCAATGTATTTGCCCACGCCGGTTGCAGAATATTCGTCAGCGTTTCTCTCTCTAAGACAGAATTTGTAAGATTTCCATCGGAAAGCGTCTCCGAGTTTTCTTGTTCCTGAGAGTGTACAGCGTGCCGAAAATACTGTGTGTCAGAACGGCAGGACAAAACTGTGAAAATTCGGGCATTTTCGATGCGTGCGATTAAGAGTGTAAGAAATTCTATACTCGATGGATCGATCCAGTGGAGGTCCTCCACGACAAAGAGTATGGGTTTGCGTTCTGACATTTTCAGCAGCACTTGAACAAGTACTTCCAGCGTCTGTTGCCGCCGTTGTGTGCCTCTCCATCCGGCGGGATATATGTCCTGTTCAACGGGTCTACCATACAGGCGCGCGCCGCTCCCGGTTTCCGTTTGGCGTTGGACCTCAAAAGGTATATCCAATAATTCGGCGAGGAGTGGCAAAGTTTCTGGAGTGTCCGCCTGCGTTTGGTCCTCTGGACGTGTATCTTGTTCGACAGTTGAAACGCTATAATCACGCAAGAGGTCTTCGAGTTTTTCAAGTCTTATCTGTGCAGTATCAGTGCTTGTAAACTGTACGACGTGTTCTTGGAACAGCGAAAGAATAGGGTATAGTGGACTGTTCTGATAATAAGGCGAGCATCTCCCTTCTAAGGTAACCACTTCTGAATCGGTCTTGGCGTGTTCTTGAATCAGTTGAACACATCTTGATTTTCCGATACCGGCTTCACCTTCAATAAGGAGTGCTTGTCCATGAGCTGCGAGTGCGCGTGTCCAACCTTGTTTGAGTATCTCAACTTCTCGCTCGCGTCCGATAAGCGGTGTTAATCCGTTCTCGCTGGCGATGTCCAACCGACTTTGTGCCGGGATTTCACCCAACACCTGATAGATGTTCACGGGCTGCGAAATACCGCGGAGTACAGATGCCCCGAGTGCCTCACACTTGAAAAAGCCCTCGACCAATTGATGCGTCGTATCACCAATGACAACCGTGTTCGGGGTCGCGAGTTTTTCCATCCTTGCGGCGACATTCGGCGTTTTCCCGACGATGTCGATTGCTTCGGGAGCTTCCTGTCCTGAGATGTGCCAAACGACGACACGTCCTGTATCAATGCTAATCCGAATGTTAATTTCTACGCCGAAGGAATCGTGGAGATAAGGGTTCAAAGTTTCCAGAGCGGCGACGATGCCTAACGCGGCGCGGACCGCACGATGTGCTGTGTCTTCGTGTGCGGTCGGGTAACCGAAGTAAACAAGGATACCGTCACCGAAGTAGCGTGCGACGTGTCCACTTTGTGCTAACACCACCTCCATAATACATGTCCGATAGACCTCTAACAGATTTCGGAGTTCCTCGGGGTCAAGTTTTTCGGTGAAAGCGGTGGAGTCCACAATATCGCAAAAGAGGACAGTGAGTTGGCGACGTTCTGCGCCGTGTGACAGTATCTGTTCGATGGGAACTGTATCTGCGGGGAGTTCGCTGGCACGCGAGGTGCTGTCAAGCGGCGTACCACATTCACCGCAAAATTTGAACGGCGGATTCAAAAACCCACAATTTGCGCAGAGTTTGTGCTGCATAAGCGGTTCCTCCGCTGAGGTACGCTCTACTTCCTGAATTGGTTCAGATACTCTTCTAACTCGGCGTCGCGCGGATCCAATTTATACGCTTCCTGATACTGATCAAGTGCTATATCAGTTCTACCTACCTTCATATAAAAGGAACCGAGGTTGCGATAGGCGACGCTATGTGTAGGCTTCAAATCTATGGCGCGTATGTAGTGGTCACGGGCTCGCAATAGGTAGACTTTCGTCTGTCCAACAAGCACATTAAGCGTGATTTCATTCTCCCAGCGTTGCCTGTACACCTCGCCGCCGAGTTGTTTCGCCGCGACTTCAATCGCGTCAGCGACTGCCTCATGCCGTGTTTTGAATGTGATTGCGCCAGAGGTTATTTTGTCAATAGCCGTTTTGAGTTCTGATACGGCTTTGTCTGCGGATTCGTCTCTTAACTCCGTTTCCCATGAGGGCCAAAGCGGGCCAGCGTATTCGAGGCCCTGTTTGTAGTAAACAGCGCCGAGGTCGTTATAGATTTCGGCGTTTTCCGGGCGCATCTTTAATGCTTCGCTGTAGAGTTCAATGGCTTGTTGAAGTTGTCCAGCGTTGAAGGCATCTGTGGCATGCGTGCGAAGTTGTTTGAACTCTTCGCTTTCCAAATTGACAGCGATACCCAACTGCGGCTTGTCTCCGACGAAAAAGTAGATACTGCCGACCAACAGAATAGCAAGGCAGACGGCGATGAGCGTTGGTAGTTGCAATTTCATTTTTTTAATTTTCCTTGCGGTTCGGTGAGGTGGATTAGATGCTTAACTGAAAACGGATAACTGTTAACTGACGACTATAAGAACACTTATCTTCGCCGATTGTTTCTATTAAAAAAAATGGGAATTGCTTCTTGAACACCATCTCGTTGAAAATAGAGTAAAGCTTTATATTGGCTACGGATGTTTTCATCAACGAATTTAAAAATTTCGAGCGAATGAATTTGCGTATCGTCGATTTGATAGACGAAGT
Source organism: Candidatus Poribacteria bacterium (assembly GCA_022819945.1). Taxonomy (GTDB): domain Bacteria; phylum Poribacteria; class WGA-4E; order WGA-4E; family WGA-3G; genus WGA-3G. Next base: position 17,600 of record JAJEGI010000140.1, read on the forward strand.
CTCCACGCTGAAGTGCACCCCGCAATCTGCTTTCTTTGTCAACACGCGTGATGATAACGCCGGGCATCTGATACTTGCGCGCCATGTCCTTATCAGGTTGTGCAAAGGTTATACCCCATCCGGGGGCTGTATAATCCCATTGTCGGGTTTTTAGCGTGAATTCTGTCTGCCGTTTTTTGCCGCGACGGCTGAACTCACATTTTATCCGCTGATTGAGCGGCAGCAGCCGTGTAAGTGCGTGAAAATCCTCTTCACCTCTTATCTGATGCCCCGAAATGCGGATGATGACATCACCGCGTTTAATGCCCGCCTTCGCGATAGGACTCTGTTTCTCTATTTCTGACACCAGAATCCCAGTATTCAGCGGTATTGACAATTTTTCTGCCAGTTCTTCGGTTATGGTTTGCACATCCATAGCAAGATAAGGTGGGATAACGCTGCCATATTCAGTAATCTGTTGAAAGACTTTTCTCGCTTTGTTAACAGGGATGGCGAAACCGACACCTTGTGAACCGCCACTGGTTGAACGGATAAAGGTGTTTATGCCGATGAGTTCACCGTATATGTTTACCAATGCGCCACCACTGTTACCTCGATTGATGGAGGCATCTGTCTGAATCAGGCTTTCATGGTAGAGGTTGTTGACAATCAGGGAGCGTTGCGTTGCGCTCACGATGCCAGCCGTAACAGTCGGCTGCGCGTTCCCTATTGATAAACCGAACGGGTTTCCAATTGCCACAACCCATTCCCCTATCAAAAGAGATTCCGAATTTCCCCACTGGATCTCCGGTAAGGTTGTGTCTGTGTCCACCTCCAAAAGCGCGAGATCTGAAAAATAGTCGTATCCCAGGACCTGTGCTGTGAATTCCTGTCCATCGGATGCAATAATAGTAATGTCGTCTGCTCCGTCAATAACGTGGTGGTTCGTCAAGATATATCCGTTTTTGTCAATAATGACACCCGAACCGACTGTTCGGAAGGAACGCCTGCGCGAATAGGGGATTTCACCCCAAAACCAGTCTTCAAATGCGGGCTGTGTCTCGACGTTCCGAACTGCGCTGATGTTGACGACTGCAGGACTGGCTTTCGCGACTGCCGTAACAATTGCGGTCCGCCGCGAAGCAGTTACTGCGTTTTGTGCATCTGTCTTGCTGAATTCCGCACTGTCGGCAGTGTTACAAAGCGTACTGACGAATATAGCAGACAGGAACACGATAATACAACTATGGTAACGACATAAACGTATCATAATCCACTTTTTATTAATTTTCAAAATAGGACGGACGCATTTTTCCATGATAGTGGGTATGTTACACCCCGCAGGCGAGGTTTGAAACCCCGATAATGGGTATGTTACACCCCGCAGGCGGGGTTTGAAACCCTGAAGAAACCCCCAAGCAAAAACCCCGCAAAGGGGCTGCGTAAGTCCTACAAAACTTAGCGTGTCAGTTTCAGAGAAATACGATACCCTTCTAACCCTGGATCGGTATCAACGATTTCTTGGACGGCTTCGGGGGACCGCCGTTTCGCTGGAAAGTCGTCGGCATTCGCGCATCGGAGTGCGATCCTTGCCCCGACTGCGCTGGCAGCACGGAGATTTTCTAATTTCACCTTTTCAAGTGTGTCATAAGCCGTATGCCCGAAACCCCTACCCGCAGGGGGTGCCTCTGGGTCGCCTATATGGCTTGAAGGGACACCTTTCAGGAAAAATGGAAAGTGATCGGAGTAAGAATGCACTTTCTGTCCGACAGGCATTTCGGCATGCATCTGCTCACGCGCGGTGTTAAAGAAGGGGCCCAGCGCGTCCCATTGGTGTAGGACGATACCTTTACGACTTGTGCCACCGGCGGCATCCATATTTAGCATGAACCGGATGTTGTCCAACTCCGAGTCGTGTGCGTCAACATACCGAAACGCGCCTGTGAGTCCGATTTCCTCTGTTCCGAAGGCGATGAACCGGACAGTACGTTTCAGCGAATCACCGGCATACTCGGACAGGACGCGGGCGGCTTCTATGACGGATACCATACCAGAGGCAGGATCGTGTGCCCCTTGCGAGATGTCGTGTCCGTCGTAATGGCAGCCGACAATCACCATCTCCTCACCGTTTTCAGAACCCGGTAGATCCGCGACGACGTTCCATGATGTCCGAGGCTCGTTGATGTCCGTGGTCTGGAGTTTCAGTATGACTTTTCCTTGTTTGCGTTCCAATAACCGCGTCAAGAATTCGCCGTCCTCTTTGCAAACGGATATACCCGGGATAGGTGCAGCTCTATCGTTTTGAAGGCTCCCTGTTTCGGGGCCGACGCCCGGATGTTCACTGACGAAAATGAATCCGCTCGCGCCAGCGAGGACCGCGCGTTCAAACTTCTCCTTGCGGTGTACCCATCTCCCGAGGTCAGGTGGTGAAGAACTCTTCGCCATGACAAGATTGTTCGTAGCGGTATCACCGAGTGCCTCGTATTCCGGTGGGCTTCCATGTCCGGCAGAGATTAATTCGGTCGTGATGTCGTCAGCCGGACAGTAAGGGAGCGAGATGCAATGCAGTGTTCGGCGGATCGGTTCCAGCACCTCAAGGGTCGCCGTGCCACGCGTCCAACCGGCATAAGGGTAATCTTCGAGTCTGACGTTCTGGAGTCCGTAGCGTTTGAAGCAGTCTGCGATATAGTTGGCGGCTTGGTACTCCTCTGGTGTTCCGGCGAACCTTGCACCGTATTCATCGCAGAGGACGGTCAGGTTGTCCATCACCTCTTGCGAGGTATAGATATCACCGACCATCTGTTGGTCGAACTGCAAGTAAGGGTTCGTTTTGTTCATAAGTTTCGGTGTTCTCTTGATTCTTGACAGTTTTGGACGGTAGCGATGCCATTCTTGCGTTGGCAATCTTCTTGAGTTGCCACGGATCTAATATCCGAATGCGTCGATACCGTTTCTCAAGGACGTTGGACGCTTTAAACTGATTTAAGAGTGTTTCTGTCTGTTCTACAGCGCAGCCGATTAATTGTGCTATTTTTTTTGTTGAGAGTGGACGGAGCGTGCATTGCGAACCGCGTCCAGTCGTTATGGGATTTCGCTTCGGCGCGTCGGCGTAATTTTGTAACAGCAGCGCGAGCCGAGATGCGGGACTCCGAAACGCAATATTTGGAAACGGGTTCGTCATTTCCAACCGTGATTTCGGCTTTGTGTGTAATAGGTTAATAGCTTCTGTCATTTTACCAGATGCCGATTCGGATTTTAAGGTTTCAGGTGCCTTTAGTCTACACAGGACAGCATTTATAGCACATCGGATACGCTGACGCAACGGACGTTTGAAGGGTGCCGCTAAATGCATTTTTCGCTTCAAGAAGAATTGGAAGTTCTTCGCGCGAACGATACCGATAACGACTTCCGTAAGCGTTTCAGCGGTGATCTTCCGACTGGCTTCGTTGTCGTTCCATTCGACTGCCCCAAACATTTCACCCGGTTCCAGCACCTCTAAAGTGACCTCTTCTCCTTCAGGCGGTGTCTCATAGATTTTGACGCGTCCCTCCTTCAGCAGATAAACGCCTTCGGTAGAAATAGTATCTCCGTATTTTAGTTGTTTGAAGGTCGTTATCCGTTCGAGCGCGTTTGCATCTGACTCGGAGAGATCTTGGAAGATGTCTATCTGTTTAACACACCAGAATCTCTCTAAAGTTCCATCTCGTACCGCCATGCTGTAGTCGTCCCGTCGGTTTTGGGTTAAATGTGTGTACTTTTGAAGTTATGGATTGCGATCGCTCGCCGTAAAAATTTCCTATTTTGTTCTTAATTATACCAAATCTATCACCAGTAAATCAAGGGAATTGTGGTTTTTTAGCAGAACCGTTCAATTGTCGGTTTTCTGTCGGTTGTATGGATAAATCGGGATACCGAAAAATGGTGTAAAATTTCATAGTTTTCATAGCAAATCGAGAACGCTATGAATTTTATGAAGTGCTGTCCACCTAAGCTATGACTGGGGTTTTGGCGGTTTTCGTAACAGGCTCGTTAAAAGCTGCTATGAAATTTGCTATGAAATTTTATAGGGCCATCAGCTGTCAGCAAAGATAGGTGTGATCTCTAAATCCGAACACGCCGCGGTGGCAGCACTCTCCGAATTATGACTACTTCGACGCTGTGTGACGTTAATGTGACGTTATAAACGTCATATATGACGTGCCGACACCCCAGGCCCGGTAGGTTCGGTTTCCTAACCGAACCATAGGTGTCAATTTAGGAGTTTTTCACATCATTTTGAGATAGCGTCTCTATAAATGCCGCCCCTACGGGGCTAAAGAATTGGGACAAACGCGTTTCTACACAGATGCCGCCCCTACGGGGCTAAAGAGGTTTCTGATTCATACAAGGTTTTCGCGTGGTATCCGGTTCGGTTAGGAAACCGAACCATAAGTGTCAATTTTAGAAACAACCGTATCGTCCCGTAGGTTGGGTTGAACGGATACCCTCAAAACACTGAAAAGCAACACAAGCACAAACTTTCTTCATAGATGGGATATCAAACAAAACCGAGAGAAACCCAACACCTTTGCCGGTTCACTGCCCCTGACGGTGTGGAGTTGGGTTTCACTGTGTTCTTGGTTAGGGACGACAACACACCAGATTTGAGGGGTATTTGGAAAATACATCTGCCTTCTGAGTTCCGTTCAACCCAACCTACGGGAACTCTTTACACCGCCGGCGTCTCGGAAGCCAAAGCTGACCGAACCGGACTGATCCCGCCAGAGTTCTCTGTTTCTTGTTTAGGGGATGGCTTGTTTAGCAAACGCTGCGGGTGGCGGTTTTCGCGGACGAGCCGATGGGATTGCAAACCGCATCTACCGGGGCTGGAGGACCGAGTCTAAATTGACACCTATGGTTCTGGATTGCGTTCAGGGGAGTTATCTATGTTTGAGGTGTTGTCGGAAAATTTGTTTTTCATGGTTTATCCTGATACGTTTTGGACATCAATTTTCACTTCTTCAAACCCGCTTTCGGCTTGATGTGATGCTCCGGGATCGCCGAACTCTAAGATGTCAGAAGCCTTTACTTCCTCAACCTCACTTTCAGTTCGGAGAGACACTTCCGGGGTTTCATATTCTAAGATTTCACGAAGTGTGATTTGCAGCGTATCTAAAATTCACTTCTTGTTCGTTCTTGACCTATAACGCCATGGACTTCCAATATCCACCCGATCCACCATCCCTCGCTCTGTCTGATAAGAGCGGTATAGGTTTGCGTTGCCTCTTCGCGAGAAAGTTCACGAGGCGTTTTTTGGAGAACGCTAAATTCGACCTCAAGTTCCTGTCCTTCCGGAAGGTCAATCCTATCCAACGGTTCAATCACACCGTTTCTGTATGTTGCTTTTATCTTTTTTTTTTATTGTTTGTAAATCTCTAAAGCGTCGGGGTTACAAACCCCTCCTACAAGCGTAGGCATACCGAGTAAGTCTTGGGAATGTTAGACTAAGTATAGCATTAATTTGGGTGGGTTTCAATTGGAAAATACGCGGTTGAGAAAGTAAGAGGTTTATGCCAAAAAGCGGTGGTAGATGAGGGTGGTGAGGATTTTGTAGCTTGCTTTGAGGGTGCCGGTGAGGGTGCCGGTGATTTTGGAGGTGCCGATGCGCTTGCGATACCGGACGGGGACTTCGCATGAAGGGATACCCTGTTTCGCGGCTTTGAGCTGCATCTCGACTGTCCAGCCGAAGGTTTTGTCTTGCATGTTTAGGGCAAGTAGGTCTGAGTATCGGATGGCTCGGAAGGGCCCTAAGTCTGTGTAGCGGACGCCGAAGAAGTGTCGGATCAGGAAGCAGGCGAGCCAGTTACCGAAGCGTGCTTGCGGTAATAACGCCTCTTTTGCGTCGCCTTGTGTCCTTGCGCCGATGACGAGTGCAGCGTCGCCATTGCATATCGGTTGCAGGAGGCGTGGCATATCCGTTGGATAGTCGCTGTAATCGCCATCGAGAAAGACGACGATATCGGGGGGTTTCGTCTCAAGTGCTGCGATGCCTGCGAGACAGGCGTATCCGTACCCGCGCCGCGGTTCGGTTACAATCCGTGCGCCGTTCCGTTTGGCGATTGCAGCGGTGTTGTCCGTGCAGCCGTTGTCAACGACGATGATTTCTTGGATTATGAGTTCCGCGTTGTACCCTGTTTTCGGAATATCGGCGATGACTTTGGCGATGGCGTCCTCTTCATTGAGGACTGGGATGATAACAGAAACCTTCATAGAAAAAAAAGAGAGGCGTGATGGAAGGCTGGAAGTATCATCACCGCTCTTCCATCCTTCCGTTCTTCCATCCACTTTCCTGCTATACCTAAGGGGACGGTTCACAATCTCGCAGCGGGTTCTTGCACTGTGTCGAGTAGGCGTTGGATGACGGTGTCGGAGTCAACGCCTTCAGCCTCAGCGTGGAAATTGGTTAAGACACGGTGGCGTAACACTGAAGGTGCGACGGATTTCACATCTTCGCAAGAGGCGTTGTAGCGTCCGCGTAGGATCGCACGGGCTTTCGCCCCTAAAATGAGATACTGCCCGGCACGGGGGCCCGCGCCCCAGCGTACCCACTGTTGGATGAAATCGGGGGCATCTTCTTCTTTCGGACGGGTCGCACGCGCGATTTTTACGGCATATTGCACGACGTTATCGGCTGCGGGCACACGTCTCACAATGTTATGGAGTGCTACGATCGTGCTGCCGGACAGTGTGGTTTCAAGTTCGGGTATCTCCGCCCCGGTTGTTGTTGAAACGATGTCTGTTTCCTCTGTCTCTGTCGGGTAGTCGATGACGATTTTGAACATAAACCTGTCGAGTTGTGCTTCTGGGAGCGGATACGTTCCCTCTTGCTCAATCGGGTTCTGTGTCGCGAGCACAAAGAAGGGCCGTTCCAATTGGAATTCGTTGCCGCCAGCGGTAACGTGATATTCCTGCATGGCTTCTAAGAGTGCTGCCTGTGTTTTCGGGGGTGTCCGGTTAATCTCATCGGCGAGGAGGATGTTCGCGAAGATCGGTCCCTGGATGAACCGAATTGAGCGGTGTCCGGTCGTTCGATCTTCCTCAAGCACGTCAGTGCCGGTGATGTCGGCAGGCATTAAATCGGGTGTGAACTGGATGCGCTTAAATTGCAAGTTCAAAATTTGCGCCAAAGTCCGAATCATAAGGGTTTTGGCGAGTCCTGGGACACCTTCTAATAGGCAGTGCCCGCCAGCAAAAAGTGCCATCAACATCTGATTGATAACTTCCTCTTGCCCAACTATTACTTTTTTCAGTTGTGCCAAGATTAATTCTTGGCTCTCCATCAATTCTTCTATCGCTTGAACTTCTTCTGTTGCTGGCATTTTTTATTGGTTACCTCGTTTATGGCTGTTGGCTATCAGTTATCGGTTTTCAGTTTTCAGTTAAGAAAGGTGTTGTGGCAGTGAAAAAATAAAGCGACCGCCACAAGAAATTAACTGACAACTGACAACTATTAAAACTCTTGCGTTAGTATGAACCGTTTTGTACCTCGGTTTGAAGCGATTCTGACGACATCTTTGAGATGCAGGATGTAATCCGGTGTGACCCTTGGCGTCAGGAACCGGATCGTCTGATGCATTTCGGCTTTACGTTTGGATTTGGCGTATCGGAGTTGAATCTCCGCAACATCGGTTTTTAGCGTCTGTTCCTCGGGAACAATATCTATCTTAAAGGGTGCTTCCGTACTGACAGTGATTTTGTCGTCAAGGGTAAGTGCTTTGCCGATAGCGGCGGGATACATTCGGCGTTCCTCGCTCAGTAATTCGGCGTAGGGATGCTTGACAAGCGGTAGTTCAAGCACAAACTGACTGCCGATCGCATAGAGGTATTCCTTACAACGCCACGTAAGTTCAACCTTCAATTCGCCCTCCAACTCCGAAAGCTCGGAGACCGTAAGATCCTCTATTTTCGCGCGAGCGTCGAGTTCCAATGCTTTGTGTAAGAACTCCGATCTCTCTTCGGCGGTCTGAAGGTGTCTGAGTTGGCTACGGAGTTTCATGTTGAAGCTCCCTGTAACCGTCAATTCTTGGCGGACAGAGACACTGAGGTCTTTTTTGACCTCGACGTGCGTGTGAACCCGTTTGAGATTTGATTTTGCATCCAGGGAAGGGCTTTTTTGAAAGCGGTAGAGTGCGTTCTGTATATCGCCAGTTTCGCCGTTAGTGGTCTTCTGTTCAGTGGTTTTGTCTAAAAGCCGCGGATTAATAATCAGTGTCCATCTGTCTTGGTCCCCGGCGGGTAGATCCCCGAATGCACACGTCTCGGCTGTCGGATCGAGCCAGATAAATTCGCCGTCTTTGTCGCCTTCAACAACAAGGATCATGTGATTGAAATAGGCGAGCGACGGGACGGCTTCGACCTCTGAACCGCCATCCGGAAGATGGGCGTTGACACCGCGCGTGTCCCCAGCAGAAATGAGAACAGGATAGGAATTAATGCCTTCAGATGCGAGCATTGTGGAGAGGAGGGTTGTTTTGTCCTTACAATCCCCCGCACCTACCTTCAGAACAAAGTCAGCCGGATAGGGCTTAATCGCCCAAATTCCAAGTTCATAGCCGTAGTACCGGATGTTCGTTGCAACGTATTCATAAAGCCGTTTTACTTTTTCCTTTCGGGACCAAGCACCACTGAGGAGTTGCTTTGTTCTTTCTTCGATTTTCGGTGTAATCTCATCCTGCTCGCGAATCAGTGTTGCATACCATGTCGCCAGTTTATCCCAAGAATCGAGGGAGGAGATGCTGATGTTATAGGCGAGGTCTTGCGGTGCCGGCATCAGGTATTCGTTTTTTAATGGCGGCACATCTAGCGCTTCAAAGATATACGTGCGGGTGTAGTTGTTCTCTGTCGTTGTGGGTTTAATATCAAGGAAAGCGTCATCTGATCCGGAGGCTGTGGAAGCCGCGGGTGCCCCTGAAACCTGATAATAGAGCTCCTTTTCCTTTGGGATGTGTACGGTGAAGCGGTAATATTGTACAGGCTGCTGTCCTTGAAAATAGACTTGCCGCCAAAATTCGCCGCGCATGACGTGTCCAAGGTTATTCGTGGAGTAGGCGTAGTCTATGATACAACCGTCGCTAACTTCGGGGAGTGTGAAGTACATCAAGCGTGCATCGACATCCAACCCCGCTTCTACGGCACTCGGCGGTGGCACATCGCGTATAATTTTGTCTGTATCAAGTTCAACAATTTTGCCATCAGGAGTCAACGTTCGGGCATGATGGATAGTGACATCGTCTCTGCCGCGCATATAAGGGATGCTGATCTCAGCAAGGCTTCTGCCATCTTCGTTAAAGATTTTAGCGACCCGTCGTGTGGAGTAGACATAGCGACTCTTTTCATCGATATTGATATCAACACTGTCCCAAAGGATGACGGCTCCATCATCGGGAAATGCTTCTTGAGAAGGCAGTTTGTCAATAGCGGCTTGGATCGCTGCTTCGTCTGCTTCGCTAATATAATTATACGGCAGCGATGATCTACGATTTTCATGGCTGTGGGCAGCGGTAGAACCATCCTCATGACTATGCTCGTCGGTTTCGGATGGCACAGTAGGCACTGCATCGGTGAAATCTGGCGGCGTGCGCGGTTGTGGGTTTTGTGCGTCAGTTAAAACCTCTGGTTCCGGCGGCGGGCTTTGTAGAGCCGAGCGTCGTGTTCCCAAGAACGTTTTTTCGGCGAGTGTGCCGTCATCTGTTTCTTCTCGGACGATTGTTAAGTTTCGGGTAGCGTTTCCGTCGCCGTTATCATCAAGATGCGGATGTTCAGATTGGACATTCCCGTCTTTTTCATAGAAATCCTTCGTCCGTGCTTGTAGTGATAGAAACGCTTCTAACAGAGAGATGTCGCCGTTTCTGTCGGTATCGTTCGCTGCGGCGAAGAAAGCGTCAACAAAGACATTGCCAAATCCTGCTTGTAGCGAGTAACCCTCATTAGGTGAGCTTGAGGTGATAATAATGCGTCCCGGCTTGCTGAGTTGCGGCACAAGTTTACCACTATAAGGGAACCCGAAGATTAAAATTTGACGCTCGGCAGGGATGCTGTTAATAAGTGTCACATATTCTGCTTCAGTAATATCCCGTCTGGGTAAATTGAACTTCACGCTGCCTCTACCCGTCCGAGATGCGTGTCCGAGCATGAAGAGCACCAATTGATCTGAGGGTTGAACGGTTTCAGCGAGTTGGGTGAACGCTGCTAAAACCTGCTCGCGTTTTGCTTCAGTATCAACGAGTTGTATCTCTTCTGATGGACCCATATCTTCAAAGAGAAAGGTAATCTGCTCTGATGTATACCCATATTCATCGGTGAGGAGTTGGTGGAACCGGGAGGTGGCACTCCAAAATGCATCGTAAAAAGATTTCTCACCGGCAGCACCACCGATAATCAGCACGTAATCTGCCGCGAATGCTGTTGTGGAAATTAGAAGAGTCGTGAGAATTACAATGGGTATTTGGCACATTTTTTTCTTCATGCGTATATCCTTTTTAGGGTAGCTGCGTCTCGGCATCGGATATGAAATCACCGCTTTTACCGCCAGTCTTTTTGACGAGCCTGACATTACCGATGACCATTTCTCTGTCTACTGCTTTACACATATCGTAGACGGTCAACGCTGCGACTGACACAGCAGTGAGGGCTTCCATCTCTACGCCTGTACGACCGATTGTCTGAATTTCTGCTTCGATTTCTATGCAAGGTCTATCGTCATCTGCAATTGCGAGTTCAACGCGAATTGAAGTCAAGGCGAGCGGGTGACACAGTGGGATTAACTCGCCTGTCCGTTTCGCTGCCATGATACCCGCGAGTCGTGCGACCTCTAAGACATCGCCTTTTTTCATCTTTTGCTCAGCGATTAATCGGAGTGTTTCAGGACGGGCAGTAATATACCCGCGGGCGATAGCGATGCGTAACGTTTCCTCTTTACCGCCGACATCCACCATCCGTGTGTTGCCTTTTTCGTCGAAGTGCGTTAGGAAATTGTCCATCTTTCCCTCCCTTCCATCACAGGATCGGAAGATTGCAAGATTGGAAGGTTGGAAGTGGGTCTTTTCTTGGCTTCCATCCTGCTATCCTATCTAACATCTCTACACAGGATGCGCTGCCATAATCTTCTCGTATGTTTCACGGAACCGCTGGAGATATTTCCTATCACCGTGATAAGCGGTAACATCTTCAGGGTTCGGTTGAATCGGTTCACCACGTTTCAGAACGGAAGCACTGAACGCTTCGATGTCAAAGGGTTCGTTTTCTGCGTCGTGGAGTGCCTTGACCCCTGCGACGGCTGCACCGAGCGCTGCACCACCCTTTTCCACCGGTAGGGTCGGTCTATTCCAAATCCCGGCAACGCGTCGCATGATTTCGGGACTATCGGTCGCGCCACCGGTTACGAACAGCGGTGTTTGCGTCTGCTTCGTAAAGACAGCAGAGTAGACGTAGACAGCGGCAAGACTCGTTTCAATGATACCCGTATAATCTTCCGCTAACGTCGGTTGTGCGTTGGATCGGATCAGGTCAAATGCGCCGGAGACAGGAAAAGACTCGGTTTTGGGTTGCCAAAACGCCATAAACTGTCCCAGTGCTATCTGTTTCAAAGCTGCCTCTGCGGGCGCGTATGCTTCTTTTGCTAAGCCGTAATTGTTCCTCACCGCATCCCAGACCATAGCACCGTTTGTACGGCACCCGAACATAAAAGGACGATTGATGCCGTCATACATAGCATTGGCGAATCCCTCTGGGTCGAGTGTATCTCCATCGGTTGATACCATGTTGACGAAACTGGTGCCGAGACTCAGCAGATCACCAGCGACAGGTACTTTCGCCTGCGGGTTGTCGCCAGAACCTGCTATAACGGCGCAGCGTTCATCAAAGCCGTATTTCTCTGTGTAATATGCGGCAAGGTTTCCGACGACAGCGTCTGGACGCGCGAGCAGGGGCAATTTCGACTGAAGTGCTGCCACACCGCCAGATAATCCGTACGCCGTCGCGCCTAACAACGCTGCATCCCACGTCCTTGACCGATAGTTCATGAGCGACATTCCGCATCCGTTTCCGTAATCGATGGGTACGTTTGCATTACCGGTTAGCACGGCGGGGATAAAGCTGCTAATTAACTGGACTTTTGCTGTCGCTGCGTAGTGTTCAGGAAACTGTTCTGCGACACGCCGAACGACAGTACCCGTGAATCGGAGCGGTGCATCAGAACCTGAGAGGTTAATCATCTCCGCTTTCCCGCCGACGCCGTTTCGGACGGCATCGGTTTGTGTAACGGTATTCGCGGTCATCCAGATGGGTGCGTTCGGATATGCGAACGCATCCTTGAGTAGGGTTTGCAAGTCGCGTTCATCTTCGTCAGGTAGGGGCGAGGTAACCTCGCCCCTACGTGACAACTGTGCTAAAAGCGCGTCAGCGTCGCGGTTGAGATAGACGTGTCCGTGTTGTTGTCCCGACGTGTTGATGAGACGGATAGATTCAAGTGATACGCCTGCCTCGCGCATGTCAGCGAACAAGGCATCGAGTGAGGCGAGGTACATCAATGGCGGTTGTTCGGCTTCGCCTTCTTCTCTCGGCGGCAAGATATAGTCTTCTCCGATACCGAATTGGTTGAGGCGTGCATCGGCGCGGTAATCGAGCGAATGCTCAAAGCATTTTTCTGCTGTGTCGATATCAATGACGATAGCAGATAGACTTTGTGTGCTTGAATCTAAACCGAGGGCGAGTCTTTCTCTTGGCACAAATTTCTCCTATTACATCCTTTGATTTTTAATTTCCCGGATAAGCGCGGTTTTCTAATTCTGCGACGAACTTTTCGGCGGCAATCGCGGCTGCAGCACCTGCACCCGCAGCAGTGATTGCTTGACGGAACACATGGTCGTGCACATCACCAGCGGCATAGACACCGTTTATGTTCGTGCGTTGCATCTCGTCTACGATGATATAGCCTTGGTCGTCTGTATGTATGACATCTGTGAAGAGTTCTGTGTTCGGGATATGTCCAATAAAGATAAACACACCGTCAATCGGGAAAAGTTGCGTCTCACCGGTCTTAACGTTTTTGAGGGTCGCACCTGTCACTTTATCTGCGTCACCGTTGATCTCTTCGACGATGGTATCCCAGATGAACTTGATTTTGTCGTTTTTGAAGGCACGTTCCTGCATAATCTGGCTTGCGCGGAGTTGATCGCGGCGATGGACGATGTAGACTTCGGAGGCGTATTTGGTTAAGAAGATGCCTTCCTCTAACGCTGCATCACCGCCACCAACAACGATAAGCCGTTGGTCTTGGAAGAAAAACCCGTCACACGTTGCACAGTAAGAGACTCCTCGTCCGCCGTATCCCTCTTCACCCGGAATATCCAGCGTCCGTGGTGAGGCACCCGTGCAGATAATCACAGATTTCGCACGGTATTCTTTCTCATAAGTCGTGACAGCAAACGGGTGTTGCGAGAAGTCAACGGCGGTTACGGTATCAAATTTAACTTCAGTGCCGAACCGTTCGGCTTGTTCCTGCATGCCTTGTATGAAGACACCCGCCTCGTTCCCAAAGAAGCCGGGGTAGTTTTCGAGGTCGAGCGTCAAGGAGAGTTGTCCACCGAGCGCATCGCCTGTAATCAGAACAGGTTCAAGCATAGCACGAGATGTATAGACCCCCGCGGCAAATCCAGCCGTGCCACCGCCAATAATTACGATATTTCGATCTTCTGTGTTGTTTGTATTGGTTTCCATTCTGTTTTTTAATTCCTTTATCTTAGTCAAATTTCACATCCGCATCGTTGTTATCCAAAAATGTGCAGATCTCACAGTAATTTTGCTTGAAAATTCATCAATACGCTTCTAATAAAGCAAGGATGATAATGATGATAACTCCCTCAATGACCATCACCCATGTAAAGGCTTTAATATTAGTTTCAATCCGGTCAAGTTGCTTTTCTAAAGAACTGACATTTTTCTTATAGGTTTTGGTATCAATCTTGGCATCCAGGCGATCCAAGCGGGTGTGTATCTGTTTTAAGTTGTTGATCAGCAGTTCGTTGAAATTTTTATTCTCCTCCACGAGATTTCTCCTTTTACGTGTTGCTGGCGAGGTTTTTGCGGGAGTCTTGTTTAAAATGGAAGCGGAATCCCAACGCGTTCAGCGACTGTTTTCAACTGTGCCTGATGTCCTTCGCCAACCGGGATGCCGATTTCAGCCCATTCCTGTTCGCGCTCCCATTCTAAGCCGCCGGGTAGATCTGATCGGTCATAACCCGGGGCGGGTTGCATCTGTCGTGCATCGTGGATGTGTTGGTCGATCTCCGCTTTATACTCGTCAATGGGTCGGAAGCGGGAGATGTCAATCGCTGCGATGAAAGCACCTTGATTGGCACCTTCCCAGATTGTTGGCGGATCCGGCGGCTTATCGAACAGCCAGATGCCTGCCATAAACCCACCGAGGGCATGGCTCACATGACTCAGACCTAACATCTTGAAAAACGCAGCAGGACTCTGTGCAAATGCCTCTTCCAACGGCAGCTTGGCATCAATACCGGTTGCCATATCGACGACGATAGGGGGCTGGTCGCCCGCCGGAATTGCGAAACTCATCGGTGAGGCACCCGTTGCGGTGGCAATTGAGCCGCCGGCACCGTGTCGGAAACGGTGGCACGAGACGGCGAACCCGGCGCAGTCCGCTTCGAGCGCGAGCCGTGTATACTTACCAGCGCTCCCGAAATGGAAGTGGTTCCGACTCGTTGCGGCACCGAGCCCCATCGCTTTGGCTTTTTTGACCGCTGCCTGTGCGGCATGATACGAGGCGAAATGCCCCATACCGCCATCGCCGTCGTAGATTGCTGTTGTCGGAGATTCGTCAATGCAGCGGACGTTTGGACGGGGATTTACTTTACCATCAAGCATCATCCCCACATATCCCGGCGTTTGTTGTGTGCCGTGACTGAACACACCGCGCAGATCCGTGAGTACTAATAGGCGCGCGATGTGCGCAGCGTCTTCTTCCGAAGTCCCTGCCTTCTGGAACGCTTCACTGACGAAGCCTTGCATCGTATCCGGCATCACACGGATAAATTCTTTCGGTACTACATTCATTTTTTTATATTACCTTGCGGAGGAACGAGGTGGATTTGGATCGTTGGTGTGCTTTTCTTAAATCCGCTCTCCACTTCGTTACGAGCTACGGTTTTTTGCTCTTATCTACCAGGGCTATTTAGTTCTCGGTTTTTTCGTCCAATTTTGCCTCCCGGGACCGGTAGGTGCGTGTTTCTAACCGCACCGGATCTGTAACAGAAAGCATAAAACCCGAGAATTTTTTAAAACTAAATGACCTTGCTTATCTACAATAGTGCAATTAAAAAGTGAAACGTGGAATGCCATCTACAATCCGATAGGTCTGTTCGCACGTTTTGCAGTGGAGACTGTGTGCTTTCCACGTAATCTCACCTTTACACTGCGGACAGACGAGAATTTCTTGCAATGTTTTTGTTTGCCGACTTTTTCCTTTTGTCAAGAGCGATTTTGCACGGGAAACGATGCCTCGCGGCACCGCGCTTTTAAGAAGCAGTAACCACTCGTTTTGAACATTACCATCTGATGCAACAAGTCTATCAAGCGTATCGTGACACTCCAAATCCAGAGCTGATTCATGTTCGAGCAGTATTTTATAGTCTATTTTATCTTTCCATTCGTATTGGACAAGGAATAGGTTATGATGCGTAATATGAAACCGCTTCCAATGCTTGTCTGTTACTGCCAACCTGTGAAAAAGTTGCCCAAATTGGGAATTTTTTTTATTCTTTTGTAGCATCAAACAGCCGTCAACTAAGTTGACGACCCAATTGTGGTAGTGCCACCCATAGATCCGCTCGCCTATTTCAGAAGGCGTTTCAATGTAGCCACGGCATGCGACGCGCTCTAATTCGGCGATGAGTTGTGCAGGGTCTTCGACGTGCTCTAATACATGCGAACAGATGACATAATCAAACGCTTGATCTGCGAACGGTAGGAATTGTCCATCCGCTTCCACCATCGGACGGTCAGTAACGATGGCGCCGCCGCGCTGTTCGTCATCGCCTATGAATTTATCGCACAAGACATCCGAACGTGCTTTCGGATTATGACCGCTCCCTATCTCTAAGACAAAATCGTCCGGACGGATGTTCATTTCTCCACAACCATGGTAATATAAGGACTCAGGTACGGAAACGCGCCCGCGATGATTCTACCTTTTATACCAAATCCAACGGCTTTTTTGATGATCGTGAACCCGTGTGATCGGAAAAATTGCGCGAGATCAATCGGGCTGGCGTAGTATGCACTGTCTGCATCGCCGCCGATTGCATCCGCTTGTAGATCGGGTTCACGATAAATAAAGTGTGGTGTTTTCGTCAAGAACCGTTTTTGGACATAGAGCCGACAGTTTCGTGCGAACTGCTGCAGGGCTTGCCGTTTCGTTTCACCCCAGACGGGTCTACCGGATTTGCCAGACATGAGGCTGAGCCAATCAAGTAACGGGATCAACGGTGAACAGAGATTTGGTCCAGAGATCACGATGCGTCCGCCTTTGCATACAACCCGCATCATTTCGGTCAACGCTGTTTCCACGTCTGGTAGGTGTTCGACGAGTTCGTTTGAGCAGATGACATTGAAAGACTCGTTTTCAAAAGGGAGTTCCATCACGTCACAGACTTGGTATCGGAGTCTCGGATTTTCCCAGTGCTGTGCTTCTTCAAGAAAGAGCGGAGAAATATCGGTGCCGACAACATCGAAATCTGCCCGATTGAGCAGCCGCGCGGAGATACCGTTCCCGCATCCGAGATCGAGGATCTTAGAGCGCGGGGGCGCGTAGCGGATTACCAATTCTACGTAGTGTCGGAGATAGGCTTCATCGTGTGCAGCCAAAAGGTTTTTATAAGTTTCCGATGTTTCGTAGAATTCGCGCATCCGTTGCCGGATTGGTGCTGATGTGTCAGATACCGGCGTTCCGAGCATATTATCCAACCAAATCCTTCAAGTATCCGAGCGGATCAAGAGCGGAGCGTATTCCACGGTGCCTCGTCATAAACATCAATGAGTTGGTATCCCTCTTCACCTTTAGCAGGGCTCAAGGTTACAAACAACTTCGCAGATTCAGAGGAGACGTTAAAGGAGGCGTGAACCATGTCTGCAGGGATGAAAACAGAATCGCCTGCGTTTAGCGTTTGTTTCTTATCTTCGAGCCACTGTTCAACGCTGCCCTCTATAACATAGATAACTTCTTCTTGATCGGGATGTTTATGGAAGTCGTGTCCGTAACCGGGGGAGAGGCTAACCTCCATAGCGACAATGTCTTTCGCGCCTGTGCTCTCTGGACGGCTGAGCCAACCGATTGTACCCCAATCGAGTTCGTCTCGTTCTACGTCGGCTGATGCGATAAATTTTCCGTTCACGATGTTCTTTATTCTCCTTTCATTCACGATGCAGGCGCGCTTCTAAGCGCGCCTGCAAAAATTATTCGATCCTGTTACCTTTTGGATTTGAGTGTCGCCCAGGTTGTGGACAATTTCCCAAGCGGTTCGACAGGTGTTGTTCCTGAATTCATTTCTGCTTGGATTTCATCCTCATTGAGTGCTCGGTTCCAGATGCGAACTTCATCAAGGAGTCCAAGGAATTCACGGTTGCCTTCGTGGGTTTTACCGACGAGGACAGCAGCCGTATCGGCGGCACCCGGTAGTGCATTTTTATCACCGAACTCGCCGACATTTTCGCCATTTAACCAATATCGGTGTGTACCATCCTCTACATGTGCTGCAACGTGCTGCCACTCGTTGAGTGCGATTTTCCCGGTACAAACGCTACCGCTGCCGCCAGCACTGAGGTGCAGGCACTCACTTGGGGATTCGGTATAAAAGCTGTAAGAACGCGGGCTATTGCCCTTTGAGAGTATCCCTTGCCACCGCTGCTCGTTGGGCCCCATGTGTCTTTCGGCATTGATCCATGCCATGACTGTTACATTTGTATCAACGGTGAGAATATCAGCGTGCGGCACTTCGATCCAATCACTTTCACCATTGAGTTTGAGTGCGTTTCCGAATTTTCCTGCGACTAACTCAGGCGCGCCAGCAACAGTTCCGTCGTTACCGTATTGTGAGAGATCCGTAACCGTATCACCATCAATTTCATCAAAAGAGAAGTAGAGGATGAGCGAATCATCGGCTGGATCTGCGGCATGTGCGAAAGGTGCCGCGATCATGATAATTGTCAATATAGAAAGGAAAGTTTTCATTTGTTCTCCTTTGGTTTATAATAGATATATGCGCGCTTGGGTTGAACATCCACAAGAAGCAAAAGCGCGCATATAGATAGGTTAGCGTTGTGGGGTTTTCTTCAGTTGTCCCCAAGAGGTTGCGAGTTTCTGCCGCGGGTCAACAGGGAAAAGTTCAAAATGCCCTTTTTCCATCTGTTCGAGGACCTCATCCTCGGTGAGGGCGCGGTTCCAGATACGGACTTCATCAATCAGGCCGAGGAATTCGCGGCTACCTTCGTGTGTTTTACCGACGAGGAGCTCTGCGGTATCGGCTTTACCGGGTGGGGGTGGTTTCCCGCCGAATTCACCTGCATTTTCGCCATTCACCCAATACCGGTGTGTGCCGTCATCAACTTGTGCGACAACGTGTACCCATTCCTCTAAGGGCACCTTTTTGTTACAAACACTGCCTGAACCGCCGACGGAGAGGTGTAAACATTCGCTCGGGAATTCGGTATAGAAGCTGTAGGAACGCGGGTTATTGCTTTTTGCAACAATACCTTGCCACCGCTGTCCACCCGGTCCCTGATGGCGTTCGGTATTGATCCAAGCCATGACAGTGACGCTCTCATCAACAGTAAGAATCTCGTCGTGCGGGACTACAACCCAGTCGCTTTCACCGTTGAGTTCAAGTGCCTTGCCGAATTTACCGTCAGCAAGTTTAGCGTCCCCGACGAGTTCACCGTGGTTTTCATATTGTGAATGGTCGATGGCGTTTTTACCATCGAGTGAATCGAAAGAGAAGTAGAGGATCAGTGAATCCTCTGGTTCGTTTGCTGCATAAGCAAAAGATGCTGCAAATGTGATAAGGGTTAGTATTATAATAAATAGGTTCCTCATTTTTACCTCCATGTAGCATAGGCTGTTAGCCTGTGCATTATTAATCCATCGGAACAATTTCTTCGCCTTCAACTGCGATAAACCTTCGGTTAACAGGGAGGTGTGTCCCTTGGTCAATATGTCCGCTGGTCCAACGAATTTCGAGGCGTTCAATCTGTTCCGCTTTGCCAACACCAAAATGAGCGCGCAGATCGTGGAAAGAGAGATAACTCCCACCACTATGCACCTCCCGATATTGGACGTGTGTTCCGGTTACGACCTTAATTCTCGCACCAATCCCGGAACGGTTGCTTTTTTGTCCGACAACTTGGACTTGTATCCAATTGTTTTGGTTGCCGACTGCGTTTTGGAGCAAATCAGGACGTTGGTTGCAGTTGGTGACGAGGATATCGAGATCCCCATCGTTGTCATAATCGCCGATAGCAGCACCGCGACTGACTTTTTTGAGTGCTAAACCGTCGGTCTCCGACGTGACGTTGGCGAATGTGCCATCGCCTAAATTTCTAAATAACAGATTTTGTTGCGGATAGGTTACATGTTTCTCAAGAACATTGATATTGTCCATTAGATGTGCGTTCGCGACAAAGATGTCTTGGTATCCATCGTTGTCGTAATCAAAGAATCGGATGCCCCATCCCAAATAGCCGTGTGTTACCTCCGCTATACCTGTCGTAATGGTATTATCGGTAAAGAAGGAGCGATCGTGATTGCGATAAACGGTATTGGTTTCTGTCTGGTAATTGCTAACGGTGAGGTCAAGTTTTCCGTCGTTGTCATAGTCACCGAAATCGGTTCCCATACCGGCTTCTTCTTTCCCCATATCATTATAGCATACACCTGAGATTAATGCAACCTCTAAAAAATTACCGGCACCGGTATTTTGAAATAAAAAATTCGGATCTTGATCGTTGGCGACGTAAAGGTCGATGTTCCCATCGGCATCATAATCGCCAAAGGTTACGCCTAACCCGTGCTGCGGGATCAGGTCTACAGGACGGTATACAGTTGATGCATCGGTGAATGTGCCGTCCCCGTTATTCCTGTAAAACGTGTCATGAACCGCAGGATAGGCGTGCGGACCGCAATAGACATGGACCCCTCGTTCTTCGCAGCGTTTGTCGTTTTCCGGTGTATATTCGGCGTAGTTCGCTATGTACAGGTCTAAGTGTCCGTCGTTATTGACATCAGCAAAGGCGCAGCTGGTGCCCCAATTTGGATTACCAACTTTGGCGTGTGTCGTTACATCTGTGAAAGTACCATCACCGTTGTTTTGATAGAGTTGATCTCCACCGAAGTTGGTGACGTAAAGGTCTAAATCACCATCATTATCGTAATCGCCGACGGTGGCACCGGTGCCGTAACTTGTGCTTCCGACACCTGCTTCTTTAGTAACATCGGTAAAGGTGTTGTCTCCGTTATTTCGATAGAGAACGTTGTGGGGTTTTTTATCTTGTTCGTTGCCTGTCTGAATCGCGCCGTTGACGAGATAGATGTCGAGATCGCCGTCGCCGTCATAATCGAAAAACCCGCCCCCGGATCCGAGGAATTCATTGAAGAGTCTTAAACCACTCCTACCGTCAGTATGCTCAAAGGTTAACCCCGCGGATTCCGTAGCATCAATGAAAATTTGTTCTGTGAATGCGACTGTGGAGCAGAAGAGGCTTATAAATATAGTGATGAGTGCGAATCTGAAAATGTGATGGAAATTATGATTATAAGCGTTTTTTAGCATATAGATTTATCGCGTCGTTCGCGATTCCTTCTTCAGGCGTTCCAACGTGTGCAATGCTTCCCAAGCGTCGCTGTCGTCAGGTTCGATTTTTGTGATATGTTGGTAGGTATCTATTGCTTTTTGAAGTTGTCCTTGTTGTGTGTAAATTTCAGCTAACCCGTGGTATGCCAAGCTCAGTTTCGGCATCTTCTCTATAGCTGCTTGCAAATGCGACTCTGCTTTGTCATACGCTTTTGATTTGGTATAGAGCCATCCCAATCGGACGTGTGCTTCTACAGCGTCTGGGTTCAATTCGAGCACTTTCAGGAAATATGGAATCGCTCGGTCAGACATATTAAGGTTCATGTAAAGCCGCCCCAATGTATCGTATCCGACTGTGAGATTCGGATGCAACCGAATCAGTCCTTGATAGGTCGCGACGGCTGCGGAAATGTGTTTGTGCTCGAGATGGATTTCTGCCAATTTCAACCGGAGCGTCGTGTTCATCGGTGCTTCTGCCAAAGCACTTTCAACGGCGTAGGTTCGGTCGTAATAGATTTTCATCTGGTGGAATCGTTTAAGGTGTTCCGTTGCTGCTGGCATATCGCCGAGCAGTCGGTAGGCCTTGGCGAGGTTGTAGTAGGCACTCTGGACGTAGGGTTTTTTCTGGATCGCCGTCTGGTAATGCATTACTGCTTGCTGGGGTTCATTGCGCATGAGTGCGATTAAGCCGAGCCATTCATAAACTTCTGCGAAATCGGGGTTGCGTGTGAGGGTACGCTTGAATGCAGCGAGTGCTTCGTCAAATTTTGCCTGATGCGTGTAGATATAACCGAGTCGGTAATGTGTATCCGCATCTGATGGACGATTCTGAACGGCTTCTTTGGCGTGCTGTTCTGCGGTGTCCAATTTGCTCTGTTTGCAATAGATTTCTGCCAGCGCGAGGTGCGTTAACCCGTAAAGCCTTTCCGGTATCTCGGCATTTTTTGAACCTGCGATGCTAAGGATTTTGTTAAAAGCCTGAATCGCTAATTCTAATTCATCTTGCAATTTATAGACGTTCGCGAGTTGGAAGAGTGCGTCTACATTCGTTGGGTGCTGCGATAAAATCGACTTAAAGGTATCTACTGCCTGTGGATAGAGCCGTAATTTGACATATTCCACACCTTCTTGGAGTGTTGAAGTCGTTTCAGTTCTACTTGAAGACGGGGTAAGTGATAAAAGCACCGTGAGAATTAAAACCCCGCAGACGCGTTTTGCAAACATCTGATGGCGTTGATAACCTGCGTCCATGCTGATTTCCTCAATCAGACTGCGATTGTTTGTCCACCACGTCCTGAATCCAAGACAACGCTGCCATACTCGACGACCAACCGATAGAGGTCACCGCGAGCAGTGCCACTTGTTGCAATTCCTCACGTGTGATCCCTTCTCGGAGTGCCCGTCGCGTATGTGAATGGACTGCTCCTTCAGACTTTGCACCGATCGCCAATGCGAGTTTGGTGAGTCTCACAGTTTTAGGTTCGAGGGGACCGGCGGTGCCACATGCTTCACCCAACGCCTGATAGGCTTTCCAGACTTCGGGGTATTCTTCAATAACATTCTGAAGAAAATCGGGTAATTTGTCGTTCATCAAAATTTTTCCTTAAACTGGGAACTGGCACCATCCTATCCTGTTTTCTCTTTTGGTGGTGATTCTGCTTCTTGTTGTGCTGTTGTTTCGGTTTCATCCGTTTGTTCTTCATTGAATCCGGCTTTAAAGTTTGTAATGCTTTTGCCGAGACCGCGTGCCAATTCAGGGATCCGTTTTCCACCGAATATAAGCAACACAATGACCAATATAATTACTAATTCCAAGGGACCAAGGCCGCCTATCATATCTATGCCTCCATGTCTTAACATAATTTGTGCACTCAGGAAGGTGCACGATAGATATTGGTGTATATATTATCACATCAAAAAAAATATGTCCAATGGTATTTGGTTGTCGGTTTCCATCAGAGGTCAGTAGTCGGTTATTCGGTGCGGAGAATCAGGATTTACGGGATTGGACAGGATTGGAATATGATCAGAAATTATCGGGTTGTTAGGATTTGGTTTTACCCTCGGATTTTCGCATTAAGGGCGGGTCGTTAGATACAGGGTTCTACTGCTGAGGTGGAGATGGTTTTGGGAGGGCATAGACCCCCCAGCGGACCTTTACGATCTCACCGACCTTAGTAAGTCGCTGGAGTTCCTTATGTATCGCCTGTGGGTGTCCGTCAATTGCTGTCGTGATTTCAGCTGCTTTTTTCTCACCATCAGCCAAGAGGGAGAGAATTTGCTCTCGGAAGGTTACACGGGGTGCCCCGCCCCTGAGTTTTTGCAACACACGGTTCGCCTGCCGTTGCGAACAACCGAGGACCCGTTCGACTTCCGCTCTGGGGGATTCTACGGTCAGCTGCTCGCGCTCGGTTTCAAAACGTTCACGGATAGCGATCGTTTCAGCGAGTTTGTCGAGTCCACCGGCGACCTCAAAATCTTCCCAATCAAAAA
>JAJEGI010000042.1 GCA_022819945.1 Candidatus Poribacteria bacterium
GGGGACTGACAATCCCCTATTTTACTACTGATATTTTACCATAAATTGCGTTAATTAATCAAGCGAAAAACCCACTAAATATAAGGGTTCACGGCACTTTTTTAACAACTTTTTGCAAGTCCAAAACGACTAATTCCGTTAATTTTTGGTCAATATTATTATTTCCCGTTTTAGTAGCACTATAAACCGTAAAATGCTTTTTACCGTTGGCAAACCAGCAGTTAATGTTCAATGATTGTAATAAGACAACAGCAAAATTCGTGCCAAAGCTAATTTCTCTCATTTAAGCACGAAAAATGGATTCTCAAACACGAATCGTGTCTGTTTTAAGCACGAATCGTGTCTGTTTTAAGCATAAGTTGTGCAAATAATCTGAAATTTGGTAGGTACGGTTTGAAACCGAAGCACACGTTACTGGAAAAGGGATTTCCGATCCGAGCTATTGTTGTCGGAGCGAGTGCCAGTTCACGATTTTCCAATCAAGATCGTTAAGCAACCTGAAAACTAAGCAGCCCTACGGTAACGTGCGTTCGATATAAGAAGTGGATTCATCCCATAGATTCAATTGAACCAAAGATAGATCCGTCTCAATACCGAAAACCGCCACCTTAGGGCTATTTATCGTAGATTTTAGAATTACTTAGACCCTACAGATGATCACTTTAACTACACGCCAGCATCTTCAAACAGACAGGTGTCGGTACCTCTGCTACATCCCCCGTCGCATTCAACTCACCGGTTTCCGCGTCAATAGTGAACGTAACAACTGTATCGGTTTGCTGATTCGCCGCAAATAGGAATGTACCTTCCGGATTCAGTCCGAAGTTTCGCGGGGTCTGTCCTTGTGTCGATTCATAACCTATAGGGTTTAACATTCCTGTTTCCGCATCAATCGCGCAAATCGCAATGCTGTCATGTCCACGATTTGACCCGTACAAGAATTTCCCCGAAGGGTGAACGTGAATATCCGCGCAATGGCTGGTGCCATCGAAATCATCGGGAAGCGTGGAAATCGTTTGGAATTCAGAGAGTGTTCCCGCCTTCGCGTCGTAGCGAAAAGCAGTGAAGGTAGAATCTATTTCATTAATTACATAAGCGTACTTCCCATTCGGGTGAAAATCGAAATGCCGGGGCCCCGCACCGGGCTGCACGCGCGCCCACGGTTGCGTATTAGGCGTGAGTTTCCCGTTTTTCGCATCTAATTGGTAGATGAGCACTTTATCAAGTCCAAGATCAGGCGAGAAGGCATAACGATTCCCTGGATCAATCATGATCGCATGCGCGTGCGGTTCCATCTGCCGTTGCGGATTGACGCTGGACCCCTGATGCTGCACAAAATCGGAGGCTTCACCGAGCCTGCCATCCGACGCAATCGGGAAAGCAGTGACGCTCCCACCGCCGTAATTCGCTACGAGCAGACATTTACCCGTCGAATCCACACTTAGATGACACGGGGCACCACCGCCAGTTGCGCGTTGATTGAGGTAACTAATCTCTCCTGTCTCTTTATGAATGTAAAATGCCGTGACCGCACCGCTCGCTTTGCCTTCAAACTCATTAAGTTCATTGACAGCATAGAGATACTGTCCGCTCGGGTGTATCTCTACAAATGACGGATTCTCAACGCCTGTTATCTTGCTACTATATTCCAATGCACCCGTCGCACCATCTAAGCGATAGACGTAAATACCTTCGCTATTTCCATGCGTATAGGTGCCGACATAAACGAAATAGTCTTGACTATTCTGTTGCGCCATTATTAATAATCTCCTTATGAAATTTTGAGATGAATCGTTCTCTCTTCGCTTTCACGATAACCGATGCGAATTGCTTTCGCCCGTATGCTTGTTTCGCCCTTTGGTAGACGCAGGGGATCGGTATACAACCGCCAAGGGGCATCGTCGCCTTGTTCTGTCGTATAGGCAATAGATGCCCCTTGCGTGGAGCAGTGGAGTTGTAAAACAAGCGGAGCTGCCCATTCACCCACCCGATGTGCTACCTCTGTCCCAGGATGTTCGGCGTTAATCGGAATAAAAATTGGAGCCGCCGTTTGTGGCTGTGTGCCGTCAGGATACCACGTTGCAACCATCTGTTCCTCAGGTATATTTCCCATATCCCCAAATTCGGACTGCCATTGTGCTAACGCCCCGCGCATCCGTTCTAACACATCTTGGTGTCCTGCGGTCTCTGCCAAATTGTTGAGTTCATACCGATCATTTTCAACGTCGTAAAGCTCTTCGGCGGGACGTGGCGATTGGAACATAACCGCCTGATCGCCCTCCAATTCGCCTGCAGCATACAGGCGCCACATCTCCTGCATCACAGGGTGCCGATTGCGATACGGAATCCAAAGCAGATACGGTTTTTCAGGGTAATAGTTTTTGATGTATTTATACCGCTTATCACGGACAGCACGGACCATATCGTAAGATTCATCGTACCGATCGCGCGTCGCGAAGATGTAGTCGCGTTCTATTTTCTCCGGCCCGAGGAAAGGTTGGCCCTGTAAATGTGTCGGTGCCTGTACACCACAGAGCGATAGCACTGTTGGACCGAGATCAATCAAACTCACAAGTTGTTCGCTGACACTATCAGGACGCAATGTGCCGGGCCAGCGGACGATCAATGGGATACGGATACCGGCATCGTAGGGCCACCGTTTACCACGCGGGAGTCCTTCACCGTGGTCACTCCAGAGAAAAACAATGGTATTTTCCGCAAGACCATCTTCTTCGAGTTGATCTAACAACTTACCGACGCGGGCATCGGCAGTCGCAAGATTATCGTATTGCCTTGCTAATGCTTGACGTGCTTTCGGTGTATCTGGCAGGTAGGGCGGTAGCTGCACATCATCGGGATTCGTGGTCGTCGTCAGTGGACGATTCTCCCGTTCCCACATACCGCTCTCATGCGTGACAGTCGGGTTAAAGACCGAAAAAAAAGGTTGATCTGCATCTCGATTCCGCCAGTGCCCGGTGTTATCGGATACATCCCATGCCGTAATCGGTGGTGTGAACTGGTAGTCGGTTTTGCTATTATTCGTACAGTAATAGCCCGCGCCTCGGAGATATTCAGTGAAAGTCTTGACATAAGGCGGCGGCACTGCGGAATAGGGGGTCGGCATATCAGGTGTGTTCGGGTTCGTATGCCGCGTCCGCATGTGGTGCGTACCGATGGAGGTTTGGTACATACTGGTAATGATTGCAGAACGACTCGGGGCGCAGACCCCGGCAGTCGAGAACGCATTCGGAAACCGGCATCCGCCTGCGGCGAGCCGGTCAACGTTCGGTGTACGCGCAAGCGTATCTCCATAACAACCGAAGCGTGGTGTCGTATCCTCTAATGAGATCCAAAGAATGTTCGGACGATCTGGCATATTCATTACAACTCCCTGTTTTTGGCAACGATTTTACCCTAAACAGCGGTTTATGTCAATAGGGTCGTCTAAGCATTCCAGGGACATTCAATTGTCCATTTTTCGATCGAATTTTCACCCACCAGGCCCGGTAGGTTCGGTTTCCTAACCGAACCGGATCCTTGAAAAAAAGATGTGAAATCCAATAATTTCTTAAAATTGAATGACCCTGCTAAGCATCCAGGGGAATTTAGTTGTCTGAAACTGTGAATTTTAGAGATTTTTCATCGCTCTCTTTGTAACCGATCCGAATTGCTTTTGCTCTTATAACGGTTTCACCTTTCGGTAAGCGCAAAGGTTCTGTATACAACTGCCATCGGACATCTTCACCTTGTTCGGTTGTATACGCAATTGAGGCACCTTGTGTTGAACAGTAGAGTTGCAGAAGCAGCGGTGCGTCCCATGCGCCATCTTCATGAGCAGGCTCCGTGCCGGGGTTAGACGCGTTAATCGGAATGAAAAGTGGTGATGCCGTTTGTGGTTGTGTGCCGTTAGGATACCACTGCGCCACCATTTGTTCTTCAGATATATTCCCCATATCCCCGAATTCCGATTGCCATGCTGTCAACGCTTCTCGCATCCGGTTAAGCACATTTGCGTGTGCTGTATTCTCTGCTAAGTTGTTGAGTTCATACTTGTCATTTTCCACATCGTAGAGTTCCTCAGTGGGGCACGGTGATTGGAACATGACCAATTGATCTCCCGCTAATTTGCCTTCGGCATGAAGTCGCCACATCTCCTGCATCACCGGATGGCTATTGCGGTAAGGATCCCAGTGGAGATACGGCTTTTCGGGATAATAATTTCGGATGTATTTATACTTTTTATCGCGCACAGCACGCAACTTATGATACGATAAATCAAGGCGGTCGCGCGTCGCAAAAATATATTCACGTTCTACTTTTTCTGGGCCAAGGAAGGGTTGTCCTTGTAGGTGCTGCGGTGCTTGAACACCACATAACGAAAGCACTGTGGGACCGAGATCAATCAAGCTCACCAATTGAGCACTTTCACTCCCTGGATTAAGTTCTTCGTGCCAACGCACAATCAACGGAATCCGAATCCCGGCATCATAGGGCCAACGTTTACCGCGTGGGAGTCCTTCACCGTGATCGCTCCAGAGAAAAACAATAGTATTCTCTGCGAGTCCATCTTCTTCCAACTGATCCAACAATTCACCGACGCGGGCATCGGCAGTGGCGAGGTTATCGTACTGTCGAGCCAATGCGGCACGAGCTTTAGGTGTATCTGGTAAATAAGGCGGTAATTCCACATCATCTGGATTCGTGGTCAGTGGACGATCTTCCTTTTCCCACATACCGCTTTCGTGTGTAACGGTTGGGTTAAAAACCGAAAAGAAGGATTGTCCTTCCGCACGATTACGCCAGTGCCCTTGATTGCTATTGTCATCCCACGCTGTGATAGGTGGTGTAAACTGATAGTCTGTTTTACGATTGTTGGTGCAATAATAGCCTGCCCCTCTCAGGTATTCGGTGAAGGTTTTCACATAAGGTGGAAGAACAGCAGAATACGGCGTAGGTAGGTTAGGTGTACTTTCGTCTGTATGCGTTGTCCGATGGTGATGTGTTCCGATGGAAGTCTGATACATACCGGTGATAATAGCGGAACGACTGGGTGCACAGACACCGGCTGTTGAAAAGGCATTTGGAAACCGACATCCGCCTGCAGCGAGGCGGTCAACGTTCGGTGTACGCGCAAGCGTATCTCCATAACAACCGAAGCGCGGTGTCGTATCCTCTAAAGATATCCAGAGGATATTCGGACGATCTGGTGTACTCATTCTTACTCCCTTTTGACAGTGATTTAATGTTTTAGCTCCAACACCCCTCTGTATACGCCTCACGATTGAATAACTTTTGGCGGAACGGTGTCGCCTTTGCCATCCAGTCATCAGGGATTTCCTGCGTGTAACGGTGCGGGGGTCCTGCTTCCTTGAAGATGTCGATATTGAAGATGCGATAGGGTTGCGGCGAATCCGCGGGCTTTGCCTCAACCGCGTGGAAGATACGCGCGTCTATGTAGACCATACTCCCCGGCGGTAATTCAAGCCGTTTCTCTTCGAGCTTCCGTCCAGCTTCCGCGTCGTATTCACCCGCAAGCATCCGGTCTGGAGTCGCCTCCCGCGTTGGTGCTACTTTGTGGCTGCCCGGAATAACTTTAAGATTCCGATCCCCTCGCGTGAAACCGTTCGGATAATACAGAATCTGGATATAATAGTTATCACGTTCGGCGAGGTTGACCGGATTCTCGTGTCTCCAATGGTGATGATCCTGATGAAACCCAAGAGGACCGACCCCGCGAGGTGCTATGTTGAGGGCAGAGTGACAGAAGTGGTACGCATCGCCGATTGTGGCACTTATCAGTGCGTTAATAAAAGGGTCATCAATAAGCTGATCGCTATATTTACCGCGATCGTTCCACGGACGAATGAAATAGGGACGTTCGGGTTCATCCCCGTTATTCAACGCCTCAATGTATTGGCGCGTCGGTTCAAAATGCTGGGTGATTTCTTCAATCAAACCTTCTCTGCCATCGTCCGTCAGCACATCTGGATAAGCGATATAGCCATCGTTATGGAAAGAATCGATATCCGCTTGCGACGGACCTGATAATCGGAAAAGTGAATCAATTGTAGTAGTTTTTTCCATAGTTGTAACTCCTTGCTCAATTGGCGGTTGCGTTCCGCAAGTTTCCATCCTGTTAAAATCTTTCAAGTGCTACTGCCAGTTGTTGCACAATCTTAAGAATGGTATTCCAATTGCTTGGCGACAATGGCTTTCAAAATCTGCACGATGCATTCGGCTTCAAACAGTTCATTGTATACTCGCGAAAATTCAACGGTGAACGTTGGCTTTTCTGTTTCAATACCATCAACGGTGCCGTGAACGAAAGTCCAGCTTTCAGAGACGGTGTAGCACCCAAAAATTTCTTGGCTGTCTATAGAGGGTGTTTTGGATGGTTGCGAATGCGTCTCGCCTTTCCAATTGAGCCATGCAGCAGCGAGCATTTCACCGTAGAGTTGAATCTGCGGATCGGAAGAATGGACCCCGCGTTTTGCCTCATGCACAATGAGATAGGGCTGTTGTGGTTTGCCTGCTGCAGCTGGGGCAAGAGCCCCATCCGCCTCACCTTCCAGTTGAAAAGCAGAATAGGTGGCTTTCAGAGGAACGCCTGCCCATGCTTGAACATAAGTCTGCTCTGCCAACACCAAAAGCGGGTAGATCGCACGTGCCCAGAGTGTAGCTTCGTTCATTACTACAAGGTCACGTTCGCGCAAAATTGATTTGAGATAGTCAATTTGGGCGTTCTCTGCAGGTGTTAATGGAGTCTGCTGCATGTTCTCCCATTTGTCAGACACACCTACCTGTATGCGAAGGGTTACAAGTGCCCTGAGTGTTTCCTCAGAGAGTTGTGACAAACTATAGGTTTCCATACGCTAAACCCTCCTATTTTTCAGAACCCGTTCACATCCGGCTATGTCCTTCCTGCTTAAATCTCTCCAGCAATGCTGTCAAACGTTCCACAACCTCTGGGTATGTGTCCCATACATTGTTCGTCTCACTTGGATCCTCATAGATATGATACAGTTGCCCCGGTGTTCCCGGTTTAGGACCGCCATCGCTCGGGGGTGGCCATCCGCCTGAACCTTGGGTCTCCAAAATCAATTTCCAGTCGCCGTGACGGATAGAGAAAACACCCGTACTGGAGTGATGCACAATAGCCTCTCGTAAAGGGTTTTTTGGCTCTTCACCTAACAACGCAGGCAAAATGTTACAACTGTCTTGTCCTGCATCATCTGGCACTTCCGTCCCGACAATCGCTGCACAGGTCGCCATGAGATCGGTGAGGCAGGTTAACGTATCAGTCTCGGTATCCGGTGCGATGACACCGGGCCAGCGCGCAATCAGCGGTTCGCGATGTCCGCCTTCCCAAATATGCGCCTTGTAACCACGCCAATCACCACACGATTTATGATCGTAGAGATGATACGGCATCGGACTGTTATCGCCTTGAATTCGATCGCCGGGCAATGCACCGTTATCGCTTGTGACAAAGATGAGCGTCTCATCGGTTTTACCCGTGCGTTCTAACGCGTCCATCACTTCACCGACCATCCAATCCACGAGCCACACCAGATCGCCACGAGGCCCAGCACTGCTCTGTCCGCGTGCGAAATCTGGCACGACGGCCTCAGTGCAAGGTTCATGCGGCGCGGAGGGGGTCAGGTAGAGGAAGAATGGGGCATCTGCATCGGCTTGTTCCTCTATATACGCAACCGCTTTCTGCGCAATAATAGGATCCGCATCCTTATGTTCCCAATTTGGGGTCATCATCCCCGGACGACTCGTAAACTCTGGTACTTCATGATAGACACTCGGAATTTCGACGAATCTGTCATTTTCAATAAATCCGTAAGGGGGTTGGCATGTCGGACAACCCGAATTCCCGTAAAAGTAGTCAAACCCAATATCCACCGGACCACCAGTGAGTGGTGCGGTGAAATCAATATGATCTTCGAGTTCACGTCCTGCGTTGGACCACGGCAGCGGGGCATTGAAATCAAAGTCATATCCCGGCACCGTCGAAAATCCGAGTCCCAAATGCCATTTGCCGACGCATGCTGTGTTGTATCCTACACCTTTCAGTAATCCAGCAACTGTCAAGCGTTCGGGTTCAATCAAGGGGGGTTCGTAACCATAAAGCACGCCGTATTTGAGGCGGCTCCGCCAGCAGTACCGTCCTGTTAAGACGCCATATCGTGTCGGTGTACAGACGGCGGAAGGCGAATGTGCATCCGTAAAACGGATTCCCTCTTGTGCGAGTTTGTCCATATTTGGCGTAGGAATCTTTGAATCTGGGTTATAGCAGCCGACATCACCGTATCCCATATCGTCTGCCATGATAAAGACAATGTTTGGAGAGGTGCGTGGGTCCATGATATCTCCTACTTGGGGGGTGGCGATGAGACATCGCGTCTATTGTAATCTCGCCTTTAATTCAGCGAGGTCCTTGTCAATTGATGCGTCTTCTGCGTAGTTTGCAAATTCACGATGTAATTTCACGTCTTTGAACTCTACATCCACCTCGGATGCTGCTTTTGCTATAGCGGCGGCTTCGGTTACGTTCTGCTCCACTTTCCTCAGAATCTCAAAAGCCTTGCTGTCTTGGAATTCAGTCAACGCTTGACGGAGATGCTCGTGGGCATCAACATTTGTATGCTGTGCGATGACCTGATCTCTTTTTCTTTCTGTCTCCTCAGTTTTCTGTTGAAGTGTTTCAAAGAGCGTTGTAAGATGTGAAACGACCTGTTTCTGTTCCTCCCATTGTGCTTTGTAGCCACTGGCAAGTTGGCGGTACTCGTTGCGTTGTGCTAAATCTTCACGAGCGAGGTCTTCACGTCCGGCTTGGATAGCGATAATCGCCCGTTCTTCACAGCGTTCCGCCTGGGCAATAGCACCGTCGTGGGCGTTTTGAAACTGTTTTTCAACCCCAATAGAGGCATCAACCTTCTGTTTTGCTTCTGAAAACCGATGTGTGATTTCATGGATGACATCCCCTAAAACCTGTTCCAAGTCAGTTGTTTCGGCACCGGTTTTAACCTTAGATTCGGTCCCATCCTCAGTTACAAATTCAAGGGATTGTGTGTCTAATTTGACGACAACTGTTTTGGCAAGTTTATCGCCCATCCGCTGTCTCTCTTTTCCCGTTGCAAATAACCAGTCCACGGGTTGAAATATACCCGCAAAACGGCGAAGAAAGCATCTTTAAAATTCGCAGGTTTCCCATCCTCTAAACGGACTATCTGTAGAGATAGCAGTCTCTTGCCAAACCCGCCGCCCTCCTTGAAGCCGTCCATGAAAAACAGACCGAACCCCCACAGAATAACACTTAGGGTCCCGACACTAACCGATGTCATATCTGATGCGTCATGATGGCTGATAAAAGTATCAAAAATTTCAAAAAATGCAAAACCGCTAAAAATCAATAGGGCTTGACAGAGACCCAAGAATCCTACGTCTAATAAGAACGCACCGAGTCGAGCCCATCGGGATGCTAACTTAAACTTTTTTTCCGCAACCTTAATAATGGATGTCATCGGGAAGTCCTCCTCCCTAATTAGGTTCTGTTCCTGCTAAAAAAATAACGGAATTAGTCGTTTTGGACTTGCAAAAAGTTGTTAAAAAAGTGCCGTGAACCCTTATATTTAGTGGGTTTTTCGCTTGATTAATTAACGCAATTTATGGTAAAATATCAGTAGTAAAATAGGGGATTGTCAGTCCCC
>JAJEGI010000177.1 GCA_022819945.1 Candidatus Poribacteria bacterium
TGTACTGCCTACGGTTTTTTAGGCCACTCCCTAAAACAAGATTGTGCTATAATGCAATCTCACTGAAAGGAGTTATCTAATGGCCAAACGCAGGCAATTCACCTCCGAGTTTAAGACGGAACTCGTGCTGGAGGTTCTCAGCGGTGCGAGTTCTCAAGCAGAACTGTGTCGGCGTCATAATCTCAACGAAGACCAACTCTCGAAATGGAAGCAGCAGTTTCTTGAAAAAGCACCCTCGTTGTTTGATACGACTGATAAGCAGTCGAGCGAACTGCAGAAGCGTGTCGACCACCTTGAGCAACTCGTTGGGAGAATGGCAGTCGCATTAGACATCCAAAAAAAACTATTGACTTGGTTGGACTAACGTTATCTGACAAGCGATGCTTCATTTCGGCATTGCAACAGGAGCATTCCGTGCGAGATATTTGTGGCATTCTCGGTGTCAACCGGGGCAGTTTCTATTATCACCGCCAAGAGGATCCGTCCGAAGATCTGCTACGCTCGGAAATAGAGAAACTTGCGGGACAGTATCCGAGATATGGGTATAGGCGTATCACGCAGTTGCTACAGCGTCAGGGATACACCGTTGGAACCCGACGCGTCGCACGCTTGATGAAAGCTAACAATCTCTTAGTCTCTGTCAAGCGTGCGTGTCAAACAACAAGATCGCTTCAGGGCGAGAAACCTTGGAGCAACCGTCTCGAAACGCTTGAGATCTCTCATCAGGATCAGGTCTGGGTAGCCGATATTACCTATATTCGTCTCAAAGGACGCTTCATTTATCTCTGCCTGCTCATGGATGTTTTCACCCGGATGATCAGAGCGTGGCATCTCAGTCAGCACTTGAACCAATCTCTGACGCTCACACCTCTCAAAGAGGCATTATGCCACAGCGTCCCGGAGATTCATCATTCTGATCAAGGCGTGCAGTATCTTTCAAAGGGCTATGTGTCCACGCTCAAAGCACATGGCGTTGAGATTTCCGTCGCCCGTCGCGGGCGGCCTTGGGAGAACGGATATGCTGAAAGACTCATCCGCACGCTCAAGGAAGAAGAAGTCCACCTTAATGATTATCAAAGCATCACCGAAGCGAGAGATCGCATCGGACATTTTATTCAACAGGTGTATCATCTCAAACGCCCACATGCGGCGTTAGGATATTTGACACCCATGGATTTTCAAAGACAAAACTTGTCTTAACTTTGCGAAATTGTGGCCTAAATAAGCGTATGCACTTCATGGAGTTTTCCAGCAATGAGATTTCGGATCTATCTCCACTATTAGGGTTAACTCAGTTGATAGGCTTAGTTATTTCCGGCGATAAGATTTCGGATCTATCACCGCTATCGGGGTTAACTCAGTTAACCGGCTTAAGTATTTCCGGCACTTCCATCTCAGATACATCACCGCTATCAGGGTTAACTCAGGTAACCGGCCTGACCCTTTGGAACACTTCCATCTCGGATATATCCGCCCTATCAGGACTAACACAACTAACATTCCTGGAACTTACCGGCAATGAGATTTCGGATCTATCT
The DNA here is from genome assembly GCA_022819945.1 of Candidatus Poribacteria bacterium. Taxonomy (GTDB): domain Bacteria; phylum Poribacteria; class WGA-4E; order WGA-4E; family WGA-3G; genus WGA-3G. The sequence goes on from JAJEGI010000177.1 coordinate 1,539, forward strand.
CCACTATCAGGGTTAACACAACTGAAGTACCTGAATATTGAAGGCAATCCGCTGAATTACGCCTCTATCAACACACACATTCCCGCCATGCAGGCGAAAGGGGTTGAGGTCCAGTTTGACAACCGGGCGCATTCGGCACTCGTGAAAATCTCAGGCGATACCCAAGAAAGCGAGGCACGCACGACATTAGCAAAACCACTTGTCGTGGAAGCATTAGATGAACACGGTGTTCCAATCACAGGACTGTCTGTCACATTTCGCGTCATAGAAGGCGACGGGAAACTCAGTCCAACAACCACGACAACTGATGCTAAAGGCAAAGCACAGACAACGCTGACGCTCGGCAAGAATCCGGGCGTAATCAAGATTCGTGTGACAGCCCCACAGATAACATATCCTGTGACTTTCACTGCCATCGCCACGGAGGCATCACGCCTCGCGACAGATGTCAACGGGGATGGAGTCGTCAATATCCAGGATTTGGTATTCGTATCGTCCAGTTTCGGTCAAACGGGCGAAAATGCGGCAGATGTCAACGGGGATGGAGTCGTCAATATCTCGGATCTCGTTTTAGTGGCGGGTGCCTTTGGAGAGGAGGCAGCGGCTGCACCTACCCTACACGCCTCGGACCTTGAAGGGTTTACTGCCGAAAAGCTCCAAGACCTGCTAACGCAAGCGCGGCAGCTGGCTCTCACAGACCCTGCCTATTTGCGGGGTATTACCGTGCTGGAGCAGCTCCTGGCACGCTTATTACCGAAAGAAACCGCGCTGCTACCAAACTACCCGAACCCATTTAATCCTGAGACGTGGATACCCTACCAGTTGGCGAAACCCGCAGAGGTGACGTTGCACATCTACGCTGTAAACGGTGCCTTGGTCCGGACATTGACATTCGGGCATCAACCCGCTGGAATGTATCACGGCAAAAGCCGTGCAGCGTATTGGGATGGACGGAATGCCCTCGGTGAGACTGTCGCAAGCAGTGTTTATTTCTACACGCTAACTGCCGGAGATTTCACGAAAACACGAAAAATGGTAATATCAAAATAGGCGGGACACACCGCTGGGCTTTCGTAAATCCAAGGATATCTTGAATGCAATTCAAAACGTGGAAAGTCACAATCTGGAAATCACTTCTATTGGCAATCGGTGCCACGGCATTACCGGTATCGGTTATCACGCTATCCAACACTGCCTTTGCCCAAGAACACACCTTCTTTAGACATGGGGGCAGCGTTGAGTCAGTGGTATATTCTCCCGTGGATTCTTCCCTTGTCGCAAGTGGAGGGCGGGACCGCGCCGTAAAATTGTGGGATTTACAAAACGACACCGTAACAACGCTCGGACACCATGATAATGTCGTCAATTCTATCGCTTTTTCCCCAGACGGGCAGCTGCTTGCAAGCGGCGGTGATGACTACGCCTTCAAGTTGTGGGATGTCCCCCGTAAACGACATATTGCCACCCTTGATCATATTAATGGTGGGACCCGCTCACAGGTCAAAGCGGTTGCCTTCTCTCCTAATGGACAACTGATCGCCACCGCAGGCGTGGAGGTAAAGCTATGGGATGTCCCAACTCGGAGAGAGATAGGTACACTTCAACACGGCAAGTGGGTACTGGCTGTCGCCTTCTCGCCAGATGGACGCATGCTCGCCACAGGTGATGAGAGCGGACATATTCATATTTGGGATGTTCAAACACAACAGACCGTTGCCCAACTCGACGGTGATTTTACCGCTGTGTATACACTTATGTTCTCACCGGATGCCAAAATCCTTGCGAGTGGTGGGTATGAAGGAAAAATAGAATTATGGAAGGTAGACGATTGGAAACATCTCGGCACGCTTACCATTGGAGCCACAGCCTTTACAGTCAGTTTTTCACCCGATAGCAGCACGCTCGCAAACACAGGTTACGAATCTGTAAGTCTCTGGAAAGTTGACAGTGGCGAAAAAATTGCCACCCTTACTGGACATGCAGGGTGGGTGAATGCCGTCGCATTTTCACCAGATGGACGTAGCCTCATTAGCGGCGGTGACGACGAAACACTCCGAATCTGGGATGTCACACCCTATCGTGCTATACCAGCAGAGGATATGGTGCGAATTGTCTATTTCCTCCCGCGCGACCGTAGCAGGCAACCGGATATGTGGACGAAACTCGATACACTCATAAGAGATATTCAGGAATTTTACGCCGATCAGATGGAACGCAACGGATTCGGGAGAAAAACGTTCACCTTTGAAACCGATGCAAATGGAGAGACGGTTATTTATCGCGTTGACGGAGAATTTAACGATTGGTACTACCATACAGAAACACAGAACAAGGTCTATACCGAAATTGCGTCTCAGTTTGACATGGAAAAGCACATCTATCTTATCGTGGTGGATATCAGCAGTGAGGCCATTGAAGAAGAGGATACATGTGGCGTCGGCGGCGGTCATTGGTTTGAACGTGAAACTAAAGTAAGAACCCGTGGCGGGTATGCAGTCATTCCGGCATCTGGGCGATGTTTTGATGGTGAAACTGGCACGATTGTGACGGCACACGAACTTGGGCACGCCTTCAGCTTGGAACACGACTTCCGTGATGATGCCTACATTATGTCTTACGGCGCAGCACCTGACCGGTTATCTAAATGTGCCGCAGGCTGGTTAGATGTGAGTCGCTTCTTTAATACCAACCAAACTGCCTTCAACGAACCCACGACGATTCAGATGCTCACGCCATCGGCTTACCACCCAAACGCTGAGAACCTCACCCTTCGGTTCGAGGTGACCGATGTAGATAGGATCCACCAAGTCCAGCTACTCGTTCCAACCACTGCAGAGGACCCAGCACCCGGCACCAAATTGCACAGTTGTAGGGACGGACACGCACAAAGCCGCTCTTTTGAATTTGACGCACCCACATTGACTGCACATCCAGTAAACACCATAATACTCCAAGTGATTGATGCGCATGGAAACATCGCACAACGGGCATATACACTTAGAGCCGATGATACCCTCAGCCTTCAAAATCCGCTGGATGTTAACAGCGACGGTGTGGTGAATATCCGAGATTTGGTGTTAGTCGCCTCAAATTTCGGACAAACAGGACAAAATAGCGCAGATGTCAATAGCGATGGTGTCGTTAACGTTGTAGACCTTATCTTGGTGGCAAGCGCGTTAGGAGAGGATGCAGCTGCCGCGCCTATCTTGCATCCATCAGACCTAGAAGGATTCACCGCATTAGACGTGCAACAGATGCTAACGCAAGCACGCCAAATAGCATTCACAGATCCCACGTACCTGCGCGGTGTTAAAATACTGGAGCAGCTGCTTGCACGCTCAGTGCCAAAAGAAACAGCTCTCCTACCTAACTATCCGAACCCCTTTAATCCAGAGACATGGATTCCGTATCAACTCGCTGCACCTGCAGATGTGACACTGTACATCTATTCCGCGGATGGCACTTTGGTTCGGATGTTGGCGTTAGGGCATCAATCTGCAGGAATATATCATAGCAAAAATCGTGCAGCGTACTGGGATGGCAGAAATCAACACGGTGAATCTGTTGCAAGTGGTGTCTATTTCTACACGTTAACAGCAGGTGACTTCACTGCTACCCGAAAAATGCTAATTCGGAAATAGAAAAGAATTTACGTGCCGTCGGAACGGATAACAGAAATTGCGTTTGACATTACACTGCCATAGTGTTATACTTAACCTTGTAGTAACGTTGATTCTGTTTTTGAAAGGATTTAGGGCGTAATTGTAAGCCCACATTGAAACGTATGAACCTCGGACTCACGCACAAAGTTGCAGTTGTAGGTGCTTCAAGTAAGGGACTCGGGCGCGCAATCGCGCTCGGTCTGGCACACGAAGGCGCAAAAGTTACAATCTGCGCAAGAGACAGCGAAACATTAGAAGCGACAGCGGACGACATTCGGAACCAGACCGGCACTGAGGTGTTAGCAGTACCGACTGATGTCAGTCAACCAGAGCAGGTTGAGAACCTTATTAACACAGCCATTTCACACTTCGGTGGCATTGATATCTTAGTCAACAACGCGGGCGGTCCCAGAGCCGGACGCTTTGATGATTTAGCGGCACAAGATTACCAAGACGCGGTCCACTTAAATTTGATGAGCACGATTAACCTCTGTCGCACTGTTGTACCGTCGATGCGTGAGCGCGGCGGCGGACGGATTATCAATCTCACTTCGGTCTCCGTTAAACAGCCTGTCGATAATCTGATGTTGTCAAATATGGCACGAACAGGGGTCATCGGATTCGCAAAAACCCTCGCGACGGAGTTGGCACCGGAGAAAATCTTAGTTAACAACGTCTGCCCCGGTATTATCTTCACGGATCGCATCCAGCAGCTGGCAACGGTACGTGCCGAAGAAGCGGGCATCACCTTTGATGAAGCACTCGAAAAGATGACAGCGGATATCCCACTCGGTAGAATCGGGGATCCCGATGAATTCGCGAACTTGGTTGTATTTCTCGCCTCAGAACGCGCAAGTTACATAACAGGGACAACTATTCAAGTAGATGGCGGTATGGTCCGGTCACTGCTCTAATATATCTGATACGGAGGCGTGATGAACGATGTTAGTATCTGTAATCATTCCTGCGTTTAACGAAGAGCAAACAATCAGACAGGTTGTTGAGGCTGTGCATTCACTGCCGATTGAAAAACAGATTATTGTCGTCAACGATGGTTCCACTGATGGAACAGACAAGGCACTTGAGGAACTACAATCGGTTCATGCGTTAACCGTTGTACATTGCCAAGAGAATAGCGGTAAAGGCTTCGCAATTCGGCGCGGGCTTCCTCATGTGAAAGGGGAAGCCGTCGTTATCCAGGATGCTGATATGGAGTTAGCTCCTACAGATCTGGCTGAACTCTTAAAACCCCTTGAACAGGAAGATGTTCAAGTCGTCTACGGGTCCAGGTTTCTGAACGGGCGCGGGAATGCAAGTCTTCATAATTTTATAGCAAATCGTCTCCTTGCTACTTACACGAATCTGCTTTACGGAGGGCGGATCACCGATGAATCTACTGGCTATAAAGCCTTTGCCACGGATTTGATAATGCGACTGAATTTAACATGTGAAGGCTTTGAATTCTGTCCTGAAGTCACGGCTAAAATCTTACGCGCGGGCTATCGCATTCATGAGGTACCAGTTTCCTATTTTCCGCGTACGAAGAAGGAAGGCAAAAAACTTCGGTTCTGGTCGGACGGATTATTCGCTGCATGGACGCTCTTGAAGTACCGATTTATTTCAAAAACAGAACTTTTCAAAAACACAGCGCAAGATGAATTGCGCTAATAATCAATAGGATTTACGCAGCCCCTTGCAGGCGGGGTTTGAAACCCCGCCTGCAGCACGTAGCACATCCGTTATCATGGAAAAATGCGGAAGTCCTGACTGATATTTGGAGGTTGAATTATTAACTATGTTTAAACAACTAATTTACGCCATGCTTATCCTTGCACTGGGGGTTGGTGTGTCCTTCTCAGCGTTTGGGCACGGTGACAATCCGACCCTTTTAGAGGATGTTAACAAAGACGGTATCGTGAACGTTCAGGACCTCGTGCTTGTCGCTGGCGCATTGGGGCAACCCGGAGATCGCACTGCTGAGCAGAACCCTGACGTGAACCGCGACGGAATTGTCAATGTGTTGGATTTGGTGCGTGTGAGTAACAGCCTCGGGCAAACGATACCCGATGAAAGCTCATCGTATCATGACATTCAGGAATATGTCTTTGATAAGAGTTGCGCGAACAGCGTCTGCCACGCAGCCCCCGCAAATTCTGCCGGTTTGAGTCTGGAGTACGGACTTTCTTATAATGATCTGGTTGGTGTTCTACCACAGAACCCAGCGGCTGCAGCTGCTGGGATGAAACTCGTGGATCCAGAGAATCCAGATAACAGCTTTCTGTTGACAAAACTCATAGGACCGGAATCCCCAAATCAAGGCTCTCGAATGCCCTTCGGTGGTGGGATGATCCACGCCGGCAAAATAGAGGCAATTCGGACATGGATTGAAGCAGGCGCGCCCGAGACAGGAAAAATTGCAGGGATCGGAGACCTCGGGGTTTTACGCGATCCCGGCGAAACCTTTGAGCCACCCGCACCACCGCTACCCGGCGAAGGCTATCAACTCCATTTGCCGCCATTCAAAATTGAACCCGGCACTGAACGTGAAGTCTACTATGCTACCCGAATCAAAGATGAAAATGGAAATCCGGTAGAGGGAGACATCTTTATTAACAGAGTAGAGATCTTCTATCCCGCAGGCAGCCACCATTTCATTATATATCGTCTAACAGAGGAAGGTTTAGCGAACGGTATCCAAGAGAGAGGTATCATACCGGGTATTGGTGCCAACCCAGAAGACGAATTCCGTGAACTTGACACAGATGACCCGCTGGTTCTCGGCAACTTTGGTGTTGATCGGCTTTTCGTCGTCGGAACGCAAACCGATGAGACCCTATTTCAATTCCCTGAAGGTGTCGGATTGCGAATGCCAGGGGACACTGTTTACGACCTTAATTCGCATTACATTAATCTCCTCGGGGATGAGACGCTGCTTGGCGAAACCTACGTCAATATCTACACGATTCCGGAGGAAGAGGTCAAATACGAAGCAGTCGAAATCTTCGTTTCTAACAGAGCGATCAACGTGCCACCGGGCACAACGCGCGTCGCTAAATTGACATGGTATGTTGAAGATGAATTGGAACGCCGAGGACACGACCCGGAAACAGAGGTATATGTCTTCTTACTCACATCTCACATGCATAGACACGGGGAACTGTTTGAGATTTTCCAAAAATCGACAGGCGAGCTGCTCCACCGGAGTATCGCTTACGATGACGCACCTATTGACCTCTTTGATCCAGTCCTTCGCTTAGATGCAGATGATGGACTCAGCTTTCAGTGTACCCATAACAACTACGATACAAATGAGCCTCTCGTATTTGGACTTACGTCTGAAGATGAGATGTGCATCATTTTTGGCTATTATTATATCCCGACTGAAAGGGCAGGCTCTATCATCAGATAGCGTCTATCTTCAAAACATCGGAAGGCGCGCTTTATAGGCGCGCTTTTCTCTTATATGACGACTACGGTAACAAAAAAAGACAACTTTATGGAAGCCTTAGCACACCGGATACTGGTGTGTGACGGTGCTATCGGAACCGAAATCCGAAAACGGATACCCGCATATCTGCAGTGCCTGGATGCCTGCAATATTTCTACCGAGCATGCTGAGAAGGTGATGGCGGTTCACCGCGCTTATGCTGACGCGGGTGCCGATGTTATCCAGACGAATACCTATCAGGCAAATAGAGAAGCGTTGGCTGTCCACGGTTTGGCTGAGCAGGTTGAAGAGATTAACAGGACAGGTGTGGTACTGGCGCGCGAAGCAACACCAGAGACAAGCTACATCGCCGGATCCGTCGGGCAAATTCCGTTCCACAGCTTAGATACCCCTGTTCCATCTACCAAAACAATCAGACGCATCTTCAAGGAGCAGATGGACGCGCTCGTTGATGCAGGTATTGATCTCCTCGTCCTTGAAACGTTTGTTACCCCCAAACAGGCAGAAATCGCAACAAAACAGGCACTTACTTATGGTATTCCTGTCCTTGTCGAAATTAGCGGCGTTTCAGGGGGGACTGTCGGTGCTGGCTTAGATGTACGTGTCTTCGCACAGGAACTTGAGCAACTCGGCGCCCATGCAGTCGGTATCAACTGCAGGGGACCCCACGATCTCGTTGAAGCGATGGAACTCCTTGCACCTGTTATCAAAGTGCCAATCGCGGTGCAACCGAACGCTGGCAATCCGAGAGTCGAACAGGGCGAAGTTGCCGTCTCCTACACCGTGGAGGCTGAAGTCTTCAGCGACTACGTTGGAAAATTAGTCGAACTTGGCGCGAATATGATCGGCGGCTGTTGCGGCACGACACCCAGATATACAGCAAAAATCCGACAGGCGATCGCAGGACGCGAACCGGTGGAACGGGAGTCGCGTATCTTCGTCCTCCCGAAAATCACATCACTCAGTGGGACGAGGTCACCTCGCACCACCCATAACCCTGTACAGCAGGTATTTGAGACACGCCAAGGCATCGTGAGTGTAGAGATGCGAGCGAATACATTTCCGCAGTTACGGGCGATGTTGAAAGAAGCAAACGGACTCGCAGCAAGCGGGGTAGACCTGTTTGACGTAACTGATAATTCCGGTGCAGCAGTGAACATCGGAGCCGTCGGTACAGCGTATCGGCTTCAGCAAGCGACCCAGATTCCAACGCTTATCCATTGGACGACCCGATCGCGGAATCTCATTAGTATGCAATCGCATCTGCTCGAAGCGGAAGCGTTGGGGATCCGCGGTATTGTCGCCTTGTCCGGCGACCATCCAAAAGCCGGACCTTATGAGACCGCAAGCCTCGTTCCCGATGTGCGCGGGGCAGTTCAGCTGATGAAACTCATCGCTCGATTAAATCGCGGAGAACTTGCTGACGGTTCATCCATCGGCGAACCATGTGGGTTCTACTACGGCGGGGGGTTCACGATCGCTGAGAATCTACAACCTCACGTCAAGCATCTCGCAAATAAGGTGGCGCAGGGAGCAAATTTCGCCTATACACAGCCGGTTTGGACTTATGAAGATGTCGTACGCACCCACCAGGCGACGGAGCATCTCGGTATAAAGATCCTTTACGGCATATTACCACTCACAAGTTTCCGCAGCGCGTCCTACCTCCGAGACAATCTCGGACTTTACATTCCCCAATTCATCGTTGACAAATTCCGAGACCTTGAAGATGCTGCAGGATACGAACTCGGTATGCAATTAACTTTGGACTTGGTTCGAGACATTCGCAACCAGAATGAATGCAAAATTGACGGTATCTATCTCATCCCACCCGCTCGGATGAATTGGAAAAACAGAGCCAGGGTCATTTCGGAGATTGTTAAAACCTACCGCTAACTATTTTTCACTTTCACGATTCCTCAACTATGAACACCCGCGAAACTTCCGCCTCAACAGCCCGCGTTACACCAAGATCCCTTCTCTTAGGCGTTTTATTTATCCCCATTAATGTCTATTGGATGACGATTGTTGAGGTGAAGTACTACTCGCTTGACGGTTCGTGCCTACCCCTGTTTATCCAGCCTGTTTTTATCATGTTTGTCTGTGTCCTCGTTAATTGCGTGCTCAAACGCCTTTCACCCCAACAGATGCTACAGCAAGGGGAGTTGCTCACAATCTACATTATGGTGGCGATCTCCTGCACCTTTGCCGGACACGACACGATGCAGAATATGTTCGGCAGTATCGCGCATCCGTTCCGATTTGTGACCGAGGAGAATGAATGGCAGGCACTCTTTTTTCGGTATCTACCCGCATGGCTCACCGTCTCCGATGCACAAAGTTTGCAAGGCTTCTATGAGGGAGAGGCGACTTTCTATACAAGGCATAACTATTCGGTTTGGGCAAAACCCCTGATGTTCTGGGGACTCTTTTTCCTGATTATGATGTTCATGATGCTTTGCCTCAATACCCTCGTCCGGAAGCGGTGGGCAGAGCAAGAGAAACTCGCATACCCGATTATCCAACTCCCGCTCGGCTTATCGGAAGATGGTGGGATACTCCTTCTGAAAAATCGGATGATGTGGGTCGGGTTCAGCATCGCCGTGGCCATCGGTGTAATCAACGGAGTCCACTACCTTTTCCCGCAGTTTCCTGAGATACCTTATATCAAACGCACAGCGGTGTTTCAGAATATCTTCACCGATCGTCCATGGAGTGCCATCCGCGGGACGCGTATCTCCGTCTATCCGTTTGCTGTGGGGTTAGCGTTTTTCTTGCCGTTGGATCTCTCCTTTTCGTGCTGGTTCTTCTTTGTGGTGCGTTTAGCGGAATTCGTCATCGCCGCAGCACTCGGCACGCGTTATTTCCCCGCGTTGAACGAGCAGGCGTACGGGGCATGGATCGCACTCTTCCTGCTTGCCGTCTGGGTTACACGGCGACACTTGAACGAGGTGTTCAAAAAGGTATTTGGGTTTAAATCCGATATTGATGATTCAAACGAACCGATGCCGTATCGTGCCGCCTTCTTAGGTGTTCTCGGATCGCTCGTCGCACTCGGCATCTTCTCCTCTATCGCGGGGATGACGTTATGGGTTGCCGGGATCTTCTTTGGAATCTATTTCCTGCTCTCCTTTGCGATCACGCGGGTCCGAGCAGAACTCGGCACGCCACATGAAATTTACTACGTCAATCCACACGACATGCTCGCCACAGTCGGGGGCACGCGGCGGTTTGACACGAGTAGCCTCACGATTATGTCACTTTTCTACTGGTTCAACCGCGGCTACCGGAATCACCCAATGCCGAATCAGATTGAGGCCTTCAAACTCGCAGAATCGACAGGGATGGGCAACCGACGTTTATGGGTCGCTATGCTAATCGCGATTGTCATCGGCATCGTGGCGACTTTTTGGGCGAATCTTGACGTTACCTTCCGAAACGGCGCAGTGGCAAAAGCAGGTGGTTTCAAAGGATGGGTCGGCAGAGAATCGTTCGGTCGGCTGCAGCGATGGCTCCATAACCCAACGGAGCCAAACGTCATCGGCATCGGTTTCATGGGGATCGGCGCGCTCCTGACGTTTGTGATGATGTACATGCGGATGCATTTCTTATGGTGGCCCTTCCATCCAGCGGGTTACGCACTCGCAATCAGTTTTGCGATGGACTATTTCTGGTTCGCTTTCTTCGTGGCGTGGTTCCTAAAGTTAATGATCTTACGACACGGCGGTTTACGGCTGCATCGCAAAGTCGCACCACTCTTTTTAGGACTAATCTTAGGTGATTACGTCATCGGCAGCATCTGGGCAATCATCGGACCCGTATCCGGCTTGCGGACCTATAAAATTTTTATCTAATGAAAAACATGAACCTACCCGTTGGGAAACTGAAACACGATTTTTTAAAGGAGCTGCTGCCCGCATCCAATAGCAGCACAGGCGTGGTTGTCGGTCCACAACTCGGTGAAGATGCCGCAGTCATCGAATTAGGCGACAACTATCTCGTCGCAACCAGCGATCCAATTACTTTTGCAACCGAAGATATTGGGTGGTACGTAGTATGCATCAATAGCAATGACATCGCAGCGATGGGGGCTGTGCCGAAATGGTTACTGGTAACCTTATTATTACCCGAAGACGCAACAACACCTACAATGGTTCGCAACATTATGGCGCAAATCACCCAAGCGTGTACAGCGTTTGACATCGCACTGTGTGGCGGACATACCGAAATTACACCCGCCGTAACGCAACCGGTTGTCATCGGTCAAATGATGGGGGTTACCCATAAAGATGCCCTGTTCACTTCAGCGGACGCCCGCGTTGGGGATGCCTTGATTCTTACGAAAGGACTCGGTATCGAAGCGACTGCAATCATCGCCCGCGAGTGTGAAGCACAATTGCGGGAAAAGTACGATGTCCCATTCTTGGAACAGGCGAAGAACTATCTCACGGATCCAGGGATTTCCGTGCTGATGGACGCGCAGATTGCAATTACAACGGGTGGCGTACATGCCATGCACGATGTCACAGAGGGCGGTGTCACAACTGCTGCAGCCGAGTTGGCAACGGCAGCCGAGTTAGGCGTGATCGTCTATTCGGATAAACTTCTCGGCTCACCCATATTGTATAGCAACATAACACGGACATTGTGTGATATGTTTAAACTTAATCCGCTCGGTGTCATTTCATCTGGTGCCATGTTGATTGCATCGGAACCCGAAAAAGGCGGAACGATCTGCCAAGCCCTTGGCGAAGCAGGTATCAACGCGGACATCATTGGAGAGTTCTTACCGTCTGAGGACGGACTGTGGCTGGAAGATGCCACTGGTACACAGCAACCGCTACCCGTTTTTGAGACAGACGAAATCGCTAAACTTTTGTAGGGTTGGGTTACCCAACCCTTACCCTACGTCCGATTGGGGACCTTGCCTTACAACCCCTTTACGGTATCACCAAGAAAATGAAAACCGAATTGCGAGATTATCCACTAACGAGTACCATTATCAAGTTAAAGACGGGCCGGGTTCAACTCACAATTGTGAAAGATCCAGACTGGTTTCTCGATCGACTCAGCCATGAGGACAGCGACGGCAGGCTCTATCTCCCTTACTGGACTTATCTCTGGGAAGCGTCTATCGGGCTCGCGCGCCATGTAGAAGATATCGGCACAGCCCTAAAAGACGCGCGCATCTTAGAAATCGGATGCGGGTTTGGACTGACAGGAATTGTCGCATGCCGGATGGGCGCGAAAGTGGTTTTCACGGATGTAGAACAAGATGCCCTCCGCTTCGCACACCACAACGCGGATCAGAACGGTGTTAAAGAGAACGCCGATTTCGTCCAGATGGACTGGAATACGCCCTGCTTTAACAACAAATTCCGCTATATTCTCGCCGCCGATGTCATCTATGAAGAGCACCATTGGGAACCGATTGTGACGCTATTTCAGAACTATCTCGTTCCCAACGGTATCGCCCTCCTTTCCGAACCGAATCGAAACAACGCCATCGGATTTTTCAAGCGACTCAGCGACACCGGATTCGTCTATCAGAAATCTACTTACCCTGTTAAGTTAGAGGGAAGGACGAACCGAGTTTCTATCTACACCGTACGACGTGTGAACGCGTGAAGGGCGTTGTCATCGTAATACCGCTTCCAATCTTCTGTTCAAGTTGCCAGTTAACAGTTTTCAGTTTTCAGTAAGAGAAAGACTTGATAGACCCGTTACCCTCTTAACTGGTAACTCGTAACTGGAAACTGGTAACTATTTTCTATATTGCCCAAAAAATAGGAAAAAACGCGGGCATTCTGCTAAAAAAATAGGCAAAAATTCACACCCCGCGAGCATTTCGTGGGGGTTTCGTTTGGCAGAAGTCTTACGCGCCTTAGGGAAATCAGTAATTCGGACTTTTGGCAAGGTTTTTGCTTATGCTGTTGTGTAAGGTTAACATGCCTCGTTGTTTCAGCACATAGGACTTACGCATCCCCCTTGCAGGGTTTTTGCTTGGTTGGGGTCTTTGATTGGGTGTTTCTGCGTATTTCTGCGGGGTTTCAAACCCCGCCTGCAGTGCATAATACATAGGTTATCATAGAAAAATGCGTAAGTCCTGAGCACATTTACGCGGAATTATAGTAAAGCCTGAAAATACGTGAACACTTTAGCAAACACAAAACTCTCTTCTCGCTGGCAGGATTTGTAACCCCGCCACTCTCAGGTGTATAATTAATTGTGGGCTTTACTATAACTTGGAAAGGGTGGAAGATGGGAGCCGTCACCTCAACGCCAAGAGTTTTAATCATCGATAACAATCCAGAGCGTGCGACCTCGTTAGTCCAAATCCTGGAAGCGAATCGATACAATGTCGCTGTGCCCCTACGTTTACAGGAAGGCTTAGCGGATCAAGTTTCACGTGTGAAACCTGACATTATACTGATCGGTGTCGATTTTCCGGGGCACGCGATACTCGATTGGCTCGCAGCACTTCAGGAGGACTATCCGTGTCCGACGGTCATGTTTTCGCGTGATGAACGGTCAGAAACGATTCAAGCGGCGACGCGGGCAGGGGTATCGGCTTATGCGGTCGGGAAACTCACGGGGGCCAGAGTTAAAACAATCATTGAAGCCGCAGTTGCCCGGTTTTATGAATTCCAAGCATTGCAACAGGAACTTGAAAAAACAAAGACGAACCTTGCTGAACGCAAGATCATTGAACGGGCGAAAGAACTCGTCGCACAACAGCGAGGCTGTAACGAGGCACAAGCCTATCAAATTTTGCGAAAGATGGCGATGAATCGGAGAAAACGGCTTGCAGAAATCTCGCAGGATGTGTTGTCAGCAGCCGAGGTGTTAACGAATAAATTGTAGACAGATATATCCGTTTTCCAGTTTAGAGGTGCGCGTTCAAGGATGAACGTGGCATGCCCTAAAAGCACTTATTCTGCCTAAAACGTCTCGGTATATTTTACCAATAGGCAGCAAAAATAAATAATAACATAATCCCAACCAAAGGTGGTCTGGGATAGGACATAGGTGTCCATTAGGTTGAGCTTTCGACACTATCTGTAGGTGCCGAAACTTGCTACACAATTGTAGGCTCGCCGATGGATGCCTTTTTTTATCAGGTATCGGTTGTCAGTGATCAGTAAACTGATGCCCCATGACCAACAGCCATGCCAAGGAGGTTCAAAGGTGAACAAAGTAAAAAAGAAAACTGTTCTGTCAAACCGAAAGGTGCGTTCAGCACCAACAGCGGCGGGGAAAAAAGGGAAATCGAAGATAAATGCTGCGGAAGTCCTTAAGCAGGAGAAAAACGGGCTTGAGGTGAGCAATGACATTCCGAACTACATTCGGGATGGCTGGGAATCAATTCCGCCGAATGAACGCGATCGACTCAAGTGGGTAGGTGTTTTTTATCGGAAACAGACACCCGGCGCATTTATGATGCGTCTCCGTATGTCCAGCGGTTTTAGCAACGCTGAACAGTTTCGAGCAATCGCTGAAATTAGCGAAGCATACGGACTCGGATTTGTTGATCTCACGACGCGTCAGCAGATCCAACTTCGCGGTTTCACAATTGAGAACGTCCAGCACATCTGGAATCGACTTGAGGCGGTCGGTTTAGGTTCACTCCAAACCGGTTTTGACAACATCCGCGGTGTAATCGGATGTCCCGTTGCCGGACTAACCCCAAATGAACTCTTTGATGCTTCACACGTCGGCAGGGAATTCACCAACCTCTTTGTCGGCAATAAGGAATTTACCGATATTCCTCGTAAATTTAATGTCGGTATTACAGGGTGTCTGGATAACTGTACCCATACCGCCTCGCAGGATATTGCCTTGACACCTGCAGTAAAGGAGATTGATGGTCAAGAGACAAACGGCTTTAACGTCGCTGTTGGTGGGAAGATGGGGTCTGGTGGTTATACCCTCGCGCAACCCCTTGATGTGTTTGTTGTCCCTGAAGAAGCCGCAGTCTTGTGTGGCGACATTACGCTAATTTTTCGGGACCACGGACCTCGGACAGCCCGCAATAAATCTCGCCTCGCCTTTCTGATTGCAGATTGGGGCGTAGAAAAATTCCGAAAAGAATTAGAAAACCGGCGGCACAGAAAACAGCCGCTCCCAACTGCGGGTAAAGATGCGCGCGGGAAGAAGAAAACCGATCATACCGGTGTTTTCTCACAAAAAGAGCCACACCTCAACTACGTCGGACTTGTTGTACCTGTCGGACGTATCACAACAACACAACTTTGCGAGGTGGCTCGACTCGCGGAGGAATACGGCAACGGCGACATCCGCCTCACACAAGGGCAGAACCTGATTATCACCAACGTGCCGGATACAAAGATCGGCGAATTAACCGCCGAACCGCTCCTACAAGAACTCCGATATGATCCCTCGGAAATTATGAGAGGCATGGTGAGCTGCACAGGTATCGACTATTGCCACTTCTCACTCATTGAAACGAAAGCGCGCGCGATGGAAGCAATCCGGCATTTGGAGACGAAACTCGGTAATACGAAACCACTTACGATACACTGGTCGGGCTGTCCAAACGGATGTGGTAACCACGCTGCCGCAGACATCGGACTCCTCGGTAAGAAGATCAAGATTGAGGGGGTCGTTACGGATGCCGTCGATGTGTTCCTCAAAGGAGATGCCAGTGCGAACCCTAAAGTCGCGCCCAAAGTATTAGAAAATGTGCCTTGCGACGATTTACCGCAAGTACTTGAAGGGCTCATCCCTTACCTTTCACGGAGATAAAAATGGAAAAAGTCTGTCTATTAGGACTTACGCAATTTTTCTACGAATCCGCATATATTACACGCCGCTGGCGAGGTTTGAAACCTCGCCAGCGAAGGGGCTGCGTAAGTTCTATCTATGTCTTCGCACGCAAATCGTTAGTTTGTGTGCAGTTAGCAGAAAACGTAGCCTGCAACAACGGCGCAGGCGATAAGAACGGAAACGCAGCTAAATCTTGAAACGCTGCTAACCGAACCGCAAGGGAAAATAAAAAAATGGAGATAAAAAATAAAGCGACACGGATAAATCTCTTTAGCTTAAAAACCGTCCAGATGCGCACTTTCCATACCACATGGTTCGCATTCTTCCTCGCCTTTTTCGGTTGGTTTGGAATTGCACCCCTTATGGCCATCGTGCGCGAAGATCTGATGCTAACAAAAACAGAAATCGGTAATACGATTATCGCCTCCGTCGCGATTACCGTGCTGGTTCGCGTCTTAATCGGACCGCTTTGCGATAAGATCGGCTCCCGAAAAGCGTATACAGGGGTGTTGATCCTCGGTTCACTGCCCGTCATGGGCATCGGACTCTCCCAGAATTATGAGACGTTTCTGTTGTTCCGATTGGCAATCGGGGCAATCGGGGCATCATTCGTCATCACACAGTATCACACATCGGTGATGTTCGCGCCGAACTGTGTCGGCACAGCGAACGCAACAACGGCGGGATGGGGTAACCTCGGCGGCGGTGTCACGCAGATAGTCATGCCGCTCGTCTTTACGGCTGTTCTGAGTTTCGGTGTGAATGAATTCCTCGGATGGCGACTTGCAATGATCGTCCCCGGCGTTGCACTGTTTGTCACTGGGTTTGCTTACTACTTCTTGACCCAAGACGCACCCAATGGAAACTATAAAGAACTTCGTGAACGCGGTGAACTTGAACCCTCGGAAGGTAAAGGCATCGAATCTTTGATGCTGGCGATTAAAGACTACCGGGTCTGGGCACTTTTCGTCATTTATGCCGCCTGTTTCGGAGTGGAACTCACCATTAACAACGTCGCCGCGCTCTACTATCACGATCAATTCCAATTGGATGTCAGGACAGCAGGACTCATCGCTGGTTTGTTCGGTTTAATGAACATCTTTGCACGAAGTCTCGGCGGGTTTTTCTCCGATTTCCTCGCGAAACGGATGGGACTCCGCGGGCGTGTTATGTTCCTCTTTGTCGTGCTGTTAGGTGAAGGGATCATGTTGATCCTGTTCTCACAGATGGCGGTGCTTGTGCTTGCCGTTGGAATGATGATTGTCTTCAGTCTCTTCGTGCAGATGTCCGAAGGCGCGACATTTGGCATCGTTCCATTTATCAATAGGAAAGCATTGGGAGCTGTTGCCGGTATCGTCGGCGCGGGTGGGAACGCGGGGGCCGTTGCAGCAGGGTTCCTATTCCGATCCGAAAGTATCACCATGCAGCAAGGCTTATTATATCTCGGTGTAACAGTTGCAGTCGCCTCGGTTACTACGCTCCTAGTGAGGTTCTCGCCTGTAGTCCAAGCCGCAGAGAAAAAAGCGTTTGATGCAGCACTCGCAGAACGACAGCGTCTGAAAGCCGAAGTTGTTTAATTTATGGGCACCTGAAAAAAAATAAAAACACGAAACTGTAGCCTGCAACAACGGCGCAGGGTTTTTGCTTGGGTGCTTCTTCAGATATACGGAAAGACACTTTCAATCTACAATCCGCCTCACCGAACCG
Source organism: Candidatus Poribacteria bacterium (assembly GCA_022819945.1). Taxonomy (GTDB): domain Bacteria; phylum Poribacteria; class WGA-4E; order WGA-4E; family WGA-3G; genus WGA-3G. Next base: position 19,143 of record JAJEGI010000177.1, read on the forward strand.
CAAGGAAAGATAAAAAAATGCACAACCCACCTGACCGAACCGCAAGGAAAGATAAAAAAACAGGAAAAGCGGTATGTCCCTATTGTGGGGTCGGTTGCGTCATCCGCGCAACCGTCCAAGATAATAAAATTACGAGAATCTCAGCGGACGACGATGTCGCTCCGAATTACGGTATGCTCTGTCCAAAAGGCGCACATCTCAAACAAGTATTTCAAAATCATGACGGCAGACTCGCGTACCCCATGATCCGGGATCGCCGAGGTGAACCCCCGCGCAAAGTTTCGTGGGATGAAGCGATCGCTTTCACAGCGAACCGACTTTACGACATCCAATTAGAACACGGCAAAGATGCCATTGCACTTTACGGTTCTGGACAATTGGATACAGAGGCTTCCTACGTGTTCAACAAATTGTTCAAAGGGTTCCTCCGCACGAATAACGTAGACACGAACAGTCGGCTCTGTATGTCGTCAGCGGTGGTCGGTTATATGCAGACGTTCGGTTCAGACGGACCCCCAACCTGCTATGACGATATCCAGCACGCCGATGTCTTTCTGATTATCGGCGCGAATATGGCGGTGAACCATCCCGTACTTTTCCAGATGATTCGGAAACGGCGGGCATTAGATCCGGGTGTGCGGATTATCGCCGTGGATCCGCGCCGTACAAAAACAGCAGACTTCTCGGATATCCATGTGCCGCTTGCACCCGGAAGCGATGTTGCATTCCTCCAACTCATTGCCAAACGCCTCCTGGCGATGGGACGAGTCAGTAACCGTTTCATCCGTAGAAGCACGGAAAACTTCAGTGCTTACGAGGCGCATTTGAAAGGTTTGGATGAGGACGATCTGCTCGCCACCTGCGATATTCATCCCGCACGTATTGACGAGATCGTCGAATACCTCTCTAAACCGAGTCGGTTGCTCAGCTTTTACTGTCAAGGCACCAATCAGAGCACAAGCGGCGTTGACAAAAATGTTGCCCTCATCAACCTACATCTCCAGTTAGGTGAAGTCGGCAGAAGAGGTGCCGGTCCGTTTTCGTTGACCGGTCAACCGAATGCTATGGGTGGCAGAGAGGTCGGTTATCTGGCGCACCAACTCCCCGGTTATCGTGTTGTTACCAATGATATGCATCGTGCCTATCTGGAAGGTGCGTGGCGGGTACCACCGGGCAGCATTGATTCAAAACCCGGATTGACTGCAGTGCCGATGTTTGAGGCGGCAGCAAACGGAGATGTCCGCGCGCTCTGGATCGCCTGCACAAACCCAGCCGTCAGCATGCCCGACACAAAAGTATCGCAAGAGGGATTACGGCGTGCAGATCTGGTCATCGTGCAGGATTGCTATTATCCAACAGAGACTGCGGAATATGCAGATGTCCTGCTCCCCGCGGCACAGTGGGGAGAGAAACAAGGCACAATGACAAACAGTGAACGCCTCATCGTCCGAAGCGATCAGTTCCTGATGCCACCGGGTGAAGCGAAACCGGATTGGTGGATCTTCACACAGGTCGCAAGAGCAATGGGATTCAAACGGAATTTCGATTTCTATACCGCTGAGGATATCTGGGATGAATATCGGATGTTAACAGCAGGCACCCCGTGTGATCAGATGGGGATGACGAATGAACGGCTCGCGAAGACATCACTACGCTGGCCCTGTCCGCATCCACGGCATCCGGGTACGGCGCGCCGATACGTCCGCACGAAGTTCTTCACTGAATCAGGAAAAGCGCAATTCAAAACGCCGGTCTATCAGCCACCCGACGAGGACGTAAATGAAGAGTTCCCACTCGGTTTAACGACGGGACGGATTGAGAGTCAGTGGCACACCCGCACCCGGACGGGCAAAGTGCCGCAGCTGGTCCGAAAAGATCCTGAACCGTTTGTAGAAATCCATCCGGACGATGCTGCGGAGAACAATGTTCAGGACGGAGAATGGGTCTATCTTGTTGGACGCCGTGGACGGTGTTACGCGAAGGCACGCGTCACAGAAGCGATTCGTCAAGGCTTACTCTTTACGCCGTTCCACTGGGGCGATCTCTTCCACGCCGAAACCAATGCGAATTACGTAACGAATCCAGCCTTTGACCCGGTATCCAAGCAGCCGGAATTGAAGTTCTGCGCCGTGCGGATTGAATCGAGTGAGTCATAGTTGGGTGCAAAAGACTCAATAGGCATTCATATCGTTATTGCTTTGCGGATACATGCCTGGACCTTTTGCCAATCTGCAGATGATAAGGACCCAATGACTGCTAAGACTTTGCTCTGTGGGAGTGTTACAAGGAAACTCCTAAATGCACTTGGTCTACGTAGCCCTGCTTCTGTCCAATCAGCAATCAAGTGATCTGTGGACGTGGTTGCAATAGTTAGATTCGTTGTTACTGCTCCAAGAATCACGTCTCCAACAATGGTATGGTAATCCGCAGTTGAGATAACTACTGCCGGTCGCCTTTTAATACCTGTAACTCCTGGAAAATCAGCAATAATTACATCTGCGGATTTTAGGGTGTCCATGCATCCCATTCCTTATCGCCTTCACTATCCCACCAATCTGTTGATTCTATGCTTGGTGCAATAGCTGCCAACTTCTCTGTCTCAGTCAAATGACCATTGGCAGGAGACCAATATGCACGCAACACGCCGACAAGAACATTTTCTAATTTGACCCCTTGCATTTTTGCAATTCGGCGAGCCTGTCGGTACACGGCATCGGGAATATTGAGTGTGACTTGATGTGCCATTATTTTACCTTTCTGTTTACGATAAAAGCATTGGGTTTCCATACCGGGAACATTATACCGTTTTCTGTGAAAACATGCCAATTATTTCCGTATCAGTTGTTTTGATGATTCAACCTCCAAATATAAAACCTGGTTACCGTTGTGCTCCTACTGAAGGCCGCTCTTGAACCACAGGAATAACGTAACTCCGAATCATTAATCCATTTATCGTCTCCGTTTCTGCGCGCGGTTCTGGCATCTCGCGATGATCGAACACCACGTAGTAGCCCTCTGTTACATTTTCTGCTGACAGATACGCCGCAAGCTGCTGCTTGCCTTGGGCATAGGACCGCTCGCTCCTCCATATCTTTGTCTCAACGATGTACTTTCTCTGGTTGTGAAGAATGATCAGATCCATCCTGCCGCGCCCAGTTGGGACTTCCATATACATTGCCCCATTTACACTGGTAACGAACTGATCAAGATAAGCGAAGAGGAGGTGCTGTCCGATGAACTCTTGCGGCGTTTCAGGGACTTGTAGGATCCTGAATCCTGCGCGGGTAATAAAATCCCGGAAGTTATCCAAGAGTCGTTCCATCTGAAGCTGTCCGGTGTCGGTGAGGTACTGAAACTCATCGGTATCTTCAGGGAAGTAGTCGCGCTCCAATCCGTTGACTAACGGCTTGAATGCTTGGATAATCCGGTACAGGTAAATCGGATTGACAATCTCACACTTTCTGTCAGTCCCTTTCGTGATGACCCCATACGTGGCGAGTTCATTGATAATGTCATTATCAGAGTTAAATGGCACGCTGTTCTCATAAGAGACGATTCGCATAAGTATGGTTTGAAAGCGCGGATCTTTACGGATATTAGTCAGGAGATGTTCAATGTTGGTGTTCCGTTCGTCTAAAAATAATTCGTATGCCTCTGAAAAGTGGGTCATCGTCAGTGCTTCGGTCTTCGGAATGTCCATCTCCTCTGTGAGTATCTGAGCGAATCGGTTGACGAGGAAGGGTTGTCCACCTGTCTGTTTGTGAATGGCTTCAATCACTTCTGGAACAAAATCCTGTCCTACCTCAGCAGTATATTGCCCGAACAGCTCTTGCACCTGAGCAAGTGTAAAATTGGGCAAAGCAAAATCGTCCTGGATATTGAACGGGGAGACGGAGCGATCATAGTCAAGTTGTGCAATACTCCTGACCCCTACAATACCAAGGCTGTGCGGACATTGAAGCGTGGTGTCAGTGACGTAAGTATGTCGGAACGCGTGCAGAAAACCTTTCAGAGCAGATGTAGGGATGCCGTCAAACTCGTCAATAATAAGAACAACTTTCTGCCAGTTTTCCCCATGTTTCAGGAAACGTTGAAGCTGCTCAAAGAATTCCATCATTGACAAATGGTTGGTTATCTCGGCATTGTCGAGGAAATGCTTGAGTGCTGTGTCAAGTGTCTCTCCGCGTCTTTGGAAAACGCGTTCAATTTCCTTGCAAATCTGTTTAGTGAGAAACTCGTAAAATTCGGAACGGTCACAATCCACATATATTTCAAAATTCAGTTGAATAGGAAAATAGGTGAAGTCTTCAGCAGCGAGTACTGCAGCAGCGCGTTGAAAGAAAGTCGTCTTGCCTGTCTGTCGTGGCGCAAAGATGACAATATAACGTCCCTCTTTAACACGCTTAATAAACTCTGTAAGTTCTTCCGTGCGAGCAACAATGTAATGCTGTTCAGGGTTCACGGGCCCCTGTGTACCAAACCTTCTCATATAGCCAAATCTCACTGGAATATGGGTTCATCAAGTAGATCCAAAACTTCTTGTTCTACGACACGCGATCGCATCATGTCCAATGCATCTCGGTCTGCAAGATCAATGATTTCCAAAATTCGTTCCCAGACTGCCGCCGCAATATTCGGTTCCCATTCGCGCAATTTCGTGTCTAATCTCTCAACTAACATATCCATTGATTCTTTTCCGTTGGTTTGTTTATTAGAAAAACCGATAGATAAATGTCTCCCCAACTATCCTTAAAATAATACGACATTTAGGAAGGAGAATCAAGAGGAAATGTACCTGGAAACAAGGCTATTTAGTTTTCCATTTTTCCGATCAATTTTGCTCCTCCAGGCCCGGTAGGTTCGGTTTCCTAACCGAACCGGATTCGTGAAAGGAGGCGCGAAATCCAAGAATCTCTTAAACAGGACTTACGCAGCGTCCTTTGTTGCCGAGGTTTAAAACCTCGCTAGCGGCGTGCGGACCGTAGTACCTCATCAGCAAATTGTGTAAGTCCTATTAAAACTAAATGACCCTGTACCTGAAAAGAGTTATATCCGGTGCTTCACAAACTGCAAAGTAGACCTCAAATGTTCTGTATCTCCTCCTGAGCCAAAAATGAAGGGGCAGGCAAGGATGCCTGCCCATAACGGCTGCTGGACATGAACGTGGTTTCAGAAATCTAACAGATTAGACAGCAGGCGGTATAATCTCATAGTTCACACCCTCGTGGCAGATAACCATGGAAAGAGTATCCTTGGCAATTTTAGAGTATTTTGCCAATTCAGGTAGATGGTTCATCAGCTGGTAATAGGCATCACTATCAAACTCAATCTTTTTCCGTTCGGATTGCCCATCATATTCGGTATCTACCCATATTTTACCGCGGCGATAGAACGTCTTACGTCCAATATATTTCGTATCAGCATACTGCATCCTATACCGATCAGATTTCCGTTTTTCTAATTCTCGGTTGTATTTAATCCTTTCGGGCATAGGTATCGCGTCTGTATAAGCCTCTGACATCCTTGAAATATACTGTCTTCCTAGTGAACCGTCGTCTGCCGCGGCGAATGCTGTATAAGGGGTTAGCACGCCGTACTTTTTACTGAGACGTTCAATTTCTTCATCAAGTTCTCTGGTTCTACCGTTCAAAGCAGCCTCATCTACTAATTCCGCTATTCTGCGTTGTGCCCAGAGATGCGGTAGGAAATCGTTGTCCGGCTCAAGTTCAGAGAAATGAGTGCTTTTGGAGAATTCGTGTTGTTCACTGCCAATGATTCCGCGAAGTTTCAAAGCGGTGTCCCCGTGCCCTTCATAGCGGCCGAGGATCGTCAACTGCTCCTCACGGAATAGGTCTGGCAGATTTTTCGGGGTTAATTCCTTCGTAACGATCTGCCCGAAATTGATTCCCACATCCACCAACACAGGTTCCTTCATTTTTCTGAAGAGAGAAGACACAGCTTCTTCAATGTCTTCGTTTGGTGTTACATAGTTACGGGTTCCACCGTTATCCGCCGCCATTTTGTCAAGCATGTGGTCGTTCACATCATAGCCTACACCAAATACGAAGATGCGGGATAGATTTTTGTTCGCTTTCGCGACGTTTTTGAGAATCTGGGCAGGATTCCTTACACTAACAGTCGGTTGTCCATCGGTAAGAAAAACGATGATTCGCGGACGTTTAGGATCCGGTTTTTCTGCTAATGCAGTGAGTAGCGCACCGTTGATATTTGTGAGACCGCGTCCGTCAATATCCTCAATAAACGCGAAGGCTTTTTCACGCCCACCGTCCACATCAATGAGCTTGTCAGACAAACCTGCAGCATTGTTCCACCGTTCGCCGCCAAACCACTCCTCGCCTCTGTTCAAACTGTCAGATAAGGAGGAGATGTCTTCGTTAAACAGAATGAGGTTGAACCGGTCGCCGTCGTTCAAGTTCTGTACGCAATAGCGGAGTGCTGCTTTCGCTTGTTCGATTTTTCGGCGCGCCATACTACCCGAACGATCCAAGACAAAGATAAAGTCCTTCTCAACAATCTCAGTCTGTTTCACCTCATACTTAGGCGAAACGAGGAGCATGAAATATCCATCTTCCTTCTCATCGGCACGGTGCGTGAGCAAGGTGATCCCAAAGTTTTCATCTGAAACTGCATAGTAGCAGAGAAAATCGTCGTCCGGGTCTACATCCATGCCTTTATAACTGACACGCACATGGCAATCGTCCTTGCGGTCAATGGCAACTTCATGTGAAGGTGAGTAAACCGTTCTGAGTTCATTTTCGCTTTCAATCTCCATCTCAACGTGAAAATTTCGGATCGGTCCAGATGCCGATTTCGCGAGCGATAACGGATAGGTGTACTTCGTGAGATCGCTATCTGCGGAAATAATCTGAGAATATTCAAATTGAACACGCCGCTCACCGTATGCTGGAATTTGAGGCACCTCCACCACAAACGCCCGCGTTCCAAGATGCTCCAGAATCGCTCTATTACCACCGTATCGGGCACTGTCCCTATAAATCCGGTGGGATTCTTCTTGAGAAAGGAGTTTTCCGTTTACTAACTTCCCATCAATAGATAGTGCAAGGTTTGAAACAACTACATCATCCGCAACGGGAAAGATATAGATACCGTCCACAGGAAAAGCGTTCGGGTTAGTAAAAACTTGGTCGATTTTCGTTCTCGCCACCTGATTGTTAACGGCAATATTAACGTGGCAGTTGTTGATTTCTAAAGGGACAGCAAGACCATTTCTCCGTCGAAGGGAAACTATCGAAAGCATTGGTAATTCCTCCTGTAGTAAAACAGTTTAAAAAACTTAATTGAAAAAAAATAAAAATAGATAAACATACCTAAATAGAGATATATCTGTTTAGAAACGGGAAAATAGAGGGCAGTTCGTAGTCGTGCGATTCATCGCACGTTTATTGCTTTTCTCCTTATGCCATTATCTATCAAACAACAGTGCTTTGCATTTCCGCTGTCCAATTAGCACCTATAATACATTTTGAGTGTCTATAATAATGTTATAATATCTTTGGTAATATATTATAACACAAAATCTCCACCAATGCATTTCACCGTTCTGTCTAATCAGTATCTTGTTGCTGGAATTTACGACACTAAAAATTGGAAATATACCTTGACACGGTACATCTTGATCTACGAAGTCAATAATTCCCGAAACTTTCTCTCTGACTTCCGCTAAAAGGTATCATCCTAATCCGACGAAATAACCTTCCCTAAGACCTCTTGAAACTGAGCCTCTATTTCTAACTGGTGACCGGAGTAGACATGAGCTGTACCTTATAACTTTTCAGTCAAAAGTTGTTTTTTCAGTCAAAAGTTGTTCAACAGTGGTATCAAAAACTTTCGCTATCCGATAGCATCTCCAAACCGAAGGGGAATCCTTTCCTTTCTCAAAACGGGAAACCATCATTTGCGATGTACCGATCTTCTCAGCAAGTTCGGCTTGGGTCATTTTTCGGATAACGCGTTCCCTTCGGATATTTTCACCAAGCGTTTCTCGAACATGTTGTGGAATACTTGCTCTGCCTCTTTTCATGATGATGCCCTCTTTTTAATATCTATAATAATATTTTTAAGTTTATGATAATATTATACTACATAAGATATTGCGTTGTCAAATTAATTTTAAAAAATAAAAACGAGGCACGAGAACTTCACCGCCTACAAGTTAATTTTCACCTGTCGGGGGAATTCTTCCTGCCTCGCGAAAACATTGTGAGTTTGTCTAATCAGTGTTCTGTAACCGGAACCTATAATAACCCAAGTTGCTACCTATAAACAAGTTGTAAATCCATGGGATATCCTTTATAGTGTTTATATCCAATAAAACAAGGGGTGGTTAGAGAAATGTGGTAATCTTATTATATCAAAGGGGGCTCTGTTATACAAAAATTTTCAATTATTTATCAAACTCACGTTTTAACAAAATATTTACACACTCAAATTTTTCTTGAAGGACGCTCTTGCACCACAGGAATAACGTAACTCCGAATCGTCAATCTGTCTATAAACTCTGTCTCCGCGCGCGCCTCCGGCACCTCACGATGATCGAACACCACGTAGTAACCCTCCGTTACGTCTTCTGTTGATAGATACGCGGCGAGTTGCTGCTTCCCTTGGGCATAGGACAGGTCACTTCTCCATATCTTTGTCTCAATGATGTATTTTTTCTGGTTGTGAAGAATAATCAGATCCATTCTGCCGCGTCCGGTGGGGACTTCCATATACATTGCCCCATTTACACTGGTAACAAACTGGTCAAGGTAGGCAAAAAGCAGGTGCTGCCCGATAAATTCTTGTGGGGTTTCGGGGACTTGCAGAATCCTGAACCCCGCACGGGCAATAAAATCTCGGAAGTTATCAAGAATCCCTTCCATCTGAAGTTGTCCAGTAGACGTGAGGTACTGAGATCCGTCGGTATTCTCAGGGAAATAGTCGCGCTCCAATCCGTTGACTATCGGCTTGAAGGTCTGTAGGATGCAATATAGGTAAATTGGATTGGCAATTTTACACATTCTGTCGGCACCTCTCGCGAGTATGCCATACGTGGCGAGTTCATTAATAAGTTCATTGCGGAGGTTGAAGTGGACTCCCTCATCATGCAACATGATTTGCATCAAAAGATTTTCAGCACGCGGGTTTCTACGGATATTAGTTGTGAGATGTGTGAGATTGGTGTTATTTTCGTCCAAGAGTTGTGTAAGTGCGTCTGAAAAATGTGTCATTGTCAGTGTTTCGGTTTTCGGAATGTCCATCTCCTCGGTAAGTATCTGCGCGAATCGGTTGACAAGGAAAGGTTGTCCACCTGTCTGTTTGTGAATAGATTCAATCACTTCTGGGGCGAAAACCTGTCCAATTTCATCAGTGTATTGCCCAAGCAGCTCTTGCACCTGAGCAAGTGTAAAATTGGGCAACGCAAAATCGTCGTGGATATTGAACGGAGAGGCAGAGCGATCGGCGTTGAGTTGCTCGATGCTTTTAACGCCAACGATACCGAGACTGTGGAGGGATGGAGGAATGGTTCTGGAGATGTAGATGCGGCGGAGGGCATATAGGAAATCAGCCGCAGCCGTTTGCGGAATGTTATCAAATTCATCAATAAAGACGACAACCCGCTGATTTTCTAATATCTTTCCCAGTGCCTGAAAACCTCTGAGCATTGACACATTGTCCGTTAGGGTTGTGTACTCTAAAAAATCCCTTAACGCATCGGAGGGTGCTTCTCCACGTTTGTGGTAGATATTTTCTATTTCCTCTCGGATGTCTTCGGTGAGATTGCTGTAAAAATCGGAAGGCGTGAGGTTTTTATACGCCTCAAAATCTAAATGGATTGGGAGGTAGGTTAGTTCCTCAGAGGCAAGGATGTCCATGGCAGCATAGAAGAAGGTAGTCTTGCCCGTCTGCCGTGGCGCAAAGATGACAATATAACGTCCCTCTTTAACACGTTTGATAAACTCAGTGAGTTCTTCAGTGCGAGCGACAACGTAATGCTGTTCAGGGTTCACGGGACCTTGCGTACCAAACCTTCTCATTCACCACCTCTCCTATTGTCTCTCGCGTAGAATTTCAGGATTATCGCCAAGGTCGCGTTTGGTTGGCGAAAAACAGCGTCGTCAGTTTAGAGTTATTGAGCCGCTTCGATCAATGCTGCCGAAACTTCTGAAGCACTCTGAACTGGTAGTTTCGCTGATGGCCGCGGAACGACCTCTCCTGCTGCCTGTAGCCCTTCGATATGAAAAGCGATGGCTTCGGCGATCAACGTCCGCACTTCCTCCAGGGTCGCACCGACAACAGCACAACCTGGGAGGTCAGGGACATAAGCACCATAATTGTTTCCACATTTTTCAAAAATAACGACGTATTCCATAAAGTTCCTCTTCAATTCTTGAGCTCGGCTTGCTTTAGAATGTTATTTAGCGTTCCTTTATCGACATCTTCATCTGGTTTTCCAGCGATTGTGACGACTCCAGACTTTACTGGGTGTTTAAACTGTTTGTGACTCCCTTTGGTTCGGTCGAGATACCACCCATCATTTTCAATCATTTTAACAACTTGTCTGAACTTCATAATTGATGTTTATCGGAATTGCTCCGGGAACCCTCTAAGCGATTCAAATCCTTTTCGTAATTATACATTAACGTTTTATTCATTAGCAAGGAAAACTCAATAAAATTTTACAGGTGCTCCATAAGAAGAAGTTATCTCTCAATCAAAATCAACGACTCCGACGTAACCTTTGTATTCAATCATGGCTTGAAAAGCAATGCCTCGATCATGAGACCGAGGCTATTGGGAGAAATCAATATTTCTGCTAAAATCCAAGTTGCTTATTCACAACGTTCTTCAGTTCTTCACCGTTTAGATACCGCTCCAAATTATCTAAGAAGAACTCGGTGATACGACGCATACGGTGCTGGGAGCCACCAGCGGAATGCGGCGAAATGATAACGTTGTGAAAATCCCACAACGGACTGTCTTCCTGGAGCGGCTCAGTCTCAGTGACATCCAAGCCAGCTGCAGCGATTGTACCGGCTTGTAGAATCTCAATCAGATCGGATTCGTTGACAATCGGACCACGGGCGACGTTAATGAAGAACGCCGTCGGTTGCATCACGGATAAGTTATCCTTATTAATAAGACCGCGTGTCTCCTCAGTCAATGGACACGCAATCATCACGACATCCACCTGGCTCATCATATTTGAGAGTTGATCCATCGGCAATAGTTCGTCAACGGTATCGGGTTTATCAGTGCGGTAGGCATCGGCAGCCATGACGTACATATCAAACCCTTTTGCGCGTTTCGCCATCTCCATCCCGATACCGCCCATCCCGACAATGCCGATCTTGAACCCGTCGATCTCTATCATCGGCATGCTACGGCTGCCGCCCCATTGGTGCTTATCCTGATTCCGAACGGATTCGTGGATACCGCGCGCCAAGCCAAGCAAGAGTGCGAACGCTTGGTCGGCGACATGCTTGGCGTACAAGCCTGCAGCGTTTGTCAGAAGGACATCGCTCTGGCGGAGCGCAGGATACATGTGCCGATCCATACCCGCACTGGTGGATTGAATCCACTTGATGTTGGGCAGATGCGGGAAGAGGTCCTCACTACAGTAGCCAAAAAAGACCTCAGCGTCGTTGCCTTCTTCGATGAGTTCCTCGCGTGAACTCGGCGCAATGTATGTGTGTTCATCACCGATGATGCTCTCCAATCTCTGTAAAAGTTCGCCTTCAACACGTCCTTGTAATAGTATCTTCATACACTAAGGGCCCTTTCATAATGTAATGTAGGTAATTGGAAGAGCGGAAGGATGGAAGGCGGCAAGAAGAGAAGTGTATTCCTTCCAACCTTCCCTACTTTCTTCCATTCTTCCGTTTTCTCTTTATTGCCACGGTGGGGTTTCGGGTAACAATTCCTGAAACTTGTCAATCAACGCGTCCTCATAGGCACCAGCGTATTGACCGTTAAAAAACTTTTCCATCGCTTCATCAAGAAAGAGCAGCCACGATGCGTCTTCGGCACCCGGATTAACAGGGAAGAACAACGCGCCGACATCTTGTGCAGCTTTCAGGTCACCGGGTGAATCGCCGAGCATCAAGACGTGGTTTTCGGGATACCTGTCTTTCGTTGTTATCGTAAGATGTTCCGTTTTCGTACCCATCTCCTGTCCGGCGATCAGTGCGACATAAGTATCGATTTCGTGCTCATCCCATTCGCGTTGGAGTGCTTCGTCCGGTGTAGCGGAGACGACGATAACATCCGCTTTGCCTTGCAGCCGTTGCAGTGTTTCACGCACACCGGGAAACGGGGGAAGGTTATAGACAATCTCAGCAACGCTTTCGTTCACGCCGAGACTCCATGCCATCACTTGGTTCAATTCGTCGAGTCTTTCGCCGGTAGCGTTGTCAATTGCGGCTTGTAGTGCAGGATTGCCGAGTTTCGTTTCCGTTTCTGACCATTTACGTAGGTAAGGGAGTTCGGGTACCGAGACACCCATCTTCTGCACGAGCGACATCTCGCGTAAAAAATCGCACACCAGCAAAATCGCCTTAAACCGATTCGTGCCCCGTGTCTTTGAGTAGAGATTCACGAAATCCCACGCCTGATGCACCTGTCGTGAAATAGACGCCAAACCGAAATGCTTGACGAGGTTCACGCTGAAGCAGTCGTTGTGTTTAACCTCCATGCTGTTGAAAACGCAACCGTCCGAGTCGATGCCAACGAAAAACTCGTGCTGCGGTTTGAAATCGTATAATGCTTGTTGGGGTCCTTGCGTCATTTTTTAATTTTACCTTGCGGAAGAACAACGTGCGTCAAAACTTCAACGCGCCGTTCTCAAATCCGCCCTCCATTTATTACGGGCTACGGGTCCGATTGTAGGACGGAACTCCGATTCCCTACAGAATAACTTCAATCAACAATGATTTCCGGACGACCTTCGAGCATCCATTCGGTATGGAACACCGTCGGTTCACCGTCTTTTCCGAGAATCGTGTTCCCCTCTGCATCGAGTTTATGATAGGTGTGTGCGCCGAAGTAGTCGCGCATCGCTTGGATGAGGTTCGCGGAAAGTCTGCCGCTGCGGTAGCTATCGAAATAGGCTAAAGCCGAACTGAATGCCGGGATCGGGACACCAAGTTGTGTAGCAGTGCCGATGACATTCCGCCAGTTCGGTTGTGCCGCTTCAATCACGCCTCGGAAATAGGAGTCAAGTAACAAGTTTGGGAGTTCAGGATTTCGCTCAAACGCCTCTGCAATCCGATGTAGGAATTTCGCGCGAATGATACACCCACCCCGCCAACCGAGACTGATTTGACCGAGGTCCAAATTCCACTCAAATTCTTCACTTGCTTCCCGCATTAGCGCGAAACCTTGGGCATAAGAGCAAATTTTCGCGGCGTAAAGTGCGTCGTGAATCGCCTTCAACGCTTCATCTCGGTCACCTTGGAATGTGCCGACAGGTCCTTGGATAACCTCTTCCGCTGCAACCCGTTCGCTTTTGACAGCGGAGATACACCGCGCAAAAACCGCCTCCGCGATCGTCGGCGCGGAGATACCGAGATCCAACGCGGAGATGCTCGTCCATTTGCCTGTGCCTTTCTGCCCCGCTTGATCCAACACGACATCAACGAAAGACGTACCGCTGCTATCGAGTTGTGTGAAAATGTCAGCCGTGATTTCGATGAGATAAGAATTCAGTTCGCCACTATTCCATTCGCTAAAGACCTCATGCATTTCGTCCGAGTTCATACCCAAGACGCTTTTCATCAGCGAATAGGCTTCGCAGATCAGCTGCATGTCGCCGTATTCGATGCCGTTATGCACCATCTTGACGTAATGCCCCGCACCATCGGATCCGATGTAAGAACAGCACGGTGTACCCTCCACCTGCGCCGCAATTTTCGTAAAGATCGGTTCCACGAGTGCATAAGCCTCAGCTGAACCGCCCGGCATCATCGCCGGTCCCTTGAGCGCGCCTTCTTCACCGCCGGAGATACCCGTGCCGATAAACAAAATATCCTGTTCGGCTAACGTCGCATGTCGGCGAACTGTATCATTGAAGTTAGAGTTTCCGCCGTCGATAATCAAATCGCCTTTTGAGAGGTGCGGAACAAGTAATTCAATAAACGCATCAACGGGTTCGCCTGCTTTCACCATCAAGATAATTTTGCGGGGACTGTCGAGTTTCTCAATCAGTTCAGGTATAGAATGTGTACCAGTGATATTTTTGCCGTTTGCTGCACCTGCAATGAAATTGTCAACGCGTGAGACGGTCCGGTTGAAGACCGCCACCTCAAAGCCTTTGCTTTCCATATTCAGTGCAAGGTTTTCCCCCATCACTGCTAATCCGATAAGTCCAATATCTGCCGCCAAATCTGTTTCCTCCTATAGTAGCGTCTGTTTTGCATATCATACACTGCAGGAGAAAGTGCTGTCAATATATTTTTTCCGAAAAGCATTCGGGGGTCGGCTATCCGAAAACTTGATTAAACACATATCCAACATTTTCGTCAAAATTAAAAATAATCGCGCACGGCTCACCTGCCGGAAAGGAGTCCCACCATTCGCAGTCTACTCGGTCTCAAGAAGTATGTCATTCGGTATCGGTACGCCATCATATTGAGTTTCTGCCTCGTGATTGTGACGAATATCCTTCTCTTGATTAGCCCAGAAATCCTTAAGACGGTTGTTGATGAGTTAGGACTCGCTTGGAAAAGTGCTTATGATGAGACTTATGTGGGGCCAACCTTTACGATCTCACCGGAACGCATCCTCTTTTTCGCGCTGCTCCTCTTTGGTGTTGCGCTCGCCGCTGGGATCCTACGCTTCATCCAACGGCGTACCATCCAAGGTGTCGCGCGGCAGATGGAGTTCCACCTCCGTGCCGATTTCTTTCTGCATCTCCAAAAACTCTCTGCTGCGTATTACGATAACGTCCGTACCGGCGACCTGATGACGCGCGCAACCAGCGATCTCAACGCCATCAGAATGGTGCTGAGCAGTGCTGTCATGTATACAGCAGACGCAATCGTATTTTTCGGACTCGCACTCACCATTATGCTGCGTATTGATGCCGGCTTGACGCTTGTCACACTGCTGCCCTATCCAGTACTCGCACTCCTGATTCGCTTTCTTGGAAAACGGTTGCATGTACGTTATGAGCGAATCCAAGAAGCGTTCTCAACGTTGAACACCAAAGTGCAGGAGAATTTGTCCGGGGTCCGCGTAGTAAAAGCCTACACACTGGAAGCAAGCGAAATCGAACACTTCCAAGAATTGAACCGAGAGTTTGTTCACCGTAACCACCAACAGATCCGACTGATGACTTTCTTTTTCCCAATCTTCCGCTGTTTACCAGGGATCAGTATTGTCGTCCTGCTTTGGATGGGGGGGCTCCGGGTCATCAACGAAGAAATGACGCTCGGCGATTTCGTCGCGTTCCACGCCTATCTCATGATGCTCATCCGTCCGATGATTACCCTCGGCTTCATCGTCAACACCTTTGAACGCGGCGCAGCGTCTATGGGACGCCTCCAAGCGATTCTTAATGAGAAGCCTGAAATCTTCGATGGCGAGCAGGTGAAATGGGGGATCAAAGATATTGAAGGTGAGATCGAATTTAGAAATCTCAATTTTGCCTACCCCGATGGAACCCCAGTACTGAAGGACATCAACCTTAAAGTCGAACGGGGGACGACCCTCGCAATTGTTGGCGGGACGGGCTCCGGGAAATCCACGCTCGTCAACCTGATTCCGCGCATCCGTCAAGCCGAACGCGGCACCGTCTTTGTAGACGGTGTAGATATTCAGGATATACCCCTAAACGTCCTGCGTTCCAATATCGGGGTTGTAGAGCAGGAGCCGTTCCTTTTCTCTGACTATTTACGAAATAATATCGCCTACGGCCTTGAAACACCAGAAGAGGAACAGATAAAAGATGCAGCGCACACCGCGGATCTCCTTGAACAGATTGAGGAGTTCCCCGACGGGTTAGAAACCTTCCTCGGTGAACGTGGGATGACAATTTCAGGCGGACAACGCCAACGAACCGCGCTTGCACGCGCGATTATCATTAAACCGAAAATCCTGATCCTTGACGACGCATTCGCAAATGTGGATACCCAAACAGAAGACACGATTCTCAGTCGGCTCACCGAAATTATGAAGGACCGCACCACAATCCTCATTTCACACCGTATCTCTACTGTCAAGGATGCCGATCACATCGTTGTCCTTGACGAGGGTAGCATTGTTGAAACAGGCACACACGAACAACTCCTCGAACAGAAGGGGATTTACGCTAATATCTACGAAACACAACTTTTGCAAGAGGAACTTGAGAAACTCTAAAGGAGGAACCCACCTGTGTTTGGCATGGGAAGCGACCTATACGAATATAGCGATGAAGAACAAGACCTCGGAAAAGTTTATGACCGAGTGTTAATGCGGCGACTCCTTTCATACCTCAAACCCTACAAACTCCAGCTGCTCATCATCGGATGTCTCATGATCGGGAATACACTCTCGCAACTGGCAGGACCGTTTCTGATGCAGCTCGCT
Organism: Candidatus Poribacteria bacterium; assembly: GCA_022819945.1. Classification (GTDB taxonomy): domain Bacteria; phylum Poribacteria; class WGA-4E; order WGA-4E; family WGA-3G; genus WGA-3G. The sequence goes on from JAJEGI010000177.1 coordinate 35,733, forward strand.
ATTGACGACTATATTACCCCCGGGATACCAGAAGGATTAAGCACAATCGCGATGCTTTACGTGTTCGCATTGATTAGCATGTTCGTGTTTGGGTACTCTGAAGAGTATCGCACACAGATGATTGGGCAACATGTAATGCACGATCTCCGTCAGGCACTTTTTTCGCACCTACAACGCTTGGACGTACAGTTCTTTGATAAAAATCCGGTCGGTAGATTGATGACCCGCGTGATGGGAGATGTTCAAGTCCTCAACGAACTCTTTGCCTCCGGGGTGATTACGATCTTCGCGAATCTGCTCCGTATCTGTGGAATTGTCATAGTGATGCTTCTCTATAATTGGAAACTCGCACTCGTGACGTTCACAGTCATCCCTATCATCTTCGGCGCAACGCTCGTCTACCAGATCTATTCGCGTCGCGCCTTCCGAGAACAGCGTAAGCAGCTTGCACGCATCAACGCCTTTTTACAAGAAAACATCGTCGGTATGACAACGATGAAACTGTTCGCACAAGAACGACGAAGCCACCTCCGCTTCAACGAGCGCAATCGGCGATACCTCGCCGCTAACCTGAAGAGCATCTTCTATTTTTCGATCTTTCACCCGCTGATAGAGGTAGCAGCATCACTCGCAACAGCTGTGATTATCTGGTACGGCGGCGGACAAATCATACAAAATGAACTGACCTTTGGCGGACTGGTGATGTTCATGGGCTACGCGCAACAGTTCTTCTGGCCCATCCGCGAACTCAGCGAAAAGTATACCATCTTCCAAAACGCAATGGCATCTTCCGAACGCATTTTCCAACTCCTTGATACACAACCGACAATCATTTCTGCTGTTCCTAAGAAGGGGACCAAGGGGCTAAAAGGCGAGATTGAATTCAAAAACGTCTGGTTCGCCTATAACGATGATGACTATGTGCTACAGGATGTCTCGTTCAAGGTGAAACCCGGGGAAAAGGTCGCACTCGTAGGACATACGGGGGCAGGAAAAACCTCTATCATCAACCTACTCTGCCGGTTCTACGAGATTAACAAAGGGCAAATCCTGATTGACGGTATTGACATCCGAGAGATGAACGTGGAGGATCTGCGCAGTGCAATCAGCATTGTGCAACAGAATATCTTCCTCTTTTCGGAGTCAATTGAGCGGAATATTACGCTGGGGGATCCGTCAATCTCACCAGAGCAGGTGGCGAGTGCTTCAAAGAATGTACATTTAGACAGGTTCGTGCAGAAGATGCCTGATCTCTACGGCACAGAGATTAAAGAAGATGGTGCCGGGCTATCCGTCGGACAGAAACAGTTGGTCGCCTTTGCACGTGCGTTAGCTTCCGATCCGAATATCCTCATCCTCGACGAAGCAACCTCAAGTGTTGACACCGAAACCGAAATCTTGATTGAAGACGCACTCAAGCGTTTGATGGCAGACCGGACATCCGTTGTCATTGCACACCGACTCTCAACGATCCAAAACGCCGATAAAATTATCGTGATGCATCGCGGCGAAATTCGAGAAACCGGCACACACAACGAGTTGTTACAGCAGGGGGGCATCTATTATCGGTTGTATCAATTGCAATATAAGGGACAGGAGACAAAGAAGAGTTTGTAAGCGTGCTGTAGAACATCAATGCCAGACAATGTAAGTCGGCATTTGCAGCACCAACCCGATAAGACTCCAAACACATCCAAGCGTATAATCCCCTAAGATTAACCCCAAAAAGAACGGCACGGCTTGCCGATAGAGTTTCACGCCGCCGAGTTTTAGCACAATCGCTTTCGCTAACCAACTCAGGAATATCGGAAACCACAAGCCACCCATCCCCGTCCCGCTCACGAGCACATAACCACCCGGATGTAGGGGCCACCACAGAAACCGGATCTTCATAATCATCAGGAAGATCGTGAACAGGAAACTGCTGCCGATAACGCCGAGTTCCGGTCCGCTCGTCTCCCGCGGACTGACAAGCCATGTTTGCAGACGGTTGAACGTCTCCCATCCCATATAGACGATCCACCCGCGTGCCTTGCTCCCAGCGCCCATGTCATAGAGGACGTGCAGATACGCCCAGAACGTTATCAGGATACCGAACACAATGGCTAAGATCATCCCGATGAGCAGTTGTCGATACCCAATGCGACTTCGTTCTGCCAAGCGAAACGCTTCTAATTCACTTGGTGTCGGATGTGCGCGAAAACAGCGGACAAACGGATAGAGGAACGTTAACCCCGTTAGGTTAGCCGCCCCGAGACGGCGTGTGCCGAGTGCAAGCACCATCGTCCGCCCCGGATCGACAAAGATGAGTTGGTGCAACGGCGGTCCGATTTCGGCACGGATACGCGTGATCCCGATAACTAAGGGGAAATAGAATACAAAGAAAAGTCCGATTGCCCAAAACGTCATCCCCATCTGAAAACAGAAAAAGAACAGGAACAGCATCCCAACAGCGAATAACCCCGCCGCAGTCCGATAGCGCATCGGTTCACGGGAATCGTCGGGCGCGGCTTCACCTCGGCGTTGGGCAATACCGAAGACCTTCCGAATGATACGTCCGTAGTGTTTCCGTCCCATCCATAACGGAATACACCCAAACGCAATCCACGCACCTGTCTGCTGTTCGAGATGATAGATATTCCGCGCCCCGAACGCGTCCGTTACAATCAATTGGATACGACTGATGAGCCAGAAAAACCAGCACGAGAACGAGAGATCCAGCGGTGTGAAGAACATCAACCCGATGCTAAACGGATAGAAGGAGATATGGATCGGCCCCATTGCACTCCACGGCCTTGAGCTGAATTGTCCAATCGTTTTACCTTTGATCGGCAACGCTGGAATATCGGGGAACAAATAGTTCAAACCGTTCAGCAACTCTGCGCTCCCAGCGAGTGCAAAGCCGAGCCACATCCACGGCGATGTAAAAAAGCGTTTCGGGTTACTCGTCAATGCCAACGGGAGTTGGACGATCGGATAATTCAGCCGTTCATTTTCTGTCCACTGCTTACGGAGAAAAACCGTTACGGCTAACAACGTCAGCCAGAGCGCAATCACAAAACTCGACCACGCGAGGACCGGCGGTATCCATGCGTTTAGTGTCGCAGAGGTGTAGAGTGTGGCATCGCCGTTGTAGAACCCGTCTAAGATGCGCGGGCTTTTGACAGCAATCCACGTCGGGATATGGTGTCCAAAAAGCGGGATCCATTCGTTTTCTGGCGATGCGAATTGGAAGGTGTGCGCAAGGACGGGGATAAGGTACCCCATCATCGTGTGTCCGCTGATCGTCGTCAGCATCACGACCATGACGTAGATGGTTTGTAAATCGGCTTGCGACATCGCCAGCCGCGGCAGGAATCTTTGGAGCAAGAGATTGACCAGCACGAAGACGAGAAGCGTAAAAACGGCATTAAAGAACAGAGAGGCAATCGTTAACTGCGTTGAGTGCCACACCTCTGTCCCCATCAGACACCAGTAACTATTAAAGGCAACAAGTGCCAACCCAATCAGCAGAATATGCGGTTTAACGAGGTTAATTTTTTCGTTTCCGTTGGTTTCCATTCCCGCTCCTGCTGATGTGCTTTAGTGCTTTCCGCAACACGGTTTCGTTGCTATAATCCTTGAGCATAGGCATTTCTGTGTCGGGTGCTGAGAGGTTTCGGATCTCCTCACATAACAGGGGTAAGGCCCGAACGACGTTGTCTACAATCGTGATACTCGCCTGCTGTGCTGTGCGTGACATCGGGTTCAGATCAACGGTCACGACCTCTTTCCCCATCTTTCGGAGTGCTTCGCACCGGTCGCCGTCCTCAAGCGGCACGAAAACGACATCCGCTTTGAAGATCCCGTCTGGATGCACAAATTTTCGATTAGAGTCGATATAGGAGAGTTGCACCTCAGTTGTCGGCATCAGCACATCTGACGCGCCGTGCTTGAGGAGGTACTCTCGGATTTTCTGTTCCCGTCCCGTCTCCGTATGGAAAATGTTTACCTCAAGTGGGGCGTTCAAGACTTGTCCCAATTCAACGAGCGCGTCCGGTGCCAATGCCGCCACATTCCCGTTGACGGAAATGACGGGGTGCTCCGCCGATAGAAGCATAACTGCAGCAGCGTGAATCGCCTCAATTGCAAACGGCTGTGTCGCTTCCCCGATAAGGTAGTCAAACGCCTCCCCGCGTCCATGCGCGATGAGTCCGTGGATAGAGGTAATGCCTTGTTCTACGCCTGCAACAATGGTATCTCTGAGGGTTAGTGAAAGGTATCGGGGATGTGTTTTCGGAACGTCGCTCAATGAAATAGCACCTCAGTCCAAGTTTGCGTCTATTATACAGTGTTTCAGGTAAGTTTGCAAGGCGAGATGTATCTCACTTCAGGACCATTCAATTATCCATTTCTCGATCGAATTTTCACCGCAGACCCGGTGGGGTTTTTGATAGGGTATTTCTTCACGGTTTTGCGGCGTACCATAAGCGTCAATTTTAGAAAAAATAACCGCCCCCAGGCCCGGTAGGTTCGGTTTCCCAACCGAACCGAGACTGAGACACAAACCTTGTGTGCAACAAAAACGCTCTTCAGTTCTGTAGGAACGGCATCTGTGTAGAAACTGCTAACCGCTGATGGCTGACTGCTTTAATGCCACACAATATACGTCGGTATCTGCAGCACCAGCCCGATGAGGCTCCAGACACATCCGAGCGTATAATCCCCCAAGATCAGCCCTAAAAAGAAGGGGATGGCTTGTCGATAGAGTTTCACACCGCCAACTTTTAGCACGATTGCCTTCGCCAACCAACCCAAGAAGATTGTAAACCACAACCTTCCCATTCCCGTGCCGCTGACTAACACGTAACCGGCAGGGTGTAACGGCCACCAGAGAAACCGGATTTTCATGGCCATCAGGAAGATCGTGAACAGAAAGCTGCTACCGATGACACCCAGTTCCGGCACACCTGTCTCGCGTGGGCTAACAAGCCACGTTTGCAAACGGTTAAACGTCTCCCACCCCATATAGACGATCCAGCCGCGCGCTTTGCTTGCCACACCCATATCGTAGAG
>JAJEGI010000096.1 GCA_022819945.1 Candidatus Poribacteria bacterium
CTGGTTCGATTAGACTTTGAGACAGAAAGCCGCTCTAAAAAATGCCGGAGAAGTGCTAAAGTTTTGATTCCATACTGGTTCGATTAGACTTTGAGACTATTTTTCTCGAGTTTCGTTTTCGATTTAACTTTCAAGTTTTGATTCCATACTGGTTCGATTAGACTTTGAGACTTAGACTCGCTTCTTTTTCACTTTTCTCAATCTTTGTTTTGATTCCATACTGGTTCGATTAGACTTTGAGACTACACAAAGAGGATCATTTGTCTTCCCGGGGAAACACTTGTTTTGATTCCATACTGGTTCGATTAGACTTTGAGACACCACTTACCTGGAACTAACCCGCGCCTGGACACGTTTTGATTCCATACTGGTTCGATTAGACTTTGAGACTAAGAGACCTAGACGCCAAGAGCGTCGTCTTCACTTCCGTTTTGATTCCATACTGGTTCGATTAGACTTTGAGACATAGACTACAATTACATTGTTTTCAATAAGGAGAAAAGTTTTGATTCCATACTGGTTCGATTAGACTTTGAGACGTCTGTCAGTTTTCACACGCGATTCATACGATTGAATGTTTTGATTCCATACTGGTTCGATTAGACTTTGAGACAGTTTAAAAAAGAGAGAGGCAGTCAAGATAGAAATGTTTTGATTCCATACTGGTTCGATTAGACTTTGAGACCCGCAGGTCTCTTCGGATGTGGTCAAAAGTTCCAAGTTTTGATTCCATACTGGTTCGATTAGACTTTGAGACGGTTTCACTTCTTCAAAAGGCGATGGCGAGAAAGAAGGAGAGTTTTGATTCCATACTGGTTCGATTAGACTTTGAGACTTGAATTTCCAGTTCACTCTTTCTGCTTCTTCAGCGTTTTGATTCCATACTGGTTCGATTAGACTTTGAGACACTTCTCTCTTGTCCAGGACGACGCGGCCCTTTTTCGTTTTGATTCCATACTGGTTCGATTAGACTTTGAGACAGACCCCCTTGTGAACCTAATGGGGCCGTGGCTCCGTACACGCAAAACCAAACGCGAACTGCGCGGGGCTTTTTTTACTCAAAAATTTGACGCAAAATTGCCAGAAACCCTTATGAACACTGACCCAAACGCGATTTTTCAACGGAATGCCTTGAAAACCCAGGTGGGCACTGTGTTCAGAGGCAATTTAAGCACGAATTCAACTTTATCGGTGAATCGCGTTTGTTATCCTAATTATACACCAAATTTGCCAGAATGTCCAGTTTTTTTATTATTGTTTCGGTGTGTCAAGCTGTTGGAAACCCAGCATCAATTCTTGGGGTAGGACAGGTTTGTTTATATAGCACTCCGCTGGAGTGAGAGAGCAGGTATCCGTTTTTTCCTAAAGTTTGGACAATTTCCTGTAGCCATCACCCATCAGGGGAACCGTAAGTTGGGTTGAGCGGCAAAACTCAGTCCATTATAGTGCTATCCCAACAGCAGTTTGCCAATACTCCCTGGTTATAAATAGGTAGAGCGAAACCCAACAAAACCACCACTTTCAGCGGAAAACAGCGTTGGGTTTCTCTCGGGCTTTGGGACGTTCAGGCCCCTCCGGCCTCCGAATTTGATTGACTATGTCCGATTTTTGGGTGACCTCCGTTCAACCCACCCTACTGCTTCGTCAAGTTATAAATGATTGGTATATCGGTTGGGGAACCCTTGAAGAAACACCCAAGCAAAACCCTCTACGAACATCTCTATCCATCATTTGAGTGTGGGCAGAACACTACAAGAGGGATTCGAGCCAATTGAACGGTTCTGTTGTAAGAGAACTACAGAGGGCGTGTCATTATTGTGGCAACAAAGCATCAAATGCCTGTTGTAACACTTGTTGCAACTCTTCTTCATTTCCACTTCCAAGCATTTGCTCCACTTCTGGAGATTCAGAACGCGTTCCATGAGTCAATGCATGGCGAATGTATCTAAGTTTCAGGTAAGGTGCATATTTTTCAGACTCAGTGTCCCAAAATTCATTTTCCAATTCTTTACTTACCTCTGCACGCTTCCTTGTGTATCGCTCTATCGGGTACCCCTTTTCTTCACACCGGTGTGTGATAAGTGCCTCCCAACCGAACATAGCTGCACGTATATAGTCACGACGTTCCAAGTATTGATAGGCTAATTTTGTTCGCTGTGCACTACCAGACGGTAGTTCGGCCCAATCTAGACGTTCAGAAAGTTGCTGCCGAAACAGCCCAGATGCGCCACCTATTGAAACTGGTAGTGCAGACAAAAATGAACCGATCTCTTTTACTGACCCGGACAAATTGTGAGTACGTTCATGAAAAGCTGCTTTTTCAAGGTACTGTGCCGTTTCCGAAACTACTCCATCTTCCTTTAGGAGCGACACAAATACACCGTAATCTCCAGTTGCGTCAAAACGTTCAAGGGCACTCATCCAACGCCGCACTCTATCAAGACCTTTTAACTTGATCACCGGTGTAATTCCTTTTTGCTCTCCATCTTTAGGAGTCATATCATAGGCTCCGTACCACAGGTCCCGCACTGTAAGGTTTCGTACCCGCTCTAACATGAAGGCAGAAAGAAAACCGATCATACCAAAATGGCGATATGCGTGAGTTAAGTCTAAACTGACCTGTCCATCTGGTGTGTTGTTTTCATCAGCAATGTAGTTTAATATCTTGTACTGTTCACTCTCAATCTTGCCGAACGGAATAATGATCGGGACGACTTCACATTTAAGAGATTCACTCATTAATCCTTTAACTTTGGAAAGCATATCTTGTGTGACAGTTTCATCATCCTCAGCCAGAAACAGTTGCTCGCGGGCCTCTTGATATTCCGCAGTACTTGCAAGTCTTTCTACCAGCACGCTCCATTGACTACCTTCGGTGCCAAGAATAACAAAGCGATCTGGATTAATATGTTCCACTAGGACCAGTCCAAGGAATGAGGTATCTTCTGGCTCCCCTTGGTCAGGTTCTAGCTCCCCGTTGTCATCAAGAAATGAGTACTTAGTTGTCTGATAGCCAATTTGGTCATTAGGAAGTGATCGTCCTCTGCCGAGAAATGTTACAAGTGTGTGGTAAGTCATTCTTGTATCTCTCTTTTAGTTAAGGGTTGCCAATCGCACCGATAGAACTCAAAATCGTTTATAGATGGCGCGAGAGCCATTTTTGTAGACAAATCGGCGACGCGATGGCGTAACTTCATAATCAGCATCACGTCACCGACTGCCAAGGTTGCTTGCTTACGGGAGACTTCAATTTCTACGCCTGTTAACTCTTCAAGCAAACGCGCGGTTTCGGGGTAACCGATGTAACTTTGAAAATTGTCGGATGCGGCAGCATCCCGTAAAACAGTACGGAATTCGTCTTGTGAAATCTGTTTCAAGGTATAATGCCCTTCAGCAGGCATGACTGCGGCATTCAGCAAAAGAATCATTTCTTACTCTCAATCGGTGAAACCTTCACCCACCCGAAAGGTGAGAGAGGATTTTGGCCGCGATAAAAGATGCGGCGCGTTTTCGGAAACGCCCTCCAATCATACGTCCCCGGTTTTGAACGGCTTCCACCTAACCGGAAACGTTCGCGGAGATCGTTTAACAGTTCCTTTGCTGTCTCTGGATCGTTTTCGTCGTCGGTGAATAACGGCGCAACCGTCTTTGAATCATAACCGGTGCCCCATCCGATCTGTAGCAGGAAAGTTCCGGGCGTTAATTTTTCGTTTAAACGGTGTAACTGATCGTAGAAGTTAGCGATTTCTGGAAGGTGGTAGTCATCAAAAAACTTCCGTTCTCTCTGTATGAGGTCGCCTGTTACCCAATGGCAGGCCGCAGCGATATTTCGGAGAGCATCTCCTTGTGAAGGGTCAAAGCCGAGTTGATTGCTTGCCGGTTCCTTCAGGACCCATTCATCAATCTTGATAGAAAACGTCAAACGTTGTTTGGGCTGGAGTTGTTCAACGAAGGTTTTGTATTCCTGACCGTTGTCTATTTTTTTAACGAGCTGGCCGTTTGAATCAAGCGTAACCGTCCATGCAGTGCCGATTTCAACGCCTGATAGGTCAATAGCGGTAGTATCGCTAACCTGTAAAGCGCGGAGGAGATCGCGATTCGGATTCTCTCCAAGCACCCGCTGCTCAATGGGTGCCGCGGGTGTTTCCCTTCGTGGGTTACCACGAGGTTCTTGATCTGCCAATTCCTCTAATTCCTCTAATGTTTTTTCATAGTGTGTATTATTTTCGTTGTCGATAAGTTCCCATAACAACGCCGTGCGGATGGCACCTTTTAGCGTACTCCCCGGAATATACGGACGGTGGTTGATGTCTTTGATCGCCTCTCGGATTTCAACTTCTTCGGGGGATTGCGGACAGGGGAGACTATACGTGGCAAACGCCCCAGGATTTTGAAGGTGTTTGGTCCATCGGAATTCGCGCCGTCCCATATCGGTACTTAGCGCGTCCACATTCGCGTTTGGATCCGCAAATACTTTGTCTAAATCAATACGGTGCCATTTGCCGTTGGCATAGCACCCGTCAATGTGTTGCAAACTATCGCCAGAGCCGACATGCACCGGGGTTAAAGTTTCAAGTTGATATTTCACGGCTGACCTCCTTTTATGCCGACCGGCCATGCATAGCCATAACGATAGACCGAATGTGTGCAGGCACCACTTTGGGTGGGTTGTAGCGGAACCAAATGCCCGCTCTCTTCTTTAGTTGTCGTTAGAACAGAACCTTCGCTGAACATCATCACCGTCTGCCGACGGAAAGGCGTGCCTGTACTGTTTCCCCACCCGCCACAAGTCGTCAAGTTGTACGAGACATCACCTGAAATAAGTACTTTGAGTTCCGCTTCGCCTTTAGGACAAAGCGGCGCGAGCGTTACAAATCGGTTGCTTCCACCAGCCGTGTCTATTTCAACCGATTTTTCTTTGAATTCAAACAAGCCATAACCCGCGTTTCGTTCACCACCGATACCGGCATCGCCAAGCACGTTGAGCAGTGTATCAATCTCTGTTTTTATATCTTCCTGATCATCGCCCCGAAATTGCGTAGCGAACCAGAGTCCACACTTTTTATTAAATTGGAGTGTTTCAAGGTGCCAGATTTGAGACGCATGTGTTTCCCGGTCCAAGGTAACCCGGGGCCGTCTGTCGATTTTCCAGACGGTTATGTCGTTATCTGCAGATGAATCCTGCTCCGTTTCTCCATTCAATAACTTCTTCAGTTCTTCCTGTTCTTCCGGGGCTACCCACATCGTTCCGCCATTCACCAGAAAGTCTCCGTTGAATTCAGGTGGGGTCTCTGAAAGAAGAATTTCAAAAATCTTTTGAGAAACAAATTGGACCTTCTTAACCTTTTTATAGTCTTTTGCGTCGGCCACCTCAAGTGGAATCAAAGGTTTTGGAAAGAAGCGGACATCTCCGGCAAAGGGAAAAGCAGAGGTGAGTCGAAAGGGCATATCTGTCTGGTAGCGATTAAGGAACGTTTCAAGTGCAGTGCTGCCGTAAAAGGTAGTCCACGTCTGGCACAAGGCAGAAAAGAGCGTATCTGCGGGGATATAGACCTCGGTTTTTTCTAAACCGAGTTGTCCGGTCTGTGCGGGGCCTGTGTAGCGCCCGAGATGCAGGGCGGTTTTGAATGTTAAATCATAAGCGGTATAGGATGGCATAGTTACACCTATTGAAGACCGAGAGCATCCAAAATTTTCTGCTTATAGCCTATATTTCGTAAGGTCTCAATGTCAGTATTCAGGGCAATGGGTACTGATTGTGTTCCCTTTTTTTCATAATGGGTACGCGGTTTAAAAGTCATTCCTAATTTCTGAAAGGTTATTCTGCCAGAACCGCGACTCCCAGAACCGCCGAGATAATCGTCTTCCAAAAGTGCCATACCGGTGAAGACTATGTCGAATAAATCGAGTTCTTCCTTAACTTGGGACGAACTTACTGTATTTCGCGTATATATTCCATAGATGAGTTGAAAGGGCCCAAAGGTAGTACCGGCAGGGACCCGCTCAATCGGACGTGGATTTGCAGCAGAAGTAATTCTATCAATGGTAACTTCCCATTTGACTTCAGTGAACAAACTGTCGGTTTCTGCTTCTTCCAATTCTTTCCGCGAGTGATCTGTTAGAAAAGTATCTCGGACAATTAGACGCGTCGGCATCGTTTCCCCGCGCAAATTCCTTGCTGACGGTGCAACTCCGAAGACTTGACACACCGAACATTGGTTGTAAGCTGCAGGATCCTGGCATTCGTGTATCTTCACATCTCTCCCTTTATTTATCGGTCTATCAAAGTGCCGGTCTAGCAACCCACGCATCTTTCCGCGAAACGAGGATCCAGGAATGTACGGCTCTTTCGTAAGCAGGTCCCGAATTACAGGATTATCCACACCGCCAATGTCTAAGTTGTCTGAATCGCCACCGACATGTAAGCCAGTAACGACTTTAATGTTTCCTGTCAGAAAAATTTTCCCTTGTAGTTGAATACTTTCCACCTGTTCCTCCTAATCTTGGCCGCCAGCAGCTTTGTGGTAAGCAAGAATCGCTTCAAAAAAATCAACGAAATTTTTGAATTTTTTGGGGTCATTCCCGACTTGGTCAATGGCTCGGGTTAAAGCATATTTCAGGGACATAACTTCACTCTTACGTGCGGATGCATAAGCCAATTTCGGTTTTAGCAGAAGTAGTTTGTTTTCCTCAAACCCATCCCTTTCCATTTTTTTCACAGCACTGTATATTCTTCGGATTTGGTTCGCCTTGAGCCCTTGGTTTGCGAGCTTTTTTCCCAACCCATGAGCTGCTGTCACTAGAGATTTCCCACCTTTCTCAATCACGTCCTTAATTTCCTCATTGCTGCCTGGAGCGTTGGATCCCACGTTAACATTTATCGCATTGCTGCGCCCCTTTTTGTCCTTCTTAATAGTATACGACGTGACTGGTTGTCCCACCTCAAGTTGATCGAACTTAGCATTCTTAATTTCGTTGCGGTGAAAGTAAACACTCCTGTTCCCGCCATCTTCTTTTATGCGGCCAGAACCCTCTTGCAAAATTTCAATCATGCCTGTAGGCATCTGTTCCTCCTTTAGTTTTCCAATAGTTCGGAAAAGGCTCCGAACCGTTTCGTACTTCCTGAATAGTAAAATATAACTGAAACACGTGTTAGTTCTGATTCGTTTCTCGAGTTCGTAGAGCAGCCCATCGTGTAACGACACGGATAAACTTCTTAAGTTCAAACGAGGCATCCGTTTCACTGAGTTTACGCTCTAAGTTTCTCAGAAACTGCCGATGGTTTTCCTTTTTGTACCGCTCTTTCATACGGTGAAAATAGTAAAGGGAACGCCAAGCCCAACGCGTGTCTTCCAATTCTTTATCCGAATAAATCTGGCTCAAGCGGGTAAGCATATCACGCGGCAATGAATCGTTTTTAGTGGTTACCACGTTCACAAATTTTTGCTGCCATTCAGAAACTTTGGTGAAATCGTCCCAAGCCATCGGTGTTTGTAGGAAACTGATCGCGTCTTTTTCCTTGGAGCTGTCCTCCCGCTGCAAATTCTTCGCGGCACTTTCAGCATCTCCGCTGCGGTCAGCAAATTGGTGGAGCGGGAACTTCTGATGTTCAATGAAAATCCCACCGGAAAGCGTAACGTGATCCGCTGTGACGAATCCGCGAAATTCGTCCCGAATCTTTTGGGCGATCTCTGGCAACGCACTCCAACCGCCAACAAGAAAGAGGTCATCCCCGCCGGCATAAATCAGTTCAAGGATTTCCCTTGACCGTTTTCCGTTGTAATCTTGGCAGAGTGCTGGCACGTAACCTTCAAAAAAGAGACGGAGCGATTCACTCAGGGTTGCCATGCGCGAGATCGTTGCATTGTTCCCCAGCGACCCCTTGAAAATAGTACCGAGGTCATCAACGTCCATCCGTAGTGCACCAAGCCAATGAACGCCATCCGAGGCATCGGCGAGGTAATTATAATCTGCAACCGCCTCCGCCTTTTTGTCATGCCGATAGGCAATTACCTGGGGGAACAATCGGAAATCGTAACTCACAGGCGTATTTTCGCAAGTAAAAGTTGGGATGTTTTCAAGAAAGTCGGTATCGCCGATTCGATAGACGATCGCGCGATCGGCTTCAGATACATCTGGCGGATCTTCCTTAGAATCCGGGAAGTGAATTTTCCAGCCAAATGCCTTCATGCTCGTTTCCCAATTATTATGTTCATCGTCATTTGTACCTTCCTCGGTTTCAGACACAATCAGATACGTCGCATCCCGGAGTTTACCGCCAAGCTCCCTAAATTCCCACGGATCCTTTTCAGCCTCGTCCGCGTCTGCGCTGACAGGTTCGTATCGCTGTGTAAACGGTTCAAAGAGTTGTGAGAACATCGTGTCTCCCAATTCAGCCCATTTTTTGTCTTTACCTCTGTTTACTTTTTTTGAAACGTCATCCCATTTATCTGAAAATTTTTCAGGTTTAAAATCTCCGACTGTTATCGGTGTTCCTGCCAAAAGGAAGGAGAGATCGCCCTGGTGAAGTGTCCACAATTTTTCAGAAATTTCCCTTCGCCAATCCTCTAACGCTTCGTTTGCCTCGGTATAAGGAGCGAGGAGATAGAAATGTCCACCAGTAGCAAGCAGGAGATTGGCAATCGGTAATTCTAACTTCCGTAGTACCCAGTGGGCGATAGCCTCTGTCAAAAGTTGGAGATAGAAGGATCTGCCGCGGAGCTGCCGTGCGGCACCGTCGGATAGAATCTGGTAGAGAAAACTTTGAATGCCAGAGATGTCACCCTTTAAGAGCAGGCAGAGCTCTCGTTGTGGATTTTTATCTCTAAGATGGGCATCGATATCACCTTCAGATAACTTTTCACGCGCGATGCAAGCAGCAATCGCAGCAGTTGTACGGAGAAAGTCATATAGAGATACGTCAGGTTCTTCGGGGAAGGCTTGTATCCGTGCCGTGTATTTGCGAAGCAGCGCGAAAACGGTTTGGTATACTGCATCCGGGGGCGTTCCATTTAATTTTTGGAAATCCTTAGCGAAACACTCCCAAAGTTCAGTTACGTCTGTAGCAGGAGCGTTATCTAATTGGGTTGGAATGATGCAATCTGGCTCTTTCGGATTGAGAACAGTGGGTAGATACCCAAATTTATCTCGGTTTTCTTTTTTCGCGCCTTCAAGCCGTGCCATAATCGAAAGGAGAACCGTCCGAGGCTTCTCATCGCTCTCTTTTTCTTTTTCCCCTGCGAGGTGTTTTGCGAGGTCTAACTGTTTTTTGAGGAGATCTTCTGAGGTGTCCGCATCTCCCCCAAAGACTGCTGCAATGGTTTCGGCACTGACGAAAGATTCGGGTAGGTTTTCGGCAATTAGCGCGACGAGGTGTAAACGGTCTATGTCTTTCAATTCATGCTATCCTTTATGTTCGGTGCTAAATTGTTCCCGCGAATTTATCGAATTTCAGTTTAGCACATTTTCCAGCAAATTGCCAATTCTTTTTTTAGTGATTGAGTTTTCGATTTTTGAGTGCGGAATCAGATTTCACCTTCGTAGGGGGTTTTTGCATGGGTGTTTCTTCATAGGGTTACCCAGCCCCTACGAGCCTACTGTGCGTGCATAGGTGCCATTTTTAGGGTGCTTCAACAATTTCTTGGAGTCGTTGTAGGAGTGCTTCCGCTGCTTGACGAGATTTCTGTAGATTGAATTGCTCCACCGCTTTTTCGGCGCGGAAGGTGTTCCCCCGGTAATAACGCAGGAAAACGATGCCTACCCACAACGCAGCATCTGTATAGTGTCCATCTAACACTGCATCAACGGCAAGAAAACCGAACGCGCCGTTGAGTCCAATCGCATTTAATCCGCCTCGCCAATCGCCAGCGTACACGTGTCCAGCACCGGGAATTATTTTCGACAATACGCTCGCTACCTTGACAGATTTCTGTGGCATATTGAGAGCCGAATCAAAGCGTGCATCAAGCCTTTCATCAGTGGTATAGTCGCGTAGAACTTCGCGCGCTTCTTCCCACCGAAATTGGTAGATATAGGTAACGGCTTGCAAGAAAAGCGCGCGACGGTAAAGTTGGACGGAAGGGTCTCTGAGCATTACTTTAATCAGTTCCAGTTGTGCAAGATCGTAATTCTGTGTAGCGATGAGTGTCACCGCGAGTTCCAACTGGTACTCCGATTTTGATTCACTATCTATGGCGTAATGCGTTGCGATCCGCAGAGCATTAACGGCTTCTGTCCATAAACTTTGTGCCCTATAAGCGAGTCCGATGTTGTAGTAGACTTCACTAACACGCGGATCGTGTGGATGGAAAAAGAGGAAACGTTTATATTCGGTGATGGCAGCATCATGGTTGCCCTGCGCAGCGAGATGTCTGCCGAGGGATAACGGGAGTTCTTCCGCAACTGCCATAAAACTGCAGAAGAGTAAAAGGTACCCGATTAATAAAAAGGATATAAACTTGTTTAAAATCTTATACACTTGACATTGAATTTCTAAGTTCATCAAGAGACATTCAACTGGACTTTGGTGTGCCTATATTGTATACACCGATTAACAGCGATTCGGTATATCCATGTTCCAAACGCTATGCGACCTTGAAACGCTTTAATGTGTTGGCGGACGTCTGAGAACGTCGCGTGTGTCGCACCTTCAGCATCTCTCGAATTGCCAAGTATTCGGTGCGCGACTTCATAAATCTTAGGACGATGGCGTTTGACCAACGCCTCAAACGCCTCATCATCACCCGTTGCTGCTTTCTGGACGTAAACACTATCAGGGATCATAACGTTCACCTTGTTTAGATATAGTGTTGTTGGTAGTATACATCCTTACAATTGATTTGTCAACCTATTCGTTCAAGAACGGCAACCGATGCCACATGCACGAACCTTTTTCAGGTTGGTGTGTCTAAATTGTATAACAAACCCGAATATGGCATGCCGCTTTTGCGCAGCGTGCTGCTATCCTAAAAGAAAGAGAACTTCAAACATGAAAATAGACACAGTTGAACCATCGGGCACCTTCGTTAACAGGCGTATGAAGGCACTCTTCGTCGCACAAGACGATAAACCAATCACCTTAAAAGAAATCAACTTTGCACGTCTCACGCCATTCCAACGAGGGTTGCTCCTTATGGACGGAACAGTTACACGGTTCATTGAAGCGTATACGTTCGCACCGGTGGAAGTCGTACTACTACAGCAAAGGAAACAGATACTCCCCACTGAACACCCTTGGCTTCAACTCCCCGCTGGTGAAGAAGTTATCTCACGGCAGGTAACACTCCAAACGCCTCTACAAGAAAAATCATCTCCGATAATTCATACCTATGCGGACTCGTTAATTGTACCGAAACGTCTGCCGAAATCCATTTTGGATGGATTGGAATCTGATAAACAGGGTTTAGGTGGACTTTTGCGGCGCAGCGGGTTAGAAGCGCGGCGGGAGCTGCTCTGGTGCGGCATAGAAACCTTAACAAATCTGCCACCTGCTGTCGCACACCTTGAAGGTGAAACCTTTATCAGTCGTGCTTATTTGGTATTAGCGCATCAAGAACCGCTCATACTGATTAACGAGAAGTTTCCACTGTGATAGTTATCAGTTTTCAGAGGGAATAGTTTCCAGTTTCCAGTTACGAGTTACCAATATCAAAAGAGGTTTGATGAATCAGATCACCCTCTTAACTGGTAACTGAGTACTGGCCACTGACAACTGCTAACTGAAGGGTTTTTTGTAGAAAACAAAAACTTGAAGGGATATTCATGTTACGTAAAATTTTAATCATATTTACTATAATGTTAGCGGCATGTATCATAGCACTTACCATCACGCTCCTTGATGCTCAGAGCGTTGAAACCGAAAAAACAACAGAGGGGATCGCCGAAATATCTACAAAACCCTCGATCGTTGCCTTGGCAAGTGCGATGAAAAGTTTTCGCGCATCATTGAGCAGCAAACTCCTTGCCGACGCGTCTTTCCCACTCGGACATAAGGAATCCTATTCTTGGACCAATGTACCACCAGGTAGGGATGAAGATCGAGGCGGTATCCGTTTTAGTGAGTTGTCCATCAATCAATTGACACGTTTCTATGAAGTTTTGAGCGTATTCTTGAGTGACAACGGTTATACTAAAGTCTCTCTCATTACAAAAGACACTGAAAAACATATCAGCGACATCAGTCCCAGCTTCTGGGCATCAAACCGTTACCATATCGCTCTATTTGGCAACCCAGAGACAGATGGATCCTGGGGTTTCCAGTTGGACGGTCATCACTTGGCTCTCAATTTCTTGGTACACAGGGATGCCGTTTCCATCGTCCCCGCCCTTATCGGGACTGCACCCGCAACCGTTGACGGCACTGTCGTGCTTGAAAATGAAAGAGGCAACGCCTTCGCTTTACTCAATAGCCTTGATGAGAACCAGAGAAAGAAAGCAATTCAGAAAGGCCGTCGCGGACTCCGAGTCGGGGCAGGTAGGTCAACCGATCCGTTCCTGAATCACGATTATTCCGAATTTGTAGGCGTTGGCTTGAAGGCATCAGAGATGGATGATACACAAAAAGAGCACCTTCGGAATCTGGTTAAGACGTACGTCTATAACCTTGAGACTGAGTTCGCCGACGTATGGATGGCGGCTATCGATGCTGGCATTGACAACACCTATTTCGTCTGGATCGGCGGCACGACCCCAAGTGATCCGATTTACTATCGTGTTTTCAATCCTGATGTCTGGATCGAATTTAACAATGAGAGCGGTTTAGACCACATCCATACCATCATCCGATCGCCAAACGGAAATGACTACGGCATTTTCGCTTTGAATCGTGGACCCCAGACGCTTTTGGAGCATTACACGCTGGAAAATCACGAAAAAATAAGTGATGCCTTATTTGATTATAGTTTTTTCAGTCTACAAGACATAAAAAATATGGAGGCACGTTAATTAATGTTAGATAAAGTTTTAGCAGAAGTTGAGGAACAGTGTCGGGAAGAACGTGTGCCGATGCTGGGACCTGATAAGGCGAAATTGCTCGCCAGTTGCGTTGAAAAAGCAAAACCCGCCTTGATTGTAGAGTGCGGGACTGCTATCGGTTATTCCGGGTTGTGGATATTACGTGTGCTGAAAACTTTAGGTGCAGGACGTTTGATAACAGTGGAAATAGCGGATGCCAATGCACAACGCGCGCGAGCAAATTTTGAAAGCGCAGGTGTGGCAGACCTTGTCGATTCACGCATTGGCGATGCCGCTGAAGTCCTCAAAACCATCCAAGAACCCGTCGATTTCTTGTTCCTTGATAACAACAAAGACGGTTATTATGCCTGTTTTCGAGCCATCGAATCGCAGCTAACCAACCCTGCAACAATTGTTGCCGATAACGTCGGTAGAGCAGACCAAATGGCAGACTATTTGGAACACGTCCGTTCAAACTACGAATCCGAAACACACTGGTTTGAAAGTCGGCGGCGACCCGGAAGACGTGACGGTATGGAGGTTAGCATCTATCGTCGCTGATGTAGAGGGAGGGTGCTGACCGCAGGGTTTATTTTTAACTCGCCTTTTATATGCCTTTTATATCATCTGAGTTTAATAAAGGCATTTGTACCGTAAACTTACATCACAAGGAGTTTTCGGTATTTCTCATGGATTTCGCACACTATAAATTAACAGTTTGTGCTATAATACACTTACCCGAGTATAATGACCTTGGTAACTAATAGCAAATAGATCGTGCTACGCGGTGCCGCTAACTTCTAAATCCTTATGTCAAACTCACTTTTATAAGGCAATTGCTAAAAAGGAGGCACCCACCTATAATGCAACATTTCACTACTGGTTTTCAACTGAGTCGATATATGCGAAACATCAAATTTTTCCTCTTACTATGGATGTCCGCCTTACTCATTTCACACGGTGTTGATGCGCAGACCGAGCGGGAGTTGCCGCGCATGTCGGCACACCGCACCTCTGAGGAAATCAAGATTGATGGGGTGCTCGATGAACCCGTTTGGCAAAGCGTCCAACCGATCCGGCAGTTATACCAAATCCAACCCGACCAAGGCGATCCGGCAACAGAACCCTCTGAAATACGGATCCTCTATGATGATAAAAAGCTGTACTTCGGGTTTATCTTTTTCGATTCGGAGATGGACAAGATCGTCGCTAACGACATGCGTCGAGACTCTTCAGGTTTGCGTTCCAATGATTACGGTTTTCTGCTGTTGGACACCTACAATGACCGGCGAAACGCCGTCTTCTTCCGATTTACCCCAGTAGGCGGAATGGAAGACACAGCAGTATCCGACAGCGGCGGGAGCCTTAACACAAGTTGGGATATTGTTTGGGAATGCCACTGTAGAATTAATGAGGACAATTGGACAGTGGAAATCGCAATTCCGTTCAGTCAGCTCCGTTTTGAACGCAACGACTCGATGGACTGGGGACTCAATTTCGGGCGCGAAATCGCACGAAAACGAGAAATTGCGGCGTGGCATGAGGCACCTAAAACATACGGTGGACTGGCAAAGTACCGCACCGCCTACTTCGGGACGCTTGAAGGGTTAGAGGGTATCTCTCCATCAAGACATTTGGAATTGCTACCTTATCTGTCACCGGGAGCAAGTTACACACCAACGGCAGAAATGACTGACAAAATGTCTGAAGAGAGTTTAGATCTTAAATACGGTCAACTCTCAATAAAGAACCAAGACCTGATAGCACATCTCAAAGGCGGCGTTGATATCAAGTATGGCGTAACCCCGAACTTGACTGCCGATTTGACTGTTAACACCGATTTCGCGCAAGTAGAAGCGGATCAAGAACAGGTGAACCTCACACGTTTCAGTCTGTTTTTCCCTGAGCAGCGCCCATTTTTCTTGGAAGGGGCAAGTATCTTTGACGTCGGGATTCCGCGTCCGAGTTTCCGTAGACCGCCACCTTTACTGCTCTTTTATAGCCGTCGCATTGGACTTGCGGAAGAACGCGCTATTCCGATTCTCGGCGGCGGTAAAATGACAGGAAAAATCGGACCCTACGGTATCGGCGTTCTAAATGTGTTGACAGATAAATTCCAAGAGGATGAGATGGAAACATCTGATGCGGATATGTTCGATGAACCGCACACCAATTATTCAGTCATCCGGGTGAATCGAGACATTCTAAAGGGATCAACTGTCGGAGGGATTGCCATCAATAAGCAAGATGCTGATGCTTATAACCGCACGACCGGATTAGATTTCTCGTATCGTCCAACACGCGAAATTAACATCCAAGGGTTGTGGGCACGGACCTTTGAAGCAGATGTTTCTGGCAATGCAAATGCCTTCTTCATAGGTGGAGATTGGCGCACGAATCTATTCCGACTCGATGCCTCATACACAGACTTCGGCGAGGCCTTTAAGCCCGCAGTTGGATTCGTTCAGCGCACGGAAGAACGACCGGATGTCCGTCGGTTTCGAGGGGGTGGAAGTTATACGCCTTGGCCCGGCAAATTTGGCATCCGAGAGATCCAGATTGGACCGGAGATCGATGTCGTTCTGTCACATGAGAACGAGTTGGAAACCCAAGAGATAACCTTTGACACACAATTTGAGTTTGAAACGGGTGATGACATTGGGTTTGAAGTCAAGAACACAACAGAAAACCTTGATCAAGATTTTCCGGTTCAAGGCGTTGATATCTCGCCTGACGATTACAATTTTACCGCCTTTCAGGCATCCATTCGGACCAGCAGCAGCCGGATGGTTAGTGGACGGCTGCAAGTCGAACTCGGCGAATTTTATTACGGCACGAGGCGGGGGTTTTCAATAGATGCAACTGCCCGTCCGACCGCTAAACTCAGTATAGAACCCTTTATTGAATTTAATTGGATTACACTCCCGGAAAAAAAACTGGAGGACGGGACTACGCTCGCTGAGATAGAATTCGATGCTAATGCTTTCGGTGGGCGTGTCGGCTATTCCTTTTCAACAACACTCTTCGTGAAATTATTTACGCAGTGGAGTACCGACACGGATGTACTTTCTGCTAACTTCTTAGTGAATTACATCTACCGTCCCGGCAGCGATTTCTACCTCGTCTTCGACCAATATTACGGCACCGGTGATGGGGACATTGAACTCGACGGTTGGGCTGTTATCGGGAAGATGACATACTGGTGGAATCCATAACACTTTTCAAACAGGAGGAAAAGATTCTTAAATGAAAAGAAAATTTATGATGCAATCAAACAAATCCTTATTTTTTAATTCGGCCTGGCTATTCGCTATCCTACTCGCTTTTTATTCAATACACAACGCTACAGCTGAAGATTGGACCCAAAAAGCGGATATGCCAGTTCCCAGGCTTTTTTTCTCTGTAGCCGCTGCTGACAATCAAATTTACACTATAGGCGGTATGCTCGCTGAGCCTGTTGACTTTGTTGAGGCTTATGACCCAAATGCGGACAAATGGGATCAGAAAATGAGTCTGCCAGCAGCACGCGCGGGTGTTGTAACCTGCGTCGTCAATGGAAAAATCTATGCTATTGGTGGATGGAATTCGCAGGCACCCGCTCTTGGAACGGTTGAAGAATATGACCCCGCAACCGACAAATGGACCCAAAAGGCAGATATGCTGACACCGCGTTCCTTTTTTACGGCGACTGCCGTAGACGGTAAAATTTACGCCATTGGTGGTGTCGCGCAAAATGTTGGACCCGTGTTGCCTACTGTTGAAGAATATGACCCTGCAACTGATACATGGATGAAAAAAGCAGATATGCCGAAACCGGTTTCAGGAATGGCAGCCGCGAGCCTTGATGGGAAAATATATCTTATTGGAGGGACACCTGCTGTACAAGGACCCGTACTCAAAACGGTTCAAGAATACGATCCACGTTCAAATACATGGGCAGAGAAAACAGATATGCCGACACCCCGAACTGCTTTGGCTCTCGGTGTGGTCAATGGAAAAATTTACGCCGTTGGTGGGACATCTGTTGTGCAAGGCCCCGGACTAACAACCCTTGAAATATACGACCCCGATAACGATGCATGGACAGAAGGGCCAGAGATGCCAACAGCACGGGTTTTCCTGGGCGTTGGCACCATCGCAAACAAAATCTATGCTGTTGGCGGTGTCGCAGAAGGATTGGGACCCGCAATTCTGCCAACCGTTGAGCAATTCGCTCCGAGTCTGAGCGTAGCAGCCTTGGATAAATTTCTCACAGCCTGGGGGAAAATTAAGAAAGCAGATTAGCATTTATTGGGCGCGGTTTTCCAACCGTGCCCTCAAAACTTATCGCACCCACGGTCTCGCTTGCTTAATTGAAAGTTTACCCTCGCTGGTAATCTTGAACTCAATCTCCATAGCAAAATCCGGTGTCCGGGAAGTGGGATTATACAGCTGATCAAACTTGTTGTGTATCATCGCGAGGTAACCACTGAGTTCACGCAGATAGGCATCCGTCAGAATCCGCTCGTTGTCCGCCGTACGGTTGGAAGTTTTCACCACTCTGTAGTTATTGCTGTCCCACCAATCCATGAGAATTTCTTCTGGAACGGATTGCTCTTCAGGGTTCGTCACGAGATCCTCACCGACTTGGGTGTTGAGATAATAATTCCCGATCGTCTGATAAACGACATCATCGGTCACAGCCACCCCATTCGCCAATTCATCGCCAAAGTTAGGATGGACAAGCACCCCCATGGCTGTAGTGAGGTGGTCAATACGATAGAAATCACGCGCCTCAAAAGCCCGGAAGTTCCAGAGGCTTGCAAACACCTGCTTAATCGATTTAGAGAGGTGTCCTTCGTCTGGATGATGTGTGAAAGAGTCGTATAAACCTGCGCCACTGAAACCGGGGAGGTCCTCGTTATTCGTGCTGGAGCGGCATCGGAGGGATGTGTCGTTTGGGAATGTGCCTTGTAATTCCGAAAGCGCATCCAGCATCCATGTCGGCATTTCACCTTTCTTAATTTCATCTCTAAACTTTTTGAGTTCCGTTTCTTTTGTGTCGTGATCCTTCTGAAACCCCGGATCTCCGAGCAGATTCTCAAGTTTCTCATAGAAACCGTTGTGTTTCATGAATTCGTCATAAAAGTAGAAAGGGATCCCAAATCCATTCGGGACCGTTTCTTCAGGAAACCCGAATGTGCGTAAGATTGCTACATTAGCGGTTTTGACACCGAAGCCTGAAGCATCTGTGAAGCGGATACTATCGAGCGGCAGAATCCTTGTAAGAGAGAGATCACGTTCAGGGTTCTGCGTCTTCGCAGGACGCAAATCGGCAAAATGGTTCTCCACCTCTTTGTGCGTCGCCTCCCTAATTTCAAAGCCGTCGGCGTTGACCTCGTAGTAGACGTACTTACCGATAAGCCGTGCGATTTCTTTGTTTTTCCACGCTTCGGCGATGAAGGCGTTAGGAACTTTATCCTGAATCGCGCGAAGGTTAACATGTGAAAGCGGTGTTTGCCGAACACCCGTGATAATCCCAGCGACTCGCGGCATCTCGTTTGGCAAGGTTTTGCAGATGACGATGTCCCGAACGGTAGGACGCTCATCTGCTGCTAACACGCGGAGCCGACCATAAGACGCTGCCTGATTCAGCGGAAGGTAACCAATATTGGCATAAAGATCGTCTTCAAAATAGACGGGAAACTCCGCCGCGTCATAAAGTGCCCTTTCCCGATTATAAATGCCAATCGCGCCCCACAACGGACAGTAACCGAGCCGATTTTTCAGTATCGGCATCTTTGCTACGAGCAGATCGTGCGCAAGTTTAATTTCTTCAAATGGAAAGCCGTCATTCGGATTAAACTCGAAAGTATAGACACCGGGTTCACCATTTGGAGCCACGGAAAGTGGACGATAACTCAGCACACCTCGCATCTGACCTTGCCCGCGTCCTAAACCCGCTGACCTCATGAAACTACCGTGAGAGCGATGCGTCTCCGTATTCATGAAATAGAGTTGTGGGTTTTGCGTATGTGTCCTCTCAATCTGAAATTTTACAAACTCGATGCCGGTTAGTTGCGTGTCAATACGAACATCTGTGCCTTGATACGACAGTTTCTTAAAAGTCTCACGGTCAGGAACCGTTGCGGCACCGTCTTTGAATTTAACCTGCTCTGGGTCCAGACGTGGTCCCGAAGGCTCCCTGGAACCGCGCCCTCTACCGAACCCACCTCTTCTACGAGATCTATCTTGTTGTCCGCTTTGCATCTCACGGATCTCTTGCGTACTGAACTTGTTGCCTCTCGCCGCTTCAAGTCGCATCACTCTAAACATGAGTTGCTGTTCAGCTGCGCTGAGTTCACTATTCTGGTCAAGATCAAACCGCTTTTCAGCTGCTGAAAGTTCGTTTTGTGCCAAGGCCGTTAAGACAACTATCGTCGAAAACATCAGGACACAAGCGGAAAGTGCTAAGATAAAGTGTTTCTGTTTCATCGGTTCCCTCATTAATAGTCAAAAATTTTTTGTATCTGCCTTCTATAAGATTAGGCAAACGAAAACTGAATTTGTTCAGAAAAAATAGCGTCTATTCCGCGACAGAAGTTTCTTCTGCAAGGATGGGTTTCATAAAGTCTTGAAATTTATTTGGGAATCCATTTGGTAAGTTATCGAGTGAGATGTTTATAATGAAACCCAACATTTCCACCGGTTGGGGGCCGATGAAACGTCGGGTTTCACTTGGATAATCCAGCTGAATGCCATCTGTGCATACAGCGTTGATTCATTACAGATCCGATTTCAACTTCGCCCAAGTCGTAGCAAGTTTCGCTTGCGGAGAGACCGCTGCAAAACCGAGGACGACAGATAATCCACTCTCTGCAATCGCTTTCATATCATCATCTGAGAGTGCTACATTAAAAAAGGCAATCTCATCAATGAGACCTGTGAAAGCCTCCTGTTTGTCGTCTCTTGAACCGATAAACTTGGGACCCGTTTTAAATGGACCCGCAGCAGCATTGGATGCTTCTTCCTCACCATCAATATAAACTTTCACTTCTTTACCGTCATAAGTTCCAGCAATGTGATGCCACTTATCATCGTTCAACAAGCTTTTAGACCACGTATTATGCGGAATCGGTTGTGCACACTGTCCAGCGAAATTTAGTTTGTGGTCCCTTAATGTCAAGATAACATCGCCGCAGGGACCTACGATAATGTCAGACCATGCGGGGGCTGCAGGCGTTTTAATCAAAGCCACAATTGACACTTCATCCGTATAGTCAGCAAAATCGCCGACAGCCACATGCGCCCCACCCTCAAACTTTAAGGCTTCACCGAACTTGCCAGCGACCCATTGCGCATCAACAATTTCTCCGTCATTGCCATTTTCAGAGGCATCTTTTGCCGTTCCGCCTTTGCCTTCATCAAAGAACCATATCCCCAAAGCTGCGTCCGCATCAATCTTGGCATAACTTAGACTCGAGATCATGAGACTGATACAGATCAACGTTCCGTATACCCAAATTACCTTTCCGAATCGGATTCCTCTCATTTTTTACCTCCATTTGTGATGTGCTGTCCCTCAAACATTCGAGACAAAGTAGATAAGCGTTACTGCTCCACCGCGCCAAGTAACTGCCAGTAAAAGGATATCCCCAACAAAGGGGCCTGTGATAGTCACCACATTGCCAATGACAGACATAATTCCAGCACTTGCTGCGACATTCTCAGGCTGACCATCGAAGATGAGAACAATACTTGTACTTGAGTTAATCGACGAACCGCTCGATGGGATTGCACTCAAGAATGTAACTGACCCGTTTTCGTTTTCGACATACGGATCTTCGCGACCACAACCAACGAGGATAAAGGTAGTAAGTGAGCCTATAAGTAGCAACATCCAAAATGTTCTCATAATATTATGACCGCTTAGTGTCTAACGCTGGCGAATAGTATCGAAAAAATTAAAGGACTCAAATTTCAGGTTCAATAACGAGATAGCTAACACTCCTTGCTGCCATCTCAATTGGAATCTCAACGTTGTAATTCCGATCAATTTCGTACTGTTTGGGTTCACCTTCTTTTTCACGAATCTTAGCAATTTCAGACAATCCAGTATAATAGACAGGCAATTTCAAAGTCGTCTGTTGCGCCGTCCGAGTAGGATTATAGAGCATCGCCAGTCCACAAGGGTTGATTTGCGGGTTGGCATGAAGCACGCAATCAATGGAACGACCATCTGGACGTAGCACATGAATCAGATCAGCATCCAGTATTGGACGATACTTTTTGTAGAAGTCAACCCATCTCTTAACGACCGCTTTTGTCTGTTCGGTATCGAAAAGCCGGGGACCGCGATAGCACGCAATCACACCACTGCCGAAGTTTTGTGCAAGATGTGATTCGTAGTCATCGAGATGCTCGCAAAGGGGTTCAAATGTCGCTGCTTGTCCACCACCGTGATACTCCACCAAGGGGACGAACATCCAGCCCATACTCGGTGTCTTTTCATAAGTGCCATCGTAGATATTTTGCCGGGCAATTAGAATTTGCCGCTCGCGCGGTAGACTGAAATTCGTTTCACGATACCCCATACCGCATTTATTTGAACCGTTGAGGTAATACTGATCCGGCGAATTGATATAGATCCCGCGTTTGCGGCATTCGTGGTAAAAATGAACGCATGCTTCCCATTGGCGCAACTGCGAATCCGCTAAACCGTTATGGTGTGCGTGCGTTGTTGAAGCACAGACATCACCGTGATAAGGACCATCGGTCTCTATGATGTCCATACCGGTTGCATCCATGAAATTCAACACGCGCTGAACATAACCGTCTCCCCATTTGCTTGCCAGACAAGCACTTTGTCCAAACCGACTGCCGGGTTGCCCGGTGTCTGGGTCAATACAGTTGAAGTCTTCACCGACACCCCGCGAGGCACACATCAACGTATAACCGCCGAGTTGAATACCTTTGCTATGTGCATAATCTGCCAACGCCTTCATTGTAGCGATGTATTCCGGGTCTTCGCTCTCAACATTGTATCCACTCCCAAAAGTCATAATCACCATTTCAAATCCGACTTCCGCGCACTGATCAATCGCCAAACGGACAGCATCCGGTTCTGCACTCCGAACGTGCATCAGAATCGGGTTCTCGGTGACCTGTGGCGCGACTGTGCGATACATTTTGCGGCGTGCAAGTCCTTTTCGCTCACGGTCATCACTATCATGCAGAATCTCAAAGGTGCGAAAACTCTTGAAAGTCTCTCCTGACTGAAGAAGCACCCCCGGGCCGAGTGGATAGCGACTCGTCATCAACAGTGGCATCTGATAGCGATAATCGACTTGGGTCATGTAATCCGCATCGGGTCCCCACTCTGTCGTTTCCATGCGACTGAAGGCATAATCGCTTTCAACATGTAACCGATGCTGCTCCTGCTCGTTGACCGCAAGGATTTCACAGCTTAAGGCATCCAGTTGAACCGGTTCTTGACCCTCATTGTGAATCGTGATCCATTTCGACAGTACCGGAATACCTTGGTAGAGTTCGTAATACACACACACCTGAACGGAGTCAAGCGATGGTGGCGGTGAGAACACAACCGTCAGTGTCACACCCGCTGGCGGATATACTGATACCGTCGTCGTAGAACGCCTGTGTACCCACGGATAAGGGGTTTCAGGTTCACCGACTCGATATTCTCGAAACTGAAATGCGTTCTCGTCACTCGTCAAGTCCGCAATCCAATCCGAATCCAGATAGGCGTAATCGGGTTGTCCTTTCAAGCCACCCACCTCAAATGGGTGTCCGTTAATCGTAAGCACCGTCTCTGGTTTGATGCCACGAAGGAGACTGCTACCGGTAATTTGATTGATATAATCAACCGTTGCGAAATTCGGTGAAGTGACGAATGTCCGCCGAATGAGTCCGTTATCAAGGATAAGCCGATGATCTGTTTCTTTTACTGAAGCAGACTGACAAAACGGCTGAACCAACCAATCATCTTGCTGTGATGTGTACTGCATGTCACTCCTTATTCTATGGGATCCAAAATTTGGATATCTGGGACTTGTTCTAATGTGAGTTCCATAGAAGATTTTATCCCTATATTTTCAAATGGAAGAAAAAGTCCTCAAATTCGCAGAATAGTGATACAATATCCATAGAAAATATTTTGTATGAGGATTTAGGGCATTTCATTATACCAAAGATTCTCTCTTTCTACCATATTTTTTTGGCACCTAAAGGATTGAAATAAGGAGAAATTGCATCATGAAGAATATGATAAGCATGATATGTTACGTAGTACTGGTTACTTTGCTAATATCTGGTGAGAGTCTGCTCGGTATCGCGCAAGATGAACACACTGTCCTCCTCTATACTTTTGAATCGGGGACAGGGAAGACCGTCAAAGACCTCTCTGGCAACGGAAATGATGGTGAACTCATGGGACCGAAATGGGGTGAAGGCAACCCGGGCGGCGGACTCGTCTTCGCTGGAAACGGACCCAGAGATTTTGTGGAGATTCCCGACAGCGAGAGTTTAGATTTAACTGAAGGGCTTACTGTGGAGATGTGGATGTACCTTGAGGCATGGTCAACCGCTGGCGGCACTGGTGCTACTAAAGAGACAACTTACAAAGTGGGACCTCGAAACGACAAGAAAGTATTAATCCGAATGACCACTGACGAGAAGGCTTGGGGGGCCGCAGTCGTTGCCGGTAAAACAGACGTGCCGTTGAAAAAATGGGTACATATCGCTGGCACTTACGACGGAAAATCCGGTGAAGGTAAGATTTATATTGACGGGGTTTTAGATGGCGAAGGCAAAATCGGCGGCAATATCACCCCAAATAACGATGTCTTATGGCTCGGACGCGGTGCCGGCCCATTTCTACAAGGACGGATGGACGAAGTCCGTATCTCTAATATCGCACGCTCCGAACAAGAGATTAAAGAATTAATGAACAAAGGCATTGAAGGCGTATTGGCGGTAAAACCGCAGGATAAATTGGCAACAACATGGGGAACACTAAAATCACATCTCGCGCAATAGCAGTGAAAACATTTCGGATTAAATGTTTAATCCTGCTTTTCATCTTCAGTTCAATAACGGCAAATGCTGAGGAAGTGCATAGGGGTTACCCTTCAATCTTTCAGGCATGGAACGGCATTGAAAATAGACCTGATACGGATGAACTTCATCGACTTGCGCAACACGATCTCGCCTTTGCCCATCCGTATACGCTCCTAAAAATTGCTTGGAATATATCAGAAGAACAGCCGTATTCAGGGTTGGCAACAGCTCTGAGTCCGAGTCAATTAAATACTGCACGGCAAAGGAAACAACAACTTCTATCCTTAAATCCGAATCTTTTACTGCTCGTCGAAATCCGATGCAGAGATGCAAGATATGTGTCTCGTCAGAATGAAGCAGATGTAGAAAATTGGTGGGAGGTCGGTTATTTCCCACCAGATTCCCCGTACTGGCTCAAAGATAACAACGGCAGACCGGTCATCGGTTGGGGTGAGGATACGAATGGCAACGGAAAAATTGATGAAAACGATAAAGTGCTCAGTTACCTCATAGACTTCACGAATCCAGAGATGCAGAAGCTGATGGTCAATCAAGCCGTTGCATTAAACGCGTCTGGCCTCTTTGATGGGATCATGATTGATTGGTGGAACGAAGATTATGCGACCAGTCCAGTGAGTGTTGACGACTGGTCCGCGACAATTCTCACACCAGAGGCTGAATTAGCGGCAAGGTTAGCGATCTTGCGCAAAATACGGGAACAAGTGGATGACGATTTCCTAATCCTTGTTAACGCCAATATGCGTCAGATTCCAAAGTCGGCACCGTACGTGAACGGTCTCTTCATGGAATGTTATAAGCAGGCACACGCCAAAGGGTATAATCTTAATCAGATTTTGCGGATGGAAAAGACGCTCCTATGGGCAGAACAGCATCTGAAGGAACCACGCATCAACTGCTTAGAAGGCTGGCGCGTCGTAACGGATTATATGGGAGACTTAAACACACGGGTTGCGGAGCGGAACAGTCCAGAAAACTTACAATGGATGCGCATGATTACCGCGCTGAGTCTAACACATTCGGACGGATACGTGCTTTTCGGTGACGACAACGCCATACCCGCCCCTGATCACCTACACAACTGGTATGATTTTTGGGATGCCGACCTTGGTAAACCGATCCAAGAGAAAGCCTCCGAATATCAAGGTGTGGCAGGACTCTTTATCCGTGAATTTGAAAACGGTTGGGCGGTGTACAACCGTAGCGGTGCCACGCGAACTGTTACTTTTGATGTCCCAGTTATAGGTGTTGACAGTGCTAAACAGCATTCGCGTTATGAGATGCCAGACTTCGATGGTGAGATTTTTCTGAAGACTACGACAGAGTAAAAAGTACACCACACGTTTATGCTTCCGAGTGTTTTTCCTTCATCCGTTTAACGGCATCTAATTTCGCTTGTTGCCAACCCGTCCAGTCTTTCTCACCTTCATACCGAACGACATCGTGGATTGTTGCGCGCGGCTGGTAAGTGATATAGTTTCCAGTATGCCACGCGAGGTTGCGATAAACCATGAAATCTCCAGGGCCCAGATGTACTTGAACTGCACCGGGGAACTGCTGACAGTGCTCTAAGCAGTATCGCTCAGCTTCAGTGTTGGACTGTCCTTCGGCAGGCCTCCGTAGTTTCGGATCCTTTGTAGATTGCACTTCACCGGGCATGTCCCACTGACGTAGATGGCTGCCAGGGACGAACCAGGTACAGGAATCTGCATAGATAGCACAGTTGACCTGATTGAAGTGGCGCAGATCGTGCCAGACTTCCGCCAACTTCGCATTGACAATCTCATCGCGGGCTTCGAGTGGTACTTCCACAACACCATCTCGGTGCCAACCGATGTGCCACGGATACTCAAGCGGCTCAACGAGAAGTCCCATAATATCGACGTGCCCGTGGGTGTAATCGGGACCGAGCAATTTGTCGATAGCGTCTCGAAGGTCGGGTAACTCAGTGTAGTCGTAAAAAGGTTTCAGGTCTAATTCATCACCGTAATTGGATAGCGGTTGAATCCGTTGCGTCTGTGGTCCGTTGAGTTTATGTGCCAGATCGCGTGCTTTTTCAGCCTCGCGACGCAGATCCGTGAGCAACGATGCTGGAACGATCCCGCGGAAAATCAGATAACCCTGCGAGAGGTACTCGTTTACCATTGAATTCTCAAATTGAAATGCCATTGTGTTCTATATCTCCTGTCTAATTCCGTTACTTTCATCAATCTTTGCCGCCTCTGCTTCAAAAGCCTCGCGTCTCGCAATCGTCTCAGGAAGTTTGTCCAGTCCATCAGCAACTTCAAAGTCCTCCCAATCAAATAACAGCGTTTCTGGCGCGTCTGTAAGTCCCGGCACCCACAACGCCGTTTTCAAGATAATTGTTTTGCCCGCACCCTGCAATCCTGCATACGAGAGCATCCCGATTAAAGCATTCAGTGAATACTGTTCAGCGAGTTTTTGGATCCGTTTATCCTTAAAAACATAAGCGGGCATCGACACGCTATAATCTAATGGCTCTGCCGCGTCGCCGAATAAAATCTTCGCGTTTCTCCAGATCAAATGTGGAGGCCAATACGGTGTGCCGAACAACCAAATCACATCCGTCCCCTCAAACTCAGTCTCCAAAACCTTCGCGTAATTCGGGATATTCTTGTAAAAATCTATTGATTTGGTATTCTGGTTCTTAAGGGTATCCGCTAATATCTTAGCCGTGCCTATAACAGAAACCAGTGTATGTTGCGTATCAGGCGAACGCTCCACCTCGCGATGCACACCGATCGCAAAGCGAATGCCAATACTCGAAAGTCCCAGAGCATCCCAATCCAGATCGTAGTTCAGGATCGAATGGGGTGAATGCACCTCGCTCCGCAGCTGATACACACGGTTGTCGGCAAGCGTCTCTTTCATTCCTAAATTGTAAATCTCTACCTTCTCGTTTAGGAACGTCTTCTTGAGATGTTCTTCATGCAGCGAAGACGAGAGAATTACCAATTTCTTTACACCTGGGTGCAACACCGGCGGGATCCAATACTGCAACCGATGCTTCTCAAGATGCATCGGGGCATCCATATCCCGCGGATAGTGATCGAAGAACGCTTTCAACGAATGCCAAGGCGTCCAACTCCGATACAGCGAAGTCCTTTGGATATTGTCAATACTTTCGGCTTTGTGAATATCCAGCACCTCAAACGCCACCGCATCTTTCACTGACATCCCAATGCACGACGAACTGTCCTCTACTGCGACATTCACCTGAAACATCTGCTCAATAAGCGTCTCTTCAGCACCCTCGAACGCCTTTATCACCGACCTAACACGCGTCGCGATATTGTCTGTCAAATCCCGGGTGTTGATATTAATCGCATTCAACAATGCGTGTGCAAAATCCCCTAATACCGAACACGCCCAATACTCAATCCATGTTTTCAACAATTGTATGGGGAGCCAATTTTCAACAAATAGGTCTGACGCATATATATAATTCACGACATAGACACGATCCGTCCCGTCCAGCACATCATGCATAGGTTTGGCATACTGCGGGTTCATTAGCAGTTGGTGTGGTGTTCCACAGACCATCACAGCCGCCTCTTTTATAGACTTATACTGTGAAAGATACCCCTGATCCTGACACTCTTCATAGACGGGGCATTTCGGGCAGATAATTTCGTCAGGGTTTCCACCCATATCGGATAATCTATTACACCGATATGAGTCAATACAAGTGTTCCCGTGTTTAAACGGACGCTTCAACTGTTCGTCGAGAGGAATATGTTTCAAAATGTATGCAAGATAGTTACGAGGTTTCCAGCCTCGGGCGATAATCCCTTCATTCTCGTAATACCGTAACGCAGATTCCGCATATTCGTCCGTCGGGAGATCGAGAAACAACGCTTCCTTTTCCAAAAATGCCCGTTCGATCTCTCGGTTCTCATCCGGATGCCGAAACCCCGTCTCAATCCCGATCACACGCGCGTCCGTCTCCAGAATATCCCCAATCTCAAAGGGTTCAGGTTCCAAATAGGGTTGTTTTGTCAGCACCGGTCCCGGACGTTTGATCGCCAACGGGCTCAAATGCCCTTCTCGGATAGCCTGCATTTTCTCGGGCACAGAGCATTCCGTATCCTCAATACGGAGCGGCTTGTAAAGTTCCTCCATCTCAAATTCTTGAATATCCGGTTCCTTAGATAACACACCACTTCTGAATACCGGCTTATGAAGCGCACTTCTGAAAAATCCGAGCACCCCGAAAAGTACGTCGCTTGAAATTACCGGCGGTTCCAGCAACGAGCCTATCAATATCTCGTAGCGAGCGTCCCAGATGCTGTAATCCATATCGCCTTTCACTTCGATATACACCTCGCGGTGTTTCGGGTCCTTCGGTGTCGGGCAGCGTTCATAGATATACTGTTTCGCCTCAGGTGTATTCGGGTGCAGATATTCCTCAACTCGACACGAAAACCGCAAGCCACCATTCTTTGTTAATGTCACTAACGGATTCACTACCGCACGGATCAACGCCTCCAAACACGCCGATACCGCCTCGGGTGCCCTCAAAATCGCCTGATGCGTGAATTCAATGTCGTGCCAAGGCGCGTCCTCATATCCAGACGTTTCCCCTGTATAGATCCCGATCCCCCATGATGCGTACCACTGCCGCGGTCGCCAACTCCGCGTGTCCTGTTGATCCTTGATTCGGTCGCGATAGCTATCGCTTCGCGCCCAATCCGCCGGGGCACGATCAAACGGGACCCTGCCAATTGGCATAAATGAGATATTCGCTTTCTCCAACGCATACAATATCGCCGAGTTTTCGTGCGCATAATGCACCCGGAAATGGTAAGGATACTCGTCATATCCTGCGGGCAAGACAATTGTCTGCCGCTGGTTCAGCATCCGATTCTCCCGATCATGGCAGTGCTTAAGTATTTTATTTAATTCCATTAAAGGGTAAATCTCCTATTCTTCGATAACTGGTGTTATCGCCTGAAAACTGCTTTAGGTGTGGATTGTACAGACCCGGCTCCCACACAATCGCACTGAGTTAATCAGAAAATGAGACTCACAGATCGTAATTAGGAATTCACGTGCGAACCTCACTAAATAGTATATATGTAGATTCAAAAAAAAAACAACCCCCAATTTTGCGATCAAGGGTTTCCGATAGAGCTCACACAACAGACTGAGATCTTCGAGTATTAACTTCGCTTGAATTTCTTGAGTTCAACTGTTAGTACTGTGAATAGGCCAAGTGATTCCGACACATAGATCTACCACGTGTTGCCCACACGTGACAGGCGATCTTCATATCTAGCTACGTCTCAACGATTTCCAGTTTACGGACGTATGAAATCAACTCGACGCAAGGCAATATCTATGAGCAAAAGACAGAGTGCTGTGATAAGGAAAGGTTTCCAGAGGTGAATCCGAAGCATAACAGGGGCTTCAGGTGCCCGAAACGCCTCCTCCGCTGAAACGTCGAATTTACCATCCGATGTTGCTGAGAGTTGACTCAGGAGCGATTCATCAGCGTTGTGAACAACATATTCTTCAGGGTAGGAGACCACAGTGCCAGTCACTTGGGTGTTGACAATTTCACCCGCCTGCTTTTGCATGATGTTAACGAAATACGGTCCCACCTCTTTCGTCGGAAAATCGAGTTCATAATGTCCCGGCGCGCTCTGTGTAACAGCGAGCTGCTGCTTTTTAAGGTTGGGTCCGATAAGAGAGATGTCGCTCTCCAATTCGTTCAGGAATTCCCCAGTTTCCCCGAGCGCATCAATCGCGAGGTGAGCGGTGCCTTTCTCCTTGCTGATCCCTGCTTGGAAATTGCTGAGTGTCGTTTTCCGCATTGTGTCGCGAACGAGCTGCGTCCAGAACTTGCCATATCCGGGCCACTCCAGCCAATCGGAAGCCCATCGTGCTTTGGCATCGGAGGTAAAGGCAACGGATTTGCCCAACCCGTACTGCCAACTCGCAAGCAGTGGATCACCGCGGTCGGAGACAAGGAAGGTTTCAGCAGTAGGACGCGGTTGCGTAGCCACGTAACCGAGAAGGAAGGGCGCGAGTCCCAAATCAATTCCGCTCAAAACTTGGGTAGGCTTAATCTGTTGCGGTATAAAGGGTTCGTCAATGATTGCGGATTTGGACGCAGTAACGGTCTCCTTCGCGAAGATTTGAGGGACATTATACGGGTCTTGGGTGAAATACTCACGTCCGCCGCCCCAGTTGGCGAGATTACCCAGCATGTTCATATCAGCACCGCTCCCGATACCAACCGTTGAGATTGTGATACTTTCGCTATACATGGAATTCGCAATGCCGTACCAGTCGCCAGGTGTCGAATGTCCGTCACTGAGAACGATGACGTGTTTGAGTTTAGCGGTTGTCTCTGTCAAAGCAAAATACGCCTGTTCGAGCGCAGGATAGAGGTTTGTGCCGCCACCCGCAACGATTGAACCGATCTGATTCGAGAGATATTGCTTATCAGAGGCATCGTGCATCTCTGCAATCCAGAAAGGGGACCCATCAAATGCGATGACCCCGATTTTATCGCGCTGTCCGAGAAGTTCGACCGATGCCCGTGCTGCCTCTTTTGCTAACTCAATCTTGATCCCACCCATACTACCCGATTTGTCGATAACCAGAACGATTGCCAGAGAAGGGGTCTCCTTTTTCTTCTCTGAGTCGGTGCGGACAGGCAATATCTCTTCAATCGGTGTTTTGTAGTAGCCCCCAAGTCCGAAACTGTTCTCACTTCCGAGCATCATAAAACCGCCACCGAGGTCTTGAACATAGGTGCGGACGAGATCCATCTGTTTTTCAGTAAGCCGATTGGCGGGAACGTCGCTGAAGATGATGAGTTCATAATTTTGCAAGTCAGCAAGTTCGTTTGGGACCCCCAATCCATTGCGAACATCCACGCGTATTTTGGCATCTTCAAGAACTCTCGTCAAATAGCGCGCTTGCGACTCGTTTTCGTCAATGAGGAGGACTTTCGGCTTGCCAGTAACAGAAACAATACCCAGCGCACGGTTGTTATCGTAGCGTGTATCTTGTGTTGTGCGGCAGATCGCATCGTAGGTAAGCGTCCCACTCTCCATGGCTGTCTGCGTAAATATCACCCGATTTTCACCCGCTTCAAGCCGAGCCTCCTGTTTTGCGACCTCGAATTTATTTTTGAACAGACGGATCTCCGCGACATCTTCATGGTTACTGTGGATTAAGACCTCAACATTAAACGGGGCACCTTGTTTGACTTGCGCCGGCATATCAAGCCGCTGCACCATAACTTCCGGTTCATCACTCGGATATACGGGCACCGTGTCGATTTGTATCCCGAAGTCTTTTCCGCGGAGTGCTGTATGAAGCGCATCACCTTGTGTTTCAACACCATCTGTGATTAAGACAATGCGTTTGTTCGCATTTGCTGGGAAAAATCCCCACGCCTTCTCAAGTGCCTGTGCGATATCCGTTGTATCGCCAGCGTCCTCATCCGCATCTAACCATGTTTTCTTGATTTCAGCGAGTTCCAATTCCGCCTCAGATTCACCTTCACTTTCCGATAATCCTTGAATGACTTCTGCCTTGTCCGTAAATGCGATGAGACCGGCTTGCTGATTCCCACCTTGCGATTTCATAGCTGCGTTGATATAGTCCGTCGTTTCCGTCAATCCGTCGTCTGAGATACTATCTGAGATGTCTGCCAGAAACATGACTGCTAATTTCTCATCGGTTTTCAGGTACTGAACGTCTGCAACACTCAGGATCAGCAGAACGACAATGATGATTCGAGTGATGAGACTCATGATTCGCTGCGTTCGAGACAGGTCCACGAGGCTGCGACGGTAACCGTAGTACAGAAACGGTAGCAGCAGTAGCAGTAGCAGTAGGAACGGTCGTGTAATTTCCATCTTTTTAGTCCTATTTATAATTCACTATAGCAAATCTCTACCAAGATTGCCCTATTTTGCTGATTTCAGTTTACCCCAAGTGGTGGTGGTTTTTCCTGCGGCATCAACTGCCAAAACACCTTCAATCCCATTGCCGAGCGACTTAACCTCATCTGCGGAGAGTGGTACATTAAAGATAACAATCTCATCAATGATTCCACCCCAATGACACCTGCCCTTACCCGCATTACAACCCGCATCTGCACCGATGTAGACCGCTTCAAAGGAATCCCAAGGTTGTCCGACTGCGTCTGCGCTGTTCTGTAGTTCACCATTAACGTAGATATAGATTTTCGTTCCATCCCATACACCCACAAGGTGAACCCACTCTTTTTGGGGAAGCGGGTCCCCGAGTGCTTCAAATCTCTCGGGCGCGCTCTTGATACGATAATGAAACGAGGCTTGGTTGATTCTGCCACCGACATTTTCATGGGCACCGGTTCCAAGTAGATACTGCGACCAACTTGAACATCCATGCCCTTTCCATATCACGCATTTTCCGTTAGGGGGTACCGTCGCAAATACCCAAGCATGGATTGAGAAACCCTCAGAATCCTTGAAATTCAAGGCTGCTAAACTATCAGGATCCCCTTTCGTTCCGATACGAACATGATTTTGTGCATCAACGCCGCTGAACTCTATACCTCCACCGAATTTGCCTTCTGCCCATTTGACATCGCCAACAAATACGCCATCGCTACCGTTTCCAGAAAGATCCGTAACGGTTTTACCTTTGCCTTCTTCAAAGGTCCACATCCCTTGAATCGTATTTTTATCAATCTTTGTATCACCTGTCAATACCATTGCGAAAGTAAGTACAATAATAGCACTTATAATGCACATGTAATTCAGATACCGTTTTACCAAAAACATGGTTCCTCCTGTAAGTCGCGCTTGATAAGGTTACGATTTTTAACATCTTCGATAATTATAGCATACTTACTTATGAATTACCCTCAATTTAAGCGGGCGTGGTGGCAAGAGCCTGAATGTCAGAACCCTCTTTTCGCATCTGTAGGTCGAGATATACAAGCGTAACCCCGATGATCCCAATTGGAAAAATGAGGGCATAAATGATTCGATCACTCCATATCATAATAGCGAAGGACAGGGTATCGGTATCCATAGTGAAATCCCTTAGTATCCATTTGAAAATATCATCGGAGGCTGTTACACCCTCTACTTTCATTAAAACAAGGATAGATAGGACCGTGATTTGGAGTATACGCTGAATCGCGAAACTTATCACAGAAAAGGAGATTAGCATGCCCCAGACGTACCACCAACTTCCACGGGTGAGTTCATTGCTCTTTTTAAAAGCGTGTCGGATGGAAGTGCCTTCAAGCAGTACAGCTGCAGTGGCGAATGCCCAACGCACGACAAAGTAAATTGAGAGCGGCGAAAGCACCAACGGAATGTACTGAGTCCACGTCAATCCGGGTCTTATCACAAAAGTTATTATTAAACGAGAAATCCCCCAATGCGCGGAGAAACTGGCTGTAAAAGGTATAGAAACTAACCAAATGGAAACAAATAGCGTGGGTGTCAGTTCGTACTCCACCACAGAAAGTATAAGAAAGATGATAGCAGTGCGCGGTATCTCGGAGACTAAACTCCACGGGAAATTACACGCCAATATGTACCAAAACCGCTGTCCGGCTTGTTTCAATGCGTCGCGGCTCGTAATGTGTCCACCCAGATGGATTGCAGCCGTTACAACGATGATTCCACCCATGCCTATAAGTGCGAAAGATATTCCAACAAATTCCATTATATCGGATTTCAGGAAGAAACTGGGGAGGAAACGCCCTAGC
This sequence comes from Candidatus Poribacteria bacterium, assembly GCA_022819945.1. GTDB lineage: Bacteria > Poribacteria > WGA-4E > WGA-4E > WGA-3G > WGA-3G. Next base: position 33,779 of record JAJEGI010000096.1, read on the forward strand.
AAATATCTCACTAAATTTCTTCCACAAAAAACGAAGGCGATAATGCCCAAAAATAGCAAGAAATATTTCCGGTAGAGACTGAAGATTGTATCCAGAATCTCACCAAACCCCATCGGTTGGCGTGTAGGAATGCCATTGTTGTTCACTTGTGCTGTATCGGTTGGGTTTCGCATCTATTTTTCACTTAATTTAATCCGCTGTCGTTGGCTTGTAACGCAATATCAAATCCTTCTTTTCGTATCCGAAGGTCAAAGTATAGAAGTGTGATACCGATAACCCAAATTGGAAAAGTGAAGGTTTTAAGAATTAAGTCTGTGCAAGTCATAATCGTATAAAAAAGCAGGTTGCTGCTACTGAGATCTGTCTCCATGACAGCCCATTGCAAGAGACTTTTGATATCTGTTCCACCCGCTGTTTTTGCTAAAATAAAGATAGATCCAAGTGAAATCTCGAATATATAGTGGATCGCGACACTTAACAGAAGAATCAAGGCGAGCACCCCGAAAACCCGCCACCATGTATCACGAACCAGTTCACTACTCCGTTTGAAGGCGTTTTTCACATTAGTTTTCTCAAGCAGGAGAACTTCAGCGACGAAGCCCCAACGCACCGCAAAATAGATCGAAAAAGGCGCGAAGGCGAAAGGAATGAACGACATTGGTACTGGAGATGTGCCGCGCGTTATAAAAGATGTTAAAAACAGAAGACTAACGATAAGCGGAATTACCAAGACTGTAGTCCATATAAGATAGCCACCTGATAAGTGCCAGAAGCGGCGGAGTGTCTGCTTCAATGCGGCAGTGCTTGTAATATGATCATCCAGATAGATTGTAGCTGTCGCGACGATTACTCCACCCATGCTTACAAGTGCAAAAGACATGTTAACGAGGTGTGGTACAAGGTTTTTTAGATCAGAATCCTGAAGAAAGCCAGTTAACGAATACTTCACTAACGCTCCGAAAAAATGGACAGCGATAATGCCAAGAAATAGCGAAAAATGTTTCCGGTAAAGACTGAAGGTTATATCCAAAATCTCGCCGAACCCCATTGCTTGAAGTATCGGGGTATTGCTGTTGTTGGCTTGTGTTGCATCTGTTATGGGCATAGGCACTTTACCTACTTAGATTGTCAAAGCTATCTTATTATTTAGGACTTACGCATCCCTCTTGCTGGCGGGGTTTCAAACCCCGCCAGCAGTGCGTAATACATAGGTTATCATAGAAAAATTAAGTCCTGTTATTCTGTAGTTGCTATCGGTCTTTTGTGGGACCGAGTTCGTAGTATTCGCTGTATGCGTGTGGGACCGAGTTCGTAGTATTCGCTGTATGCGATGATTGTTTCCACAAGAGCATCGGTTCCTTTTCCAATGGCATTATTTACCTTTTTGATAGCATCATGAACTTTCCGAATCGACGGTGGTGAAGGTTTGACATTTTCTTTCTTCAGATGTTGAAACGTTTCATCGAGTGCTTTCACCGTTTTGCTTATCTCGTTGAGGGATGTAATCAGTCTGGTGTTTGCTTCAATCAGAATTGTCAGAGTTGCTTCTTCTTTAAATTTTTGAAGTTCCTCGTTACATAGTTTTATTGATTTGTCTGCTTCGGTGAGAGCGTCAATCGCTGCTGTGTTCGCTGTATCCAACGGACTGAAGTCTATTTTTTCTCCATTGATGGGTAAAAGCGACTTTTGGCGTGCTGTGCTGCTTGCCTTGTTTGTTTTTGAGAGAGCCAGCACTGATAACTTAAGATATTCCGTGTTCGTTGTCTTAGAGGAATGCCGTCTTTTGGAGGAGCGGGACTCGGGTTTTGGTGTGGTGGTGATGATAACAATCATCAGTAAAACGGAAAGAACTACAGCACCCGTTACTTTTAGTGTTTTACTATTCATCTCCATATCCCTCCATTGAGGTCTCACAGAAGCAGGGGGATAGCGCACATCGTGTGTCTACTAATTTTAATCAATTCTTCTGCGTTGATATAGGAACCACTCGACAACGCTCAACCCCACGGCGAGGAATACCAAATAGACCCACGGCGGATAGCGTAATAACGCACCGCCGCCGGATGTTACAGACGTTTCAAGTAGATCTTCGACGGCTGGATCCGTACCGATGTGCGACTCCGTCGCGTCGGCAAGATTAACTGACCATACCGTTCCACTATCTTCCTCCGTAGGTTCAGATGCCACCGGAGCAGGTGCGTCTTCCGCTGTAGCATCAACTGCCTCCGAAATTTTCAGTTCATAGAAACCCGCACGCTGCGTCTGATCAAAGAGTAACGCATCCCGTTCAATAGGGATTTCCCATGTCTTATCTCCGGGGCCTGTGATCTTTGCGAGTTTTGGAGTGTCTGGCGGTGAATCAGTTTCCGTCTTCAATTCGGGTTGGAGAGTAGCGTCTACCGATTCAATGCGCTGTTTTAGGACCTCCCCCGTCCGAAGATGGTGCTCCTGAATTTCAGAACGCTGTTGGAACCACTGAATGGTGTTAGCAATAATCACCGGGAAAGCAATGCGTAACGGCAGGTCGGATTCCAGGATGTTGATAGCAGCGAAGACAATTTTTCGGTTCGGTGTAACGTCGATGAACAACACTGGAGATTCAAACGAACGCGCAAGTACCTGTGCCGTTGACGGCGGCGTGACCTGATAGGCTGTGCCGATCTGAACGTTCTCCAGATGGACGTGCTGCAGGATAGGATGCGTCCGCTCCCAATCCGTAATAATCGGTGTCTCCAACGTCCCACCGATATTCCATTTCAATTCAGGATTAGCGGTTTCTGATGACGCAGCAGGCGGAAAAATAAACATATACTTCCCATCACCGAGGGTGGGTGGACTGTAGCGATCGAAAATAACGACCTGATACGGCTGTTTCTTTTGTAGGGGCGAGGTCACCTCGCCCCTACTCGGAAGAACATCAGTTTCATATTCAGTGGGTGTAAGGACAGTGAGTTTTATCTGTTCATCAACAGCGAGTGCCTTTTGGAGAAACGGATTTTCCGCTGTCACGAGCAGAACAGGGATAAGATCGCGTTTTGGGAGCGTGGCATAAGCGGTATTGTCTGTAGGGAGTGCGTCCTGAACGTCTAAGACCGCTTTGAGTTTCCCGCCTTCAAACGCAAAGTTACTGAAAATCTCGGATTTACTCTCGCCGGGCGCAAGGCTGTAAGGACGTACATCAAAGAGATTTTCATCGAAATAGAGTTCAACGTTGAACTTTTTTTCCGTTTCCGAGGTGTTGACGACGCGCAGCAGCGTTTGATAGTCGAAGGCGTTAACGAGACTCTTGCGGACACGAAATTGTGTAATCCCGACATTATCCTTTGCTTCACCTACTCGGATCAGACGGCGTTTAATTTCCGGTTCCTCGTCCTCTCCCGTTTTACTGTTAAATTTGGCGAGTAGTTCTTCTGAAATGGACTGAAAATCGCTGAAGATAACAATTTCAGGGTTAGGCTTTGTTTGGGCAATCGCATAAGCTAAATCATAAGCGGGTTCAAGGTTCGTGCTGATGTCGGTGGGTTGAATGGCATTGATCGCCTCTCGCAGCGATTTCTGATGGTTGGTAAAAGGGATATGAATGACAGGTCGTGTATGCGAACTAATCACTGTCATTTCGTCCATGAAACGGAGTCCATCTACGGTTCGCAGGGCACTTTCTTTCGCAGACGCTAACCGCGTGAGTCCTTCGCCTTCTTCTTCTTCAATTGCGTTCATGCTCGCCGATTGGTCAATAATCAGCACAAGCTGCCGAGCGGATTTCGTTATGAAGGCGAACTGCGGTCGAGCGATGGCAAGTACCAAGAGTGCCAGAAATAGCAGTTGCAGCAGGAGTGATAGGAGATGCTTCAGGCGTTGGAACAGCGAAGTCGTCTGCCGCTCTCTGAAAAGTTCCTCCCAGAACATCAGTGTGGAGACAGGCTCACGTCGCCGACGGAGTCTAAGGATGTACAGCGCGATAATCGGAATGGCTAACCCAAATAGGAAAAGTGAAATAGGGGATAAAAAATTCATATTTTAATAGTTTCCAGTAACCAGTTTCCAGTAACGAGTGAAGAAGTCTCTTTTACTGGAAACTGTTAACTGAAAGGTTTTTCGCAGAAAAACCGTACTGAAAACCGACAACTATTAAGAGACAAAACCGCCCATCCTAAAAATGCGCAGGATGAGTTCCTCGAAAGGTGATTCTGTCGTCGTCCGGACAAGACTGATTTCGCGTTGCGTGCAATATAAATCCATGTCGTCGCAGTACTGTTGAAACAGTGCCTGATACCGCTTGAGATGGTTCTCGTTGATAGTAACCTGACGGAGCTGATTCGTTTCAACATCAATAAGATGGTAGTCACCAAGCAGGTCGGGAGCGACTTCTTTTTGATCGATGATATGGATCACGAAGAGTTCGTGTTTTTGAAACTTCAACACATTTAGGCCCTGCGTAAACCCGCTTGGATCAAAGAGATCGGAAATTAGGACGACAAGCCCGCGGCGTTTCGTCGTATGAACAAAATTGTGGAACGCATTCTCCAAATCCGTTTCACCAGTCCCATTAATCTGGTCAAGAAAATCAAGCACGGTAAAGATTTTACCCTTACCCCGTTCCGTCGGGAGTCGATTTACACCTGTGTTGTTGAAGGAAGTGATGCTTATCCGATCGAGGTTGGATAAACCGATGTAGGCGAGCGCAGCAGCAACACGTTTGGCATAAATCAATTTTGGCACTTCACCGCCATAAGTCATTGACTGGCTGGCATCCACAAGGAAGTAGATGTGTAAGTCTTCGCGCTCTTCGTAGAGTTTCAGCAGGAGTTCATCCAAGCGTGCGAAAGCGTTCCAATCAATGTAACGAAAATCGTCGCCTGGCGTGTAGTTACGGTAATCGGCGAATTCGACGCTGACACCGCGGCGTGTACTGCGACGTTCTGCCTTGATACGTCCGGCAAAAATCTTCTTAGAGACAATATAGAGGTATTCAAGTTTTTTGAGGAATTCGCTGTCAAAGGCGGACTGTGTGTCGTTCATCATTCAATCTCTTCGAGCAGATGCTGGATGATGTGGTCTGGGTCAATTCCCTCCGCCTCGCCTTCAAAACTCAGGATAAGACGATGCCGCAGACTTGGCAGTGCGATGGCTTGAATGTCTTCACGAGCGACATTATACCTGCCATCAAGGATTGCTCGAACCTTCCCACCAAGAATCAACGCTTGCGCGCCACGCGGACTGGAACCGTACCGGACATATTGTTTCGTGAGTTCCGGTGCATCCTCCGCTTCGGGGTGTGTCCCCAGTACAAGTCGCAAAGCGTACCTACGCACGTCTTCAGCGATGAGGATATCTCGGACTATCTGCTCTAAGGCGTTAATCTGTGCACCATCACAGACTTTATCAACGGACGGCATCTCGCGTCGCGTCGTACGCTCCATAACGAGATCCAGTTCGTCAAGGCTCGGATATTCAACTTTGAGTTTGAAGAAAAACCGATCGAGTTGCGCTTCGGGCAGTGGATAGGTGCCTTCCATCTCTAACGGGTTTTGCGTCGCCATGACGAAGAAAGGCAACTCAAGTTTCCGCTGCTGTCCGGCAACGGTCACAGATTTTTCCTGCATCGCCTCTAACAAGGCGGACTGGGTCTTGGGGGTCGCACGGTTGATTTCGTCGGCGAGAATAAGGTTGGCAAATACGGGACCTTGTTGAAACTCAAAGAACTTCCGACCGTCTTCATCTTCAGCGACAACAGTCGTACCGATGATGTCAGCAGGCATCAGGTCCGGTGTGAACTGAATTCGGGAGAATTTGAGGTCTAATACCTCATGTAACGTCCGGATGAGCAGCGTTTTACCTAAACCGGGGACACCTTCTAACAGCGCGTGCCCACCTGTCATGAGACAGATCAAAACCCCTTCGATAATTTCTTTTTGCCCGACGATTTGTTTGGATACTTCTTGTTGTATTTTTAGGAAGGTCTCACGGAATTCTTCGTATTTTTCTTCGGCGTGTTCGGACATATTGCTCCTTACCGCTTACTGTAGGAGCTGGGTTACCCAGCCCCTACAAGTAATCCAGTCCCTACAAACGTTCTACTCATCACTCGGTTTGATCGACTCGAAATAGCGTTTCACGTAAAACTTATAGCCTAAAGGAATCTGCTCTTCAGTCAGTGCATCCTCGGAAAGTTTTTGATATTTCGTGTACGCATCTTTGTAGCTGACAGCGGATTGCTGCCCTTCAGCTGATGTTTTGGAGGTTTGAACGGTAGAACTACCTTCTCCCTGTACACCCGTAATCTGTTCGAGATTGAGTGTGGAATCAAGCGATATCGCCTGCTGACCGAGTTGTCCCGCAGAAGTTGCTGTTCCTGCAGTGTTGCTCGGACTTTGGCTTAGCGCATAAGTCAATCCAGCCTTCTTACTTTGGCACACACCCGCAATACACGCCTTGCACTCCTCACATTCCGAGAGTAGTTTTGCCAACTGTAGGTCACGCTTTTTCAGCAGTGCAAGATTTCGCATCTTTTTGCTTGACGCACGGAGCCGTGTCTGGGCACCAGCCACATCGTCGTTAGCCAGACCTTCCCCTGCACCTGATAGTTCTGTTCCGAGTCCGTCGAGATCTGTGCCTTGTAAGCTCTTGCCACCGCGTTTCAGCTCATCAGAAAGATTTTGGCGTTTTTCCTTGTCGAATTCGGGCAACTTTTCCGTTACCTTGTCGAGTTTCGACGCTGCCTGCTGGTAATCCCCCTGTTTCAAGTGCTGCCCGAATTCACCCAAGTATGGGTTACCGATAAACTGTTGCCCTAATCCACTCATGAGTGCTTCCTGCTGCGCCATCTTGAGCGGGTTAACTTTCGATTTCAACAGTGCGCTGAGTTCTGTCATTCTGGCGAGTGCTTCTTTCGGGGTAATCTGCGGTTTTTTCAGTTCGAGTGCTCTTTTCTCAATCTCTTTCAAAAGCTCCTGAAGTTCCTCATCTTCGTTCTGTTCTGCTTCCTTTTTCGTCTTTTCAATCTCTTTTAAAAGCGTATCTGCTTCCGCTGCGATCTGCGGTGAGAAATCTATTTCTGTCGAAGTCGCTGATGGCGCGAAGAACTCGACGAACGAAAATCCAACAAGAAATATAGCGACAAGCGCGATAAATTTGGTCTCGCGCGGTACAGTGTAACGCGCAACTTTATTCATCGGCATTGCTTGTAACCTATTGGAGGTGTCTTGAAGTTGGAGTGCTGTCAAGGTTTCATCGGTACGGTGTTGAATCTGTTCCAAGCCGCTTATAACCCGATCCTTGAGGGACGCGTCTGTGTCAATGACCCGTGCTGCTTCATGGAGACTCACAGGTCGAAGGAGACGAAGCCCTAAAGCACCGATGGCGATACCCAATACCACCCAAAGAAAAACGAGTGGTGGGATGTTAAAGGCAGTGACGCTATCAACGATGACTAACGGGACACACGCCAAAAATCCATAGAAAAGGAATGTCGCGAATGTCTGAAAATATCGCTGGATGTTCAGACGATGGCGGATGCGCCGAATTTTTTCAAGAATCAATTTTTCCTGCATTATGAAGTGCTCCTTTTGTGGAAGTACCCGATTTGCCGTTTGAGTCGTTACAGAGTTATTGCTGTCAATTATAGCAAAGGCTTTGCTGAATGTCAAGACATTTTTGTAGCGGATCTCCGATATGTTTACGGTGTTACTTATAGTGACACATATTAAGGGTGAATTGGTTGCATAATTTTGCTGTCCCAATGAATTTCTACTCAAAAACTTGCGCAATATGGAATGAAAAGACAGATTATCCACTGCTAATCCGCTTCCGATTCACCGATTATCAAATTGTCAAACGGATTGCCGTCCGTGTCGGTGATACGCAGATAGAAGCCCATGAAATAGGTATCCTCACTACAGATTTTTACGAGAATGCTGTTTTCACCCGGCTTGAGTGTTACTGGAATGGTATCCTGATCCATCGCTATGGAATGGGAGTCACTATGTGTGAATACCGCTTCGCCATTTAGCCAAAGCTTCGCTTGGCTACCACTACCAAATCGAAATTCAACCTTTCGCTCGTCCGGTGAGCTCACAGTTGTCCACGCGTAAACGGTGTTCCAATTGACATTTTTGTCGAAAATTTTATCAAGATCAATGTAGCCGTCAAAAGTGTCATCTGCCCGTTTTTCCCAACGCATCTGCCCATCTATTCCGTCGTATTGGGCAGCTGGATCAATTTGCGTCGCATCCTCTGGAACGTAAACTGTATTGTAACCGATACCAGCGGCGTTGTCAAAAGGTCCGATAATCCACCAAGCACTTTCACGGAGGAATGCGGTTTCGTCCATGGACGCTTCTGCTTTCTCGGGCAGATCGCGTTCACGGTAAAATCGCGCCAGTGTGACGTTGGCGTGCAGTTCGGCAGTTGCGTTGCCCGAAATGGCGTCCTTCAGTTTATTCACCATTTCAACGTACCGTTCTTCATCCTTGGCGTTTTTACCGGCTTCAGCGACGCGCAACCACATCTGTCTCGTCATATCGGCGCCGACTGAGTAGTACCGATCCATGTCGTTCATGCTGCGTTTGAATTGTTCAAGTGCCGCCTCATACTGATCATTCGCCACATACGCTTCTGCCAAAGTTGCGGCGTAATACCCACTACCGCTCATTTGCAAGGCACGTTCAGCAAGTTCCAGTGCCAACGCTGGCATGATAGCTTTGCTGAGAAGTTCATCAGCAAGCCTCCGATAATCCCAAGCTTGTTGGTTGCGGTTCACCTCTTTCTGTCGAATCGCCAGCCATTCGGTATATGCCGCATCCGCTTTTTCGGTGTTATCTGCTTCTTTGTAAGCATCACCCAAGAGTCCGAGAAGAACAGCGCTTTTCGGCATTTTGGGTTTCAGTTCTTCAAGGATAGCAATGCCGCTGTCTTTTTGATCCTTGTCAGCATAGAGTTTCCATAGACTGTTGAGCGCACTGTTATATTCGTGTGCCTCGAGGGAAGCCTCCAAGGCACGTCGGTATACCATTTCGGCTTCTGATAACTGATCTTCTTTCGCGTAGGTTCCCGCCAACAGGCTGTAGAATTGATATGTAGTCGGATCAAGTTCGATCGCCTTTTCATAAGCGGCGATCGCTTTCGCCAAGCGGGCTGCTGCGTCCATCTGAGGCGATTTTAGGGAAAGATCCCCAATCTTTTTATACCATTCGGTATTCTCAGGCTGAAGTTGGCTGAGCTTCTCATATTGCCCGATGGCTTCGTCAATATTTCCACTAAACTCATGGGTTTCGGCAAGCGCGAAGTGAGCATCAGGGTTATCAGGATTTTCTTCAATCTTCTGCAACTGATCCGGTATCTGCTTCTCATAAAGGTTCCCCTCTTTGTAAGCGCGGCGTATTGCCATCTCTGCTTTCTGGCGAGCCTCATCATACC
>JAJEGI010000032.1 GCA_022819945.1 Candidatus Poribacteria bacterium
GTCCCGTCGGGATATGGGCTTGGGACGCGAACTGTGTTGTGATTCAGTTCAACGAATCGCATCACAATCGAACCGGTAGCAGCAAAGATGGCGGCGGATTCGATTTGGATGGCGGCGTGACGAATTCGGTCGTCCAATATAACTACGCTCACGACAATGACGGTGCCGGGTATCTACTGGCACAGTTTGAGGGTGCGCGTCCATTTCATGGTAACCTTCTCCGCTATAACCTAAGCGTGAACGACGGTAGACGGAATCGTTACGGCGGCATTCACCTCTGGTCTACGGGTGCAAATGGCGGCATCACGGACACAACGATCTACGCAAATACAATTTGCACAACACAATCCATCCATGGACATCCCGCCGCTGTGGATTGTACAAGCGATGGAATTCGTGACATCCGTTTCTACAATAACTGCTTTCAAACGGATGGAGCGGCAGCCTTAGTCCGCGGTGAAATGAATCAAGGCGCAATGTTTGAAGGTAACACCTTCAGCACAAATTACAAGTTCACACGACTTTCTGCCAGCACCCTAAAGTCGTCCTGTTTTACTGAAGTCGCTCGAAAAAGTAGTCCAGAAACGCCTCCACCGCCACCTTAATACAGACGTTCGCGTTTGGATCGCGATGTTGGCGTTCAGGACGCAGATCGGCGACTGTCATACCGCTTGTCAGAGTGCCTTCGGTTTCAACTTGCACATGTGCAGGCACGCTTTCAAAGTAATCTGGACGGGTAAGCATACCAATCGGAAGCGCGTCGTGGATATGAAATCCCCAAAATCCAACGTGTTCACGGTAAAATTCCATGCAGGCGTGTGTCGCGTCCTTGAGGAAGTGGGAGATTGTGCCTTCTCGTTTATCAATTTCAGCGTGCAACCGTTCGCCAGTTAAGATAACTTGGTGTGTCGCATCAAGCGGCACGATATGGATAGGCACATCAAATTCAAAAACTTCGTGGGCTGCCTGCGGATCAACAAAGATGTTAAATTCTGCCGTCGTTGTGACATTACCGTACGCCTCAAACGCGCCGCCCATCAGGACAATCTTCTGAAGTCGCTGCATCTTCTCGGCATCTTTACGGATTGCCTTCGCGATATTTGTGAGTGGACCGAGGGCGATAATCGTGAGTTCATCTGGATAGCGCGCTGCCATCTCAAGCATAAGGTCAACCCCCGCCGCCGATGAAACAGTGGTGTTTGCTTGAGGATACAGTGGACTGCCATCAGTGTTTCGCAATTGACTCACATTGCCCAAACCATCGTCACCGTGAACATGTGTCGCCATCACGAGCGGCTTGACGAGTGGTTCTGCTTCGCCTTGCGCAATCAATGGAAACTCGTCTAAATCAAGTACCCCAAGAATTGTTAACAGGTTTTGTGTTGCCTGTGTAACCGAGACATTTCCGCAAACAGTCGTTATTGCCTCTACGTGCAATTCAGGTGAGCGCAGCGCAAGAAAAATAGCAAAAGCGTCGTCTACACCCGGATCAGTGTCTATAAGAATTCGTTGCATTTCTGCCTTCCATGGAAAGGGTTTTATGTTTCATATCTCCTTCAGCGATTCTACCATCACAAAACGATTTTGTCCAAAGCATTTTCCAAATCAAGGCAAACACAGACAGATCATCGGTGTTTGTCTTCTTTTATTTGTTATTTTTTTTACTCCGCTTGCGGCACAGGTGAATATCTTCACAGGTGAAACGATGCGACAGATGAAGTTGGAGCCGGGTTGGTATAACAGCGTTAACTTGGATTTGAGTTATCGTGCTGGCAATACAGATTTGTTTACGGCGCGTACACGGTTCCGCTCAGATTATCTGTCAAAAACCTATCACGGCTTTATTTTTGGGAGTCTCCAGCAAGGTCGGAAAAGTGGTGAATTCTTTATCAATAAAGGCATGGCACACGCGCGGATCATCCGAAGCCTGACGCAGCACGTCCTTTTTGAATCTTTTGTTCAGAAACAATTCAACGAATCCATTCTCTTGAGTGATCGGAATTTAGCAGGCGGCGGGATCCGGTTCGCCTCACATCCCCCGAGTTCCAGATTCAATCTCTATCTCGGTATCGGCGCGATGTGGGAGCATGAACGCATTAATGACACAGACATTGGCGAAATCACAACCCATGTCATTCGGTCAACCAACTATATCAATTGGACGGGACAGTTAGATGAACGAATTACAACGAGCGCGACCGGATACTATCAGGTCCATCTGCGACGTTTTGAGGACTATCGCATCCTTTTTCAGGGAAGCCTCACATTCCAACTGACAACAAAGTTAGCGTTCCCACTTCGGATAAATTTCCGATACGATAGTGAACCCCCAACCGGCATCCGCAAACATGATGTGGAAATTTTTAACGGATTGCGGTATACTTTTTAATGGTTATCAGTTATCAGTTATCAGTTAAGAGACGCTTATGGCAGTTGCGAATTCTGTCCATTCCACAAATATTTCGGGTCTGATAACTGGCAGGTATAAAAAAGGAGGATCTTATGCGGAAGGTTAAAACTTGCACTTGGCAGGTAAAAATAATCATCTATATCGGTATATCCGTGATCGCGCTGTCGAATATTGTGTGGGCAGATGGACATCTCCAAGTTAAGGCAGCAGAGAAAAAACTCGTTCTAAAGGGCAAGATTTCTGAAGCGCTCGGTGAATACGAGGCACACCTAAAGGGCGCCGTTGAATACCTTGTTTGCGGACGCGACGGTAAGGAATACGAGAGCATCATTGTCGTCAATGCGACTGCCAAGGAAATTTACGATGCACTTGATAAACTCGGTGTTGGGGTCGGTACACCGCCCGGTTACGACGAAGAAAAAGATGAACCGATACCACCAACGGGGACCGGGTTTATTATGTATGCCGAATGGAAGGATGGCGATAAAACGAAAAAAGTCCGTGCTGAAGACCTCGTTTTCAATGTGAAAACCAAAAAACCGATGCAACAGGTTGCTTGGATCTATTCCGGTTCACGCGTCGTGGCAGATTTGGATAGCGATGATGAAGATGCGATGATGCCACAGGCGTTTATGAGTAATGACCTTGTCGCTTTACGACGGTTTGATGCAAGCGCGCTCTTCCAAAATCCGCTCCCTGAATCGGAAGAGGAAAACATCTATAAAAAGAACGATGCCTTGCTCCCAAAACTGGGGACACCCGTCACACTCACGATTGAGGTTAACCGAAAAATGCAACTGTTTGTGCTAATCAGTGGGAAGGTTCAAGGCGTAGGATTCCGCAATTTCACGCGAATGAACGCGCAGCAGCTCGGTATCAACGGCTATGCGAAAAACCTACCAAACGGGAAGGTTGAAGTCATCGCAGAGGGTGATAAGTCGCAGTTGGACGCGTTAATCGTTTTGCTAAAGAAGGGACCGCGCTTTGCGAGGGTTGATTCGCTTGATGTTGACGAGCGTCCTTTCACTGGGGAATACAAAACTTTTGGCATTCGGTATTAGACCATGACGCAAACGTCGGCAGCCTTCATATCGGGAATCCTCCTCGCGGCTGGACTCTCCACTCGGATGGGAGAACCGAAGCAGCTACTCCCTTTCGGCAAAAGCACTATCGTTGAAACCGTGGCGGACAATATGCTCGGTGCCAAGTTCGATGAGGTTATCGTCGTCGTTGGACACCGCGCCGAGGCGATTCAAACGCAATTGGGGACGCGTCCGATCAAAACCGTTTTTAACCCGGATTACCGCGACGGTATGCTAACCTCCGCGCAAACAGGTATTCGGACACTTGAAGCAAGCGACGCATTCGCGCTCATGCTTGTCGATCAACCCTTCATCACATCCGCGCTGATTAATCAAGTTTTTGATGCATACCAGCAAACGGAAAAGGGAATTGCACTGCCAAGTTATAATTATAAGCGTGGCCATCCGGTCATCTTTGATCAGAAATATGCCAGCGATATCCTGGCACTAACTCCAGTGAGCGACGGCGTGCGAACACTCTTCAAAAAGTATAGCGATGATATTCATTATGTTACCGTAGATACAGACGCTGTGTTGCGCGATATTGATGACCGCGAAGATTACAAACGCGCCCTTAAGGAGAAATAAAGATGAAAGCACCTCGCAAAGACGCACCAGAAATTCCCGAATCAATACCGACTCCCGTGACGTTGGAAGAATTTCTTGAGAACGACTTCTCAGGCTATGAATACATTGACGGCAAATTAGTCCTGAAAATACCACCAGAAAGGCACCTGCCGATCCCCACGACGATGACAGCGGAAGAATTTCTTGAGAACGATCTCCCAGGCTACGAATACGCCACAGGAGAGTTAATACCGATGCCACCCGCGACGAGAAGACACGGTAAGATTAGTGCAAAGGTTATATGGCATCTGTCCTCACATGTTTACGAAAATGGGTTAGGGGAATTGTATACAGCAGCGACGATATTTCAGGTTGGCGATCACATGATGAAGCCGGATGTGGCGTTTGTTTCAACCGCCCGTCTGGATGTTGACGAAGACAAAACGTTCCCGATACCACCCGATCTGGCAATTGAGGTCATATCGCCATCAGATGTCCATTCGCGTGTTACCCGGAAGGCGTTGGACTATCTGAATGCTGGCACACATCTCGTCTGGGTCCTTGACCCTGTCTCTAAAACGGTGACAGTATATCGTTCTGAAACCGACATTGAAACACTTACGCGCGAAGCGACGTTGACAGGTGAGGATGTCGTGCCAGGGTTTGCTTGTCCCGTCGGGCAACTCTTTGATTGACATGTTAACGGGGAACAGTGCTGTGGCGGAGGCACGTACAATAATGTCAACAATTCAAAATGTGAGCAGGGAGTGCGACGGTTTTCTAACCTTACAGGTTCCTAATGGGTTGAAAGGGATCAGAAACCTGCCCGAAACGAAGTAGAGGGCAGCGCGGAGGCCGATTATTTAAAAGATGTTTACATCCATCGAAAACGTTCAAAATGCCTGTGAAAAACACGCATATATCGCAGATAAGGGTTTAGCGACAACGCTCTATCTCGCGCACCATCTGAAAAAGCCGATCTTTCTTGAAGGCGAACCCGGTGTCGGTAAAACAGAGGTCGCTAAAGTACTTGCGGACGCTACAGGTGCGAAACTCATCCGATTGCAGTGCTATGAGGGTTTAGATGCAAACAGTGCACTGTATGAATGGAACTACACACGCCAAATTTTACAACTCCGAATCGATGAAGCACGCGGACGCGATAAAGAAGAGATCGGCACAGACCTCTTTAGCGAGACGTTTTTGCTGAAACGTCCGTTGTTGGAAGCCATTCAGAGCGATGGCGACGTGCCACCCGTCTTGCTTATCGACGAAGTTGACCGGAGCGATAGCGAGTTCGAGGCGTTTCTGCTCGAAATCCTATCCGATTTTCAGATTACTATCCCCGAAATCGGCACCATCCAAGCGAAACATATTCCATACGTAGTGCTCACCTCAAACCGGACACGAGAGGTCCATGAGGCTCTTAAACGGCGTTGTCTCTATCAGTGGATCGATTACCCTACCGTCGAGAAGGAATTGGCGATCGTGCAGACGAAACTGCCACAGATAGATGAACATCTCGCACAACAGTTGTGCCAAATCATGCAACTCTGGCGGCAGGGGGACTACTATAAAAAACCCGGCGTAGCGGAAACACTCGATTGGGCCCTGGCTCTCATTGCACTCGGTAAGGGACAACTCGACGCAGATGTCGTCGCTGAGACCCTGGGGTGTGTTTTCAAATATCAGGATGATATCCAACGCGCACGCGCCGTAGAACTATCCGAGTTAGGATTGTAATTGAGGAGGAAAAGATGTCATTTCACGAATGTTTAGTACTTATTGCATATCTTAATTTTCTTATCGGACCCAAAACTAAAAACGAAAGTCGGGGGTCTGTTAAGACAGATGCCCTGATCAAACCCCATCGAACTGAAAAGGTTGGACGCTCTGCAACACACCCACGCGCGAAACTAAAGGACTTGCTGGCTCAAGAATCAGGTTGTACTGAACAGGATAAAGTTGTTAAATCTGGAAAACTCAAACCCCATCGAACTGAAAAGGTTGGACGCTCTGCAACACACCCACGCGCGAAACTAAAAGATTTGCTTGTTGATACAAAAAAAAATAACGGATCCAACGAGTCTAATGAATGGGATACCGGTCCTGCTGTTGGCAATGAAATATGGTAAGTTCAACCTTGTATAATAGCGACTACATTCCAGTGCGAGGTGACGTAGTTGAGATTAACTTAGATCCACAAAAAGGCAGGGAGATTAAGAAGCGTCGTCCTGCCGTTGTTGTATCCTCATGGAATTTTAACCTCAGGCAGAATATTGCTATCGTTTGTCCAGTTACGCGTACCGTCAGAGGCATTGCTTTTGAAGTTCCTATTCCAAATGGATTGCCTGTAGACGGTGTTATCCGAGTAGATCAGGTCAAGAGTCTTGATTGGCGTGCCAGAGAGGTTAGATATTTGTGTTATTTACCGGATGAAACAATGGATGCAGTCTCCGACAAAATTGAGGCAATAATATGGGGCGAGTAATTAGTTTCTATGGATAACCTCAATCAGATTTGTAGAAAAAATTTATGAATGAAAACAAAAGAAACCAACGCGCTGGAACAAAAATCTTTAGAGGTACAGGTTACCTCCTTTTAGTGGCTGCAGCCTTCTGCACGATGGTCCCGCTGCTATGGTTGCTGACATCCTCTTTTAAGACCGCAAATGAGATTTTTGCGGTTCCTATACAATGGTTCCCCAGCTTCCCGCCGCGCGTCGCTGCATCGCCTTATATTGTTGAAGATGCCTATCCCAAGATTGAGAAACCGACGATGATAGACGACACAACATGGAATGAACTACAGCCTCAACTTACACAAGCAATTTGGACGAAAGCACAAACACATATCGCAGCAAACGCACAACTTTCCAATTACGTTCCTTCCCAGAAATTACAGACGGAAATGATAGAGGGTTTATGGCAACAATTGGTGACAAGCTTGCCAGATGAGATATGGCACGGAACAAACACATCTATCATTGCCGCAGTGCAGGACACTGTTATTCCAGAGACGGTCGACACGATTTGGGGTTCTGTGTATCGTGAAGTCGCTTTTGGGACACTCCAAATAGAGGATCTCGACTTCAATCGCACACCTATTGAAGATGTGAAATGGGAAATTGGGCAAGGAACAGAGGCTCGCATGCGTCCATCTGTGGATACTCAGACCGTTGCAAGTCTATCTTACGATTTCCAAAACAGCAATACCCTTCATATAACCGCCACTATCCCCGCTTCCGTCCCAATTGAGCGGATTCGGCGCATCGCGCTACCTATCCGTGGGGATGCCTCGTACCACCGTCTCTCTTTAACTGTGACTGTCCTGCAGCCCGAAGAGACTCTGAACACCACCACCGGTATTACGTATCAACCGACACGACCTTTTGTCTTGGAGAGCGCGCTATGGAACGACGCTGTATGGCGGCTTCACGGCATCCCGGGTGAGTTGGAAGCATCACATATTACGATGCAGCAAAATAACAATCCGCAACTTAGTACGGAAGAACCGAACAACTCCAAGTCTTCCAATCTTCCAGCCTTCCATACCCCAGAAACAATTGATGGCAGTCAATTGCGCCTACAATTGAAAATCCATCAGCCAGCCTATCTATCCATCGTGTGGGATAAGTTAACCGCAAACTATCGGAATCTGTGGAAGACCGTTCCATATAACCGCTATTTTATCAACAGTGTTTTCATCGCCACTGCGTCAACGCTACTCACACTGTTTTTCTGTTCTCTCGGCGGCTATGCGTTCGCGAAGTATCAATTCCGCGGTCAGAAAATTCTGTTTGGCATCCTGCTTGCCTCCATGATGGTACCTTTTCAGGTGTTGCTGGTTCCGTTGTTTGGACTGATGTATGATATGGGTTGGCTGAATAGTTATAAAGCGATTATCATCCCATTTTCAGTCGGCGCGTTCGGTGTATTTCTGATGCGCCAATTTATTGTCACGATTCCATCGGAACTGATAGATGCTGCACGTATCGACGGTTGCTCCGAATTTGGCATCTATTATCGGATTGTGTTACCTATTATCAAACCGGCACTCGGTGCATTGACGATCTATTCGTTTTTAGGTTCATGGAACGGTTATCTCTGGCCCCTCATTATTTTACGCGATGAGGCGAAATATACGCTGCCGATCGGCTTAGCGAACCTCGTCGGCATCTACCGTCAAGATTACGGCATGCTGATGGCAGGAACACTGCTCTCGCTAATGCCGATTGTTATTCTATTTCTCGCGATGCAGCGTGAATTTGTGCAAGGGATTACTTTAGGAAGCGTCAAGGAGTGAAAAATGTCAAATTACACAACGGTCACAAAAACGAAAGCGATACGAGAAGGACGCGGAAAGGCGTTCACTGTCAACGGAAGACGCATCGCTATTCTCAATGAAAACGGCACATTCTGTGCTATTGACAACACCTGTCCACACGCCATGGGTTCACTCGGTAGGGGCAGAATCCGAAATGGCATTGTTGTGTGCCCCGTCCACGGTTACGCATACGATACGAAAACAGGCGAATGTCAAACCGATCCGCGCCTCCGCATCAGAACTTATCCGTTGATTGTTGAGGACGAGGAAGTTAAAATTGAGGTGAAGTCGTGAAGAAATCTCGTGTATATCTGGTGCTTTTAGTACTTGTATTCTGTTTAACAACAATTGTCCAAAACGGAGCATTTTCTGAATTAGACAAGGGTTTCGGTAAATCCTTGAAACAGGATTCTGTGGATGTTTGGGAAGATTTTCTCAATACGCTTGACAGGCGTGGGTTGTCAGACCCACATTGGGACATTGAATCGGCGGATGCAGAAAAATTAATCAATCACTTCAAAGCGAAAATTGACGCGAGTATTTCTGAAGGCCTAACGTCGCTGCCAGAACGTCTGCCGAGTTATGTTCACCGTTTTCCGAAAGAGATGCAACGTGCAATCAAATCACACGCTGAAAATGTTCTGGAGGCGGATGCTAACAACGGCGCAGCGGCAAAGTTTTTGGCAGTTGAAGCGTTTCACAAAGCAAATACGCAAATTTCTTCCGAAAAGTACCCGATTTTAGAAAAAGCGATAGTGTTAGCACCGAATGATATTGAAATTTGTTTTTTCGCTTATGCAGTATGCACGCGGCTCGGAGATCAGATGCGGGAAGAAGCACTTGTTGCGCTTGAGAGAATGCTTGCGCGGTTAAGAGGAGGCGATCATAGAGTCTCATATCTATGGACAATGCGGCTTTATACTTCTGAAGTCGCCGCTACACCGAGCCAGATTTATCTGAAGATTCATAAGAAACATCCGATAATTGATCGCTGGGACATAGTCTTAAACGAGATTCTTGCGGTGTTTAATATCCAATTAATCATAGAACCCGACTCAGGTGTCTTTAACATAATTGCCCATATTCATGAAGTGATGGGTAATATTGAGGCAGCGCAAGCGGTTTTCAAGAATGTACAACCGTATTATGAGGAACGATTGAAGGAGAATCCAAAGGATAGAACCGCTTTGACCTCGTTGGCTAATATCCATAACAAATTAGGGAACACGGATCTCGCCCATGAATATAGCGTCAAGGCAGACCCAACCCTTGCTTGGAAAGGGCAAGTGTTACCTGAACTTTCACCGGTTGTTGACTTGGACGGAAAACCCGTTTCACTTGCCGACTACCGCGGCAAACTTGTTTTACTGGACTTCTGGGCAACGTGGTGTGGACCCTGTATAGCAGAAATGCCCAACGTCAAGGAAGTATACGAGAAATATCATGACCGAGGCTTTGAGATCATCGGAATAAGCCTCGACACTGACGCAGCAGCGTTGCACAAATTTATCAAAGAGAACCAATTACCGTGGCGACAAATTTTTGATGGAAAAAGGTGGAAAACACCGTTAGCGCAACAATATGGTGTCCGCGGTATCCCCGCACAATTTCTGATTGACCGGGCAGGCAGAGTCATTTCGGTTAAAGCGAGAGGGAAACGTCTACACGATCTTGTTGAAGCAGAAATAGGAGGCGATACAGATTGAGAGACCGTTCAACGCCGCTGACGAGGTGTTTTGCTTGGGTGTTTCTGCTTGAAACCTCGCCAGCGAGGAAGCTGCGTAAGTCCCGATAATTCTAAAAATCTGTTTTAATGCCTACCGTGAACGATGTTTTATGAATCGGCTCAAATTGGGAGACACCTTCCGCTGTTTCAACACGACGGAACCGGTACTCGCGCGTAACAATTGTTTCAACCGGCGGATAGATGACATAGCCAATCTGTAAACCGAGTGCAGACTTTTCATTCAGATTAAGTAGATCGCCAAAGAAATTCGCCTCGTCCCCTTCGCCGATATCGCGTTTTGTATAGAATGCCTGAACTCTGAAACGCGGAATTAACTCCGATGCTGCCACCGCCATATACAGTTTGGGTGAACTATTGTTATAGTCTTCAAATGTCCCAAAGAAGTGGAGGCGTTCCTCCGGTTTCCAGAGGATTTGTGAAAAGAAGCCCCGTCTTTGTTGAGTGTTCGTTTCGAGATCCAAGAAATCAGCCATGTCGGGTTCGGGTGATAATGATTTCGCAGATTCATACGTATAATCAAAGACAGAAGGGATATATCCTTCCTGAAAGACACGGTACTCAAATTTGAAACTAGCTTTGGGGATGGCAAATCCGACACCGACAGCGTTGCCCCATACGAACTCTGTTTCTGGTTTAGCTTCGCCTCCGATTGGATCACTTTCTAATCGTGTTGTGGGTTCCTGTTGAGTTGATGCAGTTTCTAATGATACAGTTTTTAACGGTTCCTCGGGCATCTCCTCCAGTGTATCGGATACAATGTTGAGCACGGCAATATCATTGTAGAGGTCAAGTCGAAACGTGTTGCGCTCAATAATTGGGAATCCGACATCCACGCCAAGTGCAGTCAACGGGTCCTCTTGATCTTCGTGCGGATTTGGATCAATATCGGTCAGATAGGTGGCTCCGAGTTCAAATCGTGTGAAAAAGTTATTATTTTCTTGACGTAGGAACGGACGAAGAAACCCGCGCCCCCCGAAGATTAAAGGATTTCCAAGGTCATTTACCATCGTTTCAACGCCGTATCGGTTATTGGATTTCCTAAGGTTTACGCGTGCCCCGCGCCGATCATAGTTAGAATAACCTGACATAATTGAACCGTGTCCAATCGTTATATAATCCAATTCCCCTAAACGGAAGTAAAACGGATCATAAGGTTGTGCGTAACTGACGTAACGGATAAGTCTTAGCCATGTGCTTGGACTCTCCCACGATTCGCCGTCTTCGGCGAGGAATTGCGGGTCGGTATCTGATGCGTAAGGGTTATAGAGTACAACCAAATCTAACCCGATATTGACCTTTCCGAGTGGAATATCCGGTTGCGCTTGAAGCTGAATGTAGGGATCTGTACCAATGAAGGTCAGACCGCCGCCGTACAACCCGCTTGTCAGGAAGTCGGGGCGTTCCATCGCTGCTACGCCAGGGTCATCTTCGGCACCGATAGAAGTTGGTAAGGTGAGAAGGATAAATAATATCCCAATTATTAAAGCAAGGAGGCTTCTTCTATAAAGTGTAAAAACGGCATCTCCGTTCATGGCGTAATAATCCTTCCATCTTTCATGTGGATAATGCGATCAGCGTTCTCTTTTAATCCTTCGTGGTGCGTTACGATCGCAATAGTTGTTTGGTATTCCCGGCGTAGTTCTTGAATCAAGTTCATTAAATTGTCGCTTTGGCGACTGTCTAAGTTCGCGGTGGGTTCATCGGCGAAAACAATCTTCGGGCGATTGGCAAGGGCACGCGCAAATGAGACACGCTGTTTTTCACCACCAGAGAGTTGCGCGGGTCGATGGTGGAAGCGTTCACTTAAGCCCACTTGTGTTAGAAGTTCCGTCGCACGTCTTTCGGCTGCATCGGTCTTTGTGCTGGCGATGTCCATGGCGACCATCACATTTTCAAGGGCAGTGAGGTAGGGTAACAGGTGAAACAACTGGAAGACAAACCCGATCTTTTCGTGACGGATGACACTCAGATCTTCATTTACAGGATCAATCGGTTCACCATCAATTCGGAGTTCACCCGCATCCGGCGTTAAAATACACCCGAGGAGACTAATCAGCGTCGTTTTTCCACACCCGCTGTCGCCCATAATCATCACTAGTTCACCCCCTTCAATTCGGATATCGACTGAATCAACTGCGACGACGGTTGCCTCACCTGTCCCAAACCGTTTCGTTAAACCGGTGCCTTCTACTACTGCTGCCATCTATATCTCTCCCCGGAAAGCGATCATCGGATCCACGGCGATTGCCTTCCGTGCCGCCAGATAACCGCTGCCACAACACACAACGAAACTGATGCACACAACGATAATCGATTCAACAAAATTAATAGCGACAAAGATAGGAGCTGCCGCCGCGAATACATAAGAAAGGATGAGTCCAAGTACCACACCGACAGCAGAGATTAAAACAACCTGTTTCAGTAGCAATCCCATCACATAGTAGTCTGAGGCACCAATAGCCTTTAACACGCCAATTTCCTGCGTCTTTTCAAGCATCGTCACATAAGTAATCATCCCGACAAGAATACCGGCTGCTAACCATAGCATCACTCGCAGGAATTGTACCGCTTTCATGGGTTCGTCAACATAGTAGGCAATAATGTCTCTGAGCGTCTGTTTTAAGGTGCGTACTTCGATTGTTTCTAAGGCATCTAAACCCGCGGAGACCTGTCTGGGTTGTTCATTTGCGTCCGTTTTAGCAATCATCATATTGACGTGTGGTGTGTTACCAAGCAGAAGTTTCTGGGCAATACGAACATCCATAAACAGCAACGGTGTATCCAAGACGAACATTCGGCTTTCAGCCTTTCCGACGACCTTGACTTTCTCATTTCCCAAGGTGATTCGTTCTCCGATTTCCAATCCCATTTTTTCATCAACGACTACTTCGTAAGGGACAGGATCCTCTGGTCGATAGTCTTCAAAATTGCTTGGGGTAAACATTCTCCCTTCCGCTTGCCCTTCCTTTCTAAGGACTTGCTTAGGTCCGCCGAGTTTGCCCAACTTGTAACCAACAACAATTGCCTTAGTGGATTTTCCACGCACAATCGGGCGCGCCTGTGCAAAAACCAAAGGCGAGGCGGAATCGGGAGTCAAACCTTGTGCTGCATTCAGGAATGCCATGTATTCCTCAACGACCATGGAAAACCCAATAAAGGCACCACCAGACCCCTCAGCAGAGATCCAGATATCCGCGCCAGTGGACTCCACGTATTGCCGCGCTTGGATGCGCATGCCGTTCATGATACCGCCTAACAGCAGAATCAGTGAAATCAGCACGGTGATACCGAGTGCTGTTAGTACAACCCTCGCTTGGCGATAACGCATGTCTTTAAGGAATAATGTTTTCATAGTAAGATCTATCTCTACGAGGCGGCGAGCCTTTCATGCATTGTCTGCCGTTTGCGACGATGCAACCCGACGTGTTCGAGATACGCGCCTTCATCCGCCTCAACGCCTGTGTCACGTTCAAGGAAAAGCGGGAAATCGGACGCGGGCGGTTTGGCGTTGTGATACGCGTTTTTATAACTCCGCATGATAATACGTTGTTCGCGGTTGAGTGTCTCCAACCAGTCTGGTGAGGAATGGAACCGATCGGCAGGTGTAACCCATGATGGACAGTAGGCAACAAAGATATTGTAGCGCACCACATCGCTCTCATTGGGTTCAACGCGATGCCAGATGCTCGAATGCATCACTGTCATTGTGCCTTTACGCGGGCAGACAACCATTTCTCCCGGAATACTCTCGTGCGTATCGTAGCCGTCCATGTACTGCTGGCGATGGCTACCGGGTAACACGACGAGGTTACCCATCTTCTCACGTGGGAGATCCGTCAGCCAGTATCCGATTTTGATTTGCAGTGGTAATTTGGGTGAAAAGACACCATAAGGAAGTGCACGCGCACCGTCCGGGTGCCACTGGTTGTATTGTTTGCCACCCGGCGGACGCAGAAAAAATTGGCTTATATGGAGCTTGAGGAGTTCACCGAACAGGTCATAAGCATAACCGACATGCCGTTCATGATCGATGAGACTTGTGAACACTGGATCGCGTTCGACGATGTTTTGCATGCCAAGATACCCGCCTGGTTTATACTTTGGGTTGGTAGCCGCAACGCGATCTATTGCATCAATGTAGGTCTGAATATCATCATCGGAGAGGGCATTCTCGATGAAGATGATGCCGTCTTCGTTAAAGGTTTTCCACTGTTCTGGTGTAAATCCGGGCGGTGCAATACGATATTTTTGTTCGGGTTCCATTGGACGACTCCTTTCATCTGACTTTATAGCATAGCAATTTCCGTGCCAGTCTGGATAATACCCCGTTATCCTATTCTCTGTGAAATCTCCAGAGATCACTGCACAAAATAGGGCAAACGCTACATTCAATAGCACGAAATAGGGCAGATGTAATCAACTGTTATGCATTCTGGTGAAGTGTACAAGATAAACTCACGTTAGCAATTAAGAATATCACATTTTTCTGATACAGTCAAACGTTAATAACGAAAAGCCCCAAACCCAAGTGTAGACATTGGATTTGGAGCAGCGGTGTTTTAGTTGGCTGAACTTTTCTGAATTATGAATTCATAAAGGCTTCCTGAACTAACCAAACCGAGACGGATTGAACAATAATTTGATTTGCGCGTTCAACAATCAGATTTAACGACGGTATATGGTTAAACATCTTTTGTGCCTTATGTTTCAGATCGGCTTGTGCGGGTAACTCAGGAATTTTTAGTTCTTTGAGAAATTTTTCGACCTCGGCCTGACCGATGCGTGCACGTTGGCGAAGTTCCTCTAACTTTGGGCTCTGTGCCCATGCTTTCAGAAGCGAGCTGCCTATCTGTTCAATCGAAAAACTTGTAGCCAGTTGCTGTGCAGCTTTTTCAACGACAGTGAAGGATAGTTTACGTTTCCCTTTAATCACGTGTGCTGGGGGTAAGCGAAGGTCCCAGACGATTCTAAAAATCGACAAAACTTTCAAGATGTAATATGTGACATCAATTTGCCACCAATGAAAACCTTGTGGCGTAGCACTTGGAAAGTGGTGGTGGTTGTTATGCCATCCTTCACCTAATGTAATGATAGCCAGAAACAGGTTGTTGCGAGAACTATCACCGGTGACATACGACTGTTTGCCGAACACATGTGAAAGCGAATTAATCGTAAAGGTGCCATGGAAGAGGAAAACTGTACTCAGGAAGAAACCTACGACAAGCCCAGACCAACCGGCAATCGTCCAAACGAAAAACCCCAATAGGAAAGGTGGCAGTCTTTCCCATTTCTCCAGCCAAACGAGTTCTGGATACTTCTGGAAATCCTTAATTAAACTATAATCTGGTGTCCGTCCCTGTTTGGAGAAAACCCAAAGCACATGAGAATACCAGAATCCATGTTGAACGGGTGAGTGTACATCTCGTTCTGTGTCAGAGTGCTTATGATGGTAACGATGCGTCGCTGCCCACCAGAGTACACCGCGTTGTGCTGAACTCTGTCCCAGAAATGCTAAAAAGAATTGGAACACACGACTTGTTTTAAAGGATCGGTGCGAAAAGTAGCGATGAAACCCCGCCGTAATTCCGAACATGCGAATAACGTACAATGCGCCACATATAATCCAGTCGATAGGTTGAACATCTACCCAGAAAATTGCGAGACATACGAGGTGAACGGTGATAAACGGTAGCACACGAGGGTGGATAATGTCCGCCGCATCGGCTGGACTTTTAGGACCTGGTTCTGTTGACAATTATATCCTCCTTACTATGCATAACAGTTAGGTTCGTCTAATCATATTATTTTCAGAGCGCTTCAAGGAAACATTAAGACGCGCATCACGGTTGGTGATATGGTGTTAGAACAGTATTAAGTATACTACATTTTACCGAGAGAGTCAAGTCCCTTATTTTCTTCGTAGGGTTAACAAAATGCCCCAAACCCAAAAGGTGCTCTGGGTTTGAGGCAACAGGATTTCACAAATTAGGAAGTCAAACTCCGATTCCTACTTCAGAATAATCATCTTACGTGTGCGTGAAACGTCATCAGCCTGTAGTTGATAGAAATAAATTCCGCTTGCGACCTTTTTCCCTAACCCGTTGCGACCGTCCCAATACGCGGCACGCTTTCTATCCGTGTAATGGCCTGCAGCCTGATGTCCAAGTCTCAGTGTTCGCACGATTCCACCTTTCGCATCATATATGGTAATCAGCACATCGCTGGCATTCGCAAGTTGATACGGGATCCACGTTTCGGGGTTAAAAGGGTTGGGATAGTTCGGTAACAAAACAGTCATTTCAGGAAGAACCGTGCGTAGAAGGGTTTCCAATACGCTAATAGCCCGGCGAAAATCTGGACTACCGTCATCAATTTGTCGGATCTGTGTCAACCAACTTTGGATCTGTTCGGCAGTTGGACTGTGAATCGCAGGTGCAGCTGCTGATCCGTCTCCGATATCATTAGCGATTTGCACTAAATCCAAAATGTCAACAGCACCATCGGCGTTGATGTCAGCGTTTAGTTCTCCATCCGCAGCCCCCGGATGCCCAATTGCGTTCGCAACGATTACTAAATCCTGAATGTTAACTGTCCCGTCTTGATTGACATCCGATTGGGTATAGATAGGTGCGTCATTCACCTCAAATCGGACGATTTCGGTAAAATCTGCGCGAAGGGTGTTCTGTGCCTTATCATATACTGTCATCTCAGCAAGTCCCCATGTACCAGGAACACTACCAACAGGTAAGATAATCGTCTTATGATAAGTTTGATAAACCGTCGGATCGCGTGAAAAATAGATGTTATAAAAATCCACATCGTAATGTCTAAAGAAGTGTGTTCCACCTTGGGGGTCCCGCAGTAACAGGTTTGTTGATCGATACCCGCTGATATTATCTTTGACTTTAAAAGTAATATCAACCTGCGTTTCGCCGTTCGGTGCCTCAGGGTTCGTTGGCTTTGCCCGAATTGTAATCCGATTTAAATCAAGCACGGGCGGTATGCTATCTGGATTCGTTGTTACGATGTCAATTGTGGCAGGTAACTCATCAATGATTTCTTGCTCGTCTCTTAAGGCAGAACCTGGATCTGTAAAATATACCCCCCGGATATTTAACGCAATGTCCCCCATTGAAATATAGTTGAGCGCGTACGTACCACTCTGAAAGTAGTTTGGAAAAATGAGATCGACACTTGCTTCACGGGTCTCTGGATTATAATCCCCGTAACCTTGACGAGAATAGGTTTCTCTATGCTGATCGTTCATTTGGGCATAAACTCTCGGGATGTCGTTTTCCTCAACAATTTTCCAACGAGCGGTGACGATTTGATAAGGGATTCCGTTTTCGTCGCCTTGAGACAAAGAGAGCTGCATGGAATTTTCGACATATCTCGGTGCTTCACAATCCGCGAGTGGATTGTCCATGTAAAGTTTCCATCCGAAGTCGGTTTGGGATTCGTGCCGTTCATTGCCTTGGGCATCTCTAAGCGTAATAGCGTCGGGGCCCCAATACCCATCCACTGCATAGCGCGAGAGTGTTTTATGTCCCCGTAAGACATGACTTGTCCCGACAAACTCTCCATTAGCGTCTAGAGGATAGAGCCAGATATCAAAGAAAGTACCTTTTTTACTAAAAATTCTAAGCACAGATGCTTGGGCAGTGTCCAAATCACTCTCCCCGTGAATTTCAAGTTCTATTGTTATCTGCTTATCTTCCTGAGGTTCACCTTCAACTTGCAAGTCAACCCGTTTGATCCGTCCGGGATAAACGTAGTCCGGATAGAGGTTATAGACTTCAAAAGTCAAGTCTTCACGTATTTTTGAGATGTAGCGAGTGCCGTGCATCACTCGGTCCTGGATGAATTCATACTTGGCAGGCGATCTCGATCGAAGTTTATCAGGGTTCACGATATAGAAACTGATGCTCTCTGCCATGTCTTCATTCGGATTGACGCCATGTGCATAAGCAGAGACAAACTCGGTCTGTTTTGTTGTCGACCAGCCGTCTTTGTCATCAGGGTTTTCAAACCACCCACCGAGTTCAATCCAATCTTGTTTGAGCTGCTCGTCAAAAAGGTATGTCCATAAAAAGTGTGCCTTTTCATGGAGAATCAAACGGTGGATATAGTCTGCGCCTTGTCCCTGAAAAGCGGATTCCATAAATTCAATGTAGTGTGCATGTGGCCAAGCAACGGCAGGCGCGGTCGGGTAAAGTGGATGTGGCGTGCCATCTAACCGCCGGACCAAATACTTCAACCCTGGCGTTTTCAACATTCCAGACGGAAATTCTTCAAGCATAGAGACAAGCGCGATAAGTTCTTCATTTTTGAATTCAGAAAAACGTTCCGCGTGTTCACCGGTTTGGAGAAATACTTGCCTTGAACACCTTCAATTTCGGCTAACAACGGGTCCGCATATACAAACACTGCTTCAGCAATAGTGACAATCCGCTGCCCATCTCGATATTCAACTTCAATATCGTCTTGTATATGCCGGTCACTTAACCGCCACACAGAGGCGGCGACTCCAGGTCCCTCCGCATAAGGGTCGTTCACTTCTTGTGGGATAGATTCAAACGTCTGAAGCAATCTGTAGGCGTATCCCGGATCCCATTCAAGACCCAGATGCACAGAATACTTCCGTATCAACGCTAAAGAGGCACTGTGGGATGGAACTTGTATCTGTTCATCAAGCAGTGTAACCTCTACAGGTTCAACTATGGTCGAGCTTTCACTGCCTTCGGGAGTTTCGTCTATCTCCCAGTGATAGGTATAAGCATCACTATAAGAGATGGTTCCCCATAAAAGCATAATTGAGGTGAGAGCAAAAAGTGAGGCATACTTTTTTATGGAACGTTTGTTGGACGGTAGTAAAGCGATCAGCGTATCGATAATCGTAAATTGCATATCCGGTATCTCCCTTAATAGACTTAGAGTTGCCGCTCCTCGCGACTCATCGTGAGACAATTGACACACTCATTCTGTTATAATAGGTCAAATTTTATTTTTTTCAAATTAAAAAATAAAAAAGCCTATACCTAACTATGAATTATAGGGTATTTCCAGGGAAAAAGCAACGCAAAAGCGAATTATATCCATAAAAATCGCTAATTTTGCTTGAAAATACTTTGGGGGATAAGGGGTTGGTTAGAGAAATGGGGGTAATTTCATTATACCAAAGCGGGGCTTCAGATTAAAAATATAGGGCGAAGCTGGGAGCCTCACCCTATAGTGTTCGCTAATTCAGTTCTACTACTTTTCACGCAAACGTGCTTCTAATGCTGTCAATTCATCGGATAATGCTTCTGGAAGTTTCTCCCCGAAACGTTCGTAATGTTCTCGAATCAACGCGATCTCGTTGAGCCATTCTTCGACATCAACATACAGGAGTTCTTCCATCTGCGCGTCCGTTACGTCCAATCCACTGATGTCAACCGCACCTGGTGCCGGGGTATAACCAATCGGCGTTTCAACGGCATCTCCCTTGCCAGAGACACGGTCTACGATCCACTTGAGCACGCGACTGTTATCACCAAAGCCGGGCCAGAGCCATCCACCATCGGCATCTTTGCGGAACCAATTGACGTAGAAGATTTTCGGAAGTTTACTGGCATCCGTGCTTTTCCCCATCTCCAGCCAGTGTGCGAAGTAGTCACCCATGTTATAGCCACAGAACGGGAGCATCGCCATCGGATCGCGTCGGAGTTCACCGACGGTGCCAGCAGCAGCTGCTGTGCGTTCGGAAGACGCGATGGAGCCGATAAAGGTCCCGTGCTGCCAATCGAAGGCTTCAAACACGAGCGGCACTGTTGTGGCACGTCGTCCACCGAAGAGGATCGCCGAGATTGGCACGCCATTCGGGTTTTCCCAGTTTGGGTCAATGATCGGGCATTGTGCGGCGGGGGTGGTATAGCGTGAATTTGGGTGTGCAGCCGTCTTTTCATCACCGGGGTGCCACGCTTCACCGAGCCAACTCGTGAGTGTTTCGGGGGGTTCTTCGCTCTTCTCTTCCCACCAGACATCGCCATCTTCTGTGAGGGCTGCGTTTGTGAAAATAGAATTGGAGGCAAGCGTATGCATCGCGTTCGGGTTAGTGTCCATTGAGGTACCGGGTGCCACACCGAAGAAACCTGCTTCGGGGTTAATCGCGTAGAGCCGTCCATCTTCACCGAATTTCATCCATGCGATATCGTCGCCGATCGTTTCCGCTTTCCAACCCGGTAACGTTGGTGTCAGCATAGCGAGGTTCGTTTTACCACAAGCGCTCGGAAACGCTGCGGCGATATACGTTTTCTCACCTTCAGGACTCGTCAAGCCTAAAATGAGCATGTGTTCTGCCATCCAACCATCGTTTTTCGCCATGATAGAAGCAATACGGAGTGCATAACATTTTTTACCGAGTAGTGCATTTCCACCGTAGCCACTACCGAATGACCAGATAGAACGCTCTTCGGGGAAGTGTACGATGTATTTATTATCAGGATTGCAGGGCCATGAAACATCTGCCTGTCCAGGTTCAAGGGGCATACCGACGGAGTGTAGACACGGCACGAAATCGCCATCTTCACCTAAAATGTCCAAAACATCACTCCCCATGCGTGTCATAATCCGCATATTGACAACAACGTAGGGTGAATCGCTGATTTCAACGCCGATATGTGAGATGGGTGAACCGAGGGGGCCCATGCTGAAAGGTACAACGTACATTGTTCTACCTTTCATACAACCCTTGAAGAGTCCTTTAAGGGTCTTTTTCATGTCGTCGGGGTCGTGCCAATTGTTCGTAGGTCCTGCTTCAAGGGGCGTTTTTGAACAAATAAACGTTCTGTCTTCAACACGTGCGACATCGGCGGGATCGGAACGTGCGACGTAGCTCCCAGGACGCTTCTCCGGGTCCAATCGGAAGAAAGTTCCGTTCTGGACTAATTCCTCACACAGCCGGTCATTTTCTTCTTGGGAACCGTCACACCAATAGATAGAATCGGGTTCGCAAAGCGCAGCTGCTTCTTCGACCCAATTCTGTAACTTCTTGTTTTTGGTCATCTAAATCTCCTATTGCTGAATACTCTTTCTCAAAAATTCATATTATTTCTCGTATATATTTTATAACAAAATATGCCACTTGGCAAATTAAATGATGGAACTAAAAAGATGCCCCTAAGTTAACGTGGATTTTGCCACGCAACAGAGAATCTCCAGCGGCGAGTCCGTAGTTGACTCGCAAGATGCCGCCCTCAGACTCGAGACGCGCACCAAACCCATAACCGACGCGGAGTCTATCAAAAACAGACGGCTTTTCAATCAGGGTTACCGCCCCTAAATCGGTAAAAACAAACAGTTGGGAATCGGGTCCGACAAGAAAACGGTATTCCAAGTTGGCATACACACGCCGCGGTCCAGAGAACCAATCTTCATCGTATCCGCGCAGCGTCGTTGCTCCACCGAGGTAGAAGAGTTCCGTTGGTGGGATATTGACTCCCCACGCAGCAGCACCGTGAAGTTCAACAGCGATCGTCTGTTTCCGCCATGTCGGAAAGTATTGTTGTAGGGAGAGCCATATTTTCCGCAATCGAAAATCGCTGCGTGATACCTCAACAGCGATGCTATCACGCCGCCCGCGCGTTGGGTTCAGGAAATAGTCACGTGTATCCCGTGTCAATCGAAACGCGACACTGTATTTC
The DNA here is from genome assembly GCA_022819945.1 of Candidatus Poribacteria bacterium. Classification (GTDB taxonomy): domain Bacteria; phylum Poribacteria; class WGA-4E; order WGA-4E; family WGA-3G; genus WGA-3G. The sequence goes on from JAJEGI010000032.1 coordinate 21,814, forward strand.
GTTCCACTGTACGGCGTAGTGTCTGTCAATGTAATAGAATTTGGGTTGGAAAAGGCTGATGTTTCGCCATTGAAGGGCGGCGTGGGTGTTAAAGGTATCCCTGTGTTTGGTATATTAATCTGCTTATAGCCAAGTGTCATGACCCCTTCAAAGACGCGACCGAAGTGAGTCGTAGTACTCACACTCCCTGATCGTTCTTCAGAAACTGTTTCGGTGTCATTATTTGAGATACCCGACAGTTGTTCCATGACTGGACTTCGCTGTTTGAATTGCCCATATTCTACACCGATGGTTACCGGTTTGCCAAATATCCACGGCTCGGAATAACCGATCCGAAGGATCTTGAGCAGACCGGATTTCCAATAAAAGTTAGCCTGTCTACCTGTCCCTAACAAATTGGTTTCACGGGCTTCAAAGACACCGGTAAGCTGCGGTGCTGCGTCGGTTTCAGTGTCAGGTGGCGCATATCCGACTACGCCACTCAATCGTCCCGTTTTTGCTTCGGTTACGTGGGCATGAAAGTTAATCCTGCTCTCTGTCTCTCCAGCTTCCAAGACATTCGGATCGACTTGATAGAAGTATCCTAAATTTCGCAGACGGCGATAACTTGCATCAATGTTGCGTTGATCAAAGCGTTGATTCGGTTTTATAGGGATTTCGCGAAGGACTACCTCGGTTTTTGTTTTTTTTAGGCCACTTACCTTGACTTCGCCAATCTGAACCTGTGCGCCTTCGCTGATATCCAACTGAAAATCGACAGTACCTATCTCTGGCGACAGTTGGAAATCCTTGGGGGTAATTTCAACTTTCGGATAGCCACGCTCGCTGTACAGCGTCTGGATACGTTCTATCCCTTGCTCGAACTTGGCGGATGTAAAGGGTTTACCCTGCCGTAAACCGAGTAGATTCCTGATTTCGGTTTCAGAGAAGCGTTCATTGCCTACGAGTGAAATCCTGCCTGTGCGAACCTGTTTTCCCTCAACAATCTTTATTGAGATAATTATATATGCTGCGTTATTAGTATCTGTTTTCACTGACATCGGCTGAATATCAAGAGCCATTTCAGCAAACGCGAAACCTGCCGCCCGATAGGCATCAAGGATGCGTTCAAATCCGTCTATAATTTCGTCACGAGAATATACTTTCTCTCGCTCCCACCCGAAGAGTTCTACCAATCTTTTCTGGCTCAAATGCTTATTTCCATTAAAAAGAAGTTGACGGATACGGTAATGTGGCTGCGTTTTCTCCGTTGCTTCTTTTTTAGGAGTTGACTTTTCTGAGGTTAGGTCAACACTATGTCCAATTTTGGAGATAATCGTAAAACAGCATAGTAAACCGCTGAAAAGTAGAACTTGCGAAAGTCGATATCTATACATCTATTATCCCATCCACAATATGGAAACAGGTAAATCAAACTGTTGTAATATTTTAGCATGCGCGCTGTATTAGAGGCTGAAGTGCATACGCTTATTTAGGCCACAATTTCGCAAAGTTAAGACAAGTTTTGTCTTTGAAAATCCATGGGTGTCAAATATCCTAACGCCGCATGTGGGCGTTTGAGATGATACACCTGTTGAATAAAATGTCCGATGC
>JAJEGI010000008.1 GCA_022819945.1 Candidatus Poribacteria bacterium
TAGTCCAGATGGGCAGGCGCTCGCGAGTGGGAGTTCGGACTGGACGATCCGTCTATGGGCTATCTCAACGGGTAGCGAATTTCGGATACTTATTGGACATTCAGATGATGTCAATAGCGTATCTTTTAGTCCGGATGGTAAGACAATCGCAAGCGGAAGTGATGACAACACCATTCGGCTATGGGATATAGTAACAAGTACGCCTATTCAGACGCTTGAAGGGCATTCAGATGATGTCAATAGCGTATCATTTAGTCCGGATGGTAAGACAATCGCAAGCGGAAGTAGGGACAGAACCATCCGTCTATGGGATATAGTAACAGGGGCATCCTCTCGCGTGCTTGAAGAGAGGGGTGATGTCTATAGCGTGTCATTTAGCCCCGATGGACAAATGCTTGCCAGTGGGAGTTGGCACCGAACCATCCATTTATGGGATGTAGCAACAGGGGGACATCTCCGCAGGCTTGAAGGGCATACGTGGGTTGTCAATAGCGTATCATTTAGTCCGGATGGTCAAACGCTCGCAAGCGGGAGTATGAATGAAATCCGTTTATGGGATGTAGCGACGGGGGCACCTCTCCAGATGCTTGAAGAGCATACAAGTGTTTATAGCGTGTCATTCAGTCCGGATGGTAAGACGCTCGCCAGTGGGAATGATGACAAGACTATCCGTCTATGGGATGTAGTAACAGGGGCACCTCTCCAGATGCTTGAAGGGCATACGCTTGATGTTCGTAGTGTGTCATTTAGTCCAGATGGACAAACGCTCGCAAGCGGAAGTTCGCGAGAAATCCGTCTATGGGATGTAGCGACAGGTGCATTTCTTCAGAGGCTTGAAGGACATGGAGGATATGTCGAGAGCGTATCATTTAGTCCAGATGGACAAACGCTCGCAAGCGGCGGGGGGTACGACAATACCGTGCGTTTATGGGATGTGGGGACGGGTGCGGAAATCCGCACGCTTGAGGGACTTAGAGGATATGTCGAGAGCGTATCATTTAGTCCGGATGGACAAACGCTCGCAAGCGACGACCTCCGTTTATGGGATGTAGCAACGGGGGCACTTCTTCGGACGCTTGAAGGACAAGGAGGTGTCAATAGCGTATCATTTAGTCCGGATGGGCAATGGCTTGCAGGTGGGGGTTGGCAAGAAATCCTTCTATGGAATGTCCAGACAGGTGCGCGTATCCGCACACTTAAAGGACATTCGGGTGGTGTCAGTAGCGTGTCTTTTAGTCCAGATGGTCAAGTGCTTGTCAGTGGGGGTATAGACAGCACCATCCGTCTATGGAATGTAGCAACAGGTGCATCTCTTCAAACCCTTGAAGGACATAGAGGTCCGGTTCTATCCGTGTCTTTTAGTCCGGATGGACAAACGCTCGCAAGCGGGAGTTGGGACGGTACAGTGCTGCTATGGGAATTTACCCCACTTGAACCTTCACAACGCACGGAAGATGTCAACGGGGACGGTATCGTCAACATCCAAGACTTGGTACAAGTCGCAGGCGCACTCGGCGCGGCAGGACAAAACGCCGCAGATGTCAACGGCGATGGTATCGTCAACATCCAAGACTTAGTGCAAGTCGCAGGCGCACTCGGCAAGGGGGCTGCCGCACCCCCAAAAAACTAAACTTTCCCTTGACAATTAAACCTTCACCATATATCATGATACATATTCCATAAAATAGACAGATTATCCATCATTTATAGCGAGCGTGCCTTTGAACAGAGAACTATTCCGACGGGTTACCAAATTCGGCTTACCAACGGTACTGGCAGTCATCATAGCGTACTTCCTCTTAAAAGAAATTGACCTCCAAGAGATACCGCAAACTCTCAGTCGATTATCCATAAAGGCACTCCTTATCGGGTTCACCTGCTACTGCGTGTTAGTGCTGGCGAAAGCGTTGCGTTTCCGAGCACTCCTTAATCTCGATAGCGGTGCCCATCAGGTCTTTCCTATTTTAGCGTTGCATACCTTTTGGGGCAATATCCTCCCGATGCGGACAGGCGATGTCTCTTATATCTACCTGATGCAACGCCGACAGAAAGTAGACGCAACACAGGGAATCGCTTCGCTGCTGGTGGCAAGTTTGATTGATCTGATATTGCTGATAGGTTTAGTCCTTGCTACCGTTTGGCTTCTGCGAAATTCGCTTCCGGATTCGTTCACAGTAACACTCCTGTATTTCTCGCTCCTGCTAATAGGAAGCGCCTTGATTACAGTCTTTGTATTGGTTTCCGTTGTGCCAAATGCTTGTATGAGACTTGCGAAGTTGTGTGCGGGGCCTCTTTTGGGTCTTAAAAAGCGACCCATTTCCTGGGTTGTCAACAAAGGCTTGCAGGTACTTCAGGAACTAACAGTGTTCCGATCAAATCGACGGTTTTTAGAGGTATGGGCTTACTCCCTAATGTGCCTTTTAATCCGATTCGGATTTCAGTGCTACCTCGTTGTGGAAATGGGCGTTGACGTGCCGATACTACACGTATTATTCGCACTCGCGTTTACCAACGTCTTTAACCTGTTACCTATTCAAACGGTCGGCAACTTCGGAACAACAGAGTTTCCGTTCGTTTGGCTGCTGAAACATTTTGGGACATCAGTGGAGGTGGCAACTATCACAGGGTTTAGCCTGCACATCCTGATTCTACTTTACTGTGTACCTTTAGGTCTATACGGATATTTCAGAAAGCCGAAGGAGTCATAAAAATATGAGAATTATCGATCCACACGTTCACGTTTGGAAAAACGATCCGCAGTTTCCGTGGGCACCAGAGACAACAAGTCCACCTGAGGAAGATGCGACAGCGGAGATGCTGTTGGAATTGATGGCAGCAAACGACGTTGAAAAAACCGTCCTCGTTCAAGTCATCCACTACCGGTGGGATAATAGTTACGCCGCAGACGTAATGAAAAGGTATCCTGATAAATTCATGGGCGTGTGCCGGATTAACCCCGAAGACCCAGAGGCACCAGACCATCTCAGTCGATGGACGGAAGAACACAGTTTCCACGGCGTGCGGCTGAGTCCTTCTGTCGGACCCGCGGGCGATTGGTTTACAGGACCGCTGATGCCCCCGATCTTCAAGCGTGCCGAAACCCTCGGCGTACCGCTGCTGATGCTCACAGGTGCCGAACGATTGGTGGATCTCGTTCCGCTTTTGGAACAGCACCCGGATCTCGATGTCGTGGTAGACCACATGGCGAGCTGCTCACCGGATGCCCCAGAAAAACTTGAATTACTCCTCAATCTCGCGAGATTTCCCCGCGTCTATGTTAAAATAAGCCATACGTGGTCAATCTCAAAGACGGGTTACCCGTGGGCGGACACGTTTGAACAGGTCAAGAAAGTATATCACGCCTTCGGCGGTTCGCGGATTATGTGGGGCACCGATTGGCCCGTCTGTCTCAGTCGGGCGAGTTATGCTGAAACCTTGGCAGTTGTCCGAGACGAGATGGACTTCTTCACACTGGAAGATCGAGAATGGGTATTAGGAAAAACAGCATTGAAACTCTGGCAATTCCAAGAATGACATTTCAATTCTACCTCATAAGAGCGACCCTTTCGTAGCGACTCTTAACTGATAACTGACAACTAATAATCATTTTACCTTTGACAAATTTTCTCGTGTGTGTTACCATAATATCTGAAACGTAACGATGAGAACCCCTTAACTTGAAAGCACCATGGCGTGGCGCATTACAAAATCCTAACCCTTTTGATGGTGCGGTTTCTAACCTCGCATGCTCACAAGGAGAAACACCATGCCGTTTTGTCCACAATGCAGCACTAAATATAAAGAAGCCATCTCAACATGCCCGGAGTGTCAGGTTGATCTCGTGCCGCAAGCCGCACAAACCGAAATTCCGGAATACGGAGACTGGTACGCTATTGAATCTGTACCCAATGAATTGGTGGGAAATATCCTCCAAAGCATCTTAGAGGATGACGGTATCCCCGTCTATTTACGGTGTCATGATGTCCCTAATTACGGGGGCGTGAAAGGAAATGCCAACCAGTCTGAGTGGGGCGATGTCCTTGTACCGGTTAATTTAGTCCCCCGAGCGCGGGAATGCCTCAAGTCCTATTTCGATTCACTCAAAGAAAAATAACACACGCAGACACGTCGCTATGAAAGCCAAGCAGCTCTATCTCATTAAGGAAGCAAGATCGCATATCCGCATGGCAGGGAAGATTCATGTGCGAGCGCACCGCAGGCGCAACGGTAGTTACGTCAAAGAGCATTGGCGACGACCGCCCAGCAGAAGGATCAGCATCCATAAACGGTTTGATACAGCAGCAGAACAACTCTCCTTATTTGAAAATGACGAAACCTCAAGTTGACACAAGTCGAAAGATTTATACCGATTATTTCAACAGTTCCAAACCACATCTTCACAAAAAACGCCATGACCTACTTTTTTCAAAACTTGCAAGCTACCCGTATAAACCATTATCGCTTGCAAGTCTGTGTTATTTTACTGTTTTTCATTGCAAGCCCTGCACTTTTTAGCGATGTCTACCGTATCAAGAAAGGCGATACCCTCCTAATTGCTGTCGTCGGGCAGCCGGAATATACGCATTCCGTGCAGGTCCGTGAAGACGGTAAATTCAACTACTTTGGCGGCGAATTTGATGCTGCCGGTGCGACAGTAACAACAGTCAATCATCTAATTCGCGAGTTTCTCGTCCGGGATAATCACGTTAGCAACCCGGTTGTGATGGTGTCGCTGGTGTCACAGGAGAACGGTGTTTTCGTTGGCGGTGCCGTGAACACACCAGGGCGTTATCCCATCTCACCGGAGACCGATATTGACTTATACCGTGCCCTCGCGCTCGCAGGCGGTATGGCAGAGAACGCCGATCGCCAAGGCGTGCAATTAATCCGCACCGATCCCACCCAAAATGTTGAAACCCACGATCTCTCAACAAACCGACCTTACAAGAATATCCGTGTCAATGTCAACGACCTCGTGTTCGTCATGCCCCTCAGTGTCATTGAAGTCCAGGGACAAGTCCAAACCCCCGGCAAACTTTTTGTGCGTAGCGAGATAGGCATAAAGCAGGCACTCGCACGCGCAGGCGGTCCCACCCAAGAAGCCGATCTGACCGCTGTTGTGAAAGTCGAAAAAAACGGAAAACTCTCCGAATTCAACCTCTCCGAACAATTTTGGAAATCGTCTCCGAATGGTGAATTTGCTCCCTCACTATCAGATGGTGATGTGCTGTTTGTGCCAAACGTCTTCAAAGTTGAACCGATCTACGTGACCGGTTACGTTCGCGCCCCCGGCGCACAACGTGTGCGTGGCCCCTTGAATATCGCGCAGGCGGTCGCACTCGCCGGTGGGTTTGAAACCTCGGCGAACCGTGAGGAAGTTATCATCCACCGCCGGGACGGCACAACTGTAGAAATCGCTTTCACGTCCGAGACTCCTAACGGTGAGGCACAACAACAGGTTTTACTCTATCCTGGGGACGTTTTAGAAATCAAGAAAAAGTTCCAAGTCAATTGGGGACTTGTGAGTACGCTCGCCTACATCGCTATCAGCGGGATAGGCATTATCATCCAGTTGACAAAGTAAATGGTAAGGATGTGACTCCGTTAAATACTTCGCACGTAAAATTTCAACTTATCTTTTTTCGCAACCGTGTTATACGCGTTAAGGATTTGTAGCGTTTGTAACGGGCAACGCGTTTTCTAAAAGGAGAAATAAAAGTGCAGTTAAAAAAGGTACACCCCTACATTATCTTGTTTTTCGCTTTATTCCCGATTATTGCCTATTCTCAGACGAGTTTATACAAACTACCGAAAGGCAGAACGGGTCTCGGACTTGGGTTTAGCACAACTGAAAATATCAATACAATCAGTGGCAGCCTTGATTATGGGATTGATAAGGATTTAAGAGTTTCTTTCACAGCCGGAGTCGGACTTATTGAGGATGATGAATACAATGAAACGTTAGAAATTCCGCCAGCTCCTGCAGGTGGGTTGGCAGTAGTCCGAATTGGCTCCTTGGGAGAGACAGGCTTAGATTATTTTCTCACTGGGAGTTTTAGTGCTATGTTTTCTCGGGTTGTTGATGCTGCAACACATGAAACATTCGTCAAAACCCGCACACTGGGGCTTACTGGCGGCGGTGGTGTCTTAAAACAGTTGAATACCAAATCAGAATGGAGCCTAACCCCATTTTTTGGCGTATACTATTCAAATGCTTGGGCGGTTACAGAGCGTCAGTGGTCAAGACTTGAAGAAACTGTCAGTGATAGTCGTATTTTAGGAGAGGTGGGGATAGAAATTCAGGTGTCACGGGCGACAAGCATCATCGGATCTCTTCTATTTTCTTTCGAGAGTTCTGATACCGTTTTTAGTATTGGGATAAATCTGCATTAAAAATGCCGATGAGAATTATTTAGAGAGATTTACCAATGTCACTCAAGAAGGGATCCAGAATCCTGCAAATCCTCTAATCCTATAAATCCTGATTCAGACAATAGACGCAATATGCCAAATCTTAATATCAGACCCTCACACAAACCCATCAAAAACTACTACGCCGAACTTAAAGAATACGACAGCATCGGCGCAGAACACGAAGGCGCAGTCCGAACCGCATTCCAAAACCTGCTCCAACACTACTCCCGACAAGCAGACCTCATCCTCGTCTGCGAAAAAACACGGTCCTTCCCGCCTGATAAGGGGGATCAGGGGGGTTCAGGACGAACCGCGCCAAATAGACGCATCCGACCAGACGGCGAAATCGTCGATACTTTCGGCTTACCCTACGGCTACTGGGAAGCAAAAGATACACAGGACGATCTCTATGCCGAGGCAAGCAAAAAATTCGCCGCAGGTTACCCGTCCGAAAACATCGTCGTCCAGTCGCCGACACACGCGCTCCTCTATCAACACGGGCAACTCCAACTTGACTTAGACATTACCGAACCGAGAAACCTCGTCAACGTGCTCCAGACCTTCTTCGCCTATCAAGAGGGAAACATCGCGGCATGGCATACCGCAGTCGCGGAATTTAAAGAGACTGTCCCAGAACTCGGCGAAAAGTTAGCGACACTCATTGAGACCGAACGCCAAAACAACTCACAATTCCAGAAAGCGTTTATCAATTTTCATGAGCAGTGCCAAACCTCAATCAACCCAAACCTCTCCATCGCTGCCGTTGAGGAGATGCTCATCCAGCACCTGTTGACCGAACGCATCTTCCGCACTGTCTTCAACAACCGCGACTTCACACGCCGCAATATCATCGCACGCGAAATCGAGAACGTCATCGACGCACTCACTTCACAGACCTTCGACCGCAACCAGTTCCTCCAGAGTTTAGACCCGTTCTATGTAGCGATTGAGCAGACCGCCGCCACCATCACCGACTTCTCGCAAAAACAGGGATTCCTCAACACCGTCTACGAGCAGTTCTTTCAAGGCTTCTCTGTCAAGGTAGCAGACACGCACGGTATCGTCTATACACCACAATCCATCGTCGATTTCATGGTGAAAAGCGTTGAGCATATCCTACAAACTGAGTTCGACCGCTCCCTTTCGGATAGCGGTGTGAATATCATTGACCCGTTCGTCGGTACCGGCAACTTCATTGTCCGCATCATGCAGGAATTGGACCCTATCGCGTTAGAGCGAAAATACACCGCCGACCCGCCGGAACTCCAGTGCAACGAAGTAATGCTCCTACCCTACTACATCGCCAGTCTCAACATAGAGCACGAGTTTTACACGGCGACGAACCGGTATATCCCCTACGAAGGTTTATGCTTGGTGGATACGTTTGAGATGGTAGAGGACCGGCAGCTGCAGCTGCTCACTCCCGCCAATACCGCACGTGTTGAAAAACAGAAAGCGTCCGAGATGTTTGTTGTGATTGGCAATCCGCCTTACAATATGGGACAGGTCAACGCGAATGACAACAACAAAAATCGAAAATATGAGACAATGGACAAACGGATTGCCGAGACATATGTAAAAGGTTCCAAAGCAACGCTTAGGCGGGCTCTCTACGATCCGTATGTCAAGGCAATTCGGTGGGCATTAGACAGGATTGGCGAGGAAGGGATTGTAGCCTTTGTTACAAACAACAGTTTTGTTGATGGCATAGCATTTGACGGCATGCGGAAACACCTTGCAGACGATTGTGCCGCGATCTATATTTTAGACTTGGGGGGCAATGCAAGAAAAGGATTGAAAGTTTCTGATGCGAATGTGTTTGGAATTCGGGTGGGTGTGAGTATCAATCTATTTGTAAAAAAGAAAGTGGATTCATCAGAGACACCGCGCCTCTTTTACCATCGCACTGATGACTTGTGGAACAGACAACAGAAATTCGGTTTTCTGAATGAACGTCAGCATATCGGCGATGTTACGTGGCAACCCATTCAACCTGATCCACGACATACATGGCTCACCGAGGGACTCCACACCGAGTTTAGCTCCTTTATGCCGATGGGAACGGAAGCAAGAGGACATAAAGTGGAAGCGATAGATGTGATTTTTCAGGCTTACAGTACTGGTATCAGTACCGGTCGAGATGCTTGGGTTTGCAATTTCACTCAAAACAATCTCAGCGAGAATGTGAGAAAAATAATTGAAAATTACAATGCTGAAGTCGCTCGATGGACACAACGGACAGATCGGGATGCTAACCTTGATGATTTTGTGATAACAGATGATGCGAAAATCAAGTGGAGTCAAGATTTAAAGGCGAAGTTAAAGCGGGGGAGCACAGCCAAATATGCTGAACACAAGATGTCGACATCACTCTATCGTCCGTTCACAAAATCAAAAATTTACTTTGACCAAATGATGAACGATAGGATATCAGTGTTTCCAACTATTTTTCCTACCTTAGAAACAGAAGCGGAAAATCGAGTAATTTGCCTAACGGATAAAGGATCTGAAAAGCCTTTCATGGTGCTTATGAGTCAGCATCTCACTGACCGCAAGCTTGTGGGATCAGGTTGTGGGACTCGGTGCTTTCCCTTCTACACCTACGACGAGGACGGCACGAACCGCCGCGAGAACATCACCGATTGGGCACTATCAGAATTCCGAACCCACTACAACGACGATACCATCACCAAATGGGACATCTTCCACTATAACTACGGACTCTTGCATCATCCCGACTACCGTGAAAAATACGAGGCGAACCTCAAACGCGACCTCCCACACATTCCCTTTGCCAAAGATTTCTGGGGATTCGCAAAAGCAGGCGCACGGTTGGCAGACCTCCACGTCACCTACGAATCCCAACCCGAATACGATGGACTGAAACTGATCCAGAATCCCGATGTGCCGCTCGATTGGCGCGTCGAGAAAATGAAACTCTCCAAAGACAAAACCTCGCTCGTCTACAACGATTTCCTAACGATCAGCGGCATCCCTGAAAAGGTGTCCGACTATAGACTCGGCAACCGTTCCGCGTTGGAGTGGATAATTAATCAATATTGTGTTAAAATAGATAAACGCAGCGGCATTGTAAACGACCCGAACCGTGCGGACGACCCACAGTACATCGTCAAACTCATCGGAAAGGTGATTACAATCAGTTTAGAGACGGTGAAGATTATTGAGAGACTGCCAGATTTAGAGATTTAGTGTAGAGAGGGATTGGTTCAAGGAGATATTCATGGGAATCATAGATTGGTTAAACACAAATAATGGCGCGATAATAGGGATTGCAACTGTTGTGCTTGTTGGCATCACAGGTTATTATGCCTATCTGACGTGGCGGCTGCTAAAAGCTAACAACACACCTGAAATTGCGATCTCCCTCCGTCCACATGAGGCACATGTTAACCTTGTCATGCTCTGCATAGAGAACATAGGTACGGGGGCAGCTCATAATTTACGGTTTGTAATAAATCCTTCTTCTATACCGTGTCTTGATATGCCATTTGAGAAAATCGGTTTTCTCAATGGTGGAATTAACTACTTTGAACCCGGGCGGAAAATTGAACAGTTTCTAGTGAATGTAATAGGTAAGTTTGATGAACTAAAACAAACACCTATTAAAATGACTGTTACATATAAAGATTCGCCGAATCACCGTTACACGCGCAAGCGTTCTTTTCATCTTGATTTTGGCGAAAACAGGGGTCTCACACAAATTGACAGACCTCCACTTTTTGAAATCGCCAAAACTACAAAAGATATCCAAAGAGATTTACGCAATATTGCGACGGGTATTTATAAACCTATAATTCTTACGGAAACAGTGTCTGAGCATCGCTTGAGGCAGCGCGTTAATGCTTTGGAGAGTCGGATAGAACAACTCCCTAACGAGGTTCAAGAAGAAATTTTACAGGAATTAGCCATTGTTGTCACGAAGCGGGAGCAGGAATCGCAGGAAAAAGATCAAAGTGATGAGACGATAACGGTAGAAGATTGATCGTAAAGAGGAGGCGAGATAAGTGCCAATTATAGTAGTTCATATCCACTCTCATAATGGTTTTGTTAATGTGGCAACAGCAAGCGAAAGTGGGAAGTCCAGGAAAAAGAGCGCTATGAGAAGACAACGACGGACGTGAATTCGTCATAAAAAGGAGAAAAAGAAATGCGGGTTTCAGTTCATATTTACCCTCATCCTGGTCCATTGTCACAGGAGGTACTTGACAATAACAATAATGATGGTTTGTTCATAGGAGTTCATGGTGATACTGAAGAAGTATCAAAAAGTAATAATCCCCCATTATCTGTTGATGAGCGCATGGCTCTACTGAACGAGTTGGCAGACAAATTTATGGAATTCGTCGGGCCTGATTTCCCACCGTTATCGGATTACGCGATGAGCCGCGAGGGGATATACGAAGATCATCCATAGTTATGATTTATTTGACAGATACCAATGTCTTGTTGGGAGCTGTATATCGTGCTGATGAACGTTATTCAAGTGTTCAAGTGGCTGTGCATAAATTATGGGCAAGTGGTCATGAACTACAGACGACGTTGCAAAATTTTGCGGAATTCTGGAACGTGTCAACCCGGCCAGCTAATCGGAACGGTTTTGGAAACACCCCATCGCAAACAAATACTTCCTTGCGGTACATAGAATCGCTTTTCCCTTTACTACCGGATTCGCCTGATGTCTATCCCGTCTGGAGACGACTTGTAGTGAAGTATAAGGTGTCGGGTGTTCAGGTTCACGATGCTCGACTGGCTGCGTCAATGATAGTTCACAACGTAAAACATATTCTGACTTTCAACGTAACAGATTTTGAACGCTATAAATCCGAAGGAATTGTCGCTGTGGATCCACCAACGGTTTAGTTATTAACGGAAAAAAAGATGAGACGTTTTGGAACCCAAGGTCGCGTATATCCCAATAAACACTATGTCGTCTCGCGGACCGATGAGATTGCCGATTTCATTGACCGTATCAAAGATGGACGCTACATTGTTCTCTTCGCACCCCGGCAAACCGGTAAGACCACCTTTTTTCGCTGGGCACTTGAGGCACTCACGACACAAGATACGACCTACTTCCCGATCCAATTGGACTTTCAGATCGTGCGCAATACCACGCCTGCTACTTTTTACGAGCGACTCTACTACATGATCCGGCGGGAGGTAGAAACCGTTTTTCAGAAACGAGGAGAGAGGCTTTCTGAATCGCTAACACAATTTTTGGAGGAGACAAATCTAACCGATGAGTTCTCTATGATAACCTTCTTTCAGCAATTGTCAGGTTTCCTTCAGAATAAGCGCGTCGTTATTGTCATTGATGAGTTTGATGGCATCCCGCAAACCGTTGTGAGTGATTTTCTGTATGCACTCCGCCACATTTATCTATCTGACGGACCATGCTGTCCGCATAGCGTTGGTATCGTGGGGGTCAAGAGCATTACACAACTCAACTATGATCGATCTGTTTCTCCGTTCAATATCCTAGACGAGTTCCGTTTACCTAACTTTACCTTTGAACAGGTGAAAGAACTATTGGGACAATATACAGACGAAGTGGGTCAAACGTTTGCATCCGAAGTCGTTGAATCCATTCATAAGCAGACCGCAGGGCAACCCGTTCTCGTCAACCGATTCGCGCAGATCCTCACGGAAGAAATGGACATTCCGCAAACCGAGCCGATTACGATGACGCACTTTACAACGGCACATACGCGGCTGCTGCGGGAACGGAATACTAACATTGACCATCTAACGACCAACATCTGCAGAGACCCGCGATTTGAAAGCGTTCTGATGCAAATTATGGCACGTGATGAAGGTGTAGATTTCAATCTGGATGATGACATCATCAGTGAACTCGCTACCTATGGGGTCATCAAAGAAGATGCTGACGGTATGTGTGAGATCCTCAATCCAATTTATATTTATCGTATTATGAGGGCATTCAAGCCAGTCGTAAATGGTTTGGAAGATGAATATTTCCCTGAAGATGACAATGACGGTTTTCGTGATTATCTCACGTCTATAGGACACATTGAGATGGTACCGCTACTCGACAACTTCCGAGATTTCATCGCGCGAGCAGGATTCAGAATTCTACAGGTGCCCGATACACCGCAAGAATCGGTAGGACGACACCTATTGCTCGCTTATCTTGACGAGTTTGTGAGGCGTATCGGCGGTGTGATGCATATTGAAGCGCAAACAGGACGTGGCAGAATGGATATCCTTATCAACCACAATCAGCGAAAATATATCGTCGAAACAAAAGTGTGGAGAGGCGATAGACGCTATCAAGCAGGCAAACGGCAGCTGGCAGCATACCTCGCCTCGGAAGGCGCGACAGACGGATACTATGTCGTATTTGATCATAGGCAGACCCCTGAACCTCGTGTTGAAACAGAAACTCTTGACGGAGTGGCAATTAGGAGTTATGTTATTCCTGTGTTGCAAGAAGTTCCCTCAAACATACCGAACCAGAAAGCATAAGACACTTTGAAAAAGGGTGAAAACACTTTATGAACCGATTTTTTACATATACCTTTATTGTAATTCTTATTCTCACATGTCTGCCCGTAGCAGCGGTGGACAACACAGATATTCATGAAAATACCGGCACCCGCGCCATGACATTCCTAAAAATCGGGGTAGGCGCGAAGGCGATAGGCATGGGTGAATCCCAAGTTGCTGTGACCGATGACCTTTACGCCTCATTTTGGAATCCCGCGGGCCTCGCAAGTCTCGAAGAAACACAACTCGCGCTCATGCATAACGAATGGTTTGCCGGCATCAATCACGAATTCGTTGGAATCGCGCTTCCCATTAAAAGCGTCGGTACCTTCGGTGTGAGTTCGAGTTTCTTGTCCTTCGGTGAACTACAGGGACGCGATCGGGAAGGGAACGAGACGACTATTTTCCGTCCCTATGATCTGGCAGTGATCTTCTCGTATGCCCGCAGCTTTGGCAGTTCACTCGCCTTTGGTACAAATGCAAAATTCTTGCGTGAACAGATCGCTGACGAATCAGGAACCGGTATCGCCTTTGATCTCGGCGGATTATACACCTTCGCTAACATACCGCTATCGCTGGGGTTCAACGCACAGCACATCGGACCCCGAGTGAAGTTTATAGAAGAGGCTTTCGGCTTACCTGTCACCTTCAGAATCGGCGCGGCTTACAGTCTTTGGCGTGACACCCTCGTCCTAACAACAGACGTTATCCGCCCGTCCGACAACGACATCTCAGTCGGAATCGGGGCAGGCTACACGATAGGCAACATCTTACAACTCCGCACGGGTTACAAATACAAGGTCGGCGGCAACGATTTAGGTGCGATTTCGGGGCTTAGAGGCGGTTTCGGACTCACACTTCGGCAGTTCCAAATTGACTACGCACTTATGCCGTTTGGCGTTCTGGGGTTAACACACCGCTTCTCATTAGTCGCCAGTTTTTAGTGAGACGCAGCCGCAATAAAAGCTTCAAATAATTTGCGCCTGTGTTCACGGAATTCATCGGTCTGGATCATCCGTTCAGGGTGATATTGCACCCCAAGCACAAACTTCTTTAACGGATTTTCCATCGCTTCAATAACACCATCTTCGGATCGCGCCGTGACAACAAACCCTTTACCAATTTCATTCACTGCTTGGTGATGGGCGGAATTAACTTCATCTGTGCTTTTACCTACAATTTCGCTTAACCGGCTGCTGTGTTCAATTTCAATCTCATGTTCAGAATCTTGTTCAGATCCCTTTGCAGGATGCGTCAAAGGGTTTATAATTTGGGAAGGCACATCTTGGTACAGGCTACCTCCCATTGCAACACTCATCACCTGAATCCCGCGGCAAATGCCAAAGACGGGGAGATCCGCCTCTATTTTCTCGCGACATAACGGTAACTCCAGTTCATCGCGCGCTTCATTAACATATTTCAAGGATGGATGCCACGCTTGATCAAAATTATCCGGATGAATATCGCCACCACCTGTTAGCAAAAGTCCATCAATATCAGCAAATTCAGAATCTGGTACACAGGGATATAGAATACGAGGTATACCGCCAAATTCTTCAATCGCACGGATATAGTTCTTAGCAGTCCCACTTATAATCTTCGATGAGAATGTGATGCCAATGATTGGTTTCATGTATGATTGTCTCCTTTTAAGGTGTTTTGCTGTGCTTAAATTATACCTTATTTTTCTGGAAAATAGCAACCGAATCTGATCGCGTTTGCGTTGTAAGTAACTGATAACTCCTAAATCGCATTTGCATTGTACGGAGATGCATGGTATAATTTGCATATAGCATTTATGTTACACGAATTGAACGAAAAAGAATTATCCATTACAGAAAACGACGCACCGATACTCACTTGCTATCACGGGGGTGATGTGGCGCGTCCGCCATATCTTCATCCGCTTTATGCACCCAATGGACAGGTGGTAACGGACGACACAAGCATCGGGCATCAGCATCTACCCGGAATCTGTTTCACGCACGGAACCGCCAATGCTGCGCAGCTGAATCACGATGAAATTACGCGCGAAACAGAGACATCTTCAGCAAGATTTTCTGTTGTCACGACATGGAAAGATGCCAAAGAGCCGTTCCTGATAGAAACCTGCAGCGTAGAAGTCCATCCGCGTCAAACCGAAGCGCAGGTCTTAGACATAGAAATCTCACTGCAGGCACCGAGTAGACCGATCGAATTTGCAGGAGATATAGGACTCGGTTACCTCGCTGTCGAGATGGAATACCGCAAAGCCGCGGACGCAGACAGCCGGATCGGCGAATCGGAGATGAATGGAAATGTGTCAGCGTGGGGAACGCTTTGCGGACTCACGGCTGCCGAGCAAGCAGCGGTCGGTGTCGCTATCTTCCCGCATCCGTCAAACGGCGAGACGGCGTTTCACGCAGAAGACGCATCATTCGGATACCTCTTCGCACAGGCAGCACCGTTCACAGTGGATGCAGGTTCAACGCACACGTTAAAATACCGAGTGCTCGCATACACCGGAGATCTCTTCACTGTAGATGTATGGGGATACCATCAAGATTACACGGATATGTAAAGTTTTATGAAAGACCAGACGCTTTTCCCACTGTATAATAAAGGTGAGCAAGTAGAAACACCCCAACCGCCGCCTCAAAAATCACAAGGTGTTCCGCACGCACGCGCGCGTCGTGTCTACATCGAGACTTACGGCTGCCAGATGAACGTCAGTGATAGCGAGTTAATGGCAGGCATCTTAACGCAAAGCGGACACCAGACCGTGACGCATATCGACGACGCAGATGTTGTGCTTGTTAATACTTGCGCGATACGGGAAAACGCTGAAACGAAGGTTATTAACCGACTCAAACACCTCAACCACCGCAAACGTCGGCAGCCCGAACTCATTATCGGAGTCTGCGGGTGTATGGCACAGCACCTCCGCGACAAACTCTTAGACGCAGCCCCCTATGTTGATCTCGTAATGGGACCGGATGCATATCGGAATCTGCCGGTAGCACTTGATTCTCTGATAGGTGGCGTAGAAGCGCACGTCTCCTTGAAGGACCGAGACCCGTTCCTCGGATTACGGTTGGACAAAAGCGAGGATTATGCCGACATCGCGCCCATCCGAAAAGAGGGGATTCGAGCGTGGCTCACGATTCAGCGCGGCTGTGATAAGATGTGCACCTTCTGCATCGTTCCCTTCGTCCGTGGCAGAGAACGGAGCCTGCCGTTAAAACTCCTCGTCGAAGATGTCGAAAAATTAGTAGACCAAGGCTTCAAAGAGGTGGTTCTGCTCGGTCAGACGGTAAACTCCTATCGCGACAACGGTTCCGATTTTGGCGATCTCCTCTACGCTGTCGGGGAAGTGAACGGCTTAACGCGCGTACGATTTACCTCACCACACCCCGCGGACGCAACTGAGCGTATGATTGACGCAATGGCAAGTTCTCCGACTGTCTGTAAACATTTACATCTCCCGCTACAGTCGGGTTCGACACCAGTGCTGGAACGGATGCGTCGCACCTACACCGCTGAAGAATACCAGGATCTCGTCTCGAAACTCCGAGAACGCATCCCCGATATTGCTCTCTCCACCGATATTATCGTCGGTTTCTGTGGTGAAACCGAGGAAGAGTTTAGGCAGACCTATCAGATGATGGCGGACATCCGATACGATTCTGCGTTCATGTTCAAGTATTCGGAGCGTGAGGGAACGCTCGCACACAAGGCACTACCTGACGATGTACCAGAAACAGAAAAAGGGGAACGCCTGAAACAGATTATTGAACTCCAAGAACAGATTTCAGCAGACATCAACACTGCCGCCGTCGGTGATACCCTCGCAGTGCTTGTGGAAGGCGAATCGCGTCGCGAAGCCGATAAATACCACGGAAAGACGGACGGATTCAAAACGACTGTATTTCCCAAAGCCGATAGCGGAATCGGCGATGTTGTTAACGTTCATATTCACAGCACCACAGCACATACCTTGATTGGACAGATCGTCTAATGGATAAAGTTAGGATTAAAAACAGAGTCGAAATCGAGAAGATGAAGCGGAGCGGCAAGGCAGCGGCGACCGTGCTAAAGCGCATTGGAGAAGCGATTGCCCCCGGCGTATCTACCGCCGACTTGGAACAGATCTCACGGGATACGATTGCCGAGGTCAACGCCACATCTTCTTTCTTAGGCTATCAGCTTCCAGAACACGAGCCTTATCCTGCCACAATATGTACCTCGATTAACGATGTCGTCATCCACGGGATTCCAGATAAAAGTCAAGTGGTAAAAGAAGGCGATATTATCGGGATTGATACGGCTGTCAGTATCGACGGCTACCACGGTGATAACGCATACACTTTTCCGGTTGGGAATATCTCACCAGTAGCGGAACGGCTGCTTGAAGCAACACGAAACTCTCTATACGATGCAATTGCTGAAGCAAAACCGGGAAATCGTATCGGAGACATCTCTTCCAAATTACAGAACGGCGCGGAGTCCGAAGGGTTCTCCGTACTCCAAAGTTTTGCCGGACACGGCATCGGGCGGAATCTCCATGAGGCACCGGAGGTCCCCTGCATCGGTGTCGCCGGACGCGGGTTACGCCTCAGACCGGGCGTGGTACTCGCGATTGAAACGATGGTGAACGTCGGACTCCCCGATGTACAGATGCTCGCAGACGGCTGGACAATTACGACTGCAGACGGTTCGTTGTCCGCACTTTTTGAACATACAGTGGCGATCCTTTCTGACGGTCCCGAAATCCTTACAGGGAGTTCACTGTGGGAAATCTAAGTACGAAAATTATAGCCGTTATCACCGCAAGCCTCATCTTCATCTCGCTCTATCTCATCTTCGGATACGCACGCATTGAAGGCACAATGCTCGAAGTGCAGAAGATTTTTTACTACCACGTCTCAGCCGCGCTAACCGTTTTTGTTGCATTCGGTGTTAACTGCGTATTTAGTATCAAGTACCTCATCCAACAGAAACCTAACGATGATCTACTTGCTGTCGCTGCAGCGGAACTCGGTCTTATTTTTTGCACCATCGCACTCCTCTCCGGCCCCATTTGGGCGCGATATGCTTGGAATACATGGTGGAATTGGGAGGCACGTCTGACAAGCACCCTTGTGCTCTGGCTCATGTACATCGGCTATTTTATCCTCCGATCGGCTTTAGAGGATGATAAACGTGGACGCTATTCCGCTGTACTCGGAATTATCGCCTATCTTGATGTTCCGATTGTCTATTACGCCGTAGATATCTGGCAGGGCGGATTACATCCCGACCGTGGCACAAAATGGAGCCTTGAGACGACAATGCGACATACATGGATGATTGCACTGATTGCACTGATTCTGCTCTTTACGCTTCTGCTAATCGTCCGGTATCAAATGAAAAAAGCACAAGCGCGCTATGAGATAATTCAACAGAAATATCTTGAGGAGGCATCTGGATGAAAATATTGGTCTTAGCCAGTTTTGTGATCGTTTTGGGTCTATTCCTTTTTGTAACCCAAGTACCAGTTGATATCACGCCTGAGAAAGTTTCAGCCGCTGTCTCGGAAGCTGTCTCAAAATCCGAGGTCCCGGTGGATGAAGAAATCGTGGAGCAGGCAGTGCTAAGTTCAATTGAGGTACTCGAAAAAGGACAAAGCACACGCCTGAAATACCTTGCCTCCGCCTACCTTGTGATATGGTTAGTCTTTATGCTATATGTGTTACGCTTAGGACAGCAGCAACAAGAATTGGATAAACGACTGGCGCAACTTGAGCAGACACCTGAACCCGAAGAAAACTGATGCCACTTGTACCACAAACTTTTAGTTTGTGCCTGTAGCATAGGCTGTCAACCTGTGCCTATGGACAATCGCTCAATGAAAACGTTCCTTTTCAAAACACAACGGACAGTTGAACAACCCATCACTGCAGTTTTTGAATTTTTCTCTAACGCACATAATCTTGCTGTGATCACGCCACCGAATTTACACTTGGAAATCCTAACCCCCGCACCGATTGAAATGGGTGTCGGAACGCGTATTGATTATCGACTGAAACTACACGGAATTCCTATTCGTTGGCAGAGTGAGATTACAGAGTGGAATCCACCTTATGGGTTCGCTGATGAACAACGCCGCGGTCCCTACCGACTCTGGCGGCATACGCATACCTTCGAGGAAACAGAAAACGGGGTCATCGTAGGCGATGTCGTTGAATATGCTGTTTGGGGAAATGCGATTGTCAATAGATTTTTTGTGCGTCCGGATATAGAGAAGATTTTCGCCTACCGATCCGAACAATTAGATGAGATTTTCCATCATAAGAAGAACAGCACGTCTCCATAGAAACAGATCCTGCCGTAATAATGCATCACGCGATCCACATAGTTTAACGTCTCATTAAAGCCATCGAAATAACCGTGGGGCGGCACGCCGCTTTCCCACACCTGTTGATGTGTAGATGCGTGTTGCTTCGTCAGTTGACGGAGTGCTTTACGCACAGGTTTCCATAGCAACGGATTCGCCTTTTGTTGATGACGGACAATATCTTGTGCGTCGCGGACGCGTCCGAGTCCACCGTTATAACTCGCTAACACCAATCGGTGGCGATGTTCCGATGTGCTTTTGGAAAAAGCGTGATATAGTATGTGTAAGTAACGCGCCGCACCTGCAATGTTCTGCTCCGCATCCAACGGATCTTTAACGCCGAGTTCTTTTGCTGTTGTCGGCATCAGTTGGGTCAATCCTTGCGCGCCCATAGCACTCTGCGCCTTTTCATCGAACCCGGATTCCTGCGCGATCAGTGCACAGATAAGCCGTGAATCCACATCCTCTTTGACGGCGTATTTCTGAATCAGCGGCTTATATTTAAGAATCTTCGGTGTAAGCGCGAGCAGCCGTAAATCCAGATGAATATTGATGATGCCACCAAACACAAGGATTAAGACAAATGTTATGGAGATAAGAAGGAGCGTACGTTTGCGGAGCATTTCTGTTCCCCTAACTACTGCGGAACTTACACAAACAGGCGATGAATCGCCTTACTACAAACATAGGCACCTTGAAAATATGCACGTTTCTCAAGAGCAGTCAGGTTCGTAGTTGCGCAATTCATTGCACTTTGCGTAAGTTCTGTACTACTGACAACTGAAAACTGATAACTGA
>JAJEGI010000063.1 GCA_022819945.1 Candidatus Poribacteria bacterium
AATGTAATACAAGGAATGGATTTAGTCTATTCCCAGACTAAATCCCCCAACCCCTACACAGCATCAGGCCGAATTGTTATACCCGTAGACCTCACCTATAACGGACAACCGCTTGGTCAATTCCGAGAAGCGATTTTCGTTCTCAATGGAGGTTAAAAAACTTGTGCTAAACTTATCACATCCTACTGTTGACATCGCTATTACCTGCAGCGATTTTGCAGCGTCATTGGACTTTTATCACAATAAGTTGGGTTTTGAGATTGTGTTGGATCTGGAGATTCCAGATAATCTTGCCCGCGATGTTGGACTCGCACCGACCGGCTTTCGGCAAGTCCGTCTCAAGGCAGGCAACACGCTCATTAAACTGATGGATATCGAATCGCCACCGCCAAAACCAGCGGATGAATTCTCGGCGGGTGTCCGCTGGCTCACTTTCTTTGTCGAAGACATTCAAGAAACCGTTGAGAATTTGAAACAGAACGGTGTTGAATTTCTCTCTGAACCCATAAGTGCACCCGATGCCGCCGGTGTTGCATGTGCGCCGGATCCCGATGGTGTTTTAATTGAACTTGTCCAAATTTGACCCATACGCGCTCAAATTTTGCATTTACATTGTATGAGAGCCGTAACGGAGTTTCTTATCTTCTTAGTCCGGAAAACGTAGCCTGAAACGGGGTGGAAGGCGACTCGACACAAAGGAACGTGAATGCCAAACTCACGTTGCTTATCCGCAAGGAAAATTAAAAAAATGAAGGTATTAACTGATTCCCAAATCCACGATTTTAACGAAAACGGTTATCTCCTCATCGAAGACGCGCTTTCTCCCGACGACCTGAATCCGCTGATTGCTGAGTTTGAGGAGATCGTTGACACTGGAGCATCACAACTCTACGCGGAAGGTGAACTGGATTCCGAATTCAAGACGGAGAGGTTTGACACTCGGTTGGCGAAAATTACGGCGCAATCCCCTGCCGTATTTCAGAAGGTATTTAGCGGCGCGCACACGGGTCCAGCACTCTTCGATCTACTCGTCAACCCGAAGCTGCTTGACATCGCTGAGTCGCTCGTCGGACCAGAGATTATGTGTCACCCTGCATACCGCGTCCGTCCGAAACTTCCTGAACATGACCGGACCCTCGTCCCGTGGCATCAGGATGCTGGTTATATGGAACCCAAATGCGACTCCGTTTTACAGCTCACAATCTGGATCCCGTTAATAGATGCGACTGTTGAAAACGGGTGCATGGAAGTTATCCCACATGCCCACCGAGACGGTGTTTTCCGACATCGGCACTCCGAACGTTTCTATCTTGAGATACCACCAGATGCATTGCCTGAAGTTGAACCGGTAGTCGTTCCCGTCAAATTTGGTAGTGTTCTCCTGTTTACCAATCTGACACCGCATCGTTCTATTCCGAATGTCAGCAACCAAGTCAGATGGAGCGTTGATTCACGCTATCAGGATGCCGCGAAACCGACCGGCTATCAACCGGAGGCAGGTTTTCTCGCACGGAGCCGACTGCACCCTGAAGATGTTGTCACCACGCCAGAGGAATTCAAACGAGTTCGTGATGAACATCAACCCGGTCCTGGTCCAAATCGGTGGGCAAAGGAGAACAACAATGCGTAGTTTCATACGGTTATCGCCACTGTTCCTTATTCTGGTCCTACTGATGATCGGTGCGAAACCGCCAATCGAAAAACCTGAACCCAAGGATGTCAAGATCCACGGTAAGATTGTCTGTTTAGCAGAGGAGATGCACACACATTATAAGGTAGAGCTCTTTGGTAATCATGAACATCTGCGCGGTGTCAAGACGAAGGATGGAGAATACTACACGCTCTTACGGACATCGTTAGCGGAGGCACTCTTTGTTGACGAGCGATTGCATGAGAAAGACTTAATCATCAACGGTCGTGTCTTTCCGAAAACGCAATTGTTAGAAGTAACCCGCTTTTCCTCCATCAAGGATGGCGTTGTACATGAACTCTACTATTACTGCGATACATGCTACATCCGCGCGGTCGCACCGGGAAATTGCGACTGCTGTCAGGCACCAGTTGTATTGATTGAGAGACCGTTAAATATTGACTCCATAATACCTTCACCGTAGGAGCAGATTCTTAGATCCTTGTCCCGAAAAGGAACGCTTTCGTCATGTCTAAAAACGTAAAATTAAAGGTTCCATTTGCCTTTGATGATGAAAAACGGTTGTACAATCCCCACATAGCCGAAAAGGGAAGACACTATTTTTGTCCGGCTTGCAAGGATACTGTAATTCTCAGAAAAGGCGAAATCAAAGCACCTCACTTTGCACACAAAGCGAGTGAGACTTGCAATCAGGAAACAATCATCCATCGAATTGCTAAACAACTGATACTCCAAGTTATCTCTGACTGGAAGGCGGGGCAAATTGATCCTCCAATACTGAAAAGAACATGTGAGATTTGTCGTAAACCCAAAGATCAACCTCTCCCCGATAAAGTAGAGTGCGCGATGTTGGAATATAGGATGTCTGATGGCTTCGTTGTAGATGTTGCTTTAATGGTTGAAAACGAACCCGCTGCCGCGATAGAAATCAAAGTTAGCCATGCTGTAGATGAGAATAAAGCGGAGTTGCTTTCCGTTCCATTTATTGAATTGGAGGGACAAAAAGTTATAGAAGACCCACATGCCTTCGAGCCAATTCATGACCAATTTTTGTCGTTTACTTGTGGCACATGCAAGCAAGCCAAAACACGGTTTCAGGTCAAAGTTAACCAGATAGCCAAACAAACAGGGGTCGAACTCCCTAATCGTTATTACCGATATGGATTTTGTGAATGCTGGAGGTGTAAACGCGAAATCATCGTATTTGCTTGGCCCAAAGCTTCCGAGTGGGACTACTCCGCACCTAAAGTGAAACCGATGCCGAAAACAATTCAATACCGTTATTCAAAAACTGTAGGTAGTAACTACTGGGCTAACACTTGCCCACACTGCAAATCTATTCAAGGTGATTGGCATCTATTTTCGGAGCCTGACGGTCCGTTTTTTGGAATTCGCTGCAAGGAAAATTCACAAGATGCATATAAAAGGGACATGCAAAATATTATCGGTTACGCAATATACAATGGGGTACTTGCGGAAAGTTGATCTTCCATTTACCATGAAGAGGGAGAGACTTTAGTTTTGAGCAAAACTCGTGTTTTACTCATTTCAAAACTATAGAGCAGGCAGATGAGACATTGACGCATGCGACACTAACATGGCATTTTAATGCTTACTAATCGAACATGAAAAGATTAATAGTTTTTCGTTTGCCGACACTGCTGACTTTATTTCCACTGGCAATCCTTGTTTGGTTTCTGGCACTTTCAATTTAAAATAGGAGGGGATATATGACAGCGAAAGACGTTATAGAGGAATACAATATTAGTGACGAAGAATTAACATTAATCAGAACAAGGGGATGCCACAATGAGAAATTTGACGATCTGTGTAGTATTGACACTACTTTGCATAGCGATTTTCACTGGACAATCTGCTGATACACCCAAACCCCTCAAAATTGAATTTGATGACGTTGAGGTCATAAACCCAAAATTTAGGGTTAAAGTCTCAGTAACATGCGAGGATGATAACACAAAATCTTTAATAGAAAGTTATATAAAACGCGAATTACGGAGTTTGCAGGACGTTGAAATAATAGACACTAAACACGGCTTTGTAATTGATATTGTTGCTATCGAAATGGAATATGAAGTATCCGGCAACAAAACAGGATATATGGCATTCGCTTACCGATTTTCAAGATCAGCATCCCTTGATGATCTTCCTGTTATCACTAATTATTTCTCAGAGAATAGGGAAAAAATACCAGTGGAAGTAAGAGCAAATTTAGTTAACCTCTATCGTCTCAGCGAACATTACGGAATGTGGATACGTTTTTTTAAAACTAAAGATTTAAAAAGTGAATGTGAACAACTTGTTGCAAATTTCGATACAGGAATACTTGAACCCGACCGAATATCGCGAGATTAAAACGAAAATGCTACACAATCTTTTGTAGCATTTTTTGAAACCAAAAATATCTCGATGGAGAACTTAACAAAATGTATCTTCGTTACGTTGAAAAAATATATGGTCAATAAAATACTCACACCTCTAACCTTCGGACTAATATATATAATTCTTATCACCGCTCTCATATTCGGATACCGAAAACTCTATCACCAAACAAAAGGAAAGTGGAGAGGTGTGCCGCCGAAGATTGTTTTTTTATTATTCGGAATCGCATGGCCTTACGCATTTGCAATCGGCATATACGAGATTTACAAACGCCTGCGGAAAAATAGAAAATGAGAAACACTGCTTTCTCAAATTGGAGGATATATACTAAAATGTCAGAATCAAGAAAATTGCGCGTGAGGGGAGTTGGGTTAGGTCGCCGGGGGATTTGCTACGAGCTTAGTAATGAGCATTTAGAAAGGTGTTTGGAAAACGGGTGTAATCTTAGAAAATCTAATGCTTACCCAATAAAATGTCGCGTTACGCTCCTAAGCGGAGAGGGAAGGACGGACCTTCATCCGCATAGGGACTTTGAATTCGCTATAATCCGTGCTGGTGGAATAACCAAAGAGGGTTATGTAAAGGAAGCATGGATTAGATGTTATAGTGAATTAATAGAAATTGATAACCGGTCCTACGAGGTAATAGATCCCCATGTTCATAGTAAATTAATATGGAGTTTTAAAGTGAAGCAGCACCAGATGATATTGCTACCTAGCCAAAGAATAGTGGTAAAATACTATAAGGAGAAAGACATGGAATTAACATAAGCACTCAGAGGGTAGTGCATACGCTGCGTTGTGTAGCGTTTTGGTTTTAATCTCGCAATCGGGGTGCTACATAACGATCCCATAGTTTGGATATAATAGGAAAAAATAACACAATTAGGATCGGAAGCAACGCCAATAAAATCTTTTTCAGGTCTGCATCTTTACCCGCTTTTTTCATAAAAAGTAAAGAGATCATCACTGTTGGAACAAAAACTTGAAAGGCACGAGACCAGTCATCAAGAATCTGTTTCCACCCCTTCAATACTTCCCGCATAGGAATTGGTATCTCAATGGAAGGTTCATGCATTTCAAATAGTTCTGACTCATATACCTTATCCTTTTCAGGACAACAAGTTTTTTTTACTTTACTGTGTTTCATTGTAACAAGAACATCTCTACGTGGAGAAAAAGTTTTATCAGGATGCTTCAATAAATGCTCAAGAATACACTGTGCTTTTGCGGTATAAAAATCTCTTCGCGAAGTGTCACAGTCCATTGCCATTGATAATCTAATCTCCCAAAAAATATAAAGAAAATGTACAAAACCCAATACTCCTATTATCAACTCAGGATGATCGTTTAATAAGTCGAAGGAGTTGTTTTTATACACGTAATAAACAGCCAATGCCAGCAATGTTGTGTAAGAAATAAAGACCCTAAACTCTACTTGCCGCCTTTCATTATGTAGACGTGCTCCAAATTCAGCAAGTTGCATCATTCTCTCAAAATCGTCTTTATGTGAATTACTCATGTTGTGCTTCCATCACCTTGTAGGTTGGGGCTTTCGGCCCGTAGTTGGGTTAGGTGGTTTTCAAGGTTGTTTATGAAACCCTTACATCTTAGAATTTATTCTTAATGCCGCGGTTTAGGGGTAGCAATCACTGTCATCTCAACCCCTAAACCGGCAGCAATCTGATCCAGAATTCGTTTCTTATCTGGTGAACTGGAGCGTGTGGCTATCCAATATGCCCCCAACTTTCTTTGAGGGAGGCCCTCGGAGTCTTTATCATCAGAAATGAGGTATACATTACGACCCTTATGGGCGAAAATCTTATGTTCTTTTGCTGTCTTTGCTGCTTCATCTACGCCTAATTTTTCGATGGTCTTTATGAAAGTGTCTACCGCCTCCTTCTCTGCAATCACGGTTCCGTCCTGCATCGTAACATAAAGGGGAACATTCGGGGGAGGAGGGTCAGGATCGAACACATGGTTCAAAACGCGTGTGACAATATCTGTGAATTCCTGAATCTCCTCGCTTTGCTTCTGCCCCTTGATATCGAGGCGAGAGAGAAGGAACTTGACAAAATCTTCAGAGGGCGGCTTCAGGTGTTTGATCACAGTCCGTTTAATCTCGTTCGTATACTTCAAATCCCTTGCCGCGGCGAGTATTGATTCCAGATCAAACGCAGATTTCGTAAACCGCTTGAGTTCATTGACTAACGGTTGCTGGACTAACTGTTGCTGGATGTCAAGCATATCGAATTCAAGGAACGGCTTGGTATCCATTAGATTGGGTTTTTCTAAGTCGGTATAGAATTGGTACAGAACGCCATTCGTCAGCACAGCAATTCGGGCGTGAGCGAAGGAGAAGTAGCGGTAGAGTTGTTTGGTATGCGCATCTGTCAAATCCGCACCGCACTTTTTGCACTCGATGATCATGATGACTTCATCATCTTTTTTGATGGCGTAATCCGCTTTTTCGCCCTGCTTCGTGCCAGTACCCCCCTTGGCTTCTCGCACAACTTCTAATGGGTCGAATATATCATAGCCTAAGACTTTGAGAATAAAAGGGTCAATAAATGCGGCTTTCGTTTGCTCTTCGTTCTCAACAATACCTTTCTGTTCTTCTATCTTCGTAGATAGATTCCGCAATTCTTCGATAAAATTCATGCTTCTCCTTATTAACGTAAAATCCCGTTGAGATTAAATTTTCATCTTTTGCTCCTGCCAAATTCAATAATAGCCCAAAGACCGATGACTGGTATACAGATTAGAAACATTAACACCCATTCCATCATACGCTCTCTACGTCTTTATGTATTTGGATTTGAACTCCAGAACTTCTTGAATCACCTCTTGGAGTTCATTCATTTCAAAACATTCACATTTAATTCGAGTGTTCTCCGAGTTGATTATCTCTACGCAAAATTTGTTCGTGTCTTCATGAATACTTACACTACATTGTAGGAGGCAGTCATCACTCTGGCAAACCCACTCATCATCGATACTATCACCCGCAATTATTATAGATCCGAGCGGGATTAGCAGGTTAAGTTTGTCCTTGAGATCACGAAAATAATGATTTTCCTGTTTTCCATGTTGCATTTCCAAATTCCCCTATAAATATAAAAAAGGCAGCAGACACAGAGCATCGTCTCTGTCGTGTCGCTATTCCTCAAGTTCTATTGCCAACAACGACCAGGTATCCGATATATTTCTCAAAATCATCAAAATCAGAATCGGGATGACGAAATTCAGTGAGATGTTTATATCTTCTTTTACCGCGACAAATATTCCGACTTCCAAACTGATTTTAGCGATACAGATGCCGGCACCCCATAGTTTACGATAGAACGTATCTGAAATCACATCAGGTATATGGGTCATACGGCTAATAAAACTCACAACGAGTCTTAACACGATCAAGAGGATCGCCACCTCCGATAAGTCGCGAATACCTGCGTTCAGCATAACAACGAGCAATAGGATTTCACAGGCTAACCTGAGAACGGGCATAATAAATACGGTCACTTTTCTGCCTCTTTCTGATCTGTTTTCATGGATGAGACCTCAATGTTGACATCAACCAAAAATGAGATAGACCCCTGTCCCTATCATCCCCAGTCCGCAAAGTCGGTCATGCCAGACATTGAAAAGGGGTTTACCCGTGAAAGCCCTATAAATTACAAAATAGAAAAAGCCGATAACGAAAGTGAGATACACATTTCTTGCAATCACTTGCCATCGAGGTGTCGGAAATTAATGGGTTTCATTTCCAGACAACATGATACTTAAGCGTAAGATTATCATGGGACGTGCGCACTTTAAGCAATAATGGATTGCTCGTAAAGGGTCCCTGAACTATAATTGCTTTACCGTCGCGCCGTGTCGTCCCAGGACTCACGCTAACGGTGTACGGGTCCGGCGTCACATGAAAAGTCAGCGTGATTTCTGTATCATAGTTAATGGTTGAACCCGCCGGTGCCGGTTCTTAGTGATTTACTGCTAAAAATCACCTATGCCTGCGTACCATCATCTACTTTTTCGTAGCAGTCATAGAATGGATGTCCCGGAAGTTTTCAAATGTGATAATACGCTCGGTAAATTGCCCTTTCCATTCCATACCACCGTCAAAACTATTTTCTTCGTGATTAGCAAAATTTATCGCGTATCCATCGGGGGTAAACCTCTTGAAAAGTAAGTGACCTTCCCTGTCATAAAAAGAGATATAAATACGTCCCTTTCGCAAATAACTTGGTTTTTCATATTCTACTTCTTCTAAGATGGCATCAAGGAGATCTCCGCCGAAAAAGTGTTTGGCAATGAAGTAGTAACTGCCAACTTTCTCACCTTTCGCGTTGGTATAACTTTTGGGCTTATACGCAATTTTTATCACAACACGACTACCATCTTTCATTGTATCCGAAAACTCTCTTGATATTTTTCGTTCTGTACAACCTACTACAATAACCAGAAAGCATATTAAGAAAGAAAGGTGAGTTTTTAGAAATTGATACATCTGTATTTCTCCGCTGTCGATGTTTTTTTTCCAAAACGAAGTGCCCGAAACACAAAACCCGATGAAGTCCTATGCAATTAATGCGACACATTAGAATACCACATTTTCGACCAAAATGCCACAGAAACGTTTTCTTTTATCGCTTCATTTGTAAGGACGAATTCCGCCTCGTGACTTTTTAACACTTCTGCTTTTTTACTTGATTTTGTCTCTACTGAGCGTTATAATAGTCAGTCCTGCTGGAACGCAATACTACAACCCAATAATGCTCGCTTAGGCATGATTGGATTGCAACAAGGAAATTGATTATGGAAAAACGACCCAAAATCGCTGCGATTGCGACAATTTACCACAAATACGCGCATGCACAACACATCGTCGATCGGTTCTTGGAAGGCTACGGCTGGAACAGCCGACACCACTATCCACCGATGGATCTCGTCTCGCTCTACGTTGAGCAGGTCAAAGACAACGATGTGAGTCGCGACAGACTCGAACGTTTCCCGGAAGTGAAAGGGTACCCCACAATCGCGGAGGCACTCACGCTCGGTGGCGAGGCATTGGCTGTTGACGGGGTTCTTCTCATCGGTGAACACGGCGAATATCCGACCAACGAAAAAGGGCAACGCCTCTATCCGCGCTATGAGCACTTCAAACAGATGGCTGAGGTGTTTGAACGGAGCGGGCGCGGTGTGCCAGCGTTTAATGATAAACATCTCTCGTGGAATTGGGAGTGGGCGCGTGAGATGTACGACATCTCTCAATCTATGGACTTCGCGTTTATGGCAGGCTCATCGCTACCCGTTACATGGCGCACGCCGTCTATTGACATGCCCCTTGGTGTTCCTGTCTCTGAGGCGGTTTGCGTCGGCTACGGCGGTGTAGATAGTTACGATTTCCACGCTTTGGAGACGTTGCAGTGTATGGTAGAACGGCGCGAGGGTGGCGAGAGCGGCGTGAAATGGCTGCAGGCATACCGCGGCGACGCATTTTGGGAAGCACATCACTCCAAGCTCTGGTCGCGTGAACTCTTTGAAACTGCGCTCTGTCGGAGTCATACGCTCACACCGTCGCGTCCCGGATTTAATAACCCGTTTCCAACTTTGGACGAGTTGAAGGAGATCGTGAAAGATCCGATAGCGTATCAATACGAACACAGCGACGGACTCAAATCTACGATGATTCTGATGAACGGATTGGTGCAGGATTTCAACTTCGCTGCTTATATTGGGGCAGACGACGAAATTCTTTCAACGCAGATGTATCTCCCGATGCCACCCGCACGGACGACGTTGGCGAACTTCTTTTCGCCACTGGTTAACAACATTGAACAAATGTTCTTATCAGGCGAAGCAACCTATCCCGTTGAACGCACATTGTTGACGACAGGACTCGTTGCAGCAGGCGTTGATAGTCTTTTCAACGGAAGCACGAGGCAAGAGACACCGCATTTGGATATTGCCTATCAACCTACTGAGGCATCGACTTTCTGGAGGACCTGAGATAATGCAACGGAGGTTTCCATGAAAAGGCACATTGTTTTTGCTGCCTTGGTACTGCTATGCCTTTTATCAACGCTTCAGCGGACCCTACGCGCTGCCGAAAATATATCCCAATGGCATTTACCTGATGGTGCGGTTGCCCGTCTCGGTAAAGGACCAGTAAATCAGATAGCGTATTCACCGGATGGAAAGCATCTGGCAGTTGTCAGCGACATAGGCGTTTGGATATACGACGCATCAACTGGTGCCGAACAAGCATTGCTCACCAGGGACACGGGCCGCGCTGTCTCGAATGTTGTCTTTAGTCCAGATGGACAGATCCTCGCTGTAACCGGAGACCGGCAAGAACTACAACTCTGGGATACGCGAACGTGGACACTCAACGGGACCTTTGACAAGAACAAGTCCGGTTGGCCCTCACAGTGTACCTTTAGTCCGGACGGAAACACTATCGCTGTAGCGGATCTCGGACAGACGACGGAGTTATGGGACGTTTCAACGATACGTTTCAAATTGACGCTTGAAGATAGTGCCGATCCCTATAGTGAAGGCACAGGACTCTTCAGTATCGTTTACAGTCCTAACGGGGATACTGTCGCTATTGGATCTAATGGGACTGGAACCGTGCGATTGTGGGACACTTCAACCGGAACACTCAAGCACACATTCATCGGAGAGATAACATCAAGAGAAAGTTTCTCGTTTAGCCCGGATGGAAACGCGCTCGCTACGCGGAGCTTCACCAATACTGTCTCGCTGTGGGATACTACAGCAGGCAGACACAAACGGATGCTTGAGGGTCTGGGCAATGACCTCGGAGACACCATAGCATATAGTCCCGATGGAAAGATACTCGCTATACCGTGCTGGGATGGACTACAACTCTGGGATGCTGAAATAGGCGAACACAAACGGACGCTCGAACATTCTGGAACAATAGAAAATTTTTCGTTTAGTCCAGACGGAAATACAATTGCAGGCATATATGCACACCAACGAAAAGTATGGCATGATGAGGATAAGACAAGCTATAGTCCTTCGATCTATCATACAGTATCGTTATGGGACACTGCAACGCAGAAACGCCGGGACACGCTCGAAACCACCGACTCGGTAGAAAGTATCGCATTTAATCCGGATGGCGATACAATCGCCACATCGAATGCAGATAATACAGTGCAAGTGTGGGATGTCGGAACAGGAGAACTCAAATACACACTTGAACATACAGGTGGAATTGTGGGAATCTCGTATAATCTTGAGAGACCTGATATCTTTATTACAGCACATACAGATAAGACTACCCGGGTCTGGGATACCCGAACACAGACACGCAAACACACTTTTAGGCTTACAGAACACACAGACGCTGTTAATAGTGCAGCATTTAGCGCAGATGGAAATACACTCGCGACGGGAAGCGCAGATGGGTCTGTGCAGCTCTGGGATGCCACAACGGGAATATTGAAAGAGACCTTAATGGGGCGTCGCTATACTGATGACAGTCCGGTGGTTGGTCCATTTAGTGTTGATGGTGATACCCTTGTTGTGAACCTGGGAGGTGCTGTGCAGCTACTGGGGATGGCACCCGCGAGAGTCAAACAGATGATCAGAACACGGAAATATACTGCGGACGCAAACGGGCTCAATCTTACCTGGGTCAGGAGCATCGCATATAGCCCGGACGGGAATACAATCGCCACCGGAATGGACGAGAACACGGTAATGGTATGGGACATTCGCACAGAAGAACGCAAACACACGTTTGAACACTTTGACGAATACCGTTCCGAAGTACACGGTGTCGCATTTAGCCCAGATGGAAGTACCCTCGCGACAGCAAATATCAACAAAATCCTACTATGGGATACCTCAACGTGGGCACTGAAGAAGCACACATTGGATATAGACTCTTGTTACACTTACTACACCGACATCAGTATTTCTGCGTTGATGTATAGCCCGGACGGAAATACACTCGCTCACGGATGCAGCGGCACATTACTCTGGAATCCCCTAACGGGAGCCCTGAAAAACAGACTTGCTGGACACGCAGGCACGGTAACGAGTGTAACGTATCATCCAGATGGAAATATACTGGCGACAGCAGGTCAAGATGGTACGGTGCTCTTATGGGATCTTACCTCACACGACCTGAACTCGAAATAAGGAGGATTGAGCGGTTCTTTTATAAACTCCTTTATCGCTCAATGTATTCAAGCTATGAAACGAATTGCAGTTATTACCACGATCTATCGTTATTTATCGCATGCACAACATTTTGCAGATCGCTTTCTTGTCGGCTATCCGAAGGAGGGCAGATGGCATCGTCCCGATATGAAAGTTGTTTCTCTCTATGTTGATCAGAAACCGGAGGGAGAGCAGAGCGAAGACCGTGCCAGAGAATTCGGGTTTTCTGTCTATCCTACCATTGCCGAAGCACTCCGGTGTGGTGGCGATGAAATCGCTGTGGATGCAGTGCTTTCGATTGGTGAACACGGCGATTATCCACATAATGAGAAAAGTCAGGTGCTATATCCGCGTTATGAATTTTTCAAAGAATGCGTCAAGGTCTTCGAGGCAGATGGACGTGCCGTGCCTATCTTCAACGACAAACATCTCTCCTACAGTTTTGAGAAAGCAAAGGAGATGGTGGACGACGGGCACCGCCTCGGTTTTGGGGTGCTTTCGGGGTCGTCTCTGCCTGTCACGTGGCGATTGCCAGATGTCGAATTGCCGCTGGCGTGTGAGATAGAAGAAGGACTCATGGTAGGCGTTGGCGGTTCGGATCCGATGGATTATCACGCCTTGGAGGCGATGCAGTGCATGATAGAACGCCGCAAGGGTGGTGAGACCGGGGTCGCCGCTGTCCAATTAATAGATGGTGAGAAAGTCTGGGAAGCAGGCAAAGACGGACGCTGGTCTCTGGAGTTATTGGAAGCGGCACTTTCGAGAAGCGATACGCCGTGCGGTTTAACGGATGAAGACGGTAGGACACAAGATATGATCCGTAATGGTGAAATCTATCGACTCGTCGAAAACCCGTCCGCCTATTTTATTGAATATAACGATGGACTGAGGGCGACGCTTCTGATGCTCAACGGTGCGGTGCGGGATTACTGTTTCGCCGCGAAACTGAAAAACGAACCGGTGCCAGTATCCACGCAATTCTTCTTAACACCGACACCGAACGTTACCTATTCCGCATGTCTGATTGCCAAGATTGAGGAACTTTTTGAAACGGGGATCGCGCCATATCCGGCAGAGCGAACCTTGTTGGTGAGTGGTGCGTTGGAGAGTTGCCTGACTTCGCGCCTTCAAGGACATGTGCGTTTAGAAACACCGCATCTCAACGTTGAATACCGCGCACCTGCGGAATCACAGCATGCACGGCGTTAAAATATAAGGGCGGGTCCTTGGACCCGCCCATTCATAATGTGTGGTGCGCAGTCTAATCCACGTTATTGGATGTAAGATCCCACAACAACGCAGTGCCATCCGAACTGCCACTTGCCAGTGTCTTGCCATCTGGACTGAACACGATGCTTCCGACAGATCCTTGATGCGCTTTTAGTGTGCGCAGCTGATTGCCGGTGTTGACCTCCCACAACATCACAGTGCCATCCGAACTGCTGCTCACCAGCGTCTTGCCATCCGGACTGAACGTGATGCTATGAACACTTCCCTCATGCGCTTTTAGCGTCCGAATGCGTTTACCCGATACTGCGTCCCAAAAAAGCACGGTCTTGTCTGCAGTGCCACCCGCCAATATCTTTCCATCCGGACTGAACGCTACGCAAAAAACATGACTCTTATGTTTATCCAACGTCAAGAGCGGTGCCCCGCTATTCGCATCCCACGTGCGCACGGTTTTATCATCACTGCCAGTTGCTAACAGTGAACCATCGGGACTGAACGCGACACTTGTGAATCCATCCCTATTCATCCTATTTATACGTTCATCAGTCTGTTTATTCAATGTTATTGTTCTTATCCGTTTACCTGTTTGGGTATCCCACAAATAGAGTAAGCCACTACTATTCGCATTCGCAAGCGTTTTGCCGTCTGGACTGAATGCAACGTAACAAGGCGTAGAGACGCTTACTGGCCCGGTTTTAACATTATCTTGAAGCCGCAACGGAAGTTCTGCACCTGTTTGGACCTCCCACAAAAACACGGTCTTGTCCCCACTGCCCCCTGCGATTATTTTGCCATCTGGACTGAACGCAACACTTGCGAGAGAACGCCAACCTACAGTTCCTGTCTGAAGAAACTCGCCCGTCTGCGTATTCCACAAATAAACTATATCCTCCCAACCGCCACTCGCCAATGTCTTCCCATCTGGACTGAAGGCGATGCTATGGGTAGCCTGCGTATGCGCTACCATCGTCCGATGTTCTATACCGGTTTTCACGTCCAACAGATGCACGGTGTTGTGTCTGCTGCCGCTTATCAGTGTTTTACCATCTCGGTTAAATACAAGGTGCCCGCTACCGACCCTATCCCCCAACATTTGTAGGTATGTTCCTGTTTGCACATCCCATAGATAGGTCATATTATAGGTTCCACTCGCCAACAACTTTCCATCCGGGCTGAACGCGACACTAAAGAGATCATTGCTGTTACGCTCACGCCACCTATGCAGGGACTCGCCTGTCTCTACGTCCCACAAACGGGCGGTCGTGTCTTCACTTGCACTTGCCAGCATCTTCCCATCTGGACTGAAGGCAATGTCATAGACTTTGTACGTATGTCCCATAAACACGTGCAGCGATTTTCCTGTCTGTCCGTCCCACAGCCGCAACATTTTGTCATCACTTCCACTCGCCAATGTCTTCCCATTTGGACTGAACGCCACGCTTGTAACGGATTCTGTATGCCCTGTCAACGTCCGTAGGTGTGTACCACCCAGTACATCCCACAAACGGATGGTGTTATCTTCACTCGCGCTCGCCAGCGTTTTTCCATCCGGACTGAACGCTACGTCTGTGGTACTCCCCTCATGTCCTTGCAGTGTCCAAAGTTCAGTGCCGGTGCGCGCATCCCACACACGGACGGTGCTATCGTTGCTTGCACTTGCCAACAGGGTATCGTCCGGATTGAAAGCTACGCTTATCACCCAATCTGTATGTCCTGTCAGGAGATTAAGGGGTTTGTCTGTTTCTGTGTTATACACCCAAATACCGATGCTACAGGCTACTGCCAAACGTTTCCCATCATTGGAACTCGCGAAATCGCCAGTTATTGTGCCTTTACCGAAGCGTGCTTGGACACCTTCGGGTAGACCCCATAAATGCCAATCTTGTGTGTCTTGTGCAATGGTGTTTTGTAGAATGACACATAACGCGAATCCAATCGCTAAGATTAAAACCAATGTTTTTTGCATGAGAATTTTCCTTTTTTTTGCATGAGAATTTTCCTTTTTCAGAGGGGGTGTTTTGACTTGAGTTTCGCTTTGCGCTACCCGACCTTACGGTGGTGTCATATCCCACAAAGTTATTACACCACCGCACACACTGACAAGTATTTTACCATCCATAGTAAATTCCAAACCTTCAACCTTCATATTACCTATATCTAACAGGCGGAGCAGTTTCTTTGTGTTGAGATCATAAATCTTCATAACCCCTGCCGTATCAGCAATCACAAGCAATTGACGACTTACAGCAAGGGTGACTATACCTCTCGTATGCGTGTGCGGAAATGGCTGCCGATCGCCTGTGTCCACATCCCACAGATAGATATTCGGGTCATAAGCCGCAGCAGCGATTGTTTTTCCATCTGGACTGAAGGCGAGGTCTACGATTCCACTCCCATGTTCAGAGATTATCCTCTTTTCCTCACCTGTGTTGGTATCCCATAAACGAATAGTCGCATCCCCGCTACCACTGGCGATTGTTTTTCCATCTGGACTGAAAGCGATACTCTCGACCCATCCGTTATGTTCTTTGATGATTTTCGGCTTACCTGTTGTTGTATCCCATAAACGGAGGGTATTATCAAATCCGCCGGTAGCGATTGTTTTACCATCTGGACTGAAGGCAATACATGCGATCTCTGCCGTATGTCCTTTGAATGATAGTTTCGGTCTGTCTATTTTCATGCCCCAGAGGGTGGTATCAATTTCCGTGAGGAGATCGTTCAAGTGTTTCGGGATATCTATGTTCATGTCCCATAAATAAGCGGTCTGGTCGGTTTCCTCCGTAGCGATTGTTTCCCCATCCGGACTAAAAGCGATATTTCCAACACGCCGGGTGTCGATTCTTTTTATCAGTTTTGGTGAGGTGGGCACTGTGATATCAAATAGATACGGGGTGCTAAACTCACTCAGTGCTGCGAGTGTTTTCCCATCATGACTCAATGCGAATTTGGAGAAAGTGTCGTAATCATTTGCCACTGACAGCGTATTTTCACCGGTATTAACATCCCATTTACGTAGGGTGCCATGTTCGCTGCAACTGACGAGTGTCCGCGAATCCTTAACGAAGACAACTCCTGAAATGCGGCTTTGGTGTGCGGTGAGCATTTTGTGGAGCTTGCCTGTGTTAGTATCCCACAAATGGATGCGTCCGTCTGCGCATCCTGCGGCTAAGAGTTCGCCATCCTGACTATAGGCTATACGCTCTATGCCTGTCATATCGCCGGTTAGTGTCCCTATTTGTTGCCATGTTTGTGTATCCCACAGAAAGATGTTACTGTCTCCACTGATACTTGCTAGTGTGCTGCCGTCCGGACTGAACGCCATGTTTTTCACATCATTCGTGTGTCCTTTAAGTTCGTGTTTGCGTTCTGCCGTTGCTGTATCCCAAATAGAGATGGTGTCCGGTCCATCTCCTGCAGCGAGTCGTGTTCCATCGGGTGAGAACGCTATGCTGTGAATTAATGTGTCTTTCTCGTCTGTTCTCTGAAGTGTTGTCTCTAACTTCCCAGTTTTCGCGTCCCATATACGCGTGGTACTTTCTCCGCTACCGATTGCGATTTTGCCCGTTTCTGGGTTGTAGGTGAAACAGATACCGGCGACAAATTCAATGTCTTGTAGTGGTCGTGAGGATGTGTCGGGATCCCAGATATGTAAGTAGTCAAAAGTATCGCTTCTTGCGATGACGTTGATATCTGGAGGAAAGCCGGAGTTATTCATCCTCGGAGCGTTGCGGATAACGCTGGTGAGTTGCAATGTTGTTGCATCGTATATCCAAATGCCTGTCCGACTGATGATACCGATCCGGGTGCCGTCTGCGGAATGATGGACATCTCCGACGCCTCCTTTCCCGATCTGTGCTATAATGCCTTTGGGCGGTGCAAAGGTTTCTTGGGCAATGAGGATAGGTGTGCATGAGAGTGTTATCCAAAGTAGTATCAAGATCAAGAGTAATCTGTTTTTCATAAATGCGTTCTCCTGTGTGGTGTGTTATTAGTATAGGGTTGGGTTGTTATGAAGTTTGGCGGTGAATTGTCTAAATTGCGGGTTATACCAAATTAACGTTGAATGTCCTTGGCAGCATACGCTTTTGGTGTTCTGCATGATTCGTCGGCGCGTGCCTGCTATTATGCCTAATCCATATTATCAACCGTGAGGTTCCACAAATACACGATACCACCATTTGAACTCGCCAGTATTTTTCCATCCGGACTGAACACAACGCTTTGGGGACCGACCCTTCCGCGATGCGCCTCGAGTATCCTCAGATGTTTGCCAGTGTGCACATCCGACAGCACCACAAAGCCATCATTGGAGCCATGCGCCAGTATTTTTCCATCCGGACTGAACGCGATGCTATAGATAGACCTCCAATCCGCTTCTATCGTCCGAATCGGTTCACCCGACACTGCATCCCATAAAAGTATGGTGCTGCCTTGAGCAGCACTTGCAGCGATCTTTCCGTCTGGACTAAACGTTACACTATACAGTGGTTTCTCCAAGGTCAAGAGCGGGGCACCGGTATGTCCATCCCACGTTTGCGCGGTGTCGTCATAACCCCCGCTTGCCAATAGAGAACCGTCCGGACTGAACGCGATGCTATCGGCATTATGCGCCTTCATCCTATTTATACGGAGACCTGTTCGCATATCCCATAGATAGACATAGCTCCCCCTATCTACAGCTGCCAGCCTTTTGCTATCCGGGCTGAATGCAACCCTTATGAACCCAAAAGTTTCTCCAGGTAGTGCCGGGAGTGCTGCACCCGTTTTTATATCCCACAAACTCACGGTCGCGTCATAACTCCCACTCGCCAATATCCGTCCATCCGGACTGAACGCCACGTCATTAACAGACTTCGTATGCCCTTTGAGTGTCCGCAGCAATGCACACGTCTGCACATCCCATAGGTGGACGGCATTGTCTCCAGTGGCACCTGCCAGCGTTTTCCCATCCGGGCTGAATGCGATGCTACGGAAATCCTGCGTATGTGTTACCATCTTCCGAAGTTCTTCGCCGGTTTCCGCGTCCCATAGCCGTACGGTGTCGTCCTCGCTACTGCTCATCAGCGTTTTCCCATCCGGGCTAAATAAAACGTTCACGCGACCATAAGTATGCCCAGATAACACCCGCATCGGTTTCCCTGTCTGAACATCCCACAGACGAATAGAATAGTCCCAACTCCCACTCGCCAGTATCTGTCCATCTGGACTGAACACAACGCTTGCGACAGCATTCGTATGCCCCTTCATCTTCCGAAGTTCTTCGCCGGTCTGCACATTCCACAGGCGAACGGTTTCGTCCCTACTCCCGCTTGCCAGTGTCTTCCCATCCGGGCTGAATGCGATGCTACGGACACCCCCTTTATGCGCTGCCAACACCCGAATCGATTCTCCCGTTTCCACATCCCAGAACTGGATAGTCTTGTCCTCACCGCCACTTGCCAGTATTTTTCCATCCGGACTGAACGCGACACAATAAACAAACCTGAGATGCCCTATCAGGGTCCGAAGGTGCGTACCGGTTTCCACATCCCACAGCCGTATAGTCCCGTCTTCGCCTGCGCTTGCTAACAGTGAACCATCTGGACTGAACGCTACGTCTATGATCGAACCGTTATGTCCTTGCATTGTGTGTCGTTCAGTGCCGGTGTGTGCATCCCACAAACGGACGGTGTTGTCTACACTCCCACTTGCTAATAGCGACCCGTCCGGACTGAACGCTACGCTTATAACCCAATGCGTGTGTCCTGCTATCAGATCGAGTGCTTCGTCGGTCTTTGTGTCGTATATCCAAATACCGATACCACTTGCTACTGCTAAACGTTTGCCATCATCAGAAATTGCTATCTTTCCTTTGATCTCGCCTTTACCGATCCGCGCGCGGACACCGTCCGGTAAGTGCCGCAAATGCCAGTCTTGTCTGTTTTGTGCGAGAGTGTTTTGTGCAATAACACATATCGCGAATCCAATCGCTAAAATCAAAAACAGTGTTTTTTGCATGAAATTATCCTTTTTTCGAGGGATTGTTTTAACTCATATTATAACATAGGATAGTGGCAGTTGGCATATTATCTGAACCAGTGTTCGCGTTACACAAGCTGACAGTTTTATCGAACTCACGTTACATAGGGTTCAAGGGAAAATTAAATAACACGAAATCCAAAATTTTGGTATAATTTGCATAAGCACACCTATTGACAATCAAACATTTGTTAACCAAAAAGGATTAGAAAAATGAAATTCAAACGCGAAGACATTTTAACCCAGTTACGTAACAATATTGACGCAGGCAAGCCCATTATCGGGGCAGGTGCTGGCACGGGTATATCTGCTAAATGTGAGGCAGCCGGTGGTATTGATTTGATTATTATCTACAACTCCGGCAGATTCAGGATGGCGGGCAGGGGTTCACTCGCGGGTATGATGCCCTACGGCGACGCGAACCAGATTGTCGTTGAGATGGCGAGCGAAGTTCTTCCTGTTGTCCCAGATACACCTGTCCTTGCGGGTGTCTGCGGCACCGATCCGTTTCGCTTGATGGACATCTTCTTACAACAGATAGACGCAATCGGATTTTCTGGGGTTCAGAATTTCCCGACAGTGGGTTTAATTGACGGCACATTCCGTCAACTGCTTGAGGAGACCGATATGGGATACGGACCCGAAGTAGAGATGATTCGGACAGCAAGTCAGATGGGTATGCTCATCACACCGTATGCGTTCAACGAAACCGAAGCGGAACAGATGGCAGATGCAGGTGCGGATATTCTCGTCGCACACATGGGATTGACAACGAAAGGCTCTATCGGCGCACAAACTGCCTTCACACTTGAGGATGCCGCCAAACGTGTACAAGCCATCCATGACGCTGCGAAAGGGGTCAATCCGGAGATTCTCGTTATCTGTCATGGTGGTCCTATCGCTGAACCGGAAGACGCAACGTACGTTCTGGAAAATACCGAAGGCGTTGTCGGTTTCTACGGTGCGTCGAGTGCAGAACGTCTCCCGACGGAACGCGCGATTACAGCACAGATTGAGGCATTCAAGCAGATTCGTTTGTAGCGGTTTACTCCTCCAGATAGTTTTCGTTGATGTAGCGCGTAATTATTTCAATTTCTTCCTCTTCGAGATAAAGCCCTGTTTCTATCATCCGGGCGATGACCTCGGTTGTCTCCTCTTTAGAACGCGGTGGATAGTCTTCAACATCCGTCAAGGGATGACATTGCGAGCATTTGTCCTCAAAGAGTGCTTTTGCTTCCGCTTCATTGTAAGCAATTGCTGATGTACCCGTCGCAGCTTCCGCTTCCATAGCGACTGTTGCGATTTGCGCGGCCTCCCTTGCTTCATCGACACGCATCTGTTCTTGTCGCTGTTGCCGGACGGAGGTCTGAATGTCTGGCGTAATTGCGATAAGATATGCCGAGACCGTCCACTCCTCTTCCTGGTGAATGGGTTCACCGATCATCGGTTTTATCGCCATTCGATTGACGAGACGTACCCAGTCGGGCGGAGTGCGTGGCTTCACGAGAATCGTCCGTAAGTCGTGGCAGACAACGCACTTGCGTTGCAAAACATGCTGTCCGTCCCGCAATTTTCGCTTTGATGCTAACTGGTCGAGTGGTGCCTCCGCAGGTAATCCGGCATTTTCAAGCAATTTACGGGTCCGCGCGAGACCCTCATCGCTAAATGCGCCTGTCTGTGTTCGCAACGCCGCTTCACGGAATGTGAAGGGCACCGACAACCCAATCAGCAGATAGGTACAAATCAGCAGGATAGTGCCGATATACGGCATCGATTCTTCAAAGTGCCGAAAAAACCGGAGGATCGCGATCTTGACGAGAATCAGGACACCGATGGTAATGCCAAGCATCAGATGTGCGACGGTGCGCGGCGGGAGTTCGACTTGATAGTTCCACAAGCGCGGCACCATGTGCCACATCATAAAGACATAGAGGATTGCATACGCGTAGCCGATGAGCCGATGGAGCAGCATCAAGGACGGTGGTGCTTCGCTCTTATGCGTCTCTTTGTCAAAAGGGTAGCCCCATAACTTAAACATTAAGAAAACAGAGGCATTCGCGAGCCCTAAGAAGATTAATCCGAGAATCGCGCTCGTTGAAGTAGACATATCGGCTATTCCTTCCTACGTCTCCAATACGGGACGATTTAATCGAGAATGATACGGCGGTTCCATTACAGCACGTTGACGTTCGTTTGCCCATTCCGGGATCGGATAAGCAGGGACGTACGCCATATTGCCTGCGGTATAGCGCGTCAAAATGGAACGGCGCGGATGGTCTGCGGTCCATGGGAGGGTGCCGTGCGTCACCGCCTCCGTGAAAATTATTACATCCCCCGCATCACAGACGAGCGGACGGATGTGCTCTTGGTGTTTCTGATAAAGTCGCATCTCTTGCGGACACGGGTAGTTGCTCTTATGGCTTCCCGGAATAACGATTAATCCACCGGCTCCTTCGGGAACATCCGTCAACTGGAAGGTGACAACAGTCAAACCGTTGTGCATGCGTCCGTCACGGAAAATATAATACTGATTTGGATCGAAACCGGGACCAGAAGATCCGTGAAATATGAAGCCTTCCGCGCCTTTGTCCATCGAAAGTAGGAACATGTGGTGATCCATGCGAAAACCTTTGCCGAGTATCTCGTTGAGATACGGAACAAGTGTCGGATGCGCGAGCATGTGTCGAAACGGATTGCACCACGGTGCTTCCCAA
Organism: Candidatus Poribacteria bacterium; assembly: GCA_022819945.1. Classification (GTDB taxonomy): domain Bacteria; phylum Poribacteria; class WGA-4E; order WGA-4E; family WGA-3G; genus WGA-3G. The sequence goes on from JAJEGI010000063.1 coordinate 22,218, forward strand.
CCGAGCATACCACCGAGTTCGCCTCTGCCCTGCTCGCCTTCCAGTTCTGCGGAACCCCCGTCAAGTGTTTGCTCAGGTGGACGGATGCGTGCTTGATCACCATGTTTGTCAATGGCTTCGTTCGCGAGGGCTACCTCTTCGGGCGTTAGCACGTTCTTGATAATAAGGTAACCGTTCAGATCGAATAGATATTTTTCGTCAGCATTCATGTTTTAACTTTCCTTACGGTTAAACACCGGGAGATTGGGCTTTCACGTGACTTTCTCACATCTTTAAAACCTTCCTACGTTTCCAAGGTGGGACGATTTAA
>JAJEGI010000064.1 GCA_022819945.1 Candidatus Poribacteria bacterium
ACGGAGCGTAATCGTTGTTGGACCCGAATTAGGGCTACACCAATGTGGTATACCCAAACGGATGGCGGTTGAATTGTTCAAACCGTTTATCATTGAGCGACTTCAAGCGTACGGTTTTACACAGACAATTAAACGGGCGAAGCATATCGCTGAACACGTTGACTCCGATTCGCCTGTATGGGAAGTCGTAGAGGAAGTCATCGCAGATCATCCAGTCCTACTCAACCGACCGCCAACGCTGCACCGGCTCGGTATTCAGGCGTTTTTGCCTGTTTTGGTGGAAGGGAAATCTATCAGAATCCCGCCCCTCGTCTGTAAAGCGTTCAATGCCGATTTTGACGGCGACCAGATGGCAGTTCATGTACCCCTGACAGTGGAAGCGCAGGCTGAGGCAAAACTCCTAATGCTCAGCAGTCATAACATTTTGAAACCTTCTCACGGTCGTCCTATCGCTGTTCCTGAACTCGATATGGTACTTGGACCCAGCTTTCTCACAAAGACGCTACCAGGACACGCTGAAGATGCAGCGCTTTTGCACGAAGCCTACACGACAGGCGATGCCGATGCTTTTGAGGCTTTCCAAGACAAACCTTGGTACCATCGACGCTTCGCGCATCCTGAAGAGGTTATCACCGCACATGCCGCCGGGCAACTTAAACTCCACGACAGTATCCAACTTTTCTGTGCATCCAACGGACATGATGGAACTGATGCAGGAGCCGAGCCAATTCTCACAACAGTCGGTAGGGTGATCTTTAACGAAGTACTACCGTCTGAATTAATATGGGAAGATGAACATTCACAGCAGCGTATCCCGTTTTTCAACGCGGAAGCCGGTGGAAGCGAACTGTCTACAATCATTGAGGATTGCTTCCGAGAGTTAGGAACCCGAGTTACAACCGAAGTGCTTGAAAAAGTCCAAAAACTCGCCTTTGAATACGCAACGCTGAGCGGCATCTCACCCTGCATCACAGATTATATCACACCTGATAACAGGGATACGTTGGTGACAGAAGCGCGGAAAGAAATTGACGAACTCCTCGAAGGCGTGGAGGCAACCGATCGCGAAGAACATGAAAATGAGCAGATCCGTATTTGGTTGAACGCAATTTCAGCCGTAGAAGATACTATGTTTGCTACCTTGCCTGAACTCGAAACACCTCTTGTTGAGCGTGGGGACCCGCGTAGGGTACATCCCTATGTTGATCCTGATGGCGCAGAGATTAACGATAAGACAGTCGAAGGGTTCAGCCCTGTTCATATTATGGCAGATAGCGGCGCACGAGCACGGAAAAATCCGTTTATGCAAATCAGTGCTGTTATCGGTTTGAAGGCAAAGCAGACCGGCGAAATCCTCATTCCGCCTATTACCTCCTCTTATCGTGAGGGCTTGGATGTACTCGACTATTTCAACTCCACTTACGGTTCACGGAAAGGACTGGTGGACACGGCACTGAAGACTGCTCATTCGGGTTACCTTACTCGGAGACTTGTAGATGTCGCACAGGATGTCCGCGTTACTGCTGAAGATTGTGGGACCTTGAACAGCATCCAGAAGTTCGCAACAGAAGGCGGTGATCTCGCCTTTAAGATCAGTGGGCGAACCGCTGCCGAAGATATCATCCATCCACAGAGCGGCGATGTACTCGTTCCCGCTAACACTATCATCTCCACGCAGATGGCGAACCAGATTGATGACCTTGACATAAAGGTGGTAAAGGTCCGCTCTGTGCTTACATGCCAGACTGACGAAGGCATTTGTGCCAAATGCTACGGTAACGATCTTACAACGAACAGTCTTGTGAATGTTGGCGAAGCCGTCGGGATCATCGCTGCCCAATCTATTGGTGAACCCGGAACGCAGTTAACTATGCGTACATTCCATACAGGTGGTGCTGTTGAAGATGTTTCGGAAGCGCGTCAGCACAGGATCCTATCCAAAGTGAGTGGCACCGTGCATTTTCGAGATTTCCAACCTGGACGAACGGTTAAACAGGAACGCGAACTCTGGATCGCTACTGAAAACCGCGCAAACCTTGATGGACCCGCCTACAAGGTTCAACAGGTCAACCACCCCGATTGTCAACTCCGTAAAGGCGAGCTACTGAGTGAGAAACAGTATGGCGAAAACGCAGAGCGTTATAAAGGCTTTGATACTAAGACATGGCAGTACGAAGTCACCGCTGTTTTGGATAGCGACTGTGCCTTGAACGCAGGCAACCGACTGTCACAGAATGAATACGACAGGGCACTCGAAAGATACGGCTTCAAGCGTTTTGTGGAGGAAAAGTTTCCTGTAGTTGAGGTAAAACATCCTGACATCTCAGTAACTGCTGGCGATCTGCTCACTGAAGAAGAAGAGGAACAGTTAAAAGCAAGTGTCCGGCAAGGATTTGATGTCGATTTGTATTACTTAGATCCAGACACTGGTGAACTCGTCAAGGAAGAGGAGCTTAAGGAAACAAGTAATGCTTCTCTCGGACAGGCTGGAGAACGGGATACGGGTTTCGAGCGGTTTTACCGCATCACTGATATAGGGGAAACCGTAAGCAAAGCCTTCCCATTTAAACTCGGAGAGGATGTAGCAGCGGAAAAGATCACTCCGTGGCTGAACCCGTTTGAAGTAGATAAGAAAAAGCCTGTTTATGTTATGCGTACAGAGGTTACCGACGCGCCTTCTCTTCTCAAACAAGGCGCAGCTTTGAGTGATAGCCAAGCGCAAGACATTCCGGCACTTGGAGTCGGACGAGAGCTGACAAAGAATGAATACGATAATGCCTGCGCTCAGTACAAAGCACTTGGACGCGCATTTAAAGTCGAAAAACAGGAAGTTGAACGGCACTATGTGACTGCTGTCTATCATCCAGAATGCCCCCTTAAGGTTGACGAAGAATTAACGGAAGAAGCATTAACCCGGGCACATAGACGATTTACCGGTTTCGATGTCCAAAAACTACGACACCGCGTAACACAAGTTCATCACCCTGACTGCACGCTTAAGCCCGGAGATTTACTCGGTGAGAGTGAGGAAAAACAGGATAACGAACGCTATCCAGGGTTCACGACTTCTACAAGCGAGATTGATACGGGTGGTTTTGAGACTGAACGCTTATATCGTATAACCGCTGTCAATCATCCAGATGCTGTCAATGACAATGATCCCGATTGCCCATTGGCGGTAGACGAGCTTCTCACCCAACAACAGGCGACCGCAAAGCGGCGACAATACAAGGGGTTGGAAGTCACCCGGTATTATAAAGTGACGAACGTTGAAGACGGAACGACAACGGTGAATGTTGGTGACCGTCTCACGGAGATTGAATATAAGGCACTCCGTAAAGATGATCCTGAACTTTCAGGAAAGGTCACGAGTGTCTATGAGGTAATCAGCGTACATCATCCTGAACTTGAACTTGAGGCTGGTACCGAGCTCGCTGATGCAAATTACAAGGCTTACAATCGAAAGTTCAAAGGATTTGATACTGAACTCGTCTACGAGATTGTTGAGGACAATCGCGACACAGAGACACCGCTTGAACCGGGCACAATTCTTCCCTCGAAGGAATACCGCGCTTTGGAGAAAGCGAACAAGAAAGTCCTCCATACCGTAACAGCTGTCTATCATCCGAATTGCAAGTATGCCGTTGACGATGAATTGTCAGCGGAACAGTACGCAGACGCTAAGATGAGATACCCCGGATTTGAAGTAGATGAATTATCTCTTCAGATGCGCATTGAAGTGGAAACATCTGATGGAACCCGAGTACCGCATGTCATTCCCGCAGATTATTCCTTCTCTTTGGCTGAAGGTGATACCATACGTAAAGGAGAAACGCTCGCCGAACTCCATGAGAGAACGGCGAACCTTGACATCGTTGCAGGAATTCCGCGCGTTACTGACTTGTTTGAAGCACGCCGTCTAAAACGCGGTGATGCCGCACAAATCGCCGAAATTGAGGGATTCATCCGATCCGCAGGCACAAAGGCAGGTGTTCCGACATATCGCATTGAGCACGAGGGATATGTCAGTCGAATCTATCAGATTCCTGATGAGAATCGACGGGTCGCTGAAGGCGATTGGGTGAATGCCGGCGAACCCCTCACCAGCGGTTTCCTTAATCCGCACGATATTTTGAGTATCGGGCGCACCACCATTGAGGGCGTACCTGTTGAAGGTGAAGAGGCTGTTTGGGCGTATCTCGTTGATGAAGTACAGAAAGTTTATGGCAAGGGCACTATCAACGATAAACACGTTGAGATCATCGTACGGCAGATGCTGACCAAAATTCGCATCACCGAGCCTGGCGACACAGACTTTTATCCGAATGATGAAGTGCATCGCAGACGCTTTGAGCACGTCAACAGCGAAATTGTGGAACAGGGCGGCACCCCTGCTACAGGTGAACCGATTCTCCAGAGCATCAGCAAAGCCTCTTTGAGCACGGATAGCTTCATCTCTGCTGCTTCCTTCCAGCAGACAACCAAGGTACTCACCGATGCCGCTGTCAGTGGACAAACCGATAAGCTCTTCGGGCTCAAAGAAAATGTCATTCTCGGCCGCCTCATCCCCGCCGGTAGTGGATTCTCCAGCTTCCAAAACCTGGAAGTGACCCAACAGGACCCGCAGGAAGAGGTGTCTAACGGCGAGGAACAGATTGAATCTGATGGGAATTCAAAGAAGGGAAATGCAAAAACCTCTGAGTCATCTGAGGATCAAGGGGTTTATCTTTCGGATGGATCTTCCGTAATCTCGCCCACAGATGTTGGAGATACTGTTGTTGTTTTGGATGATGAATAAAGTCCAATAGGACTTACACAATTCCTTGGTAGGTCCGGTTTTGCGATGTACTCGTCCAGATGCGATCTGCATGCCTAGCCGCACCGTGTGATAAAAAGTTAAAACAAAAAGGGAACCTCAACGGTTCCCTTTTGCTTTACCTACAGCGTTTCCTATCCGAGATTCGGTCGCGTCATATCCCCTGGGACAACAAGCGCGTCGAAAGCCTCTCCTGTCAAAACCTCCATCGCAATTGCAGCCTCACGGAGTGTACACCCCTGTTCATGCGCGTATTGTGCCACTTTCGCTGCCGTATCGTAACCGATATGGGGGGTCAATGCTGTCACAAGCATCAGTGACTCCGAAAGATGTTGTCCGATTGCCTCACTGTTCGGGACGATCCCTTCTACACAGTTAACGCGGAAGGATTCACACCCATCTCCAAGCAGTTGTATAGACTGTAAAGCGTTGTAGGCAATGACAGGCATAAATACGTTCAGCTGCAACGCGCCATTCGCGCCTGAAAACGCCAGCGTCGCATCGTTCCCGATGACTTGTGCACATACCATTGTAACCGCTTCACATTGCGTCGGGTTCACCTTTCCCGGCATGATGGAACTACCCGGCTCCATTTCTGGTAACCGCAATTCACCGAGTCCACACCGCGGTCCTGATGCCAACCACCGGATGTCGTTCGCGATCTTGAACAACGCGACTGCCAATGTTTTCAAGGCACCGCTGGCACTAACGACAGCATCCCGGCATGCAAGTGCCTCAAACGCATTCGGCGCGCGTTCAAGTGGGTAGCCTGTTGTTTCCGAAAGACTTGCCACAACCCGTGCTGTATAGTCAGGGTGTGTATTCAAACCAGTCCCCACGGCTGTGCCACCAATCGGGAGTTCGCAGAGATGCGGCAGCGAAGTCGTAATGCGCTGTTCCGCAGCGATCAGTTGCTGCGCGTAAGCACTAAATTCCTGTCCGAGGGTCAGCGGGGTTGCATCCATCAAATGTGTTCTACCAATCTTAACGATCTCTGCGAACGCAGATGCCTTTTTGACAAACGCTTCTCGCAGTGCTATCAGGCGTGGTAAGAGATGTTCCCGAATTTGCCGAACCATTGACAAATGGATGGCTGTCGGAAAAACATCGTTTGTTGATTGGGATTTGTTGACATGGTCGTTGGGATGGATAGGATGTTTACTGCCCATTTCGCCACCGAGCATTTCTATCGCGCGGTTCGCAATGACTTCATTGACATTCATATTCGTCTGCGTCCCACTGCCTGTCTGCCAGATACGGAGTGGAAAGTGGTCATCCAAGGTGCCGTCAATGACTTCTTGTGCTGCCTTGCTGATAGCTGCTGCAAGTTCAGTTTCAAGCAAACCCAGGTCAGCGTTAACATGCGCGACTGCCTGTTTGATAGTCCCAAGTGCCCATATAGCAGCGCGGGGTAGGCGTTCGTCGCCAATCTTAAAATTCTGGAGCGCACGTTGTGTCTGGGCACCCCAGTACCGGTCGGATGGGACATGAAGCGTCCCCATACTATCTGTCTCAGTTCTCATAGAGTTTTTAGATTCCCTTTCATTAACTTATGAACTTTCTATTCAACGTTTTGGACATGAAAACGTCTTATATTTACAAAAAAATACGGATATTGCTTTGCCAGAGCAGGACTTAGCTCTCAAGGTGTTTTTAAAATTTAGCACACTTCCACCTCCGAATTCAATGAAATTCGGGGTTGGCGCAGAGCCATTCAATTCTCCATTTTCCGATCGAATCTTCACTATCAGGCCCGGTAGGTTCGGTTTGCAACCGAACCGGAACTTAGCCACAAACTTTTCAGCTCTCAAAAGGCCTCTTGGATTCCGATTATAAATGCCCTGACTTACCCACGAAAAAACTTGACACCCGCACGAAAAAACAGTATAATTATACTATACTAAAAACAAGTTAGAAAATATCTTGCATAGAATCCGCAGCAACCCAAATATTACATTGCCTTAGTATATTTTTTTTGCAGCGAGAAATGACATAAAAAACGTCCACAAACCTATGCAGTGACTGAGTTTACGGCACAAATCAAAAAATTACCAAAAAGTAAAAAAAGATACCATTTGGTATCTTTTTGGCACAAAAACCTGTTTACCGGAGGAAATCATGGTAGCTCCCGCAGTACAAACACGCCTGACACCTGAGGAATACATCACTTTTGAACGCAAAGCTCTTCCAGACGCAGAAATAATCAGGCACGAATACATAAACGGCGAGTTAATTGCGATGTCTGGTGTGAGTCGCGCACATAATCTGATTACAGGGAATATATCTGGTGAACTCCGCACTTTATTAAGAGGCAGCGAATGTGAAACCTACGCGAACGAAATGCGCGTGAGCACACCTACTACAACCTCCTATTTCTACCCAGATGTCGTTGTCGTTTGTGAAAAACCCCGCTTTGAAGATGATGTCTTTGGCACACTCCTCAACCCCATCATCTTGGTAGAGGTGCTCTCACCTTCAACGCAAGTTTATGATCGACGCGAAAAATTCGCGCACTACCGCCAACTCGCGTCGTTGCAGGAATACGTCCTCGTCTTCCAAGACAAGGTGCTTGTTGAACACTACCGCCGCCAAGAAAAACTGGGCACCGCACCTGTTACGGGGAAGGACTGGCTTTTCACCGATTTTGAAACACTTGAAGAAATTTTGCCACTCACCTCCATCCAGTGCGAACTGCCCTTGCAGGAAATCTACGAACGCGTCACATTTCCTGATTAATGCTGGAACAACCACAAAAAAATCAAACGCTTGAAAATGGAATTACATTATGAACAGATACCCACGAAAACAGTTATCACTCGGGAATATCAATGTGTCCCCGTTCATTACAGCGGAAGATATTGGTTATACAAGCTCGCAGGAAAAATTAACACAAAACCTATGTAAATTCAATCATAGGGATATTTTGATAACTCTTAGTCGAATTAATCTACTTCTGCAACGCAGTACAGACTTGCCATCAGACGAGGAAATACTTAAAGAAGCTTTTTGTCCTGATGTTTGGTTAGTGACAATTGCTTCTTCTCCCGAGTTGTATGGACGTTTTATCTTCAATAGGCAGTCCACACTTCGCTTGCTAATCGAAAGTGCTCGCGTTTCTGATCCTGATTCCACCAATACTCTCGATAGAGTTGATGCTCGGAACAACTTGGCAAAGTGCTATCTGATTGCTAACTCGATGCTTGACGAGAGGAATTCTAATTCTAATACAACCTCAAAAGAGGAACTTAGTAAACAGATAATAGCTGATTCTATTCCAACTATTGAGTATGCTATAAACACGTCCCCTGGATACCGAACAAAGTTATTAATGGTTAGATCTGCGGAATTTTTACGTCGTCTCGCTGACACTGAGGAAGAGCGTTTGGGTGTTGACGCGAATCAAACTTTCTTGCAGGCTACAGGATTAACACTACAAGACTATCAACATCTCGTTTTTAGCATTTTTGCGGTGTATTGGAATTGTTCACCACAGGAAATTGTTAGACAGGATCCTTTTATGGACGGTTCGCTGTTCTTCGATCCTAATTCAGTTCCAGATCTTGCCCCCTTGTACGAGAAATTTCTGCCACATACCTGTATCTCAATAGATGAACTAAAGGAAAAAGCAGAGAACTCTCCCAGCTTTAAGAACGAATTCCGCCTATGGCGTCGGGCCCCGTTGGTACAAATAAGTGAAAACCAAATCCTTTGTGTTGACTTTTATTTTCTTTTGGAGAAACTTCAAACCGGTGTGTTCTGGATCATGCGCGACCAACTGGAAAAACAACACCAGGGTGACGGTCAAAAAATTATTGCCTTATGGGGAGATATTTTTGAGGATTACGTAGCCTCAATAATTAAGCGAGGAATAGATGATCAAACACCACGCGTGGAAAAGTACATTATTGCTCCAAAGTATGACCAAAGACAAGAGGAGGAGTGTACTGATGTTGCAATCTGTGGCAGCGACACCCTCGTCTTGTTAGAGTGTAAAGCACCTATTCTACGCGCGGACACCAAGTTCAGCGGTGATTTTGATGAACTTTACGCAGAGCTTAAGGACAAAATCATTGAGGGTGAAAACTCTGAAAAGCCAAAAGGTATAAAGCAGCTGTGTAATGCAATCCAATCTCTGTTTCACACAGAAGAAACACAAAGACAAAGCATTGAAGGGATAGACATTTCCCAAATCAAAAAGATCTATCCTGTTTTAATCCTCTCTGATCGAATATTTTCTGTGCTGTGTATGAATTGGTTTTTAAATTCGGAATTCCAACGGCTTTTGACAGATATTCATCAGATGGAGAATTTAGATATTATGCCTCTGACGGTATTAACTATAGAAGATCTCGAATCTTTAGAACCCTATCTCAGTCATACGCCTTTTCATGTTCATTTAGATGAATGGATGCAATGGCAAGCATCTGGTAACGATAAACTACCGTTTAGTGCTTATCTCTATTCTTTGCTCCAGGAAAATCCGCCTCAAAACACTTTCTATGACCAGAAATTTAATGAGATTTACACTGATGTGATGACATACTTTACGGAACGCGGTGTTGAGTGATAAATGATCCGTTTGTAGAAGCCAGCACAATAGAAACAAGCATCCTTAGGAAAATACATGCAACACCTTTTTGAAAAGTTACGCGAAGACACACTCAACTGGTGCAATGAAGGATACCCCTGCCCAGATTACCCACTCATTGGCGAGGTCCTACGCTATCAATTTGAAGGCGAACCCCCAGAACAAATTTCCCTCAAATATCTCCGTGAACCACAGTTCCAATCGTTGGAACTCTATTGGTTCCTGAGACTCGTTCAGAAAACGCCACATATTGTTGACCTCTACAAACACTATTACAGCGACGATAAACGAGATTTCTTTGAAGCATTCGGTATTCCAGTGGATCCAGCAGAACTCGAATGGATACCTAATGTTGATGCAGTCATTGAGCGGATAAAAAACGACTCCGAATTCGTTAGACAAAAGCGAATCGATCCCGTTCACGAGGCTGTCACGCTCCCGTATCCGAGTTATATTTTCGCGCTCGCGATGGGTACTGGTAAGACGGTTCTCATTGGCACTATTATCGCGACCGAATTCGCGATGGCACTCCGCTATCCTGATGCCGATTTTATGAAAAATGCACTCGTTTTTGCTCCCGGCACAACGATTATTGAAAGTCTCCGTGAAATCAGCGACATTCCTTTCGATCAGATTCTTCCCCCCAGTCTATATCGTGATTTTCTCGCCAACCTGAAAATCACCTACCCACAAGCAGGCGCGAAAGAAATTCAGGTTCAAAGCGAGAGTATCTACAACGTCATTGTTACAAACACTGAGAAAATTGCGCTTCGGGCAAACGTAAAAAAACGGAGCAATCAGACGGAATTAGAATTTGAGGAAAAGAAGGAACAGGCGGAATTAGAAGCGAACCTCCGCCTCCAAAAGATTGCAAGTCTACCTAATTTAGGCGTCTTCTCAGACGAGGCACACCATACCTACGGTAATAGGATGGATAAAGAACTCAAAAGGGTACGCGGAACAGTTAACTACATCAAAGAGAAAAAAGGCGTGATTGCTGTTATCAATACCACTGGCACCCCTTATTACAAACGACAGATGCTTCGTGAGGTCGTCGCGTGGTATAGCCTCGGTGAAGGTATAAAAGACAACATCCTTAAAAGTCTCCGCCGCGGGGTTTTTGATTACGATATCGGAAGCGGTTCTGAAGAAGAGGTTATTGAGGACGTAATCGAACAGTTTTTTGAAAACTATCGAAACGTGACGTTACCCAACGGTGCAAAAGCAAAAATCGCTTTCTACTTCAAGACCCAAGAGCATTTGGAGACTTCACGATTGCATATTGAAAAGGCATTGACAGAAATCAATGAAAGTCCTACGCAAATACTCGTCAATACACAAAAATCAAGTCAAACGGAGATTGACGAGTTTAACCGGCTGAACGATCCCGACAGCCAAAAGCGTGTCCTGCTGCTCATCGGTAAAGGTGTAGAGGGATGGAATTGTCCCAGTCTATTTGCTTGCGCACTAATCAAGGAACAGACAACGAGCAGTAATTTTGTCCTGCAAGCCTCGACACGGTGCCTCCGTCAAGTGGAAGGCAATACTCACCGTGCAAAGATATTTTTGGATACAAAAAACAGATTAATCTTAGATAAAGAGTTAGAAGAAAACTTCGGTACGACGCTCGGTAGGTTAAGCGGACATACCGCCGAAATCGAAGAGGTCGAAGTTCGTATTCGCAAAACAGAATTGCCGAAACTCGAAATTTCTCGGTTGGTGTCTCGCGTCGTCCGAGACGAAAATATCTCTACAGAGATCCAGTTGAATCTCCCTACCGACGTGCAGGAGCCACCGCCGATTATTCGCAACTTACTGACTCCGAATTTTACGCGAGGTGGAAGCACTTCCCCACTTACCGGTATTGAAGCGTCGGACCAAATTGAGGTAGCCAACAGGACAACTGACTGCTACACATTGGCACGGCGTATTGGCGCAAAATACCACCTGCCGTTTATGGAGACACTCAAAGAACTCAAACGACTCTATCCAGAAGGTGAAATCCCACACGGACACCTCTACCCATTGTTTCAGCAGGTGGAAAGCCAATTACAAAATTACAAGGTGATTAAAGATGAGGTATCAGAGGTACTTGCCCTCATCCATACACACGACAATGAAGGAAATCTTCTCTTTGAAAAAGATACCAATGGTGACTATATCCACCGGTTACGGATACAAAAACGCAACGCTGAACGGATGAGAGACGATAGATTGCTATTTAATGAAGATGACCTGCCTGATGAACACGATCTTAGTTTTCACTATACACCTTACAACTTTGATACCAAACCAGAGCGTCAGTTTTTTGAAGTCATCTTAGAAACCTTAAATACATCAATGGAGGATGTAGAGATATTTCTGTTTACCGGTGGCTTGACCGATCCTAAGAAAACCGATTTCCATTTTGAATACCAAGGGGTTGATAGCAATTACCACCGCTATTTCCCAGATTTTGTGATTGTCAAGAATACCGGCGAGTTCTACATTGTTGAGATAAAGTCTGAGAGAGACCGCATGAATCCAACAGTTGAGGCGAAAAGAAAGGCTGTTGAATGTTTGGAGGATTTACAATCCAATGCTCGCTTCAAGTATCACATCATCTATACTGATGCGGAATTTATGAGAGAAAATGTCACCGAAATTAACACCGTCTTCGCATGGATTCAGAACAAAAAATGATCGTAGAATCTTTTTTAATGAATGCCCAAAGTCCTTGAAATGAGGTTACGATGAACTATGAGATCAACTCCTTGCTACCCGATAAATCATTTTGGATGGCGACAGATCGTGAACAACGAGAGGCTCTAAACTCCAAATACACAATCCTTTGTCCGCCTGTCCTGTTTACTGAAATTGCCAGACATGGGTTAAATCCGAACAACCTATGGCTCAATTTGGAAAATATTATCGCGGTTCCCGATTGGTTGGAATTGGTAAAAATAGACTTGCTTATCGAATTTGAGCAAAAAAATTTGTCTTAACTTTACGGAATTTCGGACCTAATTAGCGTTGGCACTTCAGATTATGGTAGAATAAAATGCAGAGGAATCTAACGGCAGAGACGTTTCCTGAGAAGGATACCCCATTATGCGAATAGATATTACTGGTTATGTTACAAAGACATACCAAAATTATCAGTTTACGATTAAGGTCACAAGCGATAGCGTTGAACGCCTACCACTTAGTAATCTTCAAGTTTCAAAAGAGGTAAGGATTTTCATAAGTCCTGACCATTATCCCTTTGATCAGCATAACGAATTTAGAAAGCTAACAGCGTGGGACGACCCGCGTATAGAGGATATAAAAAAGAGTCATTCCCTTGGCAAGGCATTAAGAATGGGTGACCAAATAGAATGCTCTGTATTTATAGTTGAACCAGAAACCCGTAATGGCGTTCCAACCCATGCCATTAACCGAAACCGCCGGGACATTGAAACCTACGCAGATTTCCCTTTATGGTTATATCCGAATAACGGCAATTTTAGACGATCAGAGTCGGATTCCCGGAAGTCTCTAAAATTCCGAAAACAATGGCGTTATACGTGTATAAACAAGGAAAAATGTGGAAAAATAACGGGTTATACATATAAATATCGTAGCAGTCGGTGGATAAACAAAAACCCTAAAATAACATTCCCAATACTATGGTGGTTACGGATTAAAACCACAGTCTCTAAACTATGGAAAAGGGAAAAACGACCAAAATTATCCAATCCCATTACTATAATCAGTATTGTGGTTACTACAATCAGTATTATAGTCACTCTATGGGCGTTATTCTTTAAATAACCATGATCTAAAACCGAAGCTACCTATTGCTAAATTAAATGCCATATATACCTTATCCCTTTCCATTCTATGAATATCCATTACCTATTGCGATTTTGGCAAAGATCACAAAAATTGTAAGTGACCCTATAGCTCTATTTACGGCACTCGCTGCTATGGCTGCTATTGTTGCTGCTATGGCTGCCGTGAATGCGAATAAACCAAACAGTAGAGAGAAAACGGACATTCTTAAATGTGAGATATTAAATTTTATACAAACTCCTATAGGTCTTCAAGTGTGGGTTAGATATGCTGCATTGGGTAAAACGACTCCCAACGGTATGGCTGAACTATTAGATATAGAACGAAGCAAACAGATATTCCCTAACATTCTTAGAAAAGGGATATTCAGAAAGATTTTAAAAAGTCGTAAGTATTCAAAATATAAATGGCGAGTCTATATCATTGCTGCTATGAGTGAATTGCAAAAAGAAGGATACGAAAATGTTGGAATAGGAACAGCTTCTATTACGCCAGCAGATATTAGCCAGTGGAGTTATGAACAGAGTGTCGCAACGCTTTCCGCTTTAGGCATACCTCAAGAGGAAATAGATAAATACCTAAAATACAATGAGTTCTGATATGAAAAATGATAAACTGGACGGCACGTAGAAAACTTTTATTGTCGCCTCAACCGAGGAGTCGGTCGAAAGATCCGGGTATGCCTGCATACTACGCCTGCGTCCAATCTGAGGATATCAGAAAGTTGATGTTACCAGTGTAGCAAGTTGATTTGCGAGTTACCGCTAAACAAATTTGAGAAGGGAAACACAATGAAAATCACCCCCGTTAAAGGCAGACCCATGCTTCACTGGGTCGGCAAACGCACAATTGACACCGTAAACGCCTACCCCGCACAATTGGTGGAAATCTACAACGTTGAAAACCCAGAAAAAGAGCCGATCTACGATAGATTTAAGGACGGTCCCAATCTTGTATTTCACGGTGATAACAAAGAGATTCTCTCCACACTGCTCGTGCAAGGTTTTCGTGGTAAGATAGACCTCATCTATATAGATCCACCTTTTGCGAGCGGCGCAGACTATGTGCGAAAGGTGAAACTACGCGGAAAAAAAGAAAATTTAGAGGCTGAAGGACACTCTGTTATTGAGCAAACGCAGTACACCGACATTTGGGCAAACGATAACTACCTCCAATTCATGTATGAAAGACTTAGCTTGATGCGCGAACTCTTGAGCGAAAAAGGAAGTTTATACCTGCATTGCGACTGGCGGATGAATAGTTATCTTCACCTTGCAATGGATGAAATTTTTGGGAAGAGTAATTTTCTGAACCTTGTGACATGGCGGCGACAAATTGTCCGCGGAATGAAAACACATGCCGAGTTCATGCCGTTTAGTTCGGATTATATTTATCTCTATGCAAAAGACAAGGACAACGCAATTTGGAACAAAATCGAAAAAGTTAATGCCATCTCATTGGAAGAGGCCGAACGAAAATACAAAAAAGATGATAAAGATTTCTTCGCAACTTCCGACCCAGGAACATACTCTGACGAGAGCATCATTAAACTCTATGAAGAAGGACGCATTTATGTCACACGCGGTGGAAAACTTTTGATTAAAGATGGCAAGGTGTCGGTAACAGCAGGTAAAATCAGGATCAAGTATCACCGAGAAACTGTTGGTGATAAAGTTCTTGAGAAAACAGTTGTTGATAATATATGGGATGATATTCCTGGGTTAGGTGTTAATCCGAACGAATATCTTGATTATCCAACTCAAAAGCCCGAACCATTTCTTGAACGTATCATTGAAGCATCAAGCAATAAAAATTCTATCGTCCTCGACTGTTTTGTGGGAAGTGGCACTACAGCTGCCGCCGCTGAAAAACTTGGTAGACGCTGGATTGCCGCAGACCTCAACAAGGGTGCAATCCAAACGACGATGAAACGGATACAGACCTGTATTGACAAACCACTCGGAATTGCACACTACCGCGTCAATAACTACGACTTCCAAGCGGAGCATGAACTCAAAGAAATTGTCGTCTCTAAATACGGTGTGGACACTGATCGGAAAGCTGGATTTTTTGATGGTACACTAAACGGAACCCTTGTCAAAATTGCTGACCTGACGAAACCGCTCACCCGCTTAGATATCCAACTCATTAAAGATGAACTCCAAAACCGTCCGGACGAGACGCGCGACATTACGGTACTCTGCAATGGAAGCGAGGTCGGAATCCAAGAAGAGCTTGACACGGAGAACCAACGCCGTCCGATCAACAAAATCATTGTGCAGGATATTCAACGCGATGGGGTCACTACCTACTCACCTGCCGAAGTAGAAGTTGATTTCAAAAAGGAGGGACAGAACGTCAAGATTACGATTGTAGATTATATAAGTCCGACCATCTTAGCACGTTTAGAAATAGACCGTACAGAACTTTTTGATGTACATATTGACGATTTCCGCGCACAGATTGATTGTGTCCTGATTGATACTGACTACACTGGAGAGCATTTCACAATCGTTGAGAGCGATGTTCCAAAGAAAAAGACCGATTTCGTTGAGCGAGAATACACAGTAGAGCTGCCGCATCCTGATGCCCGCGTCGCTGTGAAAATTATTGATATGCTTGGTGAGGAAACGATTGTTGTGGAATAATACCAAGGTCTCTTGAGATGAAGAAAATTCACATTCAAGTTGACATCATTGGATACCTGTAAGGAAGCATAATCGAGCGATCACAATGAAAAAAATAAGTCGTATCACAACGCTGAGTGGTTTTCTACAATGGGCAGAATATCCCTCCCCATACGGAGGACAATATCATGTCTTTCGAGGTGTTTCCTATGAAAAATACTTGATAGAAGCGTCTACCTACCGACGCCGAGAGTATGAAAGGTACTCCCAAGAACACGAAATGCAACAAATAGGGGACTCTGTCAACAAAGCCGAAAAACCCAAGAGGCTCCTCGAAATCAACGAAGAGATGATAAAAGATGCACGTAGTCAGGGACATGGCGTAAAAAATGGAATCCTTCTATCGGATTTAGATTTACTTGCAGAACTCCAGCATTATGGGGCAGCCACATGTCTGATAGATTTCACTTACAATGCTGCTGTTGCACTTTGGTTTGCCTGTCAGGAAAGCTCTAAAGGGAGTGTAAATGGTAAAGTCGTTGCTGTGGATCTATCTAAATCCAAAAAGGTTCACTACGACTTGGCAAAAAAGGGTATTCATGATTTTTTCATACAAGTTGAGGACAATAGATATCCACTTTATCATTGGCGACCTGAAAACCAGAACCCTCGTATTATGGCACAGCAATCTATCTTTATACTTGGTGGTGCGGCAATTGAGATAGTAGGAGAATGCATAATTCCAAAGGACAGCAAGCAAGACCTCCTGATTTCTCTCCAGAAATCATTGGGTATAACAGAATCAACTTTATTCCCTGATTTTGAAGGCTTTGCCAGGCAACGGGCCCATAACAAAATATATACGCCTTCTGATGCTCGTGACTATATACATCACTATGTCACGGCATTGTTTAACAATAGGATAGATGATGCAATTGCTTACTGTACTGAAGGCATATCATTAAAACCACGTAACCGCCATCTTGCTATTCTTTACTCTTGTCGTGCCGAGGCTTACACTCGGAAAGGCAAGTTTGACTTTGCTATTGAAGACTATAACAATTCGATAGAATTGGAAAGATCAATAGATGGTCCCCATCTAATCTTTTTATATCGCGCTCGCGGTCAACTTTATGAAAATAAAGGCGAGTACGACCTTGCTATCAAAGACTATAGCGAAATAATAGAACTAGCCTCTGATGATTTAGGGAGTTGGAAGGCGGCTGCTTACTTAAATCGGGGGCGTATGAAAAAACATCTAAATCGTATTAGCGAGGCAGAACATGATTTTAAAGAGGCTTTAATGTTGGCTGAGCCGGATAATGACACGGACCTAAGAGACAAAATTGAAGATCAGTTACGTTCACTGCAGAAACAGTCAAATAGTGCAGAGAAGATATAGTATCGTAGTCTTACGCCGTGGGCTATCCAACCTATAAGAGGAAAATTCTAAATGAACTGGAAACCTGAACAACTTTTAGATGATTTCTTAATTGCAGCAAAAAGCGGAAAAATTGAAATTCCGCCGAATACTATTTGTATTGAAAAACTACTGATGCCCCACCAAAAACCGAATTTACCAGCGGGGAAAATGGCAGTATATGTGTTCTCGACAGAAACGTGTGTCCTCAAGGTAGGCAAAGTTAACACAGGGTCTGGGCCCCGATATAAATACCAACACTATAGGCACAAAGGGAACAATAGTACTTTAGCGAAGTCACTTTTAGCAGATAAAAACGCTTGTCACAGTTACAAACTAAATGAAGATAATGTATCTGATTGGATTCTGGAAAACACGGATAGAGTAAATTTCCTTGTTGATGCGGAAGTTGACGAATTTGTGCTCAGTCTATTAGAAGCGTTTCTTCAGGTCAGGTTGCAACCGATTTATGAAGGGCGCACTAACCAACCTTAACACAAATCGCGAGCCAAACGAACATATTCCTACGCATTGTTATCTTGCTTTGGGGTGGGACGAAAGGCACACAACAGCGGGATATTGATAGAGCACAAAACTATTGGAACGATTTCTTAGAACACATGAAGGATTAATCACAATGAATACAGAGATTAAACTTCAACATTGCACAATAAGGTTTAAAGACTATCTTCTTAAAGATCTCGCCGAACCGGAATTTGCGAAAGGTTATCTGGAAGCTGCACTCCAAGACTTCGATAAAGAGGGCAATATTGAATTATTATTGCTCTGTATGAAAGATATTGTAGAAGCACAAGGCGGCATTGACACACTCGTCAGATGGACAAATCTCAGTCCGCAGGCTCTTACCTATCTCCTTAATGCCAAACACCCATTGCAACTGGATAAAGTGCTGGACATTCTCTCAAAGTTAAAAAACTCTTTGTAAATTAAATTTTCGTAAATTTTGTGTTATACAATGCAATGATATTTGATGTCTGAAAATTTCATAGCAACCCACCTAAAGCTATGCTAATACCATATTACGCGCGCCAAACCTCACACACATATTTCCAGAAACCTTCGAGAATTTCAATGACCACTAGGCATCCTTGACTCGCGAAATTTTCATGGCAAATTTCATAGCAGCTTTCACAGCAACCTTTGATAAAATTGCCTAAAACCCAATCGTGGTAAGAGATTATAGCCTTTCGGGAAACATATCGAATCTACAGTTTGCTATGAAAACTGTGAAACGCGTCGGTCTTAAAAACGCATCTATAATCCTGAAAATCCTCGAATCCTGCAAATCCTGATTCAGACAACTGATACCATTTCTAAAAGTTTATATTGCATTATTAACCGCACCTACCAGACCTGGGGATGCGAAATTGGCCTAAAAAAACCGAAAACTAAATCGTTCTGAAACCCACTAAAAATTTGCACTTTTTCGTTTGACATGTTATAGTTACAGTAAAGAAAAGAAATCACGCTGGAAATTGAGTTGTAATTCTAATCCAGGAGTCAAATCGCGAGTGGATTCAACATTAGTCAATCCGTACCTCATAAACGCCTTAACAGTACCGCCTCCGCAGACGTATCACTATGAACGCTGGCGAGAACGCGGATACCACCCCAACTTACACCCTATTTCGCCCGATAGTGAATGCGGAACTTTGATAGGGCAGATGGGGTGGGTCGGCGCACATGCACACGCTCACTACTATTTATGGGCAACTGCTGGTAATATGGGGGCAATTTTAACTGAAACGATTGACGATGCGTGCCTCATCTCTTATGAAGCATCACCACGCTACCAATTACCACCGCAGATCGTTGTTAAGGGGTTAGCAGGCAGACACGTATTACTCACAAAATCAGGGTCACGTTTGGACATGATTGGTATTGAGCATCCGGCACTCAATTTAACGCTCGTTGAGGTGGAACCAGACGGCACACATTATCGGATGCGCTTCGGTACACCAGATCAGACGACTTTGGATCAGAATCAAAATGGGGTCGCACCGCCTGCACCAACGAGTGAAATGTTCCATTACCTCCTTATCTTTGAGCAATTAGCAGAACACGGGTTTAATGCACTCGTCCATCTACAACCGAAGTTCCTGAACCTAATCTCTCGGACAGAACACGGCGCACCCGATAAATTTTATGATTTTCTCAGAGGATACGAACCGGAAACGCCTATTATCTATGACCCCTCTGGCGGTATCGGCTTTGTTGAGGAACGCGCACCGGGGATCCCAGAACTCTCTTATGAGAGTCTACGACTCTTCCAGAACGGCGGCAATCCAGCGCGGCATATCCTCTATTGGGTCGGACACGGAACGTTTTCACGCGGCAGTGATATCCTTGATGCTTATAAACATGCTGAATACTTTGAAGCCGCTGCACGGATGGCGTGGGAAGCAAATCAGCAACGTGTGGATGCACAGGCGTATACGGAAGAAATCGTCAGTTGTATCTTGCGAGAATTCAACGCAAACCGAGAAGCCACTTCCAACGCAGATGACGGTTTCCAAGATGCCGACAGTCCAGTACAGCCTGATAATGTCTATAATTATCCCTGACAGGTCAAAATGTGCGTAAGGGAACTAAGGACGGAGAGTCACAAACATGCAAACACCTATAGATGTCCAAGAACCGGAAATTGACGATACGGAAACTGAGACGGAGGCCCGGAAGGCGCAGCAGTTAGAGGAATACCTCCGCGATAGTATCGTTGGAAGGTATATTCGGAACTATAACAAGCGGTTGCGAACGCTCACCCAAGATTTAGAGAAAACGCGTCAGCATGTTGATGATAAACTTGCAGCGATGGAGCAACGTTTCATAGGTGAAATAGCGGACGTTAAAGCCGATATTCGCAAACTTTCTGGGCAACTTGAAAACGAAAATGTGCTCCTAACAGCAGACAAAATTGAAGCACTCGTTGATACGCGAATAGATGTCCGACTTGACGGAATTGCTGGACGTGGCGAGGCGGACCTCCAGAAATTGTCAGCACTCGTAGATGAATTCGCCCGCGAATTCCAAGCACAAATCGATCGACTCACTAACGAGACAAAACTCCTGCGAGAACAGACGCGTCGAAACCAAGAAGCACTGCGAGCGGATTTGACCTCTGAAACCGAAACGCTTGAAGCAACAAAGATTGACCGATTAACTTTATCTGAGACCCTTATTACACTCGGAATGAAACTAAAAGAGGATAACCTGTTTGATGAATTCGGCGTGGATATTGATCTCGATGAAGATTTGGATGACAACTTGGAAAAATAATGAAATTTAAACGCCTGGCAAACCCTATAAACAGCCTACAAGGCAAAAAACTTCAAATGTGCCTTCTAATGATGGGACTGTTGTACACAGTATTCCCCAACGGGCTGCTAAGTGAAACGGGTTCCGGTAATGAAATTTCAGTGCTCGCTGTCGGTGATATCACTATAAGTAGCCGTATGACCCCCGTCATTGAAAGGCGTGGGGCAGGTGTGTTTTTTCAGGGAACCACCGCCTTGATTCAGTCCGCCGACATCGCTACTGCCTCGTTAAACGCAAGCATTTCGGAGAGGGGAGAACCGCGATACGGTGTTGAACATCCTTTTCGTTCAGCACCCGGACTCGGAAGAGCCATCGCTAATGCCGGGTTTGATGCTGTCTCCTTAGCTACACCACACATAATGGACTTTGGATTTGAGGCGTTAGAAGATACGATCACTGAACTGGAGTGGTATAACGTTAAACCGATCGGAGCGGGAACAGATGCTGAGGCAGCGAAACTCCCCGCATGGGTGTCAATTAGTAGAGACAAAACTGAATCTGCGCAGCAGGCCGCATTGTTGGCGTATTATCGAGTGAATGCCTTCGCACGTTACACCGAAGACCCGATCGCTTACGCCGTTTATAGTGAGATGACGGATGCTGTCAAACAAGCACGCACGAAAGCAGCACTTGTCGTTGTTTGGCTACATTGGGGGAAACAAGGACGGTCAGCAGATGAGGCTATCGGGCGACAGCGAATCTTTGCACAAGCACTCATTGACGCTGGCGCAGACATGGTGTTATGCCAGCAGTTACATACCTTTGGCGGCATTGAATTGTATCAAAATAAACCGATCGTCTACAGTCTTTCAGATTTTATCTATGATACTTACGATAAACAGCACTCACACATAGTCATCCCAAAGGCAACCTTTAATACTGGAGTTCTGAAATCTATTGAGTTAATCCCTGTTTTGACGGATCCGCCAAAGAAATCGGTACGTCCCGAAAAACCTACGGAAACTTCAGAAACACTTGAGACGGGTGGTCAATTTCCGACCATCCTTACTGGAGAAGCAGCAATCAAAACCTTGCAAGACTATCAACAGCGTTGCGCAGAACTGAAAACGGAGGTGCTCATAGAAGGCGAACGCGGATGGATTCGATAGATAAGCGAAATAGAAGCAATCTCTTGACCGGGACACTTCAATAAGAGTGAGAGCCAGAAATATGACAAGCAATGAGGAGAAGGTAGGCGTGATCTCCCAATAAAACGCGTAAGCCCAAGCAACGCGCCGGGCTGGATATACGGAGAGGGCGTTTTTTGCAAGACTTACCTGAACAAACCGCAAGGAACATTAGAAAAGGTGAACGGGGTTTAACGCCTAAGGCTCTCGTTATAGCGATGCTTCTGATTCCGCTAAATGTTTTCTGGATTATTGAATTAGAGGTCGTCCGATATACACATCCCACACTGATTCATCCGCTGTTTAACGTCATTTTCATCATCTTTTGGCTGATCGTACTCAGTGCAGGACTCGGAAAACTGTCATCAGCACTACGGTTGACACCGCCAGAACTGCTCACAATCTATGTGATGTTGTGCATCGTTTCTTCGCTCTGTTCGCACGATATGATGGAGATTCTGGTTACAATACTCGGACATCCATTTCGATTCGCAACATCGGAGAATGAGTGGCAACAACTCTTTTGGAAGGAACTTCCGACATGGTTAACCGTTCAAGATGCCAGTGTCTTGTCAGGATATTATGAAGGGCAATCAACCCTTTACCGTAAGGCACATCTGACCGCTTGGGCGGGACCGGCTGCATGGTGGACCCTTTTTATTCTTGTGTTGATGTTTGTGATGTTATGTATCAACACACTCCTGCGTCTCCAGTGGACAGAACGTGAACGGCTAACTTATCCGATTATCCAACTGCCGCTCGCGATGACGGAGACGAATGCAAGTTTTTTCAAGAATAAACTCATGTGGTTCGGTTTTGGCATTGCTACAGCCATTAGTGTCCTGAATTTGCTGAATTCGATTTATCCAGCAGTCCCGTATCTGCCCGTTAAACGACAAAACATCCATCAATACTTTACGGGGCGTCCTTGGAACGCGATGGGCGGTGTACGTCTCTCGTTTTATCCTTTCGCGATCGGCATCAGTTTCCTTATTCCATTGGACCTGCTTTTTTCGTGTTGGGTGTTTTATTGGGTGTACAAATTCGAGTTAATGGCAGGCAGCGTTCTTGGCGTGCGGAATTTACCAGGGTACCCTTACGCCGATGCCCAAAGCTTCGGAGCGTATATGGTGCTACTCGGTACCGCCGCTTGGGTCGGAAGAACCCATGTCAAGCGAGTTTTTATTGGCATTGTAGATGGACTACGCGGCACCTCTCGGATAGATATGCAACGTGAACCGATGCCTTACCACATCGCGTTCATCGGTATTATGGGCGGGACGCTATTTTTGACGGTGTTTTCCTATAAGGCTGGAATGGCGCTTTGGGTGATCCCACTCTTTTTCGGGCTTTACTTTCTACTCGCAACAATGATTGCCCGACTTCGTGCCGAATTAGGATTCTTGGTCCACGATTTGCACAGAGTTGACCCGCATGGGTTAATCGTGACAACGTTTGGCTCTCAACGATTGACAGCAAGCACAAAAGCGGTTTTCTCGTTGTACATGTTCTTCAACCGAGCATACCGTGCACACCCGATGCCGCAGGAATTGGAGGCACTAAAAATTTCAGAACGGCGCGGGATACGTCCACAGCACACTGCTGCCGCTATCCTCATCGCAACTGTGGTCGGTGCAATCGTCGTCTTCTGGCTACTACTGGATAGTTACTACAGACACGGTGCCGAGACCGGCTATTATGGACCCTGGGCGTTAGGGTTCGGTAGAGGCGTTTATCGGCAGCTTGAAAACTGGTTAAATTATCCCCAAGGAACGGATGTACCCGCACTTGCCTTTATGGGCGGAGGCGCAGGCATCGCACTCGGACTAACACTCTTGAGAACCCGTTTCCTATGGTGGCCCCTGCATCCGCTCGGCTACGCTATGGCAAATAGTTGGGGCATGTCTAACCTCTGGAGTTGTATCTTTGTCGCTTATGTAGCAAAAGCACTTATATTATATCACGGTGGACTTAAAGCCTACAGACGCGCTGTGCCGCTTTTCCTCGGACTCGCGCTCGGAGACTATATAAGCGGAAGTTTGTGGAGCATTAGCAGCATCCTCGCGAATACCACATTATATCAATTCTGGCCTTGATTATAGGAAAAAGGAGGGGTCAGCTGTCGAGGAAAAAAATCGCCTCTTCTGAAAGCCGATAATCGCTAACCGAAGGATGCTGACAACCGAGAACTATAAGATAGGAGGAAAAATATGAAAACCGAAGAAAAAGAAAACGAATCTGAAGAAACTACCGATCAAGAAGAACTTATACAAGAACTTCCGATTCTACCGCTCGACGATCTCGTCGTCTTTCCGTACATGCCACCGGTGCCGCCGTTTCCACCGCACCACGTCGCGCTCTCGGGGAAGATGGCTACATCCGCTATTGAACAGGCTATGGAGGGTGAAAGAGTACTTTGCATCTTTCGTCCGAAAAAAGATCTCTCAAAAGAAGATATCAAAGAAATTCAAAAGGACGATCTCAGCCCAGTCGGGAGTCTGATTCATATCCTCCGCTATAAGACTGATGATGAAGATGTCCTGTTCCTCGCGCATGGACGAGAACGGGTGCAAATTGAAGAAATTTTACATACCGAACCCTTCGTCAAAGCGCGCATCTGCATCATTGAAAGTGACGAAGCCGATGCCGCTTCTGACACAGAAACGGACTTAGAAGTTGAGGCACTCGTGCGCAGCAACGATGAAATGTTCCAACGTATCGTTCAAATGTCGTCGCGCTACCAAGAGGAATACGGCAGTATAACTAAAACGATGCTTGATGAACCGGGCCGCCTTGCTGATTACATCGCTGCTGTACTGGATTTAAAACCACACGATAAGCAACGCATTTTGGAAGCCGTCTCTGCTCAGGAACGATTGAATACCCTCGCTGTTATTCTCGCTAAAGAACTCGACCTGCACGAATTAGAAAGCAAAATCCAAAATAATGCACAAGCCGTTATTAACAAAGGACAGCGCGAATACTATCTGCGTGAACAACTTAAAGCGATTCAAACTGAACTCGGTGAAGCGGACGACATGGAACTTGAGATTGATGAGATGCGAGAGCAGCTGCGCAAAACCGAAATGCCCGAAAAAGCAAAGCAGGCAGCCGAAAAAGAACTCAAGCGACTTTCCAAAATGCAGTCACTCTCTCCTGAATCGGCCGTTTCTCGGAATTATTTGGATTGGTTGCTAAACCTTCCCTGGGCTGTTAGTACAGAGGACGCATTAAATCTTGCGACGGCGCAAGAAATACTCGATGCAGATCACTACGATCTCGAAAAGGTCAAAGAACGGATTTTGGAATATCTCGCTGTACGGATGCTCAAAACCGACATGAAGGGCCCCATCTTCTGTTTCGTTGGACCCCCAGGGGTCGGAAAAACATCGCTCGGTAAATCCATAGCACGCGCAATGGACAGAAAATTTGTACGTATCTCATTGGGCGGTATGCATGATGAAGCCGAAATCCGAGGACACCGACGGACATACATCGGTTCTATGCCAGGCAGAATCGTCAAAGGGCTCCGCCAAGCCGAGTCAAATAATCCCGTCTTTATGCTTGATGAAATTGATAAACTCGGATCGGATTTTCGAGGCGATCCCGCTTCCGCCCTTCTCGAAGTCCTTGATCCCGAACAGAATCATTCATTCACGGACAATTACCTTGATGTCCCTTTGGATCTCTCAAAAGTGATGTTTATCACAACCGCGAATCAACTCCATACGATCCCACCGCCGTTGCGGGACCGAATGGAAACCATAGAACTCCCAGGCTACACTGCTAACGAAAAACAGATTATCGCTAAACAGTACCTGATCCCTCGCCAATTAACGGCAAATGGATTAAAAGATGACTTGATCCATATTAAGGATACAGCTATCGACAAAGTAATCAATGAGTATACCCGAGAAGCGGGTGTACGGAATTTAGAGCGTGAACTCGGTACCCTCTGCCGTAAAGTGGCGCGCCGTGTTGCTGAAGGGAACACTAAGCCAACAATTATTCCGGCAAGGGATGTTCAAGTATATTTGGGACCCGCGAAGTTTGATTCCGAGATCGCAGGGCGTAAAGCCGACATCGGGGTCGCAACAGGGCTTTCTGTCACGCCTGCTGGCGGCGAGATCCTTTTCATCGAAGCCGCTACCACGAAAAAGACGAACGCACATACCCAACTTCGCATCACTGGACAACTCGGCGAAGTCATGCAGGAATCTGTACAAGCCGCGCTCAGTTACGTCAAATCCCAAGCCGGTTCACTCAAATTTGACCCGAGTGTATTAGAAGAAGATATCCATATACATGTACCCGCAGGGGCAATTCCCAAGGATGGTCCCTCAGCAGGTATTACTATCGCAACCGCCCTCGCCTCTATTGCCACGCAGCAACGGATTAGTCCTGAGATCGCTATGACAGGTGAACTCACTCTCAGAGGGAGAGTTTTGCCGATCGGTGGCGTAAAGGAAAAAATACTCGCAGCGAAGCAAGCAGGCATTAAGAAAGTTATCCTACCACAAGGCAACGAAAAACACTTCATTGAAGTTCCTGAAGACATTCAGGAAGGTGTTGAATTTCTGTTTGTAGAACATGTAACCGAAGTTTTCACGGAGGTATTCGCATGAGACGCCTATTGAAAACCATAGTGCAAGGTCCACAAGCAGCGGACGTAATTCCTCGGTTTGCCACACTCGCTTTTGTGTCGCTATTAGCATTAGCGATGCCATGCGCTGCACAAGCGAACGCAACTGACAACGCAAACCTTGTCTCCACAACTCCGCTGTCCGAGAATAAGACAGAACCGCCTGTTAAATTTCTAAAAGATATTGCCCCCATCCTTGACAAACAAGGGTGCTCAGCCGGCATGTGCCACGGGAAATTTGGCGGACAGGGCGGGTTAAATCTCTCTCTGTTGACCTTGAATCCAGAATCAGACCATGAACCGATCGTTCACCATAACCGAGGCAGGCGCATCAACCTGCTCGAACCCGATCAGAGCCTCTTCTTTCTCAAACCGACCGGACAGGTACCGCATGAAGGCGGTTTACGGTTTGATCCTAACTCAGAGGAAGCATTGACAATTCTGCGCTGGATCAAAGCGGGTGCACCGTTTACCAACGACGAACCGCGCCTGCAGAAACTCGAAATTGAGCCGAGTTCTTTCGTGCTCTCCGATGTCGGACAAACAGCACAACTGAAGGTACTCGCCCATTTTTCGGACGGATCCATTGAAGATGTAACCGAAAAAGCCGTATATGAATCTAAAGACGCACCTGTCGCTGAGGTATCTTCTATCGGTGAAGTGACAAGCGTCCGATGGGGAGGCACTGCGGTTATCGCACGCTTCTTGGGTGTTGTCGATGCATCATTTGTAACGATTCCGCGGGCTGCCGAGACAGATTTAGCATCACAAGAAGCGGAATTCACACCCAATAACTTTATCGATGAGTTTGTACTTGCCAAACTCAAAAAATTGAATATCCGTCCGTCTGCATTAACAACCGATGATGTCTTTATGCGGCGAGTCTATTTGGACACTGTCGGGAGGCTGCCTACACCCGATGAAATAAAAGCGTTTCTTTCAGATACGAACCCCGACAAACGCTCGAATCTCATTGATATGCTTCTCGACACGCCGGAATGGATCCATTTACGTACGTTGAAATTAGCCGATATGTTGCGCATTCACCCCCGTACTTTAGGGAACGGTGCCTTCGGGGAACGTGGCGCAACCCTCTTTCACGAATGGGTACATAAGGCAGTTTCAGAAAATAGACCTTACGACGAGGTCGTTCGAGAACTCATCACAGCACGAGGCAGCACTTATCAGCACGGCCCTACAAACTACTACCGCATTGAGCGACAGCCAGCCGGTAGAGCTGAAACAACCGCACAGGTGTTTCTCGGGATCCGCCTGAGTTGTGCAAGATGTCATAAACACCCGTTTGACCAGTGGACAACCGATGACTATTGGAACTTTGCCGCCTTTACCGGAAAAGTAGGCACCCGCGGCGGTGAACTCTACAACGAGCAGGTTATCTACTATAACCCAACTGGACGCGTTATCAACCAATCTGTACAGGGCAACCGCGGCGAAGTGGCACTCCCGACCTTCCTCGGCGGCGAATCGCTTGCACCAAATTACCAAGGCGATGTACTACAAGTACTGGCTGATTGGATGACCTCCTCGACGAACCCCTACTTCGCGAAAGCGACCGTGAATCGTCTCTGGAGCTATTATTTCAGTAGAGGGATCGTTGATCCTGTTGATGACATGCGCGCAACAACCCCACCAAGTGTTGAAGGTCTTCTCGAAGCATTGGCAGACGATTTTGTGCAAAGCGGATTTGATACAAAACACGTCATTAGACAAATCCTCAATTCGCACACGTACCAACTTTCCGCGGAACCCAATGAAACAAATCAGTTGGACGACCGGTTTTTCTCGCGCTTCTATCCACGTCCTATGATGGCACAGGTTTTGTTGGATGTCTTAAACGACGTTACAGAGACCGAAGAGAAGTACGGACGTTATCCGGCCGGCACGCGTTCTATAGAATTGCCACTCCCAGTGAGTTCGCGCTTCTTGTCACTTTACGGACGCTCCGATCGCGAGTTCTTGGGTGATTTAGACCCGAAGTTGGAACCAACGCTAACGCAGGCACTCCACATGATTAACTCCGGTTATATTCATAAAAAACTGAGAAGTTCGGACGGCGTGCTCACTCGTCTGATTAAGGAAAGTCCTGACGATGGCAAACTCATTACTGAGTTGTATCTCAGTACATTGAGCCGATTTCCGACTGATGAAGAGTTTGAAACCGCTAAATTTTATATCGCTGAGAGCCCTAAACGCCGCGCAGGGTGCGAAGACCTGCTGTGGGCACTCGTCTCATCGCGGTCATTTATCTTCGTCCAATAAACTAATCCCTAATAACCCTTACGGCGAGGTCTTCGGACCTCGCCGTATTCACCTCAAGAATTACAACCTTCACGCCACCGTTTGCAACCTATCGAACATTGCCATTAAGAACACCAAAAATCGACGCTAACAGGGAGAACACTACGATGCAGCTTTTAAAACGCTATTTCATTTTCTGTTTCTCTGTATTACTAATGTGCAATTTTGTAATACCAGCATTCGCACAAGGCGAAAAGAAAGACGATCTACTCGGGCATTGGACTTTTGAAATTGGTGTTGAATTAGAAGACTTGACAGGACATTTTGGCGAGATTGATCTCTTGGATGCTCAGGTCAAGGATGGGAAATTGCACATCGGCAATAATGAATGGGCGATGACTACTGGATATGAAGGCCCTGATATCGGTCCCGACAAGACATTGGTAACATGGCTCTATTTGGACGATCTAAACGTCACGAGAGGTGCTACGCTGGCGGTCAATAAAAGCAGCGCAGATACCTTTGACGCAATCGTCTATGCTGAACGTCAACCGAAACGTTGGATGGCTGGCAGCAGCTTCTTCAGACGCACACAAGATGCGAATCCCGGATTTGAGGAAAAAGAGACAGGGAAATTAATTCAACTGGCGATTTCCTACGAAGATGATGGTGGAAACGCGAAGATCATGATATACCGGAATGGGGATCTCATCGGTGACTATACCATGGGACCCATCGTGTCTTGGAAAGCTGGCGATGTGGAAGCACTCTTTGGTCCCCGTGCACTCATCGGCGGCACCGCTCACGGTTGGGTCGTCGCACGTGTAGAAGATGCAAGAATCTACAACGCTGTTCTTGACGAGAAAGAGATTAACAACTTAACGGTGAACACATTGGATGTTGAAGCGCGTGGTAAACTCGCGATCACGTGGGGTTCCCTAAAACTTTCCAAATAACGATTTGGCGGGTGGTTAGTACAGATGGTTATCCGTTTTAAAAAAGGCAAAAATCAGTGGAAACACAAACCCGATACACTCACCTGTATTCGGGACGATGGGAGTATCACTTGGACACACCTCCATCGCGGGTTTGTGCATCACGACTTCGCACACTATGTCGTTGAAACAACACTCGGCTTTGAGAATGCGTTCTTTGGACTCGTGGCAAAAGGATACGACATCCCCGATTTTAGCGAACCCAAAGCGAAACGTCCTTTTGAGATCCCGAAAGAAGCGATGGATACCGAACCGATTGTAGCACTACTACAGGCAGATTTGCCTAACACGCCGAATGTCCAAGATGCTAACGCTAACGGGATATTTCAAGAACACAGCCAGACGCTTCCCGTAAGCATCACCGATGAACAACTTGAGGTGATGCGACAGAAATTGCAGACCCTCTTACACCAATGGCACAATTTACAACCTGGGGAATCAATGGGGTTAAGATTCACATATAAAACGCCGTAGGGTATAGTAGTAGGCACACTCCGTTGTGTCGTAACAACTACACCTTACGGCGTTTTTAACTTTAGTAAATTACGATTTATTCACCGTTTCTTGTCAATCGCGCAACGATTTCTTCAACCGCGCCCTCCGCACGTTCACGAATCTGATCCGGGGTCAAACTCTGAATCGGGTGCGCAACAGTAAGCGGTTCTAAATCGCTATGACCTAATACACGCGCCTGGACTTTGCCTGCAGCGAAGAAAACTTCCGTACAGACCGACACACTTGGCACCCCACGCTCTTCTAAAACACTTCCATCGTGCATACTGCACGATATACAAGACCCTCAGTCAGCAAGTCCTTCAATAACAAAATCAGTCTGTTCCGCCAATTCAACGAGCAATTCTTCTGGTGCCGGACGCGAGAAGGTCGGTTTCTTGACATGAATCACTTCGGCAATATCGAACCGTTCCTGCATTAATTCAGCAATGCGATCAAGAAAAATATCGCTACCATTTTTCGTGATGTTCAGCAAGCCCATCACTTTGCCATCAAGGCTATCGAGCCGCGGCGCAAGAAATTTCGCAGATACATCGCCTTGAGAGGTCGGATCAAGTAGGGTGGTGTTTGGCATTATAGAACCTCAGCATTTTTCGCTGGCGAGGTTTATAACCTCGCCCACGCTTTAAAAGATCACGTAGATGAACCGGATGCTTCCATCTGCAGCTGCTGCGACTTTGCCATCGCGTCCTCTGCTTCTTGGATCATTCCTTTTCTTTGATAACACACAGATAAACTGGTATATACAAGCGGATCCTTCGGGTTAATATCAATCGCTTTTTGAATCGCTTCAATGGCTTCATCATAACGGCTGAGCCGTTCATAAGCGTGCCCTAACCCAAGGAATCCTTCTATATAATCTGGATAGGTGTCAACTAATTCTTTGAAAGCATTGACAGCCGCCTCAAGGTCGTTTTCGGCAAAATGAGTGAGCGCAGCATCGTAAAGTTCTGCTTCGGTCGGCATCCTTTGTGTCCTCTGATATAAGGGTTTGGCAAAATTCTATCAGAAAAAGTCTCAGGTGTCAATTAAAAAATAGAGGACTTACCAGAACCATTCAATTCTTCCATAAAAGCCATCCTTCCACACTTCCTCTCAGCTTCCGCTTCCAATCTTCTGACACACCACCGACAATTGAGTGGCACTGAGCGTATAAAAAACGATTCTTGACAAAATAAAAGATGTGTATAGAATAATCTGCAAAACAGATGAAATCTTCGCAACGTTGAAAACAGAAAGGAAATAATTAATGATTCAGACAGCTTACAAAGAAACGTATCGTCCACAGTTCCACTTTACACCGAAAACCAACTGGACTAACGACCC
Source organism: Candidatus Poribacteria bacterium (assembly GCA_022819945.1). Taxonomy (GTDB): domain Bacteria; phylum Poribacteria; class WGA-4E; order WGA-4E; family WGA-3G; genus WGA-3G. The sequence continues at coordinate 31,463 of JAJEGI010000064.1, forward strand.
AAACGGGTTAATCCATTATAAAGGCGAATACCATCTCTTCTTTCAACACAATCCATCGGGTATCGATTGGGGCAACATGACTTGGGGACACGCTGTCAGTACAGACCTCGTCCATTGGAAGCAACTGCCACACGCCATTCACCCAGATGAACTCGGTACAATCTTCTCCGGTTCCGGTGTTGTAGATTGGAAGAATACCGGTGGTTTTCAAACAGGGGACGAGGCAGTGCTTGTCAACTTTTATACATCCGCCGGTAGCCACGCCCCAGAGCCAGTGCCGTTTACACAAAGTATCGCCTATAGCAACGACCGTGGACGGAGTTGGACGAAATATGAAGGCAACCCGGTCATTGAACATATCGTCGCAAGCAACCGTGATCCGAAGGTTATTTGGCACGAACCGACACAAAAATGGGTGATGGCACTCTATCTGGACCAGAATGATTACACCTTGTTCGGTTCAACAAACCTTACGGAGTGGACACGGTTATCCGATCTGGAGATTCCCGATACAGAATGTCCTGACATCTTTGAACTCCCTGTCGATGGCGATCCTGAGAATACCAAATGGGTTTTCTGGGGAGCAGCAGGGAAGTATTTTGTCGGAAACTTTGATGGCACAACGTTTACACCAGAAGACGAAGCACATCGCGCCGACTACGGTGCCAATTTCTATGCAGCACAGACGTGGAGCGACGTGCCAGAATCCGATGGCAGACGTATCCAGATTGCGTGGATGAGTGGCAGTAAACCCCCAGATATGCCCTTTAATCAACAGATGAGCTTCCCGTGTCAGTTGACGCTCCGGACGACTTCTGAGGGGATCCGTCTGCATCGAGAACCGGTAACCGAAATCGAAAACATCCATGCTTATACGCACGCGTGGAGCAATCTTACGCTTAAACCGGGTGAAGACCCACTTGCAGGATTAACAGGTGAGTTATTTGATATCCATGCTGAAATCGCACTCAATGATGCCAGCAGCGTCGGTTTCAAGATTCGTGGACAAGATGTCCGTTATGATGTCGCAGAACAACAACTAACATTCCTTGAAAGAAGTGGTCCCCTCGCGCCCCAAGATGGCAAAATCTGCCTGCAAATTCTCGTCGATCGTATCTCTATTGAGGCCTTCGGGAACAACGGCGAGTTGTCAATGACTTCGTATTTCCTACCTGACTTGAATAACGCTGATATTGGTGTTTACGCTGAAGGCAGCGAGGCGACTTTGGTGTCGCTGAAGGTGCATGAACTGAAATCGGCGTGGGTGTAGGCGTGGGTGTAATTGAGTGGTCAGCTATCAGTAGGCGCGCATACAAACCCCAGGCAGGGTTACACACCCCGCCTGGGATGAGAAAAAAGAGGCCTTAAACGTTAAAGGACTCGCCGCAACCACATGTATTTTTAGCGTTCGGGTTGGTTATTTTGAAGCCTGAATCCATTAATCCGTCGTTATAGTCGAGCACGGAGCCTGCGAGATAGAGTGTGCTGCGCGGATCAATGAAAACCTTCAGACCGTGGAATTCAAACACTTTGTCAGTGTCTTTTTTCGCACCAAATTCGAGGTTATATTGGAAACCGGAGCATCCACCACCGACAACTTGCATCCGCAAACCGAGTTCAGATTCAGTCGAAGTTTCACTATTACTAATGAGTGTAATTGCTTTTTGTGCGGCAGATTCTGTGACACTAATCATGATGAGCGCACCTCCTTTTTCGATAGAAAATCAGCAATTGCGTTTTTTAGAACATTTTCAGCAGCGTCAGCGTAACGCAGTTTATCTTCTGGCAGTCCTCCTAAAGCATCGGAGAGCCGCGCAGCAGTAATTTCTCGCGCTTCTGAGATTTGCGTTCCCGTAGCGAGTTCGGTGAGCACAGACGCACTCGCGATGGCAGTAGGGCACCCGAAGGCCCGGAACTTCGCCGCAACAATTACGTCATCCGCTATCTTTAGCGTCAGTTTTACCATCTCACCACTGGCAGGAGAACCGACAGTGGCACCGCCATCAGCATCCGAGATAGTCCCGACATTTCGCGGATTTTCGTAATGATCGGTTACTTGTGGCGTATACATATCAAAGAAGCCTTGTCTGTATTATACAATATTTCCAGACGCATGTCAAGTTTTTTCGACTTAAGCAGCAGGAGTCCCATCGTCTTCGTCAGACGTTTTTGGCTCCATCTCTGCTTGGCATTCAGCGCAATAACCGATGATCTCATTACGGAAGCGTACGGCTTTAAAGTCATGCGCTTCACACACAGCCTTTTGTAAGGCATCAATCTGTGGTTCTTTAAATTCAACAATCTGATTACATCGTAGACAGATAAGGTGGGCATGCTCACGGAGGGAATGAATGCTTTCGTAGCGGGTGTTTTTCTGAGCGTCAATAAACTCACTCAACAACCCGCTTTGCACCAGTAAAGGAAGGGTTCGATAGATCGTCGGGCGCGATACTAAGTAACCGTTTCTGCGCATCTGAACCAACAGGTCTTCCGTCTGGAAATGACCCGGATAATCAAAGACTTGGTTTAAGACATCCAACCGTTTTTGTGTTAAACGGAGTCCACAACTTTTGAGATAGTCTTCAAACTGCTTTACAAACTCAGTACCGTTAGTAGATTTCTCAACGGTCTCCATTTTCCTCCCCCTTTCAGCTGGATGCAAAAGTTAGAGAACGGCACGGCGGGGCAAGATTATTTTTTACAGCATACTTATAAAAGAGTTCCATACCAGCGATTGCGGATTCGTCAAGGTCATATTTGATACAATTTTGTAAGTAGTCGAGACAAAGCGATTCAGGCAACCCTAACTTTCGCGCCTCAATCTGGGCAATATCTGGGATTTGGGTGATACCACGTATCTTTGACTGAAGCAGGACTTGCGGTAGGTCACCCAGACATACCTCCTCCGTTGCCACCCAACAGGCATAGACAAACGGCAATCCTGTTAACTTATACCATGCCTCGCCGAGATCAACACTATATTCTGTTGTACCGAGATGCCTGAGTGCCGGGTCCCCAATCAAGAGAACAGCCTCAAAAGGTGGATATTGACGGTTTTGAAGTGCTGTACTTGGAATTACTGTCGGGGCACAGGTTGTGAACGCTGGCGAAACTCCATATCTTTCAGCGAGTAAGATCTTCAGTAATGCCACGGAAGTCCGGGAACTCGTATCAAGCGCGATGCGCCGAATTTCCCGAATCGGTACGCGGCTGAACAGTTGGATGCTTTTGACGCTGCCGTACGATGCAATTGATATATCGGGTAGAATGCAGAGGTTGGTCCCGGAAGGGTTCGCACGAAAATATTCAATAAGCGGAATCAACCCGACATCCAGTTCTCCTTCACTGAAAAGCGTAGCAACACGACTCGGCACATCAACACTGAGCGCAATATCTGTCTGGATTTCTTTGTTCAAAAGGGGATAAATGAGCGGTTTAGTATTTAAAAACGAGACCGCCCCTATTCTTAAGCGGCTTTCCTGTACCACTGATCCCCCTCTCGGACAATTTCATTATAAAGCGTGTCACGCTCAACAGGCACGAAACCGGCTTCCTCAATGAGGTGCGTCAGCGACGAGACGGAGACAGCCTCTGGCGTATCCGCACCCGCCATGTGTGTAATTTTCTCCTCGGTCACCGTGCCATCAATATCATCAGACCCAAAGCGGAGGGCAACCTGCGCAGTTTTCAACCCTGTCATAATCCAATAAACCTTAATATGCGGGACATTATCAAGCATGAGTCGCGCGACCGCTATGTTCCTGAGATCCGTTAACCCCGTCGTTGAAGGCAGGTAAGCCATACGGGTATTCGCAGGATGAAAGGCAAGCGGAATAAAGGTTACAAAACCACCGGATTTATCTTGCTGTTCGCGGAGTCGGATGAGATGATCTACCCGATCCTCGTTCGTCTCAAGGTGTCCGTAAAGCATCGTTGCGTTTGTGGAAATACCGAGACGATGTGCGATGTCGTGAACCTCTAACCAGCCATCTGCGCTGAGCTTACCCGGGCAAATCTTCTCCCGCGTCTCTTCGGCAAAAATCTCCGCACCGCCCCCCGGTAAAGAATCCAGTCCGGCTTCTCTTAACTGTGTTAGCACTTCTTCTATTGACATTTTGAAAATACGCGAGAAGTGGTGAATTTCGACAGCTGTGAAGAATTTGAGATGTACTTGTGGCATCCGTTCTTTGAGTCCACGGATGATATCGAGGTAGTAGTCAAACGGCAGTTTCGGGTGTAAACCGCCGACGCTATGAATTTCAGTGCATCCGTTCTCAATAGAGTACATCGCCTTGTCTAAGAATTCATCAACACTCATTTCCCACGCCCCTTCGGTTTGCATATTTTTTCGGGCAAAGGCACAAAAGTGACACCGAGCGTGGAGAATGCAAACATTTGAATAATCAATATGCTGATTGATGTTATAGTAGGCAATGTTCCCATTTAAACGTTCACGGACATGGTTCGCAATGAATCCAACGCCTGTAATATCCGAGCTTTCATAAAGCGAGACCCCTTCTTCAAAAGAGAGCCGTTGTTCTGCCTTGACTTTTTCGTAGATGGCAGCCAATTTAGGGTCCATAAAACGACTGTAGTTCTCCATTATTTTTTATCCTGATCGACCATCCAATTTTTCGGCTTTAGAGAAGCCTATAATTCAAAACTTACCACAGTAAAGTGAAAAATTGCTTGACACTTGCTTTTTACCAAAGGTATTATAGCATAACAACTTTAAAGATGCAAGTCTTTTTTGGTTGTCAACCAGGGCTATTTAGTTCTCGGTTTTTTCGTCCAATTTTGGACCCTCCAGGCCCCGCAGGTGCGGTTTGGAACCGCACCGGACTTGAAAAAGAAGATTCAAAAATTTAGAAAATCCGATAATTTATCTAAAACTAAATCGTCCTGGGTTGTCAACCACCGGTTGTCAGCAAAACATGTTCAGCAATTACAGTAGATTTTACGATTAACGATACACCATTAACCGGAGCGTTTCAAAGCGCGCCTACCACGCAAAGAGGAGCGGATAAATTCATGTCAAAATTAGGACTTATTCATTACAACTACGCCAGCAGTTCGCTTGACGATTTTCTGAAATTTACAAGCGAAACAGGCTTCGGATACGTCGAACTTCAGATTGGTGATGTATGGAATTCGGAGACCGCTGATCCCGAACAAAATGCGGAAGCCGTGAGAAAACAGGTTGAAGGTTACGGCTTGCAAGTCTCAGCACTCGCAGCAGGGAACGATTTCGTCGTGCTGGAAGAAGCGGCGATCCGTTCCCAAGTTGAGCGGATGGAACGCATTGCCGGACTCGCCAAACTGCTCGGCACCTCAGTACTCCGGACAGAAGGCGGTGCAGCGAAAGATGCTGTCCCAGAAACCCGATGGGTTGAAGCGATGGCTGGCTGTCTAAAGCGATGCCTCGAATTTGCTGAACGCGACGAGGTCTATTTGGCGGTCGATAATCACGGCATCGTTACAAACGACGGCGATTTGCAGGTGGAACTCTTCGAGCAGGTCGGCTCCAAATATGTCGGCGCGAATATGGACACAATGAATTACCGCTGGGCAGGGCACGATTTAGAGACGGTTGGGAGATACTATGAAATCGTCGCACCCTATACGTTGCATACACATCTAAAAGACGGGACAGGCTCACGCGGCGATTACCGCGGTGAAGCACTCGGCGAAGGTGAAATAGATCTCGCAAAAGCAATCCGCTGCTTGAGAGCAGCAGGCTATGATGGCGTCTGGTGCTGCGAATATGAAGGCAGAGAAAATGACGGAACAGGGCAGCGAAAAAGCTTTGCTTGGATGCAAGCGAACTTGTAATTACTCGTAATGAACCAACTATCTCCTATCATTACACTTACAACCGATTTTGGAATACGTGATACTTACGTCGGAATTATGAAGGGGGTCATCCTTGGTATAAACCCAGACGTACAGGTAGTCGATCTCACGCATGCCATTCCACCGCAGGATATTCACGACGCGGCTTTCACTATCCATGCTGCGCACCGCTATTTCCCGAAAGGCACAATTCACACCATTGTCGTAGATCCAGGAGTAGGCACGGATCGGCAGGCGATCGTCTGCGAAATAGATGGAACATTTTTCGTCTGTCCTGACAACGGCGTACTGAGTTATCTACTGCAAGATATTGGCAACACAGCTGAAAACACAATGAATGCGGTGACAATTCAGAATCCAGATCATTTTTTGCCAGAGGTGAGTAACACATTTCACGGTAGGGATATTTTCGCGCCTGTTGCAGCCCACCTATCCCTTGGGGTGCCACTTGCAAATATCGGTCCGCTACTGCAAGATCTCGTCGTGTTCCCGATTCTGACACCGCGGGCATCTGGGAACACAATAACAGGGCACATCGTGAAAATTGATGGGTTTGGAAATGGGATAACCAATATCTCGGAAAGCACCGTTGCTGATGCTGCGACTTCTTACGAAATTAGAGTTGGAAATACACGACTTAAGCGGGTCAACCGTGCGTATGCCGAATCTGAAGTCGGTGAACCGCTGGCGATTATTGGAAGTTATGGGTTGTTGGAAATTGCTATAAATGCTGGGAATGCCGAAATTAGTTTGGGATTAAAATGGGGGGATATCGTTGAGGTTCAAAGGTTTGATTGACATATCCGCCTCGGCGGGGTATAATAATGGGACTTATGTAGCCCCTTGCAGGCGCGGTTTTAAACCCCGCCTGCGGTGCCTCAACAGGTTATAATAAAATTAGGATCAAAAGGAGGATGGAAAAATTGGAACAGATTGCTTTGACAGGACTTAAACCGACAGGTCCCCCGCATATCGGTAACTACCTCGGTATGCTCAAACCATCATTGGAACTCGCGGAAAAATTTCAGGCACTCTACTTCATACCGGATTACCACGCCTTGACCACCGTCAGAGATCGAAAAGAACTGACGAATCTCACCTACCAAGCATCGGCGACGTGGATAGCATTGGGGTTAAATCCGAATGAAGCGATCTTCTATCGCCAATCGGATATTCCAGAGGTATTTGAGTTAGCGTGGGTACTGTCCTGTTTCACAGCAAAAGGCTTGCTGAATCGTTCGCACGCCTATAAAGCAATAGTTGACGACAACGTTGCCGAGGGACGCGAAGAGGATAAGAACATTAACGTAGGGCTTTTCACTTACCCCGTCTTGATGGCAGCTGACATTTTGCTCTTCGGAACGCATTTTGTGCCGGTCGGGCTAGACCAGCAGCAACACCTCGAAATTACGCGCGATGTCGCGATAGTTTTCAACAAAACTTATGGCGACACATTAACGATTCCCGAAGCCGTAATTCGGAAAGAGGTGATGACGATCCCCGGCATTGACGGCAGAAAGATGAGTAAAAGTTATAACAACGTCATCCCTATCTTTGCACCTTCTAACGAAGTACTTAAACGGGTCAAGCGTATTGTAACCGATTCCCTACGTCCCGAAGAGCCAAAAGACCCCGATGAATGTAACATCTTCGCAATCTACCAGCACTTCGCAGATGCGGATGCTGTTGCTGCGAAGCGGAAACTCTATCTTGAAGGTGGACTCGCATACGGCGCAATGAAACAGGAGTTGTTCGAGTTACTGGAAGCAACTTTTTCCAACAAACGCGACCGATACAATGCACTGATGGACAACACCGATGAATTGGACACAATACTTGCAGAGGGTGCGGAAAAAGCACGCGCCATCGCTATACCTATTTTGGCGAAGGTCCGTAAAGCCGTCGGTGTAGGATCATAATTTATTTTGAAAATCAGGCTATATGTGTTATAATTATAAAATAGCGTCTTCAGAAAAAAAACTTGCATTTTTATGCAAAATGTGTCAAAATGTACTTATCTCCTATTTTTAACGTTGCGGGGAACATCAGGTAATTTAACGCGCACTGATAGTTTTACAAACAGCGGATTAGACAACAAAATAGATCCGCGCTGTGTCGCGGCAAATCTTTAAAGAAAGTGAGAGGAAATAAAATGAAATTTAATGCTTTAACAGTTGTCCTGTTCACTCTGGGATTGATGGCTATAAGTCTCGTCGCTGTGAATAGCAGTAACGCCCAAATTGACCAGAAGAGTGTTGTAGGTATTTGGTTGTTCGATGACGGAGGCGGAAATATCGCAATGGACTCGTCAGGAAACAATAACCACGGTACGATTGTCAACGCACCGATTTGGGTAGACGGTCGATTTGGCGGTGGCTTAGGCTTTGATGGCGTAGGGAACTGTGTCAATACGAACCAAAAACTTCTCAACGGTGTGCGTGAATTTACAGTCGTCGCTTGGGTGAAACCAGGGAATATCACCACCAATCGTGTCGGTTTGATCGGTCAAAACGATTCTCCAGAATTCGGTTTTATTAACCCGACGACCGTTGCACTATGGACACCCACAGCCGGTAGTAATAATAATGCATACGAACACCCGCCGGGTGAGTGGCATCATGTCGCAGCTGTCGCTACACGACAGTTCACGAAGGTCTACATTGATGGCAATCCAACGACTAAAGAGGGCAGCTGGATCAATCACGGCAGATCCGACTTTAACGTAAATATCGGGGGTTGCGGCGTTTGGGACGGTAGTGGCAACTGGTTCACAGGGACAATGGACGAGGTAGGCCTTTTCCACGCACCTTTGACCGATGACGATATCGCCGACCTTATGAATAACGGCTTGACTGCTTTAGGGGTCGCCGTAGAACCAGCAGGTAAACTCGCTGTGACCTGGGGTTCCCTCAAACAGAAAGACCATTAGACTCTTCTTAGCAGTGGATGGAACTTTGGGGAAATGGTACGCAATACTGCTTCCCCACTCTGTCCGCTCCCCACAGATAAGCCCCGGCTCGAGACCTATTTCGTAAAGCAGATCCCATAACCGGGGCAAAACTTATCAGCTGCAGAAGGTATGGTAGCCTTTGCGGCATTTTTCCGTCAATTCCAGAAGTTCACACAAGTACAGCGGCACTGAAGCCAATGTGAAACAGACTACAGTTCCGTGTCGTCCACATCTGTACCTGCACTATCTTCGTAGCGACGAGGTTCACGACGCTCTGTGCGAGGACGCGCCGGGTTGACTTTCAGGGGACGTCCCATCATTTCTTGACCATCCAACGCTTCTATCGCTCGCTCGCCATCCTCTTGGTTTTCCATCTCAACGAACCCAAACCCTTTGGATCGACCATCGTATCGGTCACGGATAATTGTCGCAGTTGCAACCGGACCGTACTCACCAAAAAGTGCTTCAAGGTCCTCTTCCGTGGCCGCGTAAGGCACGTTGCCAACGTAGATATTCATCTCGTTTCTCCTTTTAGAAATTATGTACACCCCAACCGATATCACCTAACGGACAACAGCCCGTAAAAACACACGAGGTATTCGTATGAACCAATGTTTCAGCGCACCGGTATAGGGAATGAAAATACGGGAAAATGAGAAAACTGAGCACTGTCAGCATTTTCAAAGGCAGAAATTTGGCAGCAAGCATAGGAAAGATTGCAAAATTAGCGATCATCAACCTCTTGTCGGATGCCTTGTCCCCCCTCATAATGAGAGTGGTTTTAGGTCTAAACCATAAAACTTTCAAAACACTACTCATAATTTTGGCAGCGGACACAATCACATTTCCCTTAAAATTTACAATAAATTATATCACAACCTTTGTTATTTGTCAATTTTAAATTTTTATTATCAGAAAAATCTTACTTCGCAGTCATCCAATTATCCCCGATGCCTGCCTCTGTCCGAAGCGGCACAAGCAACGACATCGCATTTTCCATCTCTTCACAAACAATCTCAGCATGTGCCGCCGCAAGCGGTTCTGGCGTCTCAAGTACCAACTCATCATGAATCTGTAACAGCATTTTCATCGGCAATTTATCTGTATCAATTCGACGTTGTACATGCACCATCGCCGCCTTCATCAGATCCGCAGCAGAACCTTGCACCACTGTATTAATTGCCAGCCGTTCACCGAGGCTGCGCCGACTTCGATTCGTCGCATAGATTTCAGGAATCGCGCGACGTCTACCGGTGAGCGTCGTGACATACCCGTGGTCCGATGCCTGCTGGACACATTGCTGCAGAAACCGATCTATTCCCGGAAAACGCACCTTGTAATCCTCAATCAGGGCTGATGCCTCCTTCACACGCATCCCCTTAATCCGACGTGAAAGACCGGTTGGAGAAACCCCATAGATGATACCGAAATTGATCGTCTTTGCCTTATCCCGAAGCTCCCGCGTAACCAACTCAGTCGGCATCTCAAACACCTGTGAGGCAACTGCCGTATGGATGTCTAAATCCTCGGTGAATGTCTCTATTAAACTTTCATCTTCGCTAAAGTGGGCAAGGATACGCAGCTCTATCTGTGAATAGTCGGCACAAATTAATTTATGCCCCTCCGGTGCCCTAAAGGCACGGCGTAACTGTCTGCCAATCTCTGTCCGAACAGGGATATTCTGTAGATTCGGACCGTCGGATTTCAAACGACCTGTTGCCGTTGTTAATTGGTAGAGATGTGTGTGGATACGATCTGTTCGCCCATCAATAGCACTCTGGAGTTGTGCAAGATAGGTGCTCTGTAACTTACGATACTGCCGGTATTCAATAATCAAGCGCGGCACACTCGTTTTCGGATCGTTAACATCTTCTCTTACAGAGAGTGCCTCTAACACAGTGACATCTGTGGAGACTTTACCCCCCTGTGTACGTTTCACCGGTTTGAAACCGAGTTCCTCAAACAGGACAGGCGCAAGCTGGTGTGGCGAATCAATGTTAAACGGATGACCGACGATTTCATGTATCTCCTTTTGTCGATCCTCAACAAGTTTTTCAATGACACTGCTTTGCCGTTTGAGTTCATCTCTATCGCAAACGATACCGTTATATTCCATCTCCGCGAGAATAGGTGCAAGTGGCGATTCTATATTGCGCACCAATTCCGTAATGTCTATCTCCTCAAGTTTAGGCATGAGGAAATGATAGAGGCGCAGCGCGATGTCAGCATCCTCTGCAGCGTAAATGGTCGCTTTCTCTAAAGCGACTTGATCTATTGTTCTCTGTTCTGTGCCTTCTGCTTCAAACAGGCCACCTAATTGTTCCGCTGCGTCAGTAGGTGTCGGATCGTTTGGATCCGCTGTTAACTCTTCAAAAGAGATCATCTTGTGCCCTAAATGGAGCAGTGCCAACGTATCAAGGTTGTGAGAAGGTGTCCGAGCGTCCACCAATTGACTCGCTAGCATCGTGTCAAAAACGACCCCTTGGAGTTTGACACCGTTCCTGATAAGAATACCTGCATCAAACTTCAAATTATGCCCACATTTCGGTACGGCGGGATCCTCCAGAATCGGCTTAAGTGCCGAGAGTACAGTATCTGTGTCCAAATGGTTTTCTGGTTGAGGCGAACGAACGGGGACGTAGACACCATGCTTTGGTTTCCACGAGAAACTTAACCCACAAAGCGTCGCTTCACGTTCCAGGCCATCTGTTTCCGTATCAAAACAGATAATTTCCTGTGTTGATAGCGTCTCAACGAGAGCGTTCAATTGGTCAAGCGTAACAATCGCAGAATAATCGCCCGTTTCGGCAGTGTCATAGTCTCCCTTGTCCAGAATAGCATCCTTTTTCTCTTCCAATTCCGCAACCCGTTCCTTACGCGTCGTCGGTGTAGCAAGGGGTTCACCATTATCACTTGTGAGTTTCGTTACAACCTGCTCATAACGTTTGAGTTCTAATTCCTGAAGCAACGGGCGGATTTTCTGGAGATCAAGCGGTTTAACGCGTGCCTGCTCTAACGAGAAGTCCAAAGCAGCATCCCGCTTCAAGGTTACAAGTTCCTGTGAAAGGGAGAGTTGCGAGCGCGCCTTCTCTAAATTTTCGCGACGTTTCCCCTTAATTTCATCAATATTCTCAAAAATACCGTCAATAGAACCGTACTGCTGAATCAATTGTGCAGCGGTTTTCAAACCTATTTTTTCGACCCCAGGGACGTTGTCAGAGGTATCTCCCATCAACGCGAGGACATCAATAACCTGTTCCGGTTTTATACCTTTCGTCTCCCATAGCGACCGCTCATCAATAATCTTATCGTTGTGGAGATCGAGCATCACCACCCGATCGCCGAGCAGCTGCTCAAGGTCTTTGTCTCTGGAGATGATAGTGACATCAACATCCTGCACATCTGGATCGTCAAGCACTGCCTGTGTAACAGAGGCGATGATGTCGTCTGCCTCCAATTCCGGTTTACCGAGCGTCAAGATACCAAACGCCTCAAGCAATTGCAAGATGCGATGAATCTGCGTCACGAGATCATCCGGTGGGGAAGAACGATTCGCCTTGTATTCCGAATAGAGTTCATTGCGAAACGTGCCACCCGGTGTATCAATCGCAGCGACGATATACTTTGCCTGAAGTTCGGTTAAAATTCTAATCAGGGTACCTGTGAATCCGAACACAGCGTGTGTCGCTTCACCCGTGATACTACTTGTCAATCCGCTGCGAATCGCGTAGTAAGCCCGAAATATTTCGGCGTGCGTATCAATAATATAGACGGTGTCTTTTTGCTCGTTCTGCATTATTTCTATGAATCCCTCCTAATGCGGAAAATGCCAGCGACGCAAGGAGTCTGATGCTGATAAACCAGCCTCCTGTCCGAGGGCAAACGCTGTGGCGATGAGGTTTCGTTCACCCGATATAATATCGCCCGCGGCAAAGAGTCCAGGAATCGGGTCCCCACTGCTATCTAACATCTGCATATCCTCGTTTGCGACGATCAAACCTTCTTCGTCTTTCTGATAATCCCACCCTTCAAGGAACTTCGTATTCGGGATTAGCCCTTCATCAACAAGGAAACCGTGGAAAAATAACTCCGTTCCATCAATCATCTCAAACCCCAAAAGGTCAGTTTTTTCACCAATATGCCGTTTAATTTTTGTCTCAATGATATTAATTTTACGCGCCTTCACCTGTTCCAGTACAGGCGGCGACATACCGTGTGGTCTGCCGTTTGTTAAGATTGTGATTTTATCGGTAAAATCTTGTGCACCGATCGCTGCTTCATAAATATAGTCACCGACACCGAGAAGTGCCAAATGTTCATTGACATGGAGATGTCCATCACAACGGATACAGACATGCCACCCTTTTTTGTTACCGGCGTAGCGGAAAACGGTTGCATACTGCTTATAGAGTCGTCCTTCACCGGGGTCAAACTCGATATCGGGCCATTTGTCATCAAACCCAGAAGCAACAACAACGGTGCGAGATTTAAAATGTGCGATTTCTAAAGGTGTATTTTGTTTGAGTGTTTTTGTAGATGCCTCAAGTTCAAAGACATCACCGTTCCGTGTAAGTTTTTGCACCAGGCCGTCGCGTATGTCAATGCCGGTTTTCCGCTGCTCCGATCCGAGCATGAAATCGACAACCGGGCGGCTCTCCATCCATTTCATAAGCTCCTTCGCAAAATGGGGCCCAATGATACCGGGAAAGACCGGGGCATCTTCAATCTCTACCGACTTTGACCAATACGCGCGACCGCGACTGAAACTCACTTTCCCAGAGTGTAGCACCAAAACATGCCGCATTTGATGGCTCGCTGAAACCGCTGCTTGCGTACCAGCAGGTCCCGCACCAATGACTGCAACATCGTAAATCGTTTCTGACATCGTTCTTCTCCTATTTCTCAAAACCCATACTTTTTCCATTTCTCATCAACCAACGCGATCACCTCATCAGACATCCGAATCTCCTCGGGCCATTCGCGTTGATACCCCTCTTCTGCCCACTTCGTCGTCGCATCAATCCCCATCTTAGAGCCAGCACCCATAAGTGGAGAGGCGTGATCCAGCACATCAACGGGTCCTTCAACGATGGTTACATCCCGTTTCGGATCGACATTGCTTCCGACGTAGAAGAGCACCTCTTCCACATTCTGGACATCCACATCTTTATCAACAACGATGATGATTTTACTGAACATCAGCTGCCCGAGTCCCCAAAAACTGTGCATCATTTTCTTAGCTTGAAACGGGTAGCGTTTGTCAATAGAGATCAGCGCGAAATTGTGGAATACACCGAACAAGGGGAGATTCATATCCACGAGTTCCGGGAGCTGCGTCTTAATCAACGGCATAAAAATCCGCTCAGTCGCCTTCCCCATATAACAGTCCTCCATCGGCGGTTTACCGACGATGATTGTCTGATAGATAGGGTTTTTACGATGCGTAATCGCCGTGATATGCATTAGTGGATACTCATCTGCCAAGGAATAAAACCCCGTATGATCCCCGAAAGGTCCTTCTATACAGGTCTCATCAGGCTCAATATACCCTTCAATCACGATGTCAGCATCCGCAGGCACCAGCATATCAATCGTCTTAGCAGGCACCATCTCCACATTCGATTTTCGGAGAAACCCTGCAAACAGGAGTTCATCAATACCCGATGGAAGTGGTGCAGTACCGATGTAAGACATCACCGGATCCCCCCCAAGTGCAATAGCCACTGGCATCTGTTGACCCGCTTGACGATATTCGCGATGATGCGCGGCACCATCGTGGTGAATCTGCCAATGCATCGCTAATGCGTGTGGGGTTATCTTCTGCAAACGATACGTACCAACATTCCGTTGACCTGTTTTGAGGCTATGCGTAAAAACTTGAGGCAAGGTGATATATCGGTCAGCGTCAAGGGGCCAGCATTTAATGAGCGGGAGGACATCTAAGGAAGCATTTTCACCGGTTAGGACAACATCTTGACACGCCCCTTTTTTCACTGTTTTCGGTGGAAAATTCGTCAATTGGGACAGCATCCGAAGGATTTTCACTTTATCGAGGAGCGAATCAGGCGCGTCTAATTTAATCATACGCTCAATTTCCGATGCGACCTGTCCGAGATCGTCAACACCGAGTGCCATCGCCATCCGTTGAAACGAGCCGTAGGTATTAATCAGGAGCGGCATATCGCTGCCCTCAACCTTTTCAAACAGGAGCGCGGGGCCCTCTGCTTTACTCACGCGATCGGTGATCTCAGCAATTTCAAGGTCAGGGGATACAGTCGTTTTGATGCGTTTGAGTTCGCCTGCCCGATCCAAGGCTTTCACAAACTCCGCAAGGCTATCGTATGCCATGTAAATCCTTTCATTTTTTAATTCGTCCGGTCTATCTTCGCATCTAAGAGTGGATACCTATAGCCACCATAACAAGAAATATTAGACCATAAGTTATATTGACAATTTGTAAAAGCAGTTTGTTTCATGAAAAGCGCGCAAACTACAAAGCGATTCATTTCTAAACCGTTTTTGGCGAGATACTTGGAAGAGTTGAGCGGTCTTGTCCCATTCATAACACATTATTGTTCTGTATGTTTCTCAATCGGATCCCATTCTGTTTCTATTTTAATCCACGAATCCCACTTATAGTTTTTCGCGATCTCTGTGGCAAACGTTTTTCCAGTATCCTCAAGGTTTTCCACAACTTCTGGTTTTAAATCATTATAATGCCTAATAAGTAATACAATAGTTTTTCCATCTTCTCCAGGGGTGTATACATAATTAGCGCAATCACCAATGCTTGAATTGACGTGTTGAATAAGTGAATTTAGCATTACTACCAACCACTCCAAACGTGACGGTGTATAATCTTCAAATCCTGGTGCTCTTTCGGACATCGTTAATCTCCTTTTTTAATTATAGAAATTTGATAATTAAGGTAACGATGATGCCTACAAAAGAAACGACAGCCGGAACAAGAATACCTATGAAAGTCTTTAAACTTGATAATTGATCCTTGAAGTCGCCCCTAACTTTTTGAATATCATCTTTTAGGTCTATCTTAATCCCCTGCATATCGCCTTTGAGATCTTCCTTAATATCTTTGATGTCTTCCTTAACGTCTTTGATGTCTTCCTTGAGGTCAGTCTTGACTTCGCGAATGTCTTTCTCAAGGTCAGTCTTGACTTCTTTTACACGTTCCCCTAAGTGGGATTTTACTTCAGACAACTCTTTACTATATTGTTGCTCTTTTTGGGTTAAATAGTTTCCGAGTCCTGCAGTTATATCCTCACCCAATCTCCTGTTTTCCATAAGTTTCTCCTATAAATTGGTGTTTGTTGCGATGTTCAGTCGGACACAATTACGAGTATATCACAACAAGCGAAAAACTGCAAGTCGGGCTATTTAGTTCTCGGTTTCTTCGTCCAATTTTGGACGCCCAGGCCCGGTAGGTTCGGTTTCCTAACCGAACCGGTGCTTAGCCACAAACTTTTCAGACCTAAAAAGTCCTCTTGAGTTCCATAGGAGTGGTATGTTTATAGAAAAACGTCTCCACCGGCACCTGAACCCTGTAAGGGTGGCATGTCTATAATAACGCCTACAAAATGCTGTCAAAAATCCCTAAATTGACACTTATGGTGCGGCTTGGAACCGCACAGGGAAACCTGAAAAAGAAGATTCAAAAATTTAGAAAATCCGATAATTTCTCTAAAACTAAATAGTCTTAGCATGAGTTGGTAATAAAAGCGACAGTTTTCGCAGCTCTGACGTGGCTATTTTATCTCTGCTTCCTTGGCTGATCAAGTGGGAATTCTACGTTACAACACAGCCCTTTCACCGAAAGGAAGTCTCGGTAAAGTACCGCTGAAATAGTCTTGAATCTCGTAGAACTGTAGACGTGGAGCCTCCATGTCAAGGAACGGGTGTCGGTATGTTCCTGCGCGTGCGGCTTCTGTCTGCATGCCTTGTGTCGGTGGCGATGTGACCACGAAAACACCTAAATCCGCCTCGGCGTTCTGCATAGCGGTTCGGAAGTCGCGGATATGCCCGAGTGTATAGTTTCCGCCCTTCACCTGTGCAACAGCTCTACCATACGCCTGTTTGCCTTTTACCCTACCGATTGGGAATCTGAAAGTGCCGTCGATCCCACCATCTGCTACCTTCTTTGCATTGGATTTGAATTTTAGGACATGGGTAACGCACCACTCCTCAAACGCTTGCGGACTATTGCGTGCAAGTGCTAACGCCTGTTCATAGTTTTCCGGTGTGCCGATGACGGTGACAGCGTTTCGTATTTGCGGAAAACTTTCTTCAATCCGCTGTCTGACTGCTCCTATCGCGAGATAGGTTAAATCAATCCCGATCCAGTGTCTGTTGAGTGCTTCTGATGCCACAAGCGTTGTGCCACATCCACAGAACGGGTCAAGGACAAGGCTGTCTTTGTTTGACGAGGCTTCAACGATGCGTTTGTAGAGTTCAGTCGGCTTTTGAGTCGGGTAGCCGGTGCGTTCTTTAGACTGTCCCGCGAGTGGATTTATATCTGTAATAACATCGTGGACTCTTCGTCCTTTTGAGGTTGATAAATACCGCTTGAACCCTGGAACCCTACCCCTTGGGGGCCAATAAATCAATCCATTCGCATCTAATGCGTCTAATCTCTCCTGAACCGAGAGGTTTTCATAGTTTTCAGGGGGTTGTAGATCTTCGGGCCACGATTTTTTGTGTGGTGTAGCCCAATGCCTACCCACGGCAGTCGGATCTACACCTCGCCACGGTTGACCCGATTCACCTCGCCTTGCTCCCGCTGCGGTTAGATCGCCAATTCGATAACGCCCTTTTTCATCCTCGTGGCGATAAAACTTTTCAACATACTCTGGATCGTGTTCTGTATAGACAGGATTCCATAACGGTTGCCGACTTTTGCTATAGAACAGGATTACGTCGTGAACCCTGCCGAAGCGGTTGCCCTCATTATGCGCGGAGGTGCGTTGCCACACAATCTCATTTCTGAAATTCTTTGTACCAAAGATCGCATCCAAAACGATTTTGAGATAATGGCTCGCCGCTGAATCACAGTGGAGGTATAGGCTTCCGGTGGGTTTGAGGATCCGATGCATTTCGACGATTCGGATCGCCATCATCACGAGGTATGCCATCATCGGCGTTTCGTTGAGAAACTGCCGTAGTCCTCGAACGGTATCACCGATCTGTCCGCCTTCTTCTACAAGTAGGTGTTGGTATGCATCCTCTGCAGCTTCTCCCCATGTCCATGTGTCTGTGAACGCTCTAACGAGGGTATCGGGCTCTTGTCCGTGTTCGTCGCGGTAGGGGACGAAGTAGTCGCGTTTGGAGTTGAAGGGTGGGTCGGTGGCGATCAAATCGATGCATACGTCGGGGAATTTTCGCATCTCTTCAAGGTTATCGCCTCGCACAAGCGTGCGGTTTTCATACATAGGTGCTTCCTTTATGCGTTATCTACCGGATAGCCTATCAAAATTGAAAGCCGCCAATCTCAAGTACCTACTTCATTCTACCGCCAATTTACCAGAAATCTGTTTTAACCCGTGTTGGTAGTTAGGGTTCTCCGGTTCAAGTGCTAATGCCTTTCGGATCGCCTGCTCGGCTTGCTGATAATCGCCGCGTCGGAATTCAATGAGTGCAAGCGTATTGTAATAACTCGCGACATTCGGATCCAAACCAATCGCTTCCTGTGCGTAACGCCGCGCTGTTTCTAACCAACGTTTCGGATCCGCTTTATCTCTGCTTGCAACCCTCGCGCTCAACTGCGCTAAAGCATGATACGCCTTCGGCAAACCAGACGACAGATAAGCCTCCTCTGCTGCACCAAAATCGCCTTGACTCGCCTGAAGCTCACCGATCAGATAATAGGTTTCCGTCAGAAATGGCGGTTGAATAGACGGTTCCACGCTACGAGCCGGCGATACGGAAAGGTCAACAGCCTTTTCAAGTGCCGACAATGCTGCAGCGGTCAAATCCGCATTGAATTGCCTACGGGCATCCTCCACTGTCTTTGCTTGATATGCGTAACACAAACCCAAATTGTGATACGCCTCAGCATCGTCCGGTTTCAGTGCAACAATTGTCAAATATGCGTCAGTCGCTTCCGCATAACGCGCCTGATTCAGCAAAATTATAGCGATTTTTTGATGCGCTTCTAAAAATTGGGGGTCCAGTGCGACTGCCTGCCGGTAATGCGTTAGCGCGAGTCCCGTCTTATGCTGCCTGAAATACACCAATCCGATGCCCGCGTGTGCCTTTGGGAAATCCGGTTGCAGTTCCAACGCCTTCTGTTGTGCAGTAATCGCCGCCTCGTATGCTTCAAGCATCGTATACGCAACACCGATACCGTTGTAAGCAGTAACCGATTCTGGATCCATGCCGAGTGCTTTTTGATACGCCGAGACGGCTTTTTCATAGTCTCCGTTTTTAAGATAGTACCTACCGATGTTAGCAAGCAGCTGTGAACGTTCGGCTGCACCTTGTGTCCGTTGGAGCGCACCGCGCAACTCGTGCAACGGCGTGAGTGCCGCTTTCCGTTTCTCAAACAGTGCCATCTGTTCACGCGCCGCCGCAGTATCTCCCGTACGGAGATACGCCTGTGCAAGATTATAGAGGGACTCAACAAGTGCCGGATCGTTTGCGTATGCTGTGCGATACGCATTAATCGCGTCAGTCCACCGCTTCTGCTGTGCGTAGAGAAGTCCTAACTGATAGTGTGCCGCTGCGAATTGCGGTGCCAGAGCGATCGCCTGCAGTTGATGTCGTACCGCCGCCGTGTGTGCCCCACGCTTACTATAGACATTCCCAAGCTGATGATGAATCATCTCATCGCTGGCATTTAACGCGACTGCCATTTTGTAGGCATCGAGTGCCTCGGCGTATCGGTGTGTGTTGGCGTAAGCATTCCCTAAAGCTGCGTGGATATATGCTGAATCAGGTGTATACCCAATCGCTTGCTGATATGCGGTTATAGCGTCCTCAAACTTTTCAAGCCCGGTATACGCCAATCCCAAACCGTAGTAAGCCGCCGGAACATCCGAATCCGGCGCGATCGTTGCAGCTCGCGGAACTCCGTCTACTTCGGTAATCGCTATCACTTGCTGGTACGCGTCAACCGCCTCAGCATACGCCTCAATTTGGAGATACACCTTCGCGAGTTTCAAGCGAATTTCAGTCTGAGTGCCATCCGCAGCCAATTGTGCTTTATAGTCCCGAATCTGTGCTGTGATGTCCGAAGCATCAGTCGTTTCTTGGCAGAACCCATCTGGCAATTGCCATAAGGTAAGGTGGCACCCGATGAGTGCCACCCATACAACTGCGTAATAGGAAAGTTTCGGTCCCACTTGCTACCGTCCTCCCTATGCTCAAATGATGGAACGCCACCTAAAAACGCTGTTTGAGGCGACCCCATGTCGTAGCCAATTTATCCCGCGGCTCCACCGGTGTAACTCCAGCAATAGCATCCCCAGAGACGATAACATCATCAAAACTCGCGGCGGTTTCCCATGCCCAGACACCGGCTTGACCTGCAGCGTACCCAGCACCGGTTTCATCCTTAAGTTCCCCTTGATCTTCACCGTTAATCCAGAGTTTCATCGACGGGCCTTCCACGACGACCCGCATGTCAAACCACTCATCGTTCGCGATAGTGACGTTAGATCCTGCGAGTTCACCGATCTTGTCGCGTGCGTCCCACGCACCAGTCTTATGTCGCCAAAGCTCGGTCTTGTTATTCGGGACATTGAGATAGTAGACGTAGTATTCCATCTCACTTTGGGCACGGAAGACAACACCCGCCCAATTCCCATCATCGAGTCGGACTTTCGCCTCAACGGTATAATCTTCCCATCCAGCGTCGCCGACGAGCGAGTGTTCGGCTCTACCACCTTTAGCGAGTTTGTAAATCCCATCCTCAACACTCCAAGCACCGTTCGCGACTTCCCAATCGTCCGCTTCTGAATCAAACGTCCAAATCTGTTCACCCGCATAAGCGAAAGATGCCACGAGTACGAGGAAACAACACATCACAACAGTTGAAAACAGATATTTCATGCTATCGCTCCTTTTATAGGAAGTTGCCTCAAAAGCCTTCGACACCGTTTCACGTAGAAAACTTCTGAGGCTAAACCTTACACAAAATTAGTCATCCCGTTTGAGGCGCGCCCATGTCGTTGCGAGTTTATTATTAGGTTCAACCGCAAGGGTATCCTCAATATTATCACCATAAACGGTAAAATCATCAAAACTCGCCTCGGTTTCCCATGCCCACACACCGACTTGGCCAGTCTTATACATATCGTCTTCATGCTCACCCTGAAGTTTACCGTTGAGGTGGATCTCGAATTTACTACCTTCAACAACTACTTTCATATCAATCCATTCACCGTTCTTTATCTGAACCTTTTCGACAGCTGGAATTTGCGCGATGTTGTCGCGGGCAGCCCAACCCCCATCTTTGTGTCGCCAGAGTTCGGTCTTGTTATTCGGGACGTTGAGATAGTAGACATAATACTCCATCTCGCTTTCCGCACGAAAAACAATACCTGCCCAATGGTGAGTATCCAATCGGACTTTCGCCTCAATGGTGTAATCATCCCATTCCTCTTCACCGATGAGCGAGTGTTCAGCCTGTCCACCCTTGTCAACGTGGTAGACACCTTTTGCGATTTCCCAATTCCCATTCGCAACTTTCCAATCATCGTGCTTCTCTTCAAAGTCCCACAATTGGGTACCTGCGTACGTCGGCAGGGAAAGTGCCACACCGAAAAGCACAACGAGACCCAATGCCGCTAATTTCGGCAGTGTAATAGCTACTCTCATAGTTTCCTCCATCTTTTTAAACATAATCATATATCCCTCGCTATCACGACGACAACGAGAATTCTGTCAATAGAATAACCTTAAAAAACAAAAAAGTCAACATTAACTTCTGTAGAAAGGATCTCCGAATCCTGACTTCAAAACCTATAAAATCCGCTGAAATCCGCGAAACCTGTGCTATCCACGATTCAGATTAACTGAAAACTATCCCTCTGACTGCTGACACCTAATACACTGACAACTGAGTACTGAAACTATTCCCGGAATAATAAGGTTGCATTTACGGCTATCATGATGTATGATAGATAGTATTGAGCCACACTCTTCCCTATTTATCAAAAATTACTCGGTGGAAAGGAAAATATTGTGCACATAAGGATTTTAGTTACAGTTTTTATCGCCTGTTTTGCTGTGATAGAGACAACCCCCGCAGCCCTGAAAGTCGGACTCATCTACGATGTCACCGGACGTGGCGATCTCTCATTCTGCGATGCCGCCTACGCCGGTGCCAAAAAAGCCGAAGACGAATGGGGATTCAAACTGACAGAGGTCACCCCCAGCCAAAGTACAGATACCGAATTGACACTCCGCAGATTAGCAAAACTCAAATACGACCTGATTATCGGTGTCGGCTTCCTTTTTCAGGAACCGATGAAACGCGTCGCAAATGAATTCCCAGATGTCAAGTTCGCACTTATTGACGCAATAATTGAACAGCCAAATGTCGCTTCACTCACCTACCGCGCACACGAAGGCACGTTTCTCGCTGGCGTTATCGCAGCGTTGAAAACGGAGACAAAGCAGATCGGCTTTATCGGTGGAATGAAGGTGCCGCTGGTCGAAGCATTTGAAATCGGCTTCGGTGCTGGCATTAAGGCGACAAATCCTGACATTGAATTCACAGCGGATTACGTCGGTGTTACCCCACAAGCCTTCAATGACCCCGCAAAAGCTAAAGAACTCGCCCTCGCACAATACAACCGTGGGATAGATGTTATCCTCGCCGCCGCTGGAGCCAGCGGCTTGGGGGTCCTTGAGGCAGCGAAAACCAGAAAAAAATCGATCATCTGGGTCGATTCTAACGGCAACAATCTCGCACCAGGTTTAGTGCTCACGAGTGTTATCAAAGGTGTCGAAATATCGGTCTATGAAACAATAAAGAGCGTCCAAGAAGGGAATTTCGCCGGCGGACTCAAAGATTACGGACTCAAAGAGGGAGGCGTTGAATATATCGTTGACGATGTGAACCGCGAACTCCTCTCAGACGAGATTTTGAAACAGGTTGAGGCGTTCAAAGCGAAAATTATATCAGGCGACATCGTTGTCCCGCATGAACGGCAGTAGAGATGATACACGCACCTATCATTGAGATGCACGGCATCAATAAACAATTTGGAGAAGTACAAGCAAACGACGCGGTGGACTTCACGCTCCAACGCGGTGAGATTCACGCGATCGTCGGCGAAAACGGTGCAGGTAAATCTACGTTGATGAAGATCCTCTATGGGCTGTATCAACCCGATGCAGGCGAGATATTCGTTGACGGAAATCGTATGAATATACCCTCGCCACGGCGGGCAATGCGGCTCGGTTTGGGGATGGTGCAGCAACACTTCACGCTCATCCCTGTTTTCACGGCACTCCAAAACATTGTCCTCGCCAAAGAACCCCGCAAATTCGGCGCATTACTTGATTACCGACAGGCAGAAAAAAGGGTCGTAGAACTCGCTGCGCAGCTTGGATTCGATGTACCACTCAACACGCCCGTTGAATCTCTACCTATCGGCACGCAGCAGCACACCGAAATTTTGAAAGTCCTCTATCACGGTGCGGACATCCTCATCATGGATGAACCGACTGCAGTGCTTGCCCCGCAAGAGATCGAAGGACTTTTCAATTGCATGCGCAGCCTCAAAGATGAAGGCAAGAGTCTCGTTATCATCACACATAAACTCGACGAAGTCATGGCAATCGCCGATACCGTCACAGTCATGTGGCGCGGGCAAACCGTCAACAGTTGTCCTATCACCGACACCGACCCAGCGACGTTGGCAGAAATGATGCTCGGTGAGCCTGTCATTCCGACTTCTGTGACACGGGAACAGACAGCGCAAACAACACCGATGCTCCGCATGGAAGGTGTTACGCTTACCAGAAGTTCAGACGGAGTAAAAAAGCGTAAATGGAAAGAAGTCCTGTCAAATAGATATCCCAGCAAACGGCACCTTAACGAAATCAACCTTGAAGTGTTCCCCGGTGAAATCGTTGGGATAGCAGGCGTAGAAGGGAACGGACAAACAGAACTCGTTGAGGTGCTGACAGGTTTACGACAGATTGATAGCGGAACACTCACGTTAAACGGCGAACGGGTCGCCCACATACCTGCCGACAGGCACCGGCACGGCATTAGCCTGACTGACCGAATTGACGATAACTTTATCATCGGTCATCATAAAAAGAAACTGTATTGCCGAAACGGGATACTTCAGCGCAAATCAATCCAACGGTCCGCTCTGAACGCATTTGATAAATACCAGATTCGTGTAGGAAACATCGCGCATCCGATTAAAACGCTCTCCGGTGGCAATCAACAAAAGGTCGTGGTTGCACGCGAGTTAGAGGCAAACCCTGAAGTCATTATTGCCGCGCATCCGACACGCGGTTTAGATATCCACGCCGCGGAATTCGTCCATACGCGACTTATTTACGCACGCAACCGGGGCAAAGCCGTTTTACTTGTGTCCGCTGAATTGGATGAACTCCTCCATCTCAGTGATAGGATCGCGGTCATGTACGATGGAGAAATTGTCGGAGTTGTGAAGCCTACCGAAACCAACAAACAAGAATTAGGTGCCTTGATGCTCGGGTTAAATTAAGCAAGGTTGGGTAAAGTAGAAGCGGGTCTTGTACCTGCCCACTCAGGAGAAAACATGATAATTGATTCACATACACACGCATGGCCCCGGTGGCCCTATCAACCGCCTGTCCCTGATGACGAAAGCCGCGGTAAAATCGAACAACTCCTCCACGAAATGGATCTGCATAATGTCGACAAGGCAGTCCTTGTCTGCGCACGTATCGACAGGAATCCTGACAATAACGATTACATCGCAGCGTGCGTTAAACGCTACCCAGAGCGGTTGATCCAATTCGCCGATGTGGATTGCTCATGGACAGATACGTATCATACCGATGGTGCAGCCGATCGGCTGAAAACCGCAGCAGAAACATATAACCTCAAAGGTTACACGCACTACCTCAGAGGCAACGACAATGGGGATTGGTTTTTCTCGGAAGAAGGCGAACGCTTCTTTCACACAACATCCGAAATGGGACTGATTGCCAGCATCGCCATGGGAAGCCACCAGCATGAAGCACTCCGTAAAATCGCTGCCGAGTTTCCGAGCATTCCATTTTTGTGCCATCACATGGGCGGTGCACGGGCAGGTGAAGAACACCCATATCCGCAACTCAAGCAGGTGCTCGCCTCAGCAAATGTCCCGAACATTCACATCAAGATGTCAGGCTTTGCTTATGTCTCGCAGGTCTCGTGGGATTATCCGCATTCGGATACGCATTGGATCGTGCGTGCCCTTTATGAACATTTCGGTCCGGGTCGCCTCTGTTGGGGATCCGACTATCCGGTCGTTCGCAATTTTATGACGTATCAGCACGCACTTGAGGCGTTTCGGACCCACTGCTCTTTTATTCCAGAGAACGACAAAGCAGAGATTTTAGGTGGAACCCTCCAACGTCTGTTAACGGAAGCAGGGAAATAGTTAACGTGAATTTGAATAAAAAATGGCTTATCAACATAATCCAGCAATCCAACGCCTTGAGAATGCGTTCGCTTTCCAATAACGGGCAAGCCCCTCATCAGCAAAATTAAAGGAGAATCAATCCGATGACTCGCTTAAATTTAACCTTAACTTTCCTTGTATGCGTCCTTGCGTCTATTGCTATCGTCTTTGCACAAGATGACTTTTCACAACAGGGGGGCACCGTCCGCGGACAGATTGTTGACACAACCGAAACCCAAACCCCAATTGAAGGTGTTGAGGTCAGGATCGTTGGCACAAGTGGAGAAGAATATATAACAACAACAGATGCCAATGGCGAGTATGAGAAATCAGGTATTCCTGCAGGTCGTTATCTCATCAGCATTTATAAAGACGGATATGGCGATCGACTCGGTAAACCTGTGACAGTTGTTAATGGCGGAGATCACTATGTCCCGCTGAAAATGACCAAAAAGGACACCATCCTTGACTTTTTCCAGAGCTCTGTTCCCATGTATTGGGTGCTGATCCTCTGTGTCGTTATAGTCGTCCTAATTTTCACTCGCACTAACCGATAGTCAAATTCAGTTTCAATGAAAATTGACACCGATGTCAAAAGTCGGATTGGTCAGTCCATCTGCTGTATACCCGGAACTCATTCTCCCAATTAAACTTATGCTTCCGCCCAAATCAATCTCCACACCCGCTGTGAGGAGACTCGCGTTGGACCTGCCGCCATTCAGTATATGAATGTAATTGTAGGTATAACCTACAAACGGTTTGAGCTGTTCAAACGTTATTGAGAGTCCACCGCCGACAGCAAGCGTTAAAGATTCGAGTCCGCTGTTCGCAAAAGGACGGCGATTATAACCATAATAGCTATAACTTGTACGATATGGATCATAACCATAACTCGTGTTGGAATTAACAAGGTATGTACCGCCGAATCCCCCCATCAAGAAATAATCTAAGCCTGTTGTCCCTAAAGCGTCAATATGCACAAGTTGCAATAATTCTGAAATTAACAAGATAGAGGAATTTGACTCAAAAATAGATAAATTGGTGACAGCGGATCCCTTTACAGTTTCTGTAAATCCCCTGTCAACACTTACCCAAATATTATGAATCCCCTCAGTTCCAGCGTAGCCTAATCCTATAGCGCGTTTGTCACTTGGTAACTTGTATAAACTCGTTTGAGCATATACTGTCGCAGGCAGCAAAGCCAACATGAAAATGACACACACTAATCCTTTTTTAAAGTTCATACAATATTCCTTTTATTCGATATGTCTTGTATAATCTCTACAATTCCATCCAGAACGCATCTCCGTATTAGCCGTAAGCACACAAACTCTAAAGAATCCTTACTTACCGAAAATAGATCGGAGATCTCACTTCACACGGCTCATACTAAGTAGAAAGGTTCCAGTTAGATCCCACTACTCACCTAAGCTGCTAAGCCGTAAAAAGACACTATTATACACATTGCCATTTATTTTATAATAATATCCTTATACGGTAATAATACCAGAATCAGAAAAATAAGCCAAGATGAAAGTAGTAACTTTTCGCTTCACATTTTTTTCTTTTTATGGTATAATAATTAAACTACGTTCACAACGGTATAATAACATTAAACGGTGTAGTGTTTTGTTTGCGACCCGTAACGCGAACCCGATTTGTAGACTATACCCCACTCAAGCAAGCGTAAGGAGGAACAGTTCATGAAAAGTATCTTTGTTTTGACGACACTCGCACTGACCCTCGTGGCAGGATTTGCTTTTGCGTCTGTGCAAGGTGAATACATTGAAGCCCGATCCGCGAGCGTGTATGTCGGCGCGTGCCACTTCGGTGCCGAATATGTCGAAGGCGGGAAAGAAGCCACCCTCGTCTGGAATATCCATGAAGGGAATTGGAACGGCGTTTCACTGAACGATTTAACTGTCGTCGCTGTTATTAGTGCGAAAGATAACTTGGCGATTGATGCCAAAACCCGTAAGAGTGTGTTGTACATGGACGTGAACACCACACCCGAACAGCGCGCCGCACTCAAAGACATGCTCACAACGAAACGCGCCGACGTTTTAGGTGAAGTCATTGCTACCCAAACCGCGCCTATTACATTCGCGAAGAAAGACACTAAATACGACGTCAAGGTCGGTGAAGTACTTACACTCTCCGCCAACCGCTACCCGTGCGCAAACTGCACACAACCGCATCAGATTTGGTATAAACCGCTGACAATGATTCAGAACCCCATCGTCGGTAAGTCCGAAGTCTATCGCTATAAAGACTCTCACCTCCCGGTGACGTGGCAGCAAAGCGGTGCTGAGAACAACGTCTTTGTCGGCGACTTCTCGATGTAACTTCTCAATGTTTAATGTCTGTAGTTGTCCAACGGCAGCTACAGACATTTCCGCGAGTTGTATAGGAAAAGAGAAGTTGAAAACCTCATTAGCAGCTACGCGTAACCTGTGTAGATATTCTACCCTATCTTTTTTATCTTTATAAAAGTTGAAGTCAACCCAATACTTTCTCAAAACACGTGAAAAACCAGACAAGCGTAGAATAAAGATTGAGTGGATCGAAGACACTATTGAGAATCCGATCCATGCGGAAGTCCAGTCGGATGGCAGAATAAGAAGATGGAAGAAAATTGAAGAAGAGGACAAATTTCTCAGAGTCACTTTGCTTGAAGATGGAGAAACAGTCCATAACGCTTTCTTTGACAGGAATTTTAAGGGAGAATCCTAGTGAAAGTGACCTATTTTCATGATACCGACACAGCGTTGATTGAGTTTTCAACACGTGAAGTTGTCGAAACAAAGGAAATTAGTGAGAATATTTACATTGACGTAGATGCTTCGGGAAATCCGGTTTCAATGACAATTGAGCACGCCGAGCAAAATACCGATTTGCCGAATTTATCTTATATGCCAATAGGTTATGCGGCACCTAACCCGCCTTTGGAAGAGCACACAGAGAACCACCAGTAAACACACTTAGGATAAAATCAATGAACGGACACACAGCACCCGAGGAACGGAAATTTAAACTAACCGCTGACGAACGCGAACAGTGGGACGAAAACGGATATTTTGTCCGTCACGGCGTTTTTACCGAAGCAGAAAACGACCTGCTAACGCAAGTCGCTGATGACATCGCCCTCGGAAAAATACCCTTCCCTGACCATCGGATCTTTCAAAACGCTTTAGTCAGAGATGGAAAAATTGAAGCGTCGGGTGTCCACGCGATGCACAGTATCCATCAAATGAATCTTTATTCTCCTGAGTTTCTCGAACGTACACGTGATCCGCGGCTCACCGACCCTGTTGTGGACATCCTCGGTCCTGATCTCCTCGGTCTCAACAGCCTCTATATCTGGAAACCCCCCAAAATCGGGTTAGGCTTCCCATGGCATCAAGATAGATGGTACACGCGTCCTCAGTTTATAACCGAAACCACCGTCGGCACATGGACGGCTATTGATGCCGCAAATGTAGATAATGGGTGTCTATACATTATCCCAAGGAGCCATAAAATCGGCATTCTTGAGCATGTTGAACTTGAAGGTTCACAACAACAGGAGTTTAGACAGGCAGTCGGTGCGCGGGACGAAGATGGTGTCGCTGTTGAAATCCCACCCGGAAGTGTCATCTTCTTCGACAACCGAATCCTCCATAAGAGTACGGATAATAACACTGAAGGCTTTCGGCGCAGTAATATCGCACATTATATCAGTGCAAAAGCAGAACGAGTTCCACATAAAAATTATATGCGTCCCCTTATGTGGGTTCGCGGTAAAATATACCCAACGTTAACTGAGGGGGTCTACCGTGATCCTTTACCCATTACAGAATCCGAATAGAATTTATCATCAATAGGAGTATGCGTGAGCACAAATACAACACCCAAAGAACGGAAATTTAGTCTCACACCTGAAGAACGAACCGCTTGGGAGGAAAACGGCTACTTCGTCCGTTACGACGTTTTTACAAAAGAAGAAAACAACATCTTAGCGCAAATCGCAGATGACATTGCCCTCGGAAAACGAACCTTCCCGGACTATCATATCTTTGAAAACGCTTTAGTCAGAGACGGTAAAGTTGAGGCACAAGGTGTCCATGCAATGCACAATATTCAATATGTGAGTTGTAATTGTCAAGAATTCCTTGCGCGTACCCGCGATCCGCGTCTCACCGACCCCGCTGTTGACATCCTGGGTCCTGATCTCCTCGGTCTCAACAACCTCTATATTTGGAAGCCGCCAAAGATCGGTCTCGGTTTCCCGTGGCATCAAGATAAATGGTATTTTAACCATCAATATAAAACTGGAACGACCGTCGCAACATGGTCCGCGATTGATGACGCAGATAAAGGAAATGGGTGTCTATACGTTATCCCCGGCAGCCATAAGCAAGGCGTTCGGGACCATAAGGAACTTGAAGGGTCACAACAAGGAGAGTTTAAACAGGCAGAAGGGGCGCGTGATGAAGATGGTGTCGCCGTCGAAATCCCCGCCGGAGCGGTCATCTGGTTCAATAGCCAAGTCCTCCATAAAAGCACAGATAACCACAGTGAACGTTTTAGACGCTCCAACATCGCACATTATATCAAGGCAACAGCAGAATGGACGCGTCCTGAGGCTGTAAACAAAAAACGACCCCCCATGTGGATTCGGGGCAAAACCTATCCCGGTATGGCAGATGAAGTGCAATGGGACGTTATACCAATTTTAGAATCCGATTGACTCCTAATGAAAGGGACTACTATGAAACTACGATTTACGGCCATCTATATCTTGCTTTTTTTCTTTCTATCATCTGCCGATGCAAACGTTCCTTCCAAATATGCGAAGCAGTCTCTTGAATGGTTCCAGAGCGAGGAGGGTCGTCGTATTGCCGACAACGTTCTTACTTGGCAGACACCGATCGGCGGTTGGCCCAAGATTAGAGACACGGGGTCTGAGCCGTTTAATGGTAAAATTGAGGATCTGCATGCAACGTTCGACAACGGTGCGACTATTGACGAACTCCGGTTTCTTGCCCAGGCGTTTCGTGCGACAAACGAGCTACGCTACGAACAGGCATTTCTCAAAGGTCTCTCTCATATCCTTGAAGCGCAATATCCGAATGGCGGGTGGCCACAGTATTATCCGCCAAGCAAAAGTTACCATCGTCACATCACGTTCAATGATAATGTTATGTCCCGCATTCTCGGACTTCTCCGAGATGTGTCTGAATCTTCTGACTATCGGTTCCTGAAAACGGAGGCCCGCACGAAGGTTGAAGCGGCTTTAACCAAAGGCATTGACTGCGTTCTGCACACGCAAATCAAGCAGAACGGTAAACGCACAGCCTGGTGCGCGCAACATGATGAGAAAACGCTTGCGCCTGCGTGGGCACGTTCTTATGAGCCGCCGTCGCTCTCTGGTGCCGAAAGCGTCCGTGTCGTGCGATTTCTGATGTCACTTGAAGAACCCACACCAGAGATTATCGCCGCTGTCGAAGGAGCCGTTGAGTGGTTCAGGAGCGTCGCTATCCACGGCATGCGTTTTGATGAGTTCACCGATGCAGAGGGAGAGGACGATAAACGGATCGTAGCAGATCCCGACGCGGGACCGCTCTGGGCGCGTTTCTATGAACTCGGCAGCAACCGTCCAATCTTTCTCGACCGCGATTCGGTGGTCCGTTACACGTTATCCGAGATCAGTCAGGAACGCCGCGGCGGATACGACTACTACGGTAGCTGGGCCACCAAGCTCCTCACAGATGAGTACCCACGATGGAGAGAGAAGCACAAGTTCCCAAAGGAATGACCGGCGCATGAATATAAAGACAACTCCTGAAGAACGCAAATTTAGACTCACGCCTGAAGAACGTGCCTCTTGGGACGAGAACGGCTACTTTATCCGTTACGACGTTTTTACAAAAGAAGAAAACGACTTCTTGGCACAAATTGCGGATGACATCGCCACTGGAAAACGACCCTTCCGCGCGAAAAATATCCACCAAAACGCATTGGTCAGAGACGGGAAAACTGAAGCATCGGGTACCCACGCGATGCACTGTATTCACCATATAAACAATTATTCACCTGAGTTCCTTGAACGCACACGTGATCCGCGTCTCACCGATCCGGTTGTTGACTTAATTGGTCCAAATATCCTCGGGCTCAACAATCTGTATATTTGGAAGCCGCCACAGATCGGTCTCGGTTTTCCGTGGCATCAAGATAGGTGGTATTTCAACAGGCAGTATAAGACAGACAAGACCGTCGGCACGTGGAGTGCCATTGATGCATCAGATGTAGATAATGGGTGTCTATACGTTATACCGGGAAGCCACAAGGACGGCGTTCTTGAGCATGGGGAGCTTGAAGGCTCACAACAGAACGAGTTTAAGAGCGCACGCGGTGCCAAGGACGAAGACGGGGTCGCTGTTGAAGTCCCTCCGGGAAGTGTCATCTTTTTCGACAACCGACTCCTCCATAAAAGTACGGATAACCACAGTGGACGCTTTCGTAGATGTAGTGTCGCGCATTATATCAGCGCGGATTCAGAACGTCTACCGTATAAGAACATAAATCATATCAAACCGGTGATGTGGGTTCGTGGGGATACATATTCAGAAAAGATGGAACCCGTTTATCGGGACGCTTTGCCGATCCCAGAGGAGCAGGAGAATTAATGGACACAAATACAGCACAACCAGAACGCCAATTTGCCATAACACCTGAAGAATTATCATCGTGGGAGGAAAACGGGTATTTTGTCCGTTACGACGTTTTCACTGAAGAAGAAAACGACATCTTACGACACATCGCTGATGATATTGCTGTGGGGAAACGATCTTTCCCGAAAACGAATATCAATCAAAACGCTTTAGTGACAGATGGAAAAGTTGAAGCATCGGGTATCCACGCGATGCACAAAATCCATCATGTGAGTTGTTACATCCCAGAATTCCTGGCACGTGTCCGTGATGCGCGTCTCACGGATCCGATCGTTGACCTACTGGGTCCGAACATATTGGGTCTCAACAATCTGTATATCTGGAAATCACCGCGAATTGGCTTAGGGTTCCCGTGGCACCAAGATAAATGGTATTTTAACCATCAGTATAAAACTGAAATGACAGTCGGAACATGGACTGCGATTGATGCCGCAGACAAAGAAAACGGGTGTCTATACGTTATTCCGGGTAGCCACAAATATGGCATTCTTAAGCATGAGGACCTTGAAGGCTCACAACAAACGGAGTTTAAGATCGCGCGCGATGCTAAGGACGAAGATGGCGTTGCCGTTGAAGTACCACCCGGCGGCGTCGTTTGGTTCCACAACCAACTCCTCCATAAAAGCACGGATAACCACAGCCTTCGCTTTCGACGCTGTAACGTCGCACATTATATCAGTGGAAAGGCAGAACGCGTACCAAATGTGAAGAATAGGCGGCCTGTCATGTGGGTGCGCGGCGATACATACTCCGAAAAGATGGAACCCGTCTATCAGGACGTTTTATCCATCCCAGCATCCGATTGAGGCGCGAAGACAGTATCCACGCTTCCGTAGGAGCGATCTTCCGGTCGCGATCCTCTCTTCCTTCCCGCACTTGCCCCACAGATTCATCGCCAAACGATTTCAGGATGGTCGGACGCGCAACGAATTACGCGCCGACGCATCACTGAATTCCGGTATTAATCATCATCACGTTCACTCAGCAACTCACCCCGTGCAAGACGTTCCGCGTTCTCGGTAGACCACAGAATGTTCTTCATCAACTTCTGTGCTGTGATGTAACGGGTCGCTGCCAACATGTGCATCCGCCGCTCTTCACTGTCTTCCGACAAATCGTAATGCCGAAACGCAACTTCCAAGACTTGGAACATGTGGAGTTCAGCGTCCTCGCGCAGTAGGATGTGGGCAAGTGTCTGCTTCAACGCATCAATATCATGACCCTCTTCCAGATATTGATTCACCAGAATCTCCGCCTCGTAAACCTTCTGGAAGTCCGCGAATTCTTGGAGTCGCGCCAACATTTTATCAACGGAGTCGTAAGTTTCATCGGGTATGCGCTGACCCGGCTTAGGAATCCGAGCAGCAGGCATATTCAACCAGCGCAAATACGCAAGGAAAACCACCCCGTGAAAAATGCCGCGCAGCAAACTCGCACTCGGAGCATACGCAAAAGCGTGATACAGCGCATGTGCATACGAGTAGATGTTCGCCACATCGTGCCAATCTCCCTCGTTCTTGAGATGGAAACGGGCTGTACGAACCGCCGAAGCGTAGGTCATCGCGCGACAGATGTCCCTCGGATCCACACCGGCACGTAGTTTCTCTTCCACCGCAACGACAGTCGGCTCAAACTCATCACCGAGGAGCACCTGTGTAAACGCCGAAATATCCAGTTCAGCTGCATTGGCTTGATTCTCTTCCCAGATGCTATCAAGTCTTTCAAAGACCGGTTCCAACACCGGTACTGCATCCGCCCATCGCGAGGTCTCTTCATGCCGGGTTCGACTCACCAGATCAACGACAATCGGACGTAAAATCTCGTGTGCGCCGTCCCATTCGACGTAATCCAATGCCTCGAACATCTTGTTGGCAAAATCAAGGGCATGTCCATCGCCAGTAAAGTAGTAGTCGGTCGCTGCTGTGTAGACGAAATCTGCGAGCACCGATTTATCGTAATCGCGGTCGTTCAGCGTCAATAAGATGCGCTCCGCTGCACCTGAGTGCCGTTTATCCACAAAATAACGGAACCACCGCTTGAGCGTTTCAAGATCGTGTTCCTCACTCATTCTCGGAAACGCCGCACGATACGGGCGCGCACTTCCAGTCGTTCGACGGCTAATCTGGGTCAAGCCGTGTACGAGAAACAGGTTATGGTCTTTCGGATCAACGTCGTCCCACAGATTCGCTGCAAGGGTGAGGATAGCAACACCTGACGACCACCCATCACTACTTTTATGCGCTCCGTAATGAAGTCCTTGTTGAATAATCTCGTTCGGTGTCGCGCCTGCGTCCCGAAGCGCAGTGACGGCTTTAGCGATAAAAAAGGTACTGCGATCCTTCAGTCCGCGCTCAAGGGCGCGCTTACCACGATCAATGACCCGCTGTATTGCGGCTTCCCGTTCACCCTTGGCTAATCCAACGTATAGATAGCCGTCATCGCGCAATTCGACAGGAAACGCTTTCAGATCATCGCCGGATGCCAGAAAGCACCCGCCTGATTTGAGATCAAATTCCCAATGATGCCAGTGACAAATAAGCACCCCATCACGGATACTGCCCTTCGACATAGGATAACCCATGTGCGGGCAACGGTTATCGACAGCGTAAAACTTGTCTCCGTACTTGAAAACAGCCAGATGGGTACCGTTGACGTGGAAAGGCTTACCTTCCAAATCCTCAAAATCATCGGCAGAACACAATTGATGGTAAACAAGTTCGGTTTCATCCACCGCTTCCATCGGTAATGTTTCAACGTTGATAGAACCGGGGTGAATTTCTTGGGAAGTATCAACTGAAGTACGCATAATGAATCTCCTGTTGTAGGTCCGACTTGTAGGAAATGATTTTGTTATTCTCTTCTGATTCTAATTCAAATTGTTGTATCTATTATACGACTTATGCACTTTTCTTACAAGTGATTATTATCATCCAATCAAAACTACTCAATTTTCCAATAATATCAAGCTAAAAACCAAAACCGCTAAAATTTGACAAAAAATTATCTACACGCTATACTTACAAGCAATAGGATTATTTGCAAGGAAAAGGGTTATGTCTCACCTTAATTCAGAACTCCACCGAAACTGGAAAACCAACGGCTACCTGAAAATCCCGCGCTTTTTTGCCGCAGGAGAGGTGAGAGATCTACAAGCATGGGTCTCTGAAATCTCGGACTGGAAACCGACATCCGACAAATGGATGCATCATTACGAATCCACACCGAAGGGGCCGCGACTCTCCCGATCAGAAAATTTCGTGCCATATCATACCGACATCAACGCCACGGTGACAGATGGAAAAGTGTTGGAGGTCGTCTCGGAGTTGATGGCAGAACCGGCAGTCCTCTACAAAGAAAAAATCAACTACAAATATCCCGGTGGCGGTGGTTACGCTGCCCATCAAGACGCGCCCGCCTACGAGTTTATTGACTACCATATCACCTGTCTAATTTCGGTAGACTCAGCCACTCCCGAAAGCGGATGCCTCTATTTCGCACCCGGTCGACATCAGGAAGGGTTCATCGCACTCGATGAAAAAGGCTGCGTCGCACCCGAAACCGCTGCAACAATGAAATGGGTTGCCGTCCCAACAGATCCCGGGGACATTCTCCTCTTCGGCTCCTATATCCCACACAAGAGTCCG
Source organism: Candidatus Poribacteria bacterium (assembly GCA_022819945.1). Classification (GTDB taxonomy): domain Bacteria; phylum Poribacteria; class WGA-4E; order WGA-4E; family WGA-3G; genus WGA-3G. The sequence continues at coordinate 67,254 of JAJEGI010000064.1, forward strand.
ACAAATCGATCTGACCAACCGAGACGCATTATCTATCTCACCTACAACGCCAGTTCACAAGGCGATTGGCGAGAGCAGTATTACGCCGATAAACGGCAGGCTTTCTCAGAATATGCAGCAGATGGCTCAGACCGAGACGCACAAATTAGTAAAATCGCACATTTTCGAGGGAAAACAGTAAATCATGCAAAACTACATTGATCAGAGCCTCGCCCAGGAAATGAAAGACGCAGCCCCACAACAAAAGGTTGATGCACTATTCGACTACATGGAAAGGCGGGGACAGTCATTCTACGACGAGGTAGTGACACAGTTAGAACACGCACTCCAATGCGCCGCACTCGCAAAACAGCACGAGGCAAGTCCGACACTGATGACAGGGGCATTACTTCACGATATCGGACATATTATCTTAGATGAACACAACGCCGATAAAGCCTTCCTCAACATAGACCTGAATCATGAAGCGATTGGTGCGAAATATCTGGCACCGTTCTTCCCAGAAGCCGTCACAACACCCATCCGACTGCATGTGCCAGCAAAGCGGTATCTCTGTAAAACCGATGCCGCTTACCACGACGGGTTATCCGAAGCATCGAAAAGGAGCCTCATCGTTCAGGGCGGTGTCATGTCAGACGAAGAACAGGAGGCATTTGAACAGATCCCGCATTTCCAAGACGCGCTCACACTACGCCGCTGGGACGACCTCGCAAAAGTCAAAGGGTTAGAGATTGCCGGATTAGAAACCTACCGAGACATCGTGCAACAGTGCTTAATCCAGTAATCAAGGAAGTTTGGAAAGTTTGCAAGTGTGCTAAAGTTAGGAAGAAATTTTTGACGTAATCAATAGTTCTTGATAACTTCACAGATTTTCGCACACTTTACAACTATCTCCTACAATCTATTTCACAACAAAGAATTCGAGGCATCAAAAATGAGTTACCAAACAATCGAATCTAAATTCATCGCAACGCCAGAAAAAGGCGAAGTCTCCTCAATCCTGATGCGTCCCGCCAACGCGAAATGGCTGCTCGTGCTCGGACACGGCGCAGGTACAAACATGCGTAGCGCAACGCTCCAAACGATCGCTGAACGGTTAGCGGACATCGACATCGCAACGTTCCGTTACCAGTTCCCTTATATGGAACGCGGTGGCGGCGGTCGGGAGTCAGAGGCAGTCGCCCTCCAAACCGTCCGATCCGCCGCAGCGGCTGCACACGAAGCCGCAAGCGATTTATCCATCCTCGTCGGTGGACACTCCTATAGCGGACGCATGTCCTCAATGTCCGCAGCGAAGGAACCGATTGAGCATGTCAAAGGTCTTGTGTTTTTCGCATTCCCGCTGCATCCATCTGGCAGAGAAGGCATAGAACGCGCCGAACACCTTGCTGATGTCACAATTCCGATGTTATTCCTCTCTGGTACCCGCGATAAGTTAGCAGTACTCGACCTATTAGAACCCGTCTGCGAAAAACTCGGCGACAAGGCGACCTTACATCTGCTGGACACAGCAGACCATGGGTTCAAGGTACTCAAACGCCGTAACACGGAAGAAGACGTTTTCGTAGAAATGACGCGGGTTCTCAGCGAATGGGCTGAAACACTGAATTGATAATTTCCGTCTAAAAACGTTTGACCTTGGTCAGAAATTCTGGTATAATAGGCGTATCTGCTCGACTGCAATCTTTGTAGCATAGCCTGTTAGGCTGTGGCAGTTTTTATAGCACAGTTCCCTTTGTAGCATGGTTTCCGGTTAGGTTGCGCTTATGCGTCCGCAAACGAACATTGGACGCGGCAAAAACGCAAGAAACCTCGTAACTAAAATCTTGTCCGTAGCAACTCGGGTTATAATAACAAAACTTTCAGGAGGCTTATAATGTTAAAGCGAAGTTTGGTACTCAGTCTCGGACTCTTATTTTTGGGAGTCAATGCGTTTGGCAACGTGTGGTACAGTGAGAATTTTGACGACTTCAAAGATGGTGACATCGCTGGGCAAGATGACTGGAAAACGGCAATGAACCAAGGAACTTGCGAAATTGGAAGCGAGGTGAAGCGCGGGGACACAGGCAAAAGTATTCTGGTCACAGAAAAAACAATGGTCACCAGAAGTTTTGACGGTACGCATGATGGAATTCAGTACACTTCATTATTCACGCAGCGGGAAGAGGGCGCAGGCACAATGCTGTTTTATATCGGTGGAGACGCCATCAAGTGGGGCGGGGCTGCCGTATTTAATATTCAGCCGGACGCCTCTATCCACGCGCTCGACGGCACTACAGGACAACAAGTGGCGCAGGGAAAATTCGGTGAATGGCATCATCTCCGCATCGTGCTCGACTTTAAAAAGAAAACTTACGACTTTTACGTCGATGACGAGCAAGTCGCCGATGATTTCGGTTTTAGAGGCGAGGGCGGCAAAGGCGGCGTGAATCCGAGTCTAAGTTGGATCTTCTTCGGTTGGGACCACCCCACCGCGCTGACCAATTATATTGATGACATCGAAATGGGAGACGGCGAAGGCGAAACCGCTGGCAAACCCCAAGCAGTTTCCGCCTCAGACAAACTCGCGACCACTTGGGGAAAAATCAAGCAGCAACTGTAGCATCTATTCATGCAATGGTCAAAGACTATCAGTTAACAGCAGTAATTCGCAATCAACGGCAGCTCCTCACTGGACAACCTTAAGATAGTCAGAGATTTCCAATCAAACCCTCTTTCGTAGCACAGACTAACAGCCTATGTCTCTTTTGTAGCATAGACTGTTAGTCTGTGCCACTAGTGCATAAATGCTTCGCAAATCGTGCCGCGCGTCGGCGATCTGCTTTTATTTTTTTTCAAGTTCTGGTGTATGAAACGCGTAAAAAAACCTCTCAATCCTTGAACATTCAACCTAAATGTGATACGACTTGTCCAAACTTTAGGAAGTTTTAGAATATGACTCGTAGAAATAGCCCGTCGTGCTGAAAGCGACCATGGAAAGCAAAGGAGGAGGTGAAAACAATGAAAACAAAAAAGATAAAAGCAACATACAGAAACGGCGTGATTGAACCGTTCGATAAGATCAACCTTCCCGAAGGACAAGAGCTTGAAGTCGAATTCAGAGTTCTCCCAAAAACGCCCCATGAACTTACCCGTGAAGAAAAAAAGGCAACACAAACAAGAAAAAACCCCGCTGCACAACGCCTCATCAAAGCGATGGAAAAACCACCGCATCTCACCGATGCAGACATTGAAGCACTGAACCAATCAATAAAAGAAGGGAAAATACCGATAAAATTCGATTCGCCCTTTGAACCGGATGAACCTAAAAATAATGAATAAGTATCTCTTGGAAACAACGACGTGGAGTCTGTTGATGAAAGATAACCCCCAAGTTAAAGAACGTTTGAATTCCCTAACCGAATCAGACTATACTTTCACCTGTTCCATAGTCAAGGGCGAAATTCTGTTCGGAATTGCTCGGCTTCCTGCAGGAAAAAGAAAACAAGATCTCCAACAAAAAACAGACGAATTATTTGGGATAGTTCCTTGTGAGCCAATCTCAGAGAGTGTTAGTGATATCTATGCGAAGATAAAAGTTGCAGTGGAACAACGGGGAACGTCTTTAGGTGAATGCGATCTCTGGATTGCTGCGACAGCTCTAACTCTTGATGCAATTCTGGTTACTTCTGACTCTGATTATCAGCGAATAGTCGGATTGGAACTTCGTTTAGAAGATTGGACGAGTTAATAACAAGGACGGTTGTCACTCCGACTGTAAAGACACAATCGATAAATCAGATTATAATACAGATAAATCGAAAGGAATTGCCCATGCCCACACTCGAATTCAAAGGAAAACAACACATCTACGCCCACCACCTCACCGTCCCCTACCGCCCACTTGAACCCGACGAAAGCCGCTCCTGCAACCCAGCCGACACCGACGACAACCTCATCATCCACGGCGACAACCTGCACGCACTTAAAGCACTACTTCCACGCTATGCAAACCGTATCAAGTGCGTCTATATCGACCCCCCGTACAACACCGGCAACGAGGGATGGGTCTACAACGACAACGTTAACAGTCCGCTGATGCGGCAATGGCTTACCGAGAACGCCCCTATTGATAACGAAGATCTGGAACGACATGATAAATGGCTCTGTATGATGTGGCCAAGGCTGCATTTACTCAAAGAGCTCCTTGCTGATGACGGTATAATTTTTATCTCTATTGATGATAATGAACAACATCACTTACGGATGGTGCTGGATGAAATTCTGGGAAGGGAAAACTTTCTTGCAGATATTATTTGGCAACACCGCTATGGCAGGAGTAACAACGCCAAATTATTCTCAAACCAACGTGAACATATCATTGCCTATAGAAAATCCGATGCTGTTTCTCACATTCGGGTTAAGCGGGATGAAAAGCTTGATGAAACATATTCTAATCCTGATGATGACCCACGGGGCAGTTGGATATCCAGTTCGTATGTCAATCCTGCGACGAAAGAACAACGTCCAAACCTAGTTTACGCGGTAATAAATCCGCATACGGGAGAGACTGTAAATCATCCTACGCATGCTTGGAAGTATAGCCAAAATACCCATGAAAAACATGTTAGTGAAAACAGACTTTGGTGGGGACTTGACGGAAATTTGCGCTATCCTCGTCTCAAAAATTTTCTTAGCGAATCTGAAAAAAAAGGTATTGTCCCAATTGATTTAATGTTGGCGGATATTGGGGGTACCACGGACGAGGGAACAAAGCAGCTACAAACTGTTTTCCAAAGCACAGCCCTTGAGTTCAACAATCCTAAACCGACAAGGTTGATTGCGAATTTAATAGGGATTGCCGAAGGTGTATCAAGGAAAAATGACACTCTTATTCTGGACTCTTTCGCTGGTAGTGGCACCACTGCCCACGCTGTTCTTGACCTTAACAAAGAAGATGATGGCAATCGGAAGTTTATCCTGATTGAGTGTGAGGATTACGCCGATACAATCACTGCAGAACGCGTCCGCCGTGTCATCAACGGTGTTCCCGATGCCCGTGACGATGCCTTACGCGAAGGTTTGGGAGGCTCCTTTACCTACTGCACATTGGGCAAGCCGATTGAAATAGAAGCAATGCTCACCGGAGAGGCACTGCCATCATACTCAGCACTTGCCGCCAATCTCTTGTATACAACCTCCGGCATTTCTGTCGGAGCGGATACATTAGAGCAACAAAATGACAACGGACTTTTTCACAGCAACGACCCAAACGATTACTACCTGCTCTATAAACCCGACCTTGAGTACTTACGCAGCAACGCCGCTATCCTCAATCTGGAAAGAGCGGAACGCATTCGCGATGCCAGTCGTGAAAACGATAGAAAGGCGATCGTCTACGCAGCGGGCAATTACATCGGACAGCGTGAACTCACGAAGATGGGCATCATATTTTGCCAACTCCCAGATGCTCTACACGAATGGGAAAAGGTGATAACATGATGGAATTAAAGGAGTATCAACGTGGTGCCCTTGACGCTTTGGCGCGTTGGTTAGAAGCACTTGAGGAAGCACAACATGCCTCTGAAACTATGATTGAGGCTTTTAGACAGACACCGGTTGATATGCCGATTCCCGACGAAATACGCAATTATCCTAAAATCGCGTGGAAAAATTTAGAAGAAAATGAAGGCGTTGCGGCAACCGCAGGCGAATACGTTGACCGTACCGACGAGGCAAACCGCCCGATTCCGCATATCTGCTTCAAAGTACCGACAGGTGGCGGTAAAACCTTACTCGCTGCCGCTGCATTGGAACGCCTCCCTCGACAGCGCGGTTTGGTCCTGTGGATTGTGCCAAGCAAGGCGATCTACACACAAACAAAGGCTGCGTTGTGGAACAGACAACATCCGTATCGTAAGATGTTAAATCGGGCAGGTGCGGGTCGCATCAAAATGCTGGAGAAAGAGGACACCTTCAACAGAGACGACATCGCCAATTATCTCTGCGTCATGCTACTAATGCTCCCAGCAACAAATCGACAAAAAGGCAGAGAATTTCTGCGTATGTTTCGGGATTCCGGACGTTATCCGAGTTTTTTCCCAGACATTGATAATATCTTCGGTAATACCAATCTGCTAAATGAATACCCCGATCTGGAGTGTCATACCGAACGCGGACTCGTCAAACAGAGTCTGTTTAACGTGTTCAAATTGCTGCGTCCGGTCGTTGTTTTGGACGAGGCACACAAAGCCTACGGTGCAAGAAATCAGACAGCAAACGAAGAATTTGCCAAATCTATCAATCGTCTTGACCCGCGGATGGTGATTGAACTTTCAGCAACACCGAACCGTGGCATTAGCAATCTTCTCGTTGATATTGAGGGACCCGACTTGAAAAAAGAGGAGATGATTAAGTTACCGGTGCAGGTGACATCGTTTCCGAATGCTGAATGGCAATTAACCCTCAGTCAAGCAGCCGATGAACTTGAACGACTTGATGCTGAAGCAAGATCGTATGAAAATAGCATGGGACGATATATCCGACCTATCGCCGTTGTGCGCGTTGAGCGAACCGGTAGGGATCAGCAGACTGGCGAGCGAATTCACGCTGAGGACGTACGGGAATATCTCACACAAAACCTGCGGGTCCCTTCGGATGCAGTTCGCGTCAAATCCGCCGAAAACGATGAA